>NZ_SLYS01000005.1:0-372496 GCF_004341115.1 Pseudomonas sp. JUb52
AGAAGTGAAACGATGCATCGCCGATGGTAGTGTGGGGCTTCCCCATGTGAGAGTAGGTCATCGTCAAGCGCCTAACACCCAGCACCCCCGCTCAGTTCATTCTGACGGGGGTGTTGTCTTTGGGGCGGGAAAAGTTTGGCTGAGGCAGGGCGCTGCTTTGATAGCCGATAGGCTGCGGAGTTGAGATTGCCCTCACCCTAGCCCTCTCCCGGGGGAGAGGGGACCAGGAGCGGTGCGGCTAGGGCTTGAGGATGCTTCCTAGATTTCAGGGGCTGCTTTGAGTCTGCAAAAGCACAAGAGCCATAACAGCCCGGCTGCGCCGGGCTGTTATGTTTTAAGCTGAGGACGTGTGATCGCACGTACGGATCAGGTCGTAGGTTGGCGCGAGTGCAGCGAAGCCCAACGAGGGAGATTCGCTCCAGGTATCAAGCGAACTGCGGAAGGATGCTGAGGGGCCGGGTTTGGATTTTGGATAGCGAGGCTCAGCCCAACCTACGACAGCGTTACGCGAGCAAGAAAAAGCCCGGCATGTGCCGGGCTTTTTGCGTTCTGGAGTGGGCTCAAGCGGGTTCGGGCAGGGCCAGGTCGCGTTTGGCTATGTACTTCCAGTCGGCTTCGTCGATGTAGATACCGCCGGGGCCGCTGCCGCCTTCGAGGTCGATGGCGACCTGGGCGCTGACCTGGGGTTTGACGCTGGCCAGGATGGGCACGAAGCCCAGTTGCTGGCTGGTCTCGATCAGCGCCTGCTGGTTGCGTTCGTCGATGTCGGCGGCTTCGTCCAGGTAGTAGGGCAGGCGGATCTTGGCGGCCTGCTCCCGGTCCATCAGGTGCAGCAACAGGTACATGTTGGTGAGCGCCTTGATGGTCATGGTGGTGCCGTTGGAGGCGGCGCCGTCGATATCGGTGTGCAGGATCGGCTGGCCGCCCTGCTTGGTGATCTCGAAGGCCAGCTCGAAGAGGTCCTTGAGGCCGAGCTGGTTGCCGTTGGCGGCTACCAGGCGTGCCAGGTATTCCTTGGCCTCCTCGTTCTTCTGGTCCTGGCTGCTGTCCTGGGTGAGATCGAAGACCGACAGGGTTTCGCCTTCCTCGTACTGACCGGCGCTGTGGATGATCTGGTCGATGTGCTTGAGCGCCTCCTTGTTCGGCGCCAGGACGATGCGGAAGCTCTCCAGGTTGGAGACCTGCTTGCGATTGATCTCGCGATTGAACAGCTGCAGCTGGTGTTCGAGGTTGTCGTAGTCGCTGCGGATGTTTCTCAGGGTCCGGGCGATGTCGGTGACGGCGGCGCGGCGGGCCTTGGCCAGGGTCAGGGCTTCGTCCTGGCGATGGGCGTAGGCGTTGACCAGCAGCTGCAGGCGGCGCTCGGGGTCTTCTTCGTTGTCGAACTTGGCGACGCCCTTAAGGCGGACTTGGGCATAGAGCGCCTCGATCTGGGTGTCGGCGCGCTGCAGGGCCTGCCAGGTGTCCTGGTAGTCGTTGAGCAGCGGCAGCAGGTTTTCCAGGGAATCGTCGACCGCTTCCATGAAGGGCGTGCCCTGGGGCAGGTCGGTAGGCAGCAGCTGGCGGCGGCGCAGGGCGTCGGCCAGGGTGCGGTCCTTGGCTTCCAGGTCGGCCAGCTGACGACCGATCAGCTGCAGCTTGGCGGAGAGTTGCTGGACGCGTTCGGTGAAGGCGTCGCCGGCGCGTCTCAGTTCATCCTGGGCGGCTTCCAGCTGGGCCAGTTGTTCGAGCTTCTCGTTTTCCTCGGCACCCAGGGTCTGGCAGCGACGGAAGTCTTCCAGGGCCTTCTGGGCATCCAGGACCTGCTGGTAGAGGGCCTCGGCCTGGGCCTTGCTGGCCTGGCGGTCGAGGCTGACGCCCTGCTGCGCCTTGAGTTGCTTGAGTTCGCGCTCCAGGCGGTCCTTCTGGTCACGCAGGGCGGCGCGATCGGCGAGGGCCTGCAGGGTCGGTGGCTCGATGCCCGACAGGTCGAGGGACAGACCCGGCAATTCGAGGCGATCGCCCTGGAAACGCGCCAGGATGCCTTCGAAGGTCTTTACCCAGTTGCCGTCTTCGCTCAGTTCGATGCCCTTGGGGCCGAGCGGCAGGCTGAACAGCTGGCCGTTGAACAGCCGCATCAGGCGGTCGACGTCGGCCTGGCTGAATTCCTCGCGCAGGCGGGCGTAGCTGTTGTTGTCGGCGTGGTCGAGTTGCTGGCGAATACCCTTGAGGCGCTGCTCCAGTTCGCGGACGCGCTGGTCGAGGTCTTCGCTGCTGAACTGACGCGCTTGGGACAGGGCGCCGGCCAGTTCGTCGTGGGCGTCCTTGGCGGCCAGCAGCTGGGCTTCGAGGGGCGCGGTGGACTCCACCAGGGCGAAGCGGTGCTTGAGCTGGGCCAGCTCGGCGAGCCAGCGCTGCAGGCCGCTGATCTCGCGCTCGCGGCGCATCAGTTCGCTGGTGCCGTCGCGCTGGCTTTGCTGCAGACCGTCCTGTTCCTGGCGGTAGTGTTCGGTCTGGGCCAGGAGTTCGTCACGGCGGTCGAGGGCGTAGTGCTGCCAGGTGCCGAGCAGACTGTCGAGCAGCGGCGAGAGGCGATGCAGCTTGCCCCTCAGGCGGTCGCGCTGCTCGACGCCATTGGCCAGGGCCTCCACCAGCGGGCCGGCGGCGACCAGCGACTGGTAGTCCTGCTCCATGCGGCGGACGTCGCGGAAGGCTTCCTCGCAGGCGGCAATGTAGTCGACGCTGCCGGATCTCAGGCTGTGCTCGAAGGCATCGAGAAACAGCTGCTTGAGCTTGGCCGCGGTGATCTCGCGCATGTGCAGCAGGTTGATGAACAGGGCGCGGAAGGTCTTGAGACTCTGTTCGCTGGTGGATCGCAGCGGGATCAGCGTCAGGTCCAGGGGAATGCTGGTATGGCCGCCGACCAGCAGGCGGCGTAATTCCTCGGGTTTGACCTCATAGGCCTTGAGGCCGGCACGCTCCAGGCTGGCGAAGAGTTCGCGCTGGCGCAGGCAGGCGCCGTCGCGCTGGTAGTGGGCCAGGTCCAGTTCGCCAGCATAGGCGAAGAACTGGTGGCCGAAGCCACCCCCCGGGCCGCGACCGGCCACGCCGATGACGTGGGGGCCGTGGGCCAGGCGCAGTTCGATGAGGATGTAGCTGGTGTCGGTGGCGAAGTAGAACTTGCGCGACTGCTCGTTGCTGTACTTGCCGAAGCTCATGTCGGAGAGCCGCGCCAGGATGGGGAATTGCAGGGCGTTGATCGAGGCGCTCTTGCCCAGGTTGTTGGCGCCGTAGACCGACAGCGGCTGTTCCAGCGGGAAGAGGCCGAGGCTGTAGCCGGCGGTGTTGAGCAGGGCGAAGCGGCTGATGCCGTAGCGGATCATAGGTCGAACTCCCGTTCTGCGGCGATGGCGCGGGCCAGGGCGGCCTCTTCGTCATCCTCGTCGGCGCCTTCCTGCTCGCTGCCGTCTTCGTCGCTGGCGAGGGTCGGGGCCGGCAGCGGCAGGTCGCTGGCATGCAGGCCGGCGGCCAGGTCGCGATCCTGCTGCACGGTCAGGCAGACATCGAGAAAGCGGTGCATGGGCGGCAGGAAGCGGTAGGTGCCGTTGCTGTCCAGGGCGAAGCCGAGCTGGGTCAGGCGGCGCAGGATCTTTTCCTCCAGCTCTTCCTGGGTGGTGACCTCGGCCTGCAGGAAGAGGTCGCGGTACTTGTCCAGCAGCGCCGGCAACTCGTGCCGGCCCAGGGTGCCGCCGTCGAGCACCGCCAGCGGGTCGCGGCCCTGGTCGGCCAGGTGCTCGACCAGGATGAAGGTGAACAGCGCCAGGCGCTGGGCGGTCTTGTTGACCTGGGCGCCCATCTGCTCGGGCACGAAGTAGTAGAAGCCGCGCGGATCGCAGACCAGTTCGAAGCCGAGGGCGCGGAACAGGGCGCGGTACTGGTCCTGCTGCTGGCTGAGCTGGGCGTAGCTCTCGGGCTCGCTGCGGGACAGGTGATAGCCCTTGAACAGCTCGCGAAAGATGGGCGCGAGCTGGGTCATTTCGTTGAGATCAAGTTGCATGGGCGTCGCTCGCGAGGGATCGGGCGGTCAGCGCGTAGGAGCACAGGCTGACGCGGTGTTCGAGGGTGTCGTAGTGGCGGCGGTCCAGGCGCTGGCGCTGGAAGCGCGTATCGCGGGACAGGCGCGAGAACCAGTAGAGCAACTCATCGGTGTCGCCGGCCGGTTCCTGCTCCAGCAGCCAGGCCATGAGATCGGACAGCGGCAGGGCGTCCTGGCAGAGGTCGAGCATCTCGCGGGCGGTGCGGGGCGCCGCCGGGCGCTCGCTGTCACGCGGGCGATTGCTCTGGCTGGGGAAGCGCGCCGGTTTGGGTTCGAAGCGCGCCAGGGCGTAGACATAGCTTTCCACCTGGGCGGTGGTGCCGAGAAAGACGCTCTGAGGCCGGCTGAACAGGGGCAGGGCGGCCTGGGGCACGGCGTCGAGGCCCTTGCGGCGGATGGTGGCCAGGGCCAGGGCGGCGCCGCGGGTCACGGCATTGTGCCGGCGCGCTTCCTCACGCAGCGGCAGCAGCAATTCGCGGGCACGTCTGAGCGCCAGCTGGGCGGCGTTGTGCATCTCCAGGATGCGCGCCTGGGTGCGCAGCAGCAGGTCATCGTCGACCAGCTGGCCGAGGCGCTGCTGTTCGCCCAGCAGGTGCAGGAGCACCTGCTCGACGCGGTGCACGCCGCGCTCGAAAGCGCCGTCGGCGGCCACCAGCTGGATCATCGGCTCGACGTATTCGTCCCAGGTGGCCAGCACCTCGGCATAGCGCTGGCGCAGGGGGATCTGGCGATCGCTGGTCTTGGCGCGCTCGGCGACGCCCTCTAGGGCATGGCCGTCGTTGGCCAGCTTCTTGAGGACATCGCGCACGCGCATGTCCAGCAGGCGCAGCTGGCGGACGAGGTCGGGGCCGTCGCGGTTGTCGAAGGCTTCGCGGATGTGGCCGGCGAGGCGCTCCAGGTGGCGCAGGTAGGCCTCGATCTCCAGGCACAGGCCCAGCCGGTGTTCGCGCCTGAGATAGCCGAGGAAATCGTGGATCTGGCCATTGAGTTCGAAGCGATTGGGACTTTTGGCCACCGGCACCAGGATGTCCAGGCGGATCCAGGTGTCGAGCAGGGCGGTGAGGTCGGCCGGCGTGCGCTCGGGCAGCTGCTCGGCCAGGCGGGCACGCAACTCGGCCAGGCCCAGGGTGCCGCTGTCGAAGTGGGCGCACAGCGGGTCGATGAGGTGCCAGTGTTCGGCGAGGGTACGCAGGACGCGTTTGGGGTCGATCATGGCGGGGACCGCACCAGACAAAAGTGCCATTGTACTCCAGACGCCAGAGCCTTCGATGTGACCGCGGTGGGACCGATGGGCAGGGCGGCCTTTCGATCCGGGGCGATCCGCGCGACAATGCCGCCCCGAATTATCCCGCCGCGTGTCCGAAGGATCCGCCCATGTCCGACCCCGTCACCGCCACCAGCCCCGCGCTTGCCGCCGAGGCGCGTCGTCGCGCCTATCTGCAGGCGTTGCAGCTGGATGTCTGGGTGCCGCGCACTGTGTTGCCCTTCGCTGCGCCTTCGCGGCCGGAAGCCCTGTGGGTCGAGGCGCCGGAAGAGGCGCCCGTCGCCGCCCGGGTGGTCCGCCCGGAGCCGGTGGCCAAGGCCGCGCCGGCCGCTGCGGCAGTCGAGGCACCGGCGGCGCATCGGCCGCGTATCGAGATCCCGCGACCCGCGGCGCTGAAGCCCGTTGCCACTCCGGTGGCCGAGCCGGAACCGGAGCGGGCGCCGCTGCCACCGCGGGAGCCGGCGCCGCGCTTCGCCCTGCAGCTGTTACAGGCCGGGCGTTGCCTGCTGCTGCTGGAGTTGCCCACCGGCGACACCCTGGGCTCGCGCGATCCGGCCTATCTGCTGCTGCGGGATCTGCTGCGCGCTGCCGGCCTGCCGGACACGCCACGGATCGTCAGCGAAGAGCCCATTCGCTGGCCGCTGCTCAACAGCGGCCAGCTCGACCAGGGCCCGGCGGCGGCGGCCGAATTCGTGCAGAGCTTCGTCTCGGGGCACCAGGAGCGCCTGGGCGAAGGCCTGGGCCTCTGGCTGATCGGCGGCGCCGCACGGCGCTGCAGCGGCGTCGCGGATGCGCAGCTCACGGGAGCGGAGCAGGACACCGCCCTGGGACCGGCCTGGCTGGTGCCGGGGCTGGATATCTTGATGGAAGAGCCGGCCGCCAAGGCCGCGCTCTGGCAAGCCATGCGCCCGTTGCGGCGCCGCTGGATGGAACAGCAATGAACGATGCGGTGAGCTTTCGGCGGATGACCGAAGCCGATCTGAACACGGTATTGAAGATCGAATATCAGGCCTTCAGCCATCCCTGGACCCGCGGCATCTTCAGCGATGCGCTCAAGTCCTACGACTGCTGGGTGATGACGGCCGGCGAGCAGCAGGTGGGGCACGGGGTGATCAATGTCATCCTCGACGAGGCCCATCTGCTCAACATCACCATCAAGCCGGAAAGCCAGGGACGCGGTCTCGGCCTGCGGCTGCTGGAACACCTGCTGCAGGAAGCACGCAAGGCCAAGGCCAACGAGTGCTTTCTGGAGGTGCGCGCCAGCAATCAGGCGGCTTACCGGCTGTATGAACGCTATGGCTTCAACGAGATCGGCCGCCGGCGGGATTATTATCCCGCGGTCGGCGGCCGGGAAGACGCGCTGGTGATGGCCTGTACGCTGCTCGACTAGGCCTTCAGCGGTTTCAGTGATCGGCGCGCTTTTCGTCCAGGTCCAGACCGATGTCCCCGGCGAGTTCTTCGTCGTTGGCGTCCAGATCGGCGTAGCGGGCGTCCCTTTGGGTCTCGGCTTCGTTGGGTTCGTCGGCTTCGCCGTCCCAGGCCTGGCCGTCCAGGGGATGACTGCGACCGAGTTCGGCTTCGTCCTGGCCGGAACCGCCGCCAATGTCGCTGTCCTCGACCACGCTCAGCTCCTTGTCGTTGGGCCAGGCATCGCCGTAGTCGGTCGGCGAGCGGGCGCCTGTCTCGTCCAGCAGGGTCTCGGGACTGGCGTCGTCCATGGTCGGCTGATGATCCAGGGTCTCGCCACCGGTCATGCCGGCCTGGCGCACGCGCTCTTCGGGAAACTGGCCTTCGTAGTCGCGTTCATCCATCTCGTCGCCGGCACGGCCCTGACGCTCGTCCTTGCGATCACTGAAGTCGAGTTCGCGCATGTCACCCATGCGGTCCTGGATGTCGTCGATCTCTTCGGGGGTCTTGGTGATTTCGGGCTTGTTCATGGTGGTCTCCAAAGGCAGGGCTGCTAGAGCATCTCCCTGAATCCGACTACGAGCCGGCAAGGGGAATTCCTCGCCACTGCCGGAAGGTGTGAACGAACCATACGGTGACCCGGCAGTCGTACCTACCATGATCGACCTCGACAGCCTCACCTCATCGGGCCAGCCGCTGGCCTTCTTCTTCGATCTGGATGGCACCCTGGCAGAACTGCAGCCACGTCCGGAACAGGTTTTCATTCCCGCCGAAACCCTCGCGGCGCTCGAGCAGCTGGCGCGCCACCATGGCGTCGCCGTGGTTTCCGGGCGACCGCTGGCGGAGATCGACGGATTCACCAAACCGTTGCAACTGCCGGCGGCTGGCGTACATGGCGCCGAATGGCGCGATCCCCAGGGCGAGATCCATCGGGTGACCCTGGACGCCACGGTGCTGGCGCAGGTCGGCACCCGCCTGGAAGCGGCCCTGGCCGACCATCCGGACCTGCTGCTGGAGCGCAAGAGCGTGGCCTTCGCCCTGCACTATCGCCAGGCGCCGGACAAGGAAGCCCTGGTGCGCGAACTGGCCGAAGGCATCGCCGCCGACCATCCCGAATTCAAGTTGCAACCGGGCAAGTGCGTCTTCGAACTCAAGCCCGCTGCGGCGAGCAAGGGCGAGGCCATCGTCCGTTTTCTCGAACTGGAACCCTTTGCCGGCTGCCTGCCGGTGTTTCTCGGTGACGATCGTACCGATGAAGAGGGGTTCACTGTCGTCAATGCGCGAGGCGGGCTGACCGTCAAGGTAGGAGAGGGGGAGACGGTCGCCAAGACCCGCCTGCCTTCGGTGGAAGCGGTAGCCCTCTGGCTGCAGCAGCTGAGCCGTGACCTCGCGCCACATTATAAGCAAGGAGATTAGGATGAGCCGTTTAGTGGTGGTATCGAATCGGGTGGCCCCGATCGAAGAAGGCAAGGCGACCGCGGGTGGTCTGGCAGTGGGCGTACTGGACGCCCTGCGCAAGTCGGGCGGCATCTGGTTCGGCTGGAACGGCGAGACGGTCAAGGAAAACGGGCCGGCCAAGACCCAGACCAAGGACAACATCGACTACGTGACCTTTGGCCTGACCAAGCGCGACTACGACCACTACTACCGCGGTTTCTCCAACGCCACCCTCTGGCCGATCTTCCACTACCGGATCGACCTGGCGCGTTACAACCGTGAAGAGTACGACGGCTATCGGCGTGTCAACATGGCCATGGCCGAGCGCCTGAAGCCCCTGCTCAAGCCCGATGACATCATCTGGGTGCACGACTATCACCTGATTCCCTTCGCCGAAGCCTGCCGCATGCTGGGCATCCGCAACCGCATCGGCTTCTTCCTGCACATTCCCTTTCCGGCGCCGGAGATCCTCACCGCGATCCCGCCGCACAACGAATTGCTCAAGACCCTGTGCTTCTATGACCTGATCGGCTTCCAGACCGACACCGACCAGCTGGCCTTCCAGGACTACATCACCCGCGAGGTGCGCGGCGTGCTGGAAAAGGACGGCAGCCTGACCGCCTACGGCCACAATTTCCGCGTGGGCGTCTATCCCATCGGCGTGATGCCGGACGTCATCCAGAAGCAGGCCGAGTCCTATCGCACGCGGCGCCAGTTCATCTCGCGTAGCATCGAGGGCGTGCCCTACAAAACCATCGTCAGCGTCGATCGGCTCGACTACTCGAAGGGGCTGGTGGAGCGCTTCCAGGCGTTCGAGAAGCTGCTGGAGCATTTCCCCGAGCATCACCGGGCGGTGCAGTTCGTGCAGATCGCGCCCTCGTCGCGGGCGGACGTGGTCTCCTACCAGAACATCCGCCGTCAGTTGGAGAGCCATGCCGGCCATATCAACGGCCATTTCTCCGAGCTGGACTGGACGCCGATCCGCTACCTGAACAAGAGCTATGACCGGCGCACGGTAATGGGGCTGTTCCGCTCCTCCGACGTGGGTCTGGTAACGCCGCTGCGCGATGGCATGAATCTGGTGGCCAAGGAATACGTGGCGGCCCAGGACCCGGAAAATCCGGGCGTGCTGGTGCTGTCGCGCTTCGCCGGGGCGGCGCGCGAACTCAATTCGGCGCTGATCGTGAATCCCTATGACCATGTCGGCATGGCCGAGGCGCTGGACCGGGCGCTGCGTATGCCGCTGGAAGAGCGCAAGTCGCGCTATGAGGACATGATGCGGGTGATCCGCCAGGCCGACTTGGCCTCCTGGCGCGACAACTTCCTGCGCGACCTGCGGGCCTTCAGCTCCAAGGCGCTGGTGCAGTCCATCGACACCCAGGACGCGGCGGCTGTGGAAAAGGTGGAGAGCAAGCAGAAGGTTGCCCTGTAAGCTGCTTGCGCGGTGATCGAGCCCGGCCTAGGCCGGGCTTTTTCATGGGCGGGGCTGAGGTCTGGCGTGACGGGGGCCCTCACCCTAGCCCTCTCCCGGGGGGAGAGGGGATCAAGAGCGGTGCCATCAGCTGGACTTTTTCGAGGGCAATAAAAAAGGGCCAGCTTACGCTGACCCTTGAAAATAGGTGGTGGCTACGCAGGGACTTGAACCCCGGACCCCAGCATTATGAATGCTATGCTCTAACCAGCTGAGCTACGTAGCCATCCGAGGCGCGCATTATTGGCAAGGCGCTGTTGCCTGTCAAGCCTTCTGCTCAAGAAATTTCTGTTTGTCGATCAAGCGTTTGCGCGGCGCCGTCTCAGCGTAGCCAATGCTTGTCTATGTACTTCTGAATCTCCTGACGCATGAAACGCCCCGACTCGTCGGCGCGTTCTTCCCAGCCGAACACGCAGGACGTGACGATGCCGTCAAAGCCCACCTTGGCCAGCGAAGAGAAGAAGAGGTCCCAATCGATTTCACCCTGGTACATGTTCATGTGCTGGTGCACGGTTACCTGGGCGCCCGGCGGATTGACGATATAGCGCAGGCCCGAGGAGGCCTTGTGGTTCCAGGTATCGGCGATGTGCACGTGGCCGATCAGGGAGCCGGCATCCGCGATCATCTGGGCCATGTCGTCGCCGAAATAGAAGGTGTGGGGCGCGCAGTAAAGAAATTTGACGTTGGCGGACCCGATGCTTTTGAGCATGTCGATGGCCGGATGCAACGTCTCGCACCAGTCTTCCGGATGCGGCTCCATGTTCAGGGTGATGCCTTCGCGCTCGAAGATAGGGACCAGCTCTTCCATCGAGCGCCACCAGGCAGCTTCACTGGATTCATGACTATGACTGCCGCCACAGCAACTGATCTTGTGACCGCGCTCGGGCGAGGGGCCACGACCGAATTCGGAATTCATGGTGTCGCAGCCTAGCTCCACCGCTACCTGGATGGCTTCCTTCCAGTAATTGACTGCGGCCTGGCGTTCGTCCTCGTGGGGACTGGCCCAGCGGTACATGGGCAGTAGCGAGGCGACTTGCAGGCCATGGTCCTTGAGCGCTTTCTTGAGTTCGGCGATGCGCTCCGAATGTGCCCGCGGACGCTTCCACCAGGGCAGGAAGTCTTCCCTGGGCGAGAGCTCCAGATATTCGAAGCCGGACTCCGCTACCCGCCGACAGGTCTCCGCGAGGCTCAGGTTGCGATACATGTAGGGATCAATGGCGATTTTCATGGCATGACTCCTGGATACGATGATCTTGAAGATGAATGGCGAGCAGTGGCGTCAGCCCAGCTTGCGAAAGTAGCGTTCGAGGGATTCCAGCGAGTGGCCGCGGGTCTCTGGCAGGTAGCGGAACACGAAGGTCAAGGCCACCAGCCCTAGCGCGAAGAACAGGAAGAAGGTGGTGGAGATGCTGAACCAGGCCACCAGTTGCAGGAAGAAGAAACCCACCAGGAAATTGACCAGCCACAGTACGAAGCCGGACATGCCCAGAGCGAAGCCGCGGATGCGCATGGGGAAGATCTCCGCCAGCATCAGCCAGGTCACTGGCGAGATGGCGCCTTGCTGGAAAGCCAGAAAGGCCACGGTCAGGGAGAGGATGGCGAAGCCGCGGGTAAGGCCCGGCTCGAGGATCAGGGACAGCACCCCGATCAGCAGCAGCGAGGAGGTGGTACCGAGCAGACCGATCAGCAACATGGGGCGGCGGTTGACCCGGCCCAACAGCCAGATGCCGACGAAGGTGGCCAGTACCGAGATGGCGCCATTGGCGACGTTGGCGATCAGAGCGCCCTTCGTTGCGAATCCGGAATCGGTGAGGATCTGGGTGCCGTAGTACATGATGGAATTGACCCCGGTGATCTGCTGGGTGACGGCGATGCCCAGGCCGATGAGAAAGACACGGCGGATCCAGGGGGTCTTGAGGTCGGCCCAGCCGCCTTCACCCTGGCGGGCATCGTCTTCGGCCTGCTGGCGAACTTCACGAGCCTCAGCTTGAGCGTGGTGCTCCTCGCGAATCTGTCGCAGGGTACGCAACATCTCGCCGAAGCGTCCCTTGGAGGCCAGCCAGCGTGGGCTCTCCGGCACGCTGAGCATGCCGATCCACAGCACGATGGCGGGAAGGGTGGCGATCACCAGCATCCAGCGCCAGGTGTGGTCGCCGTCGTAGAAATTGGCGATCAGGGCGTTGTTGGTGAAGGCCAGCAACTGACCGGTGACGATCATCAGCTCCTGACGGGTAACCAGCTGCCCGCGTAAGTGCTTGGGGGCCATCTCGGCCAGGTAGACCGGCACGGTGACCGAGGCGCCGCCCACGGCAAGACCAAGTACGAAGCGGGCGAGCACCATCGCGGCGGTGTTGGGCGCAAAGGTACAGCCCAGGGTGCCGAGCATGAAGATGAACGAGAGCAGCAGAATGATGCGTCGGCGGCCATGGGCGTCGGAAAAACGCCCGCTGACGATCGAACCCAGGGCTGCACCGAACACCAATGAGGAGACCACCAGGCTTTCGGTGAGAGGGGTCAGCTGCAGATCATTCTTGATGAAGGGCAGGGCGCCGTTGATGACGCCGGTGTCGTAGCCGAACAGCAGGCCACCAAAGGTGGCGATGGTGGTGATGACCTGAAGTTTGCGACTACTGGGGGTGGCACCGGCGGGCGATGCGGTGCCGGCCAGAGCGATCTTGCTGGTTTCCATGGGAAGAGCCTCGACGAGTCGTGAAAAGAGGGGGACTAGGCGAGGGCTGAGGGCGGTCGACCGAGCGGAAGGGCTTGGACTGACAGCGTGCAGTGAGGGGGCATGGGCATGAGGACTCCTTGTTGTTTTTGTCGACCGAGGCGCGGGAGTGATCGGCCATCGAAATGCTTGGCCTCATCCTAGGCACAGGTCGTCGCTCATGCAATTAAAATATCGTTTGTATACTTTTAGAAAATATTTTCCAAAAAAGTGGGTGGGGCTTCTTCACGGGCGCAAGGTCCGCTCTGGCCCGCCCTTATCAAGCTAGTCGTCCTCTTCCTGAGTCAGCTGAATCTCATCCATCTTCAACTCCAGGCGATAGCCTAGAGCCAGGAACAGCGCCTGACAGAGGCACAGGGTGGCACTCAACGAGCGGAAGGCGAAGGCACTGCCTTCATTGACCAGCAGCAGAGCGCTGGCGCGCTTGGCCAGGGGCGAGAGGTTGCTGTCGGTGATGATCAACGTCTTGGCCTTGTGGTGCTGGGCAATGCGCACGCATTGCTGACTTTCCTTGCCATAGGGGCTGAAGCTGATGGCGATCAGCAGGTCGCCCTGGGCGATGCTGCGCATCTGCTCGCGATAGCCGCCGCCCAGGCCGGTGATGAGGTGGATGCGCTTGTTGGTGTGCTGCAGGTTGTAGACCAAGTAATCGGCCACGGCGAAGGAGCGCCGCACCCCCACCACATAGATGTTTTCCGCATTTACCAGCAGATCGACGGCCTTGGCGAAGGCGGCGTCGTCTAGTTCCTCGGCCAGTCGATCCAGGCCCGAGCGGGTGGCATTGATGCACTCGCGAGCCAGATCGCCGCTACTGGCCCGCTGGCTCTTGTTGGCGATCATGTTGCGGATGCGCTGCTGGTAGTTCTGCACCGGCGTGGTCTTGTGGGTGTAGGCCTCGCGAAACAGTGCCTGCATCTCGCTGAAACCCTTGAAGCCGAAGCGCTGGGAGAACCGCACGATGGCTGAAGGATGGACTTCGCACTGGCTGGCAATGTCGCTGATGCGATCGACCATGACGCGATCGCTCTGCTGGCTGACATAGGCCGCGACGCGCTTGAGCTGGCGTGGCAGGGCGTCGTAATCGCGGGTGATACAGGCTAGCAGTTGCTCGACATTGCCAGGCGGATCGGCCAGCGGAGCGCTGCTGGTAACGTCGTCGGCCAGGGAATCAGAGGGCATGGGCAATCTCACGATGGGATTCTTATGTCGGCAACTTAACCCATTCGGCAGGTGGCGTCGAAGCCAGGTGCCGGTCTAGGTACCTTCCAGATATGGAAATTAAATTCCATAAAAACTCATGTGGAATTTTTGTTGATTTGTTGGTGGCGGCGTTCTAGCCTGAGCTCACTTCAAAACGTATTCGGCCCTCGGGTACGAACGGTCGGCCGATAACAATAAGCAGGAGCCACCAATGGGTGACAATTTCTTCGCCAGTGGACGCCAGTTCGACGTGATCTGCCTCGGGCGGCTGGGCGTCGACCTCTATGCGCAGCAGATCGGTGCGCCGCTGGAAGACGTCAGCAGCTTCGCCAAGTACCTGGGGGGATCCTCCGCCAACATCGCTTTCGGCACCGCGCGTCTGGGGCTGAAGTCGGCGATGCTGACCCGGGTCGGCGACGACCACATGGGTCGCTTCCTGACCCAGACGCTGGCGCAGGAAGGCTGCGATACCCGCGGCATCCAGGTGGATCGGGAGCGCCTCACCGCCATGGTGCTGCTGGGCATCAAAGACCGCGAAACCTTTCCCTTGGTGTTCTACCGCGAAAATTGCGCCGACATGGCGCTGGGCGTGGACGACATCGACGAGGCCTTCATCGCCAGCGCCAAGGCGCTGTTGATCACCGGTACCCACTTCTCCACCGAGGGCGTGTTCCAGGCCAGCAGCCGAGCCTTGGACTACGCCGAGCGCAATGGCGTGAAGCGGGTGTTGGACATCGATTACCGGCCGGTGCTCTGGGGCCTTACCGGCAAGGCTGACGGTGAGACCCGCTTCATCGCCAGCGCCGAGGTCAGCGCCCATGTGCAGCGCATCCTGCCGCGCTTCGACCTGGTGGTGGGCACCGAGGAGGAATTCCAGATCGCCGGGGGCAGCGAAGACCTGCTCACCGCCCTGCGGCGGGTACGCGAGGTGACGGCGGCGACCCTGGTGGTCAAGCTCGGCGCCCAGGGCTGCACGGTGCTCCACGGCGCCATCCCGGCGCGTCTCGAGGAGGGCGAGATCCATCGCGGCATCCGTGTCGATGTGCTCAATGTGCTGGGCGCCGGCGATGCCTTCATGTCCGGCTTCCTGCGCGGCTGGCTGACCGGCGGCGACGATGCCGAATGCTGCCGGCTGGCCAATGCCTGCGGCGGACTGGTGGTGTCGCGCCATGGCTGCGCCCCGGCCATGCCGACCCTGGCCGAACTGGACTACCTTCACCACAGCCCGGTGCCCATCACCCGGCCGGACCTCGATCCCGTGCTCACCCGGCTGCATCGGGTCAGTGTCCGCCGCCGCACCTGGCAGCCGCTGTTCATCTTCGCCTTCGATCACCGCTACCAACTGGTGGAAAGCGCCCAGCAGGTGGGCGCCGATCCGGCGCGCATTCCGCAACTCAAGCAGCTGTTCGTCCAGGCCATCGCCGAGGTTGAGCAGGCGCTGGCGCGCCAGGGCGTGGCGGCGGATGTCGGGCTGCTGGCCGACGAGCGCTTCGGCCAGGATGCGCTGAATGCCGCCAGCGGCCGTGGCTGGTGGGTGGCCCGGCCGGTGGAGCTGCAGAATTCGCGACCCCTGGCCTTCGAGCACGGGCGCTCGGTGGGCAGCACCCTGCTGAGCTGGCCGAACGAGCAGATCATCAAGTGCCTGGTGCAATTCCACCCCGATGACGAGCCGCTGCTGCGCCTTGAGCAGGAGGCCCAGCTCAAGGGGTTGTATCAGGCGGCCCAGGCCAGCGGTCATGAACTCCTGCTGGAGGTCATCCCACCGAAAAACCATACGTCCACCCGGCCCGACGTGCTCTACCGCGCCATCAAGCGGCTGTACAACCTGGGCATCTATCCCGAGTGGTGGAAGATCGAGGCGCAGCCGGCCGGTGTCTGGCAGCAACTCGATGCCCTGATCGCCGAACGCGATCCCCATTGCCAAGGCGTAGTGCTGCTGGGCCTCAACGCCCCGGCCGAGGAACTGGCCGAAGGCTTTCGGCAGGCCAGTGCCAGTACCCGCTGCCGCGGCTTTGCCGTGGGCCGGACCATCTTCGGCCAACCGAGTCGGGCCTGGCTCGCTGGTGAGATCGACGATGCCGGGCTGATCGCCCAGGTGCGCGCCACCTTCGAATTCCTGATCCAGGCCTGGCGCGCCGCTCGTGCCTGATCGCTATCCAATGAGTAAGGCTGACATGACTGCACAACAACAACTCAAGATCGGCATCAACCCCATCTCCTGGGCCAACGACGACCTGCCGGCCCTGGGCGGCGACACCCCGCTTGCGACCATCCTGCGCGAGGGCAAGGAAATCGGCTTCCAGGGCTTCGAGCTGGGCGGCAAGTTTCCCAGCGAGCCCAAGGCCCTGGGCGAGGTGCTGGGTCAGTATGACCTGGAGCTGGTGTCCGGCTGGTATTCCAGCGGCCTGGCGCACCGTGATGTCGAGGCCGAGATCGAGGCGATCCGTCCACACTGCCGGCTGCTGGCCGAGAACGGCGCCAAGGTGCTGGTCTATGGCGAGGTGGCCGGGTCGATTCAGAGTCAGCGGGTGCCGCTGATCGAACGGCCGCGCTTCCACAACGACGCCGCCTGGCAGGCCTATGCCGAGAAGCTCGATCGGCTGGCCGCCTTCACCCTGAGCCAGGGCGTGCGCCTGGCCTATCACCACCACATGGGCGCCTACGTAGAGTCGCCTGAGGACATCGCCCGGTTGATGGCACTGACCTCCCCGGACGTCGGCCTGCTGTTCGATGCCGGTCACTGCTACATGGGCGGTGGCGATCCGCTGAGCGTGCTGCAGCAACATATCGACCGGGTCTGCCATGTGCACTTCAAGGATGTGCGCAAGGCCGTGGTGCAGCTGGCGCGCAACAATCAGTGGAGCTTTCCGGATTGCATCCTCAACGGCACCTTCACCGTGCCTGGGGATGGCGATATCGATTTCTCGGCGCTGCTCAAGGTGCTGGTGGCCGCCGGCTACCAGGGCTGGCTGGTGGTGGAAGCCGAGCAGGACCCGGCCGTGGCGCCGGCCTACGAATACGCCAAGAAGGGCTACGACCATCTGCGCCAGCTGGTGGCGCAGGCCACTGCCTGAGGAGACCTGTGATGAATCTGCTCGTCAAAGCCGACCGGAGCGCCCGCGACATCGTCAGTGTCCCGGCCGGTGCCCTGGACTATGTCGGCTTCGCTGCCCATCGCCTGCAACCGGGGGAATCCCTGCCGGTGCTGGCGGGTGACCTGGAAGTCTGCATCGTGCTGCTCAGCGGCGGCGCCAGTATCGAAGGCGGGCATCCGCAGCTGGGCGACTTCGCCTGGCGCGGACTGGTTGGTCGCCAGAGCGTCTTCGAGGACGTCTCGCCCTATGCCGCCTACCTGCCGCCCGGCAGCGAGGCGCGGGTGACCGCCGACAGCACCGCCGAAATCGCCGTCTGCACCTCACCGGGCAATCCGGTGGTTGAGGAGCGGCTGCCGCCGCGGCTGATCGAGCCGGCGAGCATGCAGCGATCCACCCGCGGCAAGGGCGCCAATACCCGTTATGTCTGCGACATCCTGCCGGACACGGCGGCGGCCCATTCGCTGCTGGTGGTGGAGGTGCGCACCCCGTCCGGGCATTCCTCCAGCTATCCGCCCCACCGCCATGACCGCGACAACCTGCCGGCGGAGAGTTTGCTGGAGGAGTCCTACTACCACCGCATCGATCCGGGACAGGGCTTCGTTTTCCAGCGCGTCTACACCGACGAGCGCGACCTGGACCAGGCCATGGCGGTGGAAGACCACGACGTGGTGCTGGTGCCGCGCGGCTATCACCCGGTCAGCGTGCCCTATGGCTACGAATCCTATTACCTCAACGTGATGGCCGGTCCCCGGCGCGTCTGGAAATTCCACAACGATCCGCAGCACGAGTGGCTGCTGGAGCGGTAAGTCCCCCTTCATCAGCCGCACGGCGGTTCAGACACAAGGATGCAGCACATGAGCGAGACCCCCGTCATCGGGCATTACATCAACGGCGAGATCGTGGCCCAGGCCGAGCGCTTCGGTGACGTCTTCAATCCAGCGCAAGGCGTGGTCCAGGCCCGTGTCGCCCAGGCTACGGCGCAGACCGTCGAGCAGGCCGTCGCGGCGGCCAAGGCGGCCTTTCCTGCCTGGTCCGAGCAATCAGCCTTGCGCCGTTCGCGCATCCTGTTCCGCTTCAAGGAGCTACTCGACCAGCACCACGAGGAACTGGCGGCGCTGATCACCCGCGAGCACGGCAAGGTGCTGTCCGACGCCATGGGCGAGGTGACCCGTGGCATCGAGGTGGTGGAATTCGCCTGCGGCGCGCCGCACCTGGCCAAGACCAGCTACAGCGACAACATCGGCGGCGGCATCGACAACTGGAATCTGCGCCAGCCGCTGGGCGTGTGCGCCGGCATCACCCCCTTCAACTTCCCGGTGATGGTGCCGCTGTGGATGATTCCCATGGCGCTGGCCACCGGCAACACCTTCATCCTCAAGCCCTCCGAGCGCGATCCCTCCGCCAGCCTGCTGCTGGCCGAGCTGCTCAAGCAGGCCGGGCTGCCCGATGGCGTATTCAACGTGGTCCAGGGTGACAAGGTAGCGGTGGACGCGCTCCTGCAGCACCCGGACGTGGAAGCCATCTCCTTTGTCGGCTCCACCCCCATCGCCGAGTACATCCACCAGGAAGGCACCCGCCGCGGCAAGCGCGTCCAGGCTCTGGGCGGCGCCAAGAACCACATGATCGTGATGCCCGACGCCGACCTGGACCAGGCCGCCGACGCCCTGATCGGCGCCGGTTTCGGCTCGGCCGGCGAGCGCTGCATGGCCATCTCCATCGCCGTGGCGGTGGGCGAGGTGGGCGATGCCCTGATCGAGAAACTGCTGCCGCGCATCGACGCCCTGCGGGTGCGCAACGGCGTGGAAGCCGATGCCGACATGGGCCCGCTGGTGACCGGCCAGCACAAGGCCAAGGTCGAGGGCTACATCACCAAGGGAGTGGAGGAGGGCGCCAGGCTGCTGGTCGATGGCCGCAACTTCCAGGTGCCCGGCGCCGAGAACGGCTTCTTCGTTGGCGCCACCCTGTTCGATGGCGTGACCCCGAACATGACCATCTACAAGGAAGAGATCTTCGGCCCGGTACTGGGCATCGTGCGGGTGCCGGATTTCGCCAGCGCGGTGGCGCTGATCAACGCCCACGAATTCGGCAACGGCGTCTCCTGCTTCACCCGCGACGGCGGCATCGCCCGCGCCTTCGCCCGCACCATCAAGGTAGGCATGGTCGGCATCAACGTGCCCATCCCGGTGCCCATGGCCTGGCATTCCTTCGGTGGCTGGAAACGCTCGCTGTTCGGCGACCATCACGCCTATGGCGAGGAAGGCCTGCGCTTCTACACCCGCTACAAGAGCGTGATGCAGCGCTGGCCCGACAGCATCGCCAAGGGTGCCGAATTCAGCATGCCCACCGCCAAGTGACCCCCATTTCAACGCCTATGGAGTACAAGAACAAATGAGTCAGCCGCTGCGTTTCGCTTTCAATCGAATTGTTGCCCCCTCCCTGGATCTTTCGGCGTTCATCCGCTTGACCAAGGCCATGGGCAGTGACGCCATTGAAATCCGTAACGATCTCAACGACGTGGAAATCGATGATGGCACTCCCCCTGAGCGGGTCCGTGACCTTTGCCAGGGCGAAGGGATCCGCCTGTTGTCCATCAATGCCCTCTATCCCTTCGACGTCTGGAACGACGAGCGCCGGTCCCAGACGCTGAAACTGGCTGCCTATGCCAAGGCCTGTGGTGCCGAGGGGCTGGTGATGTGCCCGCTCAACGACCGTGGCGACAGCCGCGATGCCGCCCAGCGTGCCCGTGACCTGCGTACGGCCCTGAGCGAGTTGGCCCCCATTCTGCGCGACCACGGCATTCTTGGCTTCGTCGAGCCGTTGGGCTTCGAAGAGTGCTCGCTGCGCCTCAAGCGCCAGGCCGTGGAAGCCATCAAGGCGGTCGGGGGGCTGGACGTGTTCCGTCTGGTGCATGACACCTTCCACCATCATCTGGCGGGCGAGACCGAATTCTTCGCCGAGCTGACGGGCCTGGTGCACATCTCTGGCGTCGAGGACACCAGCCTGCCGCTCAACCAGATCCGCGACGCCCATCGAGTGCTGGTGGGGGAGGCCGACATCCTCGGCAACGCGCCGCAGATCGAGCGTCTGCTGGCTGACGGTTATCGCGGCTATCTGTCATTCGAACCCTTTGCCGCCAGCGTCCATGGCCTCACCGATGTGCAACCCGCCTTGCGGCAGAGCATCGCCCTGCTGCAGGAGCAGGTAGCCACCGAGGCGGTGGCGGGCTGACGGCGCTGCCCGGGCCTCGGCCCGGGAGCTTCTTGATCGAAGAGGTGAATCCATGAGCACCCAACGTTTGACCATGGCCCAGGCCCTGGTGAAATTCCTCGATAACCAATACCTCAGCGTCGACGGCGTGGAAACCAAGTTCGTCGCCGGCGTCTTCACCATCTTCGGTCACGGCAACGTACTGGGCCTGGGCCAGGCCCTGGAGCAGGATGCCGGTGACCTGGTGGTGCACCAGGGCCGCAATGAGCAGGGTATGGCCCACGCCGCCACCGGTTTCGCCAAGCAGAAGCTGCGCCGGCAGATCTATGCCTGCAGCTCCTCGGTGGGTCCGGGCGCGGCCAACATGCTGACCGCTGCGGCCACCGCCACCGCCAATCGCATCCCGCTGCTGCTGTTGCCCGGTGACGTCTATGCCAGTCGCCAGCCCGATCCGGTGCTGCAGCAGATCGAGCAATTCCACGACCTGTCGATCAGCACCAACGATGCCTTTCGCGCGGTGAGCAAGTACTGGGACCGCATCAATCGGCCCGAGCAGCTGATGAGCGCGGCGATCAACGCCATGCGCGTGCTGACCGATCCGGCCGAGACCGGCGCCGTGACCCTGGCGCTGCCCCAGGATGTCCAGGGTGAGGCCTACGACTATCCCGACTACTTCTTCGCCAAGCGGGTGCACCGCCTGGATCGCCGGCCGCCCGTGGCTGCCGCCATCGAGGAAGCGGTTCAATTGCTCAAGCGCAAGCGCAAGCCGCTGCTGATCTGCGGCGGTGGCGTGAAGTATTCCGGCGCCGCCGAGGCCCTGCAGCGCTTCGCCGAGCGCTTCGAGATTCCCTTCGCCGAGACCCAGGCCGGCAAGAGCGCGGTCGTCTCCAGCCACGAACTCAATGTCGGCGGCATCGGCGAGACCGGCTGCCTGGCCGCCAACCTCCTGGCCAGGGACGCGGATCTGATCATTGGCGTGGGCACCCGCTACACCGATTTCACCACCTCCTCGAAGTGGCTCTACCAGCATCCCGAGGTGGAATTCTTGAACCTCAACGTGGCCGCCTTCGACGCCGGTAAGCTCGACGGTCTGGCCGTGGTGGCCGATGCTCGTGAAGCCCTCCAGGCCCTGACCGAGGCCTTGGGCGCTGCCGGTTATCGCGCCGATTGGGGGGCTCAAGTGGGCGAGGCCCGTGAGCAATACCGCCAGGAAATCGATCGGGTCTACGCCGCACGCTACGACGCGGCCGACTTCGTACCGGAAATCGACGACGACTTGCCGCGCGCGGTGCTGGAGGATTTCGTCCGGCTGACAGGTTCTTCGCTCACCCAGAGTCAGGTACTCGGCCGCCTCAACGCACGGCTGGACGACGACGCCATCATCGTCGCCGCCGCCGGCAGCCTGCCCGGTGACCTGCAGCGCGCCTGGCGCAGCAAGGGCGTCAATACCTACCACCTGGAATACGGCTATTCCTGCATGGGCTACGAGATCAACGCCGCCCTGGGCGTGAAGCTGGCTGAACCCGAGCGAGAGGTCTACGCCCTGGTCGGTGACGGCTCCTACCAGATGCTGCACTCGGAACTGGCCACCTCTATCCAGGAGCGCCGCAAGATCAATGTAGTGCTGCTCGACAACATGACCTTCGGCTGCATCAACAACCTGCAGATGGAACACGGCATGGGCAGCTTCGGCACCGAGTTCCGCTTCCGCAATCCGGAGACCGGCAAGCTCGACGGTGACTTCGTGCCGGTGGACTTCGCCATGAGCGCTGCCGCCTACGGCTGCAAGACCTATCGCGTGAAGACGCTGGAAGAGCTCGATGCCGCCCTGGCCGATGCCCGCCAGCAACAGGTCTCCACCCTGATCGACATCAAGGTGCTGCCCAAGACCATGATCCACAAGTACCTGTCCTGGTGGCGCGTCGGCGGTGCCGAGGTTTCCACCAGCGAGAAGATCGCTGCCGTCTCGCAGATGCTCAAGGAGAAGACCGCCCAGGCTCGCCAGTACTGATCGCTTTCGTCCCCGGCTTTCTCGCGTAACAACAATTTCAATCGGAGAACAGAAGTCATGACCTTGAACATCGGTGTTATCGGTACTGGCGCCATCGGCCGCGAACACATCCGTCGTCTCAGCCACAAGCTGCTGGGCAGCCGTGTGGTGGCGGTAACCGACATCAACCTCGAACAGGCCGCCCGGGTTGTCCAGGAGGAAGGCATTACCGCCGAGGTCTATCCGGATGGCCACGCCCTGGTCGGCGCGGCGGACGTCCAGGCGGTAGTGGTCACCTCCTGGGGTCCGACTCATGAAGAATACGTGCTGGCCGCCATCGCCGCCGGCAAACCGGTGTTCTGCGAAAAGCCACTGGCGGTGACCGCGGAAGGTTGCAAGCGCATCGTCGACGCCGAGCAGGCCCATGGCAAGCGTCTGGTCCAGGTGGGCTTCATGCGTCCCTACGACGCTGGTTATCGCCAGCTCAAGGCGGTGATCGATGGCCAGCGGATCGGCGAGCCGTTGATGATCCATGCCGCACACCGCAATCCCAGCGTGGGTGAAGGCTATACCACCGACATGGCCATCACCGACACCCTGATTCACGAGATCAATGTGCTGGCCTGGCTGCTGGACGATCAGTATGTGTCGGCCCAGGTGGTCTTCCCACGCAAGACCTCCAAGGCCCTGGCGCACCTCAAGGATCCCCAGGTGGTCCTGCTGGAGACGGCCAAGGGGGTACGTATCGACGTCGAGATCTTCGTCAATTGCCAGTACGGTTACGACATCCAGTGCGAGGTGGTTGGCGAGCATGGTATTGCCCGCCTACCGGAGCCCTCCTCGGTGCAGCTGCGCAGCGACGCCAAATTGTCCAACGAGATCCTGGTGGACTGGAAGCAGCGTTTCCTGCTGGCCTATGACGTGGAGCTGCAGGCCTTCATCGACGATCTCAAGGCCGGCCAACTGACCGGGCCGTCCTCCTGGGACGGCTACATCGCTGCGGTGACCGGTGATGCCTGCGTCAATGCCCAGCGCAGCGGCAC
Source organism: Pseudomonas sp. JUb52 (assembly GCF_004341115.1). Lineage (NCBI taxonomy): Bacteria > Pseudomonadati > Pseudomonadota > Gammaproteobacteria > Pseudomonadales > Pseudomonadaceae > Pseudomonas > Pseudomonas sp. JUb52. The sequence continues at coordinate 22,918 of NZ_SLYS01000005.1, forward strand.
CATCGTGCCCATCACCCTGCCGACTCGGCCAGCCTTCTACGGCTGAGTCCCGACCCCCGCTGGCGCGCTGCCTGCGGGGGTTTTTCTTTGCTGCACGAGGAGAATCGAACCATGCGTATCGGATTGGTCGGCTATGGCCTGGGTGGCCGTTTCTTCCATGCCCCTCTGATCGCCAGTACCGCAGGCGCGCGGCTGGTCGGCGTCGTCACCCGTTCCCCGCAACGGCGTGCCGAGGTGGCTCAGGATCATCCCGGGGTGGCCTGCCACGATGACCTGGCCAGCCTGGTCGCCGCCGGGATAGATGCCCTGGTGATCTCAGCGCCGGTCGCCGAGCGCAAGGCCCTGGTCCTGGAGGCGATCCAGCACGGCATTCCCGTGGTAAGCGACAAGCCGTTCGCGCTCAATTTTCAGGATGCCCAGGACATGGTGCAGGCGGCCGAGCGTGCCGGCGTAGCCCTGACCGTCTACCAGAATCGTCGTTGGGACTCCGATGTACTCACCGTCGCTAAATTGCTACGCGAAGGTACTCTGGGTCCGGTGCGGATCTTCGAGTCGCGCATCCAGGTAGATGAGCCGCACAAGGCCGGCGCCACCAGCGGTGGGGGGCTGCTGCGCGATCTTGGCAGTCATCTGGTGGACCAGGCGCTGACGCTGTTCGGGCCGGTAACTCAGGTGTATGCCGAGGTGCTTTTCCATCAGGGCGATCCCGAGCGGGACGATGAATTCTTCATCTCCCTGAAGCACCAGAGCGGCGTGGTCTCGCATCTTTCCGGCAGTTGTCTGCAGGGCTGCCCCTGGCGTCTGCGGGTAGTGGGCGAAGAAGGCGTCTACACGGTGGAGGGACTGGATGGACAGACTCAGGCGCTGTTGCAGGGCCTTTCGCCGCGTAGCGAGAAAGGCAACTGGGGGGCTGAAGAGCATCAGCGCTGGGGTTGGCTCAGTCGGGGCGAAGAACGCGAGCGGGTGCCCAGCGAACGCGGTCGCTGGGACCTTTTCTATACCCGGTGGCTGGCGACGCTGACCCAAGGCAGTGCGCCGCCGGTCTCCACCCGCGAGGCGTTGGCCTGTCAAGCCGTGCTGGATGCTGCGCGCCAGAGCGCCCTGCATGGGCAGGCGGTGAAGGTGGCGTCCATCCCTTCGCTGCCTGACGCTCAGACATTCGAGCGGGCGTCGTGAAGCTCGAAACAAGACCTAGATAGCTGTTTGTGTGGACTTTGAATTCTATTTTTACCTTGTTATGGAATTAAATTTCCAATAAAGTCAGATGCAGTTGCTGTAACGAGTCACCAGGGTACTGCGCACGTCAGGTGCGTCCCGACAACAATAATGACAGGTGCCGCGACATGAACTCCTTCGCACACTCCACTCATCTTCCGCTCTTCGCCGTTCACCGCCTGCGCATTCGGCGGGATTCACGGCTGCTCGCCTTGCTGGGTCGGCTGTTCTGCCACGAGCGCCAGGGCGTGGTGCTTTGCGCCTCGCCAGGAGCGGCCGTGCTCTTCCGCGCGAGCTGACCTGGGCGGCCTGCGGCCGCCTCCCAATGCCTTGTCTCGATAGCCGCGTGCCTGGCCACAGGCGCGTGGGCATCCGATCGCCAGCAAAAAGCCTTACCACCGCAATAAAACAATAACGACTGGAGCTATCTCGATGCGCATGAAAATCCGTTTTGCCTCCCTGGCGCTGTCCCTACTCGTAGCCAGCACGTCCGCCTTGGCCGATCTCAAGGTTGGCGTGAGCATGTCGCAATTCGACGACAACTGGCTGACCTACCTGCGTGAGTCCATGGCCAAGAAAGCCAAGAGCGAGCACGTCCAATTGCAGTTCGAGGATGCCCGCGCCGATGTCGTCAAGCAGTTGAACCAGGTGCAGAGTTTCATCAGCCAGAAAGTGGATGCCATCATCGTCAATCCGGTCGACACCGCGGCTACTCGCAACATCACCGAGGCGGCGGTCAAGGCGGGCATTCCGCTGGTCTACGTCAACCGCCGACCGGATGAGCTCAAGCTGCCTGAAGGTGTGGTCACCGTAGCCTCCAACGATCTCGAGGCCGGCACCCTGCAGATGCAGTATCTGGCGGAGAAAATGGGCGGCAAGGGCAGTGTCGTCATCATGCTGGGCGATCTGGCCAACAACTCCACGCACAACCGCACCAAGGGCGTGAAAGAGGTCCTGGCCAAATATCCGGACATCAAGGTGGTGGAAGAGCAGTCCGCGGTCTACCTGCGCGACAAGGCCATGGACCTGATGAGCAACTGGCTGCTGGGCGGCAAGGAATTCAATGCCGTGGCGGCCAACAACGACGAGATGGCGATCGGCGCGGCCATGGCCCTGCAGCAGGCCGGCAAGGCCAAGGGCTCGGTCTTGATCGGCGGCGTCGACGGCACCCCGGATGGCCTGTCAGCAATCAAGCGCGGCCTGCTCGCGGTCTCGGTGTTCCAGGATGCCAAGGGCCAGGCCAATGGCGCGGTCGAGGCAGCGATCAAGCTGGCGAAAAAGGAGAAGGTCGAGCAGAACGTCTGGGTGCCTTACCAGCTGATCACCCCTGAGAACGTGGACAGTTTCCAGCAACGTCTGAAGGACTGATAGCCCGCCTCGCTCCAGTCGCTCCAAACCCTTACGCCCTAGCCACCGCCGCGAGCACGAGTCCTGGACCCGTGCTCCGCGAGCGGCTGGGTGGCGTTTGGCTTCCGGGCCGGCAATGGCTCGCTCAGACAGGCGCCCCGCGGTGCGCCGGTACGTTTCACCGCATAAATAAAAAATAGAGAGAGCATGATGAACAGAGCTATCACCAGGGTCATGTTGACGGGCCTGCTGGGCGGCGCCCTGCCGCTGGCGCACGGCCTGGATTTTTCCGGCTACCTGAGGGGCGGTCTGGGGACATCCACGGGGTCGCAGTCCCAGCAGTGTTTTCAACTGCCAGGAGCGTCTTCCAAGTTTCGTCTGGGCAACGAATGCGAGCAGTTGGCCGAACTCGCCTTGTCCCACGATCTGCTCAGACTCGACGACGGCTCGCGCCTTGGGCTCTATGGCATGGTCCAGCTATACAACGCCTATGACCATACGCCGCGCTTCGACGGCGACTTCGGCAGGACCCGTCTGGTCCAGGGCTATGCCTACTGGAACGGCGTACAGGCCCTCAACGGCGGTGCGGTCTGGGCGGGGCGCCGTTACTACAAGCGCAACTCCATCGATATCTCCGACTTCTTCTACTGGAATCAGAGTGCTACCGGCGGCGGTCTGGAAGACATTCCCATTGGGGATCTCAAATACAGCCTGGCCTTCTCTCGCAAGGACAACTTCGACCAGACACGTTATATCAGCCGCTACGATTTCAACGTGGCCGGTTTCAAGACCAACCCCAACGGCCTGTTGGAACTGGGGGCCAGCTATATCGACAAGCCGTCGAACATGCAGGATGCACACAGTGGCTGGTCGGTGACAGCCCAACACAAGCAGCAGAACTTCCTGAATTGGAGCGGGGTGAACACCCTGGCCCTGCAATACGGCGAGGGGCCTGGGGTAGCACTGGGTTCCACCGGTGACATCGGCACCCGACGCGACTCAGCCAGCTATCGCCTGGTGGAGTTCTTCGACTGGCAGATCGGCCCGCGCTGGGGTGGTCAGTTGCAATTCGTCTACCAGACCGACAAGCGCGATACGGGTGAACAGCACTGGTTGTCCACCGGCGGCCGGACCGTTTATGGCTTCGCCGAGCAGTGAAAGCTGGCGACCGAGCTTGGCTACGACCAGGTCCAGGCAACCGGGGGGACCCGCAAACTGACCAAGCTGACCCTCGCGCCGACCTGGTCGCCGCGAGGGTTGACCTTCAAGAACGCCCATCCCGAAGTGCGTTTCTACGTGACCTATGCCAAGTGGAATCGCGCAGCCCAGGATGCGGCCAACCTGCTGGCGGCGGGGTCGGCGCTTTCCGATACCGGCAGCTTCGGTTCCTCGCTGGATGGCGCCAACCTCGGCGTACAACTCGAGCATTCCTGGTAGATCAGGATACGAGCGGTCGACGCCAGCTATTAAAATTCCAAAATGTATTGATGTGGAATTTTTTTTCTAATAGATTGCATTCGTTGACCGCCAAGGCGGGCACGGGTCGCCGTGTACCGCCGCTCCAATAATAAGTAGGTGATGTCGATGTTTCAGAGCCCCGCTGTCCGTCCATCCATTTTCCGTCGTCTGCTACTCGCCCTGGTTCTGGCCTCGCTGCCAGGCCTATCCCTGGCGGAGCTGCGCATCGGCGTTACCGTCGGCAATCTCGACAATTACATCGCCTATCTGGTCCGCGCCATGCAGGACCGTGCCAAACAGGTAGAGGGTGGCGCCTCCCTGCAGGTCGAAGACTCCGCCAGCGATGTGGTCCGTCAACTTGGCCATGTCGAGAACTTCATCGCCCAGAAGGTCGATGTGCTCATCGTCAATCCGGCTGATACCGCGGCTACCCGCAAGATCACCCAGCGTGCCACTGCCGCCGGCATCCCCTTGGTCTACCTCAACAGCCGCCCGGAGGTGGAGAGCTTTCCCGCCGGGGTGGTGTTCGTCGGCACCGACGAGCGCGCTATCGGCCAACTGCAGATGGAGTATCTGGCCAAGCAGATGGGCGGCAAGGGTCACCTTGCCATCCTTCTCGGCCGCCTGGCCCATGACGACACCCGCAAGCGTACTGCCGGCGTCAAGGACGTACTGGCCAAGTACCCGGATATCAAGGTGGTGGAGGAGCAGTCCGGCGACTGGCAGCGCGAGAAAGGGCTGGACCTGATGAACAACTGGCTGCTGGGCGGACGCGAGATCGACGCCGTGGCGGCCAACAACGACGAGATGGGCATTGGCGCGGCCATGGCCCTGCAACGCGCTGGTCGTCAGGACATTCCCGTGGGCGGTATCGACGGCACTCCCGATGGCCTTGCCGCCATCGCGCGCAAGCAGCTTGCCGTGACGGTGCTGCGTGATCCTGTGGCCATGGGCAACGGCGCCGTGGACGCTGCCGTCAAGCTTGCCCAGCACCAGGCGCTGCAGGGTGATCTCTGGATCCCGGTGCATCTCGTTACCCCGGACAACTATCAGCAGTTCCAGCGTCAATGACCTAAACCGTCGGCCGGCTCAGCACGGCCGGCGAGGAGATCGTGATCATGCTCAGTTCCGCCACCCCTGCCACAGCTCCCGCCCCCGCGGCCACGGCCGCGCCCAGCGAATACCTGCTGGAAATCGTCGACGTCACCAAGGAGTTTCCCGGCGTCAAGGCGTTGTCCCACGTGCAGCTGCGGGTGCGTCCCGGCACCGTGCTGGCGCTGATGGGCGAGAACGGCGCGGGCAAGTCGACGCTGATGAAGATCATCGCCGGCATCTACCAGCCCGATGCTGGCGAGGTGCGGCTGCGCGGCGTGCCGGTGCGCTTCGAGACGCCGCTGCAGGCGCTGCAGTCGGGGATCGCCATGATCCACCAGGAACTCAACCTGATGCCCTTCATGACCATCGCCGAGAACATCTGGCTGGGTCGCGAGCCGCTCAATGCCCTGCACCTGGTGGACCACGGCAAGATGCGTCGCCAGACCCAGGCCCTGCTGGATCGGCTGCGCATCGCCCTGGATCCGGAAGACAGCGTGGGCAGCCTGTCCATCGCCGGGCGGCAGATGGTGGAGATCGCCAAGGCGGTGTCCTACGACAGCGATGTGCTGATCATGGACGAACCCACCTCGGCCATCACCGAGACCGAGGTGGCGCACCTGTTTTCGATCATCGCCGACCTCAAGGCCCAGGGTAAGGGCATCGTCTACATCACCCACAAGATGGACGAGGTGTTCCAGATCGCCGACGAGGTCGCGGTGTTCCGCGATGGCCAGTACATCGGCCTGCAGCGCGCCGACAGCATGAACGGCGACGGCCTGATCGCCATGATGGTGGGGCGCGAACTGACCCAGCTGTTTCCGGAGCGCACCGCACCGCGTGACGAGGTGCTGCTGTCGGTGCGCGACCTGGGGCTGGACGGGGTGTTTTCCGGCGTCTCCTTCGACCTGCGCGCCGGCGAGGTGCTGGGCATCGCCGGGCTGATGGGCTCGGGGCGCACCAACGTCGCCGAGACGCTGTTCGGGGTGACCCCGGCCACCGCCGGCGAGATCCGCATCGACGGCCAGCCGGTGCGCATGAACGATCCCTGCCTCGCCATCCAGAAAGGCCTGGCGCTGCTTACCGAAGACCGCAAGGACACCGGCATCTTTCCCTGCCTGTCGGTGGGGGAAAACATGGAGGTGGCGGTGCTGAACGGCTTCGCCAGCGGCGGCTTCGTGCAGCAGCAGCGCCTCGATCAGCTCTGCGAGGAGCTGCGCCAGCAACTGCGGGTGAAGACGCCCTCGCTGGACCAGTGCATCGCCAACCTCTCCGGCGGCAACCAGCAGAAGGCGCTGATCGCCCGCTGGCTGATGACCCGCCCGCGCATCCTCATCCTCGACGAGCCTACCCGCGGCATCGACGTCGGCGCCAAGGCCGAGATCTACCGGCTGATCGCCAAGCTGGCCGCCGAGGGCCTGGCGGTGATCATGATTTCTTCCGAACTGCCCGAGGTCCTGGGCATGAGCGACCGGGTGATGGTGATGCACGAAGGCACCGTCACCGGCTTTCTCGATCGCGGCGAAGCCACCCAGGAGCGGGTCATGCACCTGGCCTCGGGCAATCCCGTACTGCACTAGCGCGCGTCACGCGCGGCGGGTGCCTGCCCGCCGCCTCCGGCCTACAACGAGGTAGAACAAGATGAGTGCCCTCCTGGACAAGAAAACCGCCGAGCTACCCACCGCGCGCCCGCGGCGCCGCATCCCCACCGAACTGGGCATCCTGCTGGTGCTGCTGGGCATCGGCCTGGCCTTCGAGGCCTTCGGCTGGGTGCTGCGCGACCAGAGTTTCCTGATGAATTCCCAGCGCCTGGTGCTGATGATCCTGCAGGTCTCGATCATCGGCCTGCTGGCCATCGCCGTGACCCAGGTGATCATCACCACCGGCATCGACCTCTCCTCCGGCTCGGTGCTGGCGCTGTCGGCCATGGTGGCGGCGAGTCTGGCCCAGACCTCGGACTTCGGTCGCGCGGTGTTTCCCTCGCTGACCGACCTGCCGGTCTGGGTGCCGGTCATGGCCGGCCTCGGGGTCGGGCTGCTAGCCGGCGCCATCAACGGCAGCATCATCGCCGTCACCGGCATCCCGCCCTTCATCGCCACCCTCGGCATGATGGTCTCGGCCCGCGGCCTGGCGCGCTACTACACCGAAGGCCAGCCGATCAGCATGCTGTCCGACAACTACACCGCCATCGGCGCCGGGGCCATGCCGGTGATCATCTTCCTGGTGGTGGCGGTGATCTTCCACATCGCCCTGCGCTACACCAAGTACGGCAAGTACACCTATGCCATCGGCGGCAACATGCAGGCCGCGCGCATCTCCGGCATCAACGTCAAGAAGCACCTGATCATCGTCTACAGTATCGCCGGCCTGCTGGCGGGCCTGGCCGGCGTGGTGGCCTCGGCCCGCGCCGCCACCGGCCAGGCCGGCATGGGCATGTCCTACGAACTGGACGCCATCGCCGCGGCGGTGATCGGCGGCACTAGCCTGGCGGGCGGGGTAGGGCGCATCACCGGCACCGTGATCGGCGCCCTGATCCTCGGCACCATGGCCAGCGGCTTCACCTTCCTCGGGGTCGATGCCTACGTCCAGGACATCATCAAGGGCCTGATCATCGTGGTCGCCGTGGTCATCGACCAGTACCGCAACAAGCGCAAGGCCAAGCGCTAGGGCTGACGCTTTCCTTCTCCCTGGGAGAGGGCCGCGCCTGCACCCTACCGCTCTTCCCCCTCCCTCTGGGGCGGGCGCCGAGCCAACACCCGACCGCTTTTCCCCCTCTCCCTCCGGGAGAGGGCCGGGGTGAGGGCGAGCCTGTACCCACCCTCCCTTTTACCCGGCCGGCTACTGGCTTGGCCGGCCGGGTCTTTCCATACCTCTGACGGAGAACGACATGCGCGACATCGGCATCGGTCTGATCGGCACCGGCTTCATGGGGCATGCCCATGCCCAGGCCTTCCATCACGCGGCGAGCAGCTTCAGTTTGCCGGTCCGTCCGCGGCTGGTGGCCCTGGCCGACGCCGATCCGGAACGCGCCGCCCGCTGCGCCGACGCCTGGGGCTTCACCCGCAGCTGTGACTGGGAGCGCCTGATCGCCGATCCCCAGGTCGAGCTGGTGGCCATCACCACCCCCAACCTGCTGCACGCGCCCATGGCCCTGGCCGCCCTGGCGGCGGGCAAGGCGGTCTACTGCGAAAAGCCCCTGGCGGTGAGCCTGGAGGAGGCCACGCGGATGCGCGACGCCGCGCGCCAGGCCGGGGTGGTCAACCGGGTCGGCTACAACTACCTGCAGAATCCCATGCTCAAGCAGGCGCGCGAGTTGATCCAGAGCGGCGAGCTGGGCGAGATCGTCAGCTTCAGCGGCGAATTCAGCGAGGACTTCATGGGCGATCCCCTGGGGCCCTTCACCTGGCGCTGCGAGACCCGCCAGGCCGGCGGCGCCCTGGCCGACCTGGGCAGCCATATCCTGTCGCTGGCGCGCTTTCTGCTCGGCCCGGTCGCGGCGCTCTGCGCCGATCTGCACACCGCCCACGGCCAGCGGCCCACCAGGGCGGCACCCGCGCGGTGGAGATCGACGACCAGGCCCATCTGCTGCTGCGCTTCGCCAATGGCGCCCGCGGCACCCTGACCACCAGCTGGCTCAAGCACGGGCGCAAGAATCGCCTGGCCTTCGAGGTCTGCGGCACCCGCGGCACCCTCAGCTTCGACCAGGAGCGCCTAAACGAACTGCGCCTCTACCAGGTCGGCGACCGTCCGGGCCTGGGCGGTTTCCGTACCCTGCTGGCTGGTCCGCACCTGCCGGACTACGCCGCCTTCTGCCCGGCCCCCGGCCACCAGCTCGGCTACAACGAACTCAAGACCCTGGAGGTCCGCTCGCTGCTGGAAGCCCTGGGCGGCAACCCCGATCACACCGGCGTCGACTTCCAGGAAGCCTGGGAGGTGGAGCGCTTGGCCCAGGCCGCGCGGCAATCGGCATGGGAGGAGCGCTGGGTCGGACTCTAGTCTGGGGTAGGATGCCGGGATCATCCCGCGCGAGGATTGTCCCCTTTCCATGACCACACTCTCCGGCGACGGCCTCACCCCGGTCCGACGCATGAAGCTCATCGCGCTGCTGCTGCTGTTCCTGGCGGCGGCGCTCTACTGCCTGGCCACTGCCCTCGAAGCCCGCCATCCGGCCTGGGGCTACGCCGCCGCCTTCGCCGAGGCGGCCATGGTCGGCGCCATCGCCGACTGGTTCGCGGTGACCGCACTGTTCCGCCATCCACTGGGCCTGCCGATTCCCCACACCGCGATCATCCCGCGCAACAAGGCCGGGGTCGGGCGCAAGCTGTCGGACTTCATCTGCCTGCACTTCCTCGCCACGCCCCAGGTGCTGGCCAAGCTGAAGGAACTGGACGCCGCCGGGCGCCTGGCCGGCTGGCTGCGTCAGCCGGACAACGCCGCCGCGGTGGCCAGCCAGGCCACCGGCGTCGCCCGCTATTCCCTGGAGGCCCTGCGCGAGGTGCGGGTGCAGGCCTTCATCCGGCGGGTGGCGGTGGAGCGGCTGCAGCGCCTGGACGTGGCGGCGCTGTCCGGCGAACTGCTCGACATGCTGACCGCCGACGGCCGCCACCAGGCGGTGCTCGACGAGGTGCTGCAGGAGATCGATCGCCTGCTGCAGGACGAAGACACCCAGGCGCTGATCGCCCGCACCATCGGCGGCGAGTTGCGCACCCTCAAGTACCTGGGGCTGGACGAGCGGGTCGGGCGCTGGTCGGCGATCAAGGTGGTGCAGGCGGTGTCGCGGCTGATCGGCGAGATCAGCCATGACCGCGAGCACGAATTGCGCAGGCATTTCGATGGCTATCTGGTCGGCTTCATCGAGCGCCTCAAGCAGGACCCGGCCTTTCGTCTGCGCGGCGAACAGTTGCGCGACCGGCTGCTGGAGCACCCGGCGCTGGCGGGTTATCTGCAGGAGCTGTGGGACGAACTGGTGAACTGGCTGCAGGCGGATCTCGCCGCGCCGGATTCGCGCATCCGCCGGCGCCTGGGCCGGCTGCTGGCCGAGCTGGGTGAGACCCTGAGCCGCGACGAGGCCATGAGACGCTGGATCAACGAGCAGCTGATGGCGGTGGCGCCGCCCTTCATCGACCGCAATCGCCAGCGCATCGGCGACTACATCGCCGAGCGGGTAGCCGCCTGGGATACCGACGAACTGGTCCAGCAACTGGAGCAGAGCGTCGGCAAGGACCTGCAATTCATCCGCATCAACGGCACCCTGGTGGGCGGCCTGGTGGGGTTGGTGCTGCATGCCCTGACGCAGTGGTTCGGGCCGGGGTAGGGCAGCCCGAGCACGCGTGGAAAAGGCTGCGCCGTTTTCCACCCTACACCTGACCTTCCGTAGCGTGGAAAACCGCAAAGCGTTTTCCACTGGCTGCCTACTGCGCTGAGGATGCAGGCCCATCCCGGACCACCCCCTCTCCCCGTGGGAGAGGGCTGGGGCGAGGGCAGGCCCAGGCACCACATTTCCAGGTGACACCCCTCCACCCATCACCCCACCCGCACCCAGGCGGCGCCGCGCGGACTAATCCCTAGAGTCCCTGACCCGAGCGTCCCATGTATCGAATCGGCTTTGCCTGCATGTACCGTCACCCTGAGCGCAGCCTGTCGCTCAAGGAACTGGAGCAGGTCGAGCGGGCTTTCAACACCCGCACCACCACCCTGCGCTGGCTAGGCAGCGTCGAGCGCGCCGCCGCCGAGGCCAAGTTGCTGGACGTGGTCACCCACAACCTCGATGCCCAGCTGAGATTCGTCGAGCACGTCGCCGACCTGTCCGACAATCTGCGCATGCTGCGCCTGAGCAGCGACCTGCTGCCCTTCTACAGCCACGCCGAATTCGCCTACTTCTATCGATCCCAGGAATTGCAGGCGCTGCTGGAGGATCGCTTCGGCCGGCTGGGCGAGCTGGCCCGCCGTCGCGATGTGCGGCTGTCGCTGCACCCCGGGCAGTTCTGCGTGCTGGGCTCGGATCGCCCGGAGGTGGTGGAAAACAGCCTGAGGGAATTCGAATACCACGCCGACATGATCCGCCTGATGGGCTACGGCCAGACATTCCAGGACTTCAAGTGCAACGTGCACATCGCCGGCCGCCTGGGCGTGCCCGGCATCCGCGCGGTCTGGCCACGTCTTTCCAGCGAGGCGCGCAACTGCATCACCTTCGAGAACGATGAAAAGACCTATGGCGTCGATGACTGCCTGCAACTGGCCGATCTCGCCCCGGTGGTGCTGGACATCCACCACTGCTGGATCCACGAAGAGGCCTACATCGATCCCTGGGAACCGCGGGTGGCGCGCATCATCGACAGCTGGCGCGGGGTGCGTCCGGCCATGCACTACTCCCAGCCGCCGGAGGCGCTGATGGAAATGGGCGTCTCGCCCAGCGAGCGCATCGACATCAAGTTCCTGTTGCAGCAGATCAGCAAGCGGCTGCTCTATGCCCACAGCGACATGATGTGGAACGACTGGTGCAACCGCTACGCCTGCCAGTTCCTCGACCGCTTCGACATCATGTTCGAGGCCAAGCACAAGAACGTCACGGTGCGGGATTTCTACGACCGCTACCTCGGCGGCGATGGCAGCCTGCCGCCGGCGGATCACGACATTCTTGCAGGACAGGATGCAGTCAATCCGTAGCGTGGAAAACCGCGCAGCGTTTTCCACTGGCAGTCGGAGCTAACCAGTGGACAAGGCTACGCCGTTGTCCACGCTACGGGAGCCAGCACGTACGTTGGGTTGAGACGGCTCCTCTGTCGAAGTCCAACGAGGGATGTTCGACCCCGGGCACTGTTGGGCTTCGCTGCGCTCAACTCAACCTGCGAGAGCGCCGCAACATGCCGCAATGAGCCCGGCGCGCGATCGGCTGGAAGAACCGCTTAACTCAAGGGTCACCTTTCCGAATCCGATCGTCGCGAGGCCCGCCATGCCGACCCGTCGCCATTTCCTGCAGACCACTACCGCCCTGGCCGCCGCCGTGACCGCTGCGCCCTGGTTGTGGCAGAGCGCCCAGGCCGCCGAGCCGTTGCTGACCCGCAAGATCCCGCGCTCCGGCGAGGCGCTGCCCGTCATCGGCCTGGGCACCTCGGGCAATCTCGATGTCGACCTGAACGACGCCGCCCTGGCGCCGCTGCAGGAGGTGCTCAAGGCGTTGCTCGACGGCGGCGGCACCCTCATCGACACCGCGCCCAGCTATGGCAACTCCGAACGGGTGGCCGGCGAGCTGGTCAGGCGGGCCCAGGCCCGCGACAAGGTCTTTCTCGCCACCAAGATTTCCTCCACCGGACGCGAACGCGGCGCGGCGCAACTGGCCGCCAGCTTCAAGGCCCTGCAGACCGAGCGCCTGGATCTGGTCCAGGTGCACAACCTGCAGGACACCGCCAATCAGCTGGCCCTGCTGCGCGAACAGCAGCAGGCCGGCAAGGTGCGCTACGTGGGCGTCACCCACTATCGCGAGGCGGCGCTGGACGATCTGCTCGCGACCCTGAAAAAGGAGCAGGTCGACTTCGTGCAGTTCAACTATTCGGTAGGCGAGCGCGAAGCCGAGCGGCACCTGCTGCCCTATTGCCGCGACCAGGGCATCGCCGTGTTGATCAATAGACCCTTCCAGCGTGGCAATCTGCTCTCTGGCACCCGCGGCAAGCCACTGCCGCCGCTGGCCGCCGAACTGGGCGCGACCAGCTGGGCGCAACTGCTGCTCAAGTTCATCCTCGCCGACCCGGCGGTGACCGCGGTGATCCCCGCCACCAGCAACCCGCGCTACATGGTCGACAACCTCCAGGCCGGACGCGGGCGGCTGCCCGATGCACGCCAGCGCGAGGCCATCGCCGGGCTGTTCGCCTAGATGAGGGACTGGCTCGGTCGCGTCCTCGACGCCCGCGCCGGTGAGTCGTCCGCGGCCCTGGCGGGCTTCGCGCTGTTTCTCTGCCTGTTCGCCGGCTACTTCATGCTGCGGCCGATCCGCGAAGCCATGGGCATCGCCGGTGGGGTAGAGAATCTGCAGTGGCTGTTCACCGCCACCTTTCTGGTGATGCTGCTCGCCGTGCCGCTGTTCGCCTGGCTCAATTCGCGGGTGGCGCGGATCCGCTTCGTCGACTGGGTCTATGGCTTCTTCGCCCTCAACCTCCTGGCCTTCGCCGCCTGCTTCGCCAGCCTGGGCGACAGCGTCTGGCTGGCGCGCACCTTCTATGTCTGGATCTCGGTCTACAACCTCTTCGTGGTCTCGGTGGCCTGGAGTCTGATGGCCGATGTCTTCGACGGCGCCCAGGCGCGGCGGCTGTTCGCCTTCATCGCCGCCGGGGCCAGTGTCGGCGGGCTGCTCGGGCCGGTGCTGGCCGCCGCCCTGGCGCCCCTGATCGGCGAAGCGGGCCTGGCGCTGCTGGCCGCCGCCCTGCTGCTCCTGGCGCTCAGACTCAAGGCCTATCTGATGGGCTGGCGCGAGACCCGCGGTGCCGGACGCCCGGGTGCGCCGCCGACCGAAAGTCCGCGCCGCCCGGTGGCCGGCAATCCCTTCAGCGGCCTGACCCGGGTGCTGGCCTCGCCCTATCTGCTGGCGGTCAGCGCCTTCGTCATCCTGCTGGCCACGGTCAGCACCTTTCTCTACTTCGAGCAGGCGCGACTGGTGGCCGAGCTGTTTCCCGATCGCGCCCGCCAGGTGCAGGTGTTCGGCCTGCTGGACTTCGTGGTCCAGGCCGGCGCCCTGGCCAGCCAGGTGCTGATCACCGGTCGCCTGGCCCAGCGCCTCGGGGTGCGGGTGCTGCTGGCCGGGGTGCCGCTGCTGATGTGCATCGGCTTCCTGGGCCTCGCGCTGCTGCCCACCTTCGCCATGCTGGCGGGACTGATGATCGTCAGGCGGATCGGCGAATACGCCTTTATCCGCCCGGGCCGCGAGATGCTCTTCGCGCCGCTGGACGCCGAGACCCAGTACAAGGCCAAGAACTTCATCGACACCGTGGTCTATCGCGCCGGTGACGCCGCCAGCGGCTGGGCCAAGAGTCTGCTGGACCTGCTCGGCCACGGCGCCTGGCTGCCGGCGTTGGTGGGTGCCGGCTGCGCGGCGCTCTGGGCCTGGCTCGGCTTCTACCTGGGCCGGCGGGCAGACCAGGCGGCCCAGGCCGACGAGGCGGAGCAGCGCTGAATGCCGGCTGAATCGTTGTAGCCGGAAACACACCGGCGCTCCGAGGGGCGACCGGCGGGGTGCTAAGGTAAAGCCTTCTCCTCGCCTCAGAGCCCTCCATGTTCCGCTCCCGCGCCATGATGTATCTGGTTCTCTTCGCCCTGCACCTGTTCATCGGCCTCAGCGTCATCGGTGACCTCGGGCTGACGCCGGCCGCCCAGCTACCCTTCTGGGCCCTGCTGCTGCTGTCCTTCGTCCTGGTGCCCCTGGGCTTTCGTTCGCGGGACATGAACTCGCGCCTGCTGGCCTGGGCGGCGCTGATCGCCATGGGCGTGTTCTCCAGCCTGGCGGTGTTCAGCCTGTTGCGCGGTCTGGTGGTGGCCCTGGCCAGCCTCATCGGTCATCCGCTGGACGCCGCCTGGCGCGTCGGCAGTGCCTGGGCGGTGCTGGGACTGGTGCTGCTGGTGGCCCTGCGTAGTGTCTACAACGCCCGCCGCACGGCCAGGGTCAAGGAAGTGGAAGTGGCCTTGCCGAGCCTGCCCTCCGGCCTGGACGGACTGCGCATCGTGCAACTGAGCGACCTGCACATCGGCCCGACCATCAAGGCCGGCTATCTGCAGCGCATCGTCGACCGGGTCAACGGCCTGGACGCCGATCTGGTGGCCATCACCGGTGACCTGGTGGACGGCAGCGTGGCCGAGCTGCAGCACGAATTCCTGCCGTTGCAAGGGCTCAGGGCGCGCCTGGGCACCTACGCCATCACCGGCAACCACGAATACTATTCCGGCGCCGAAGCCTGGGTGCGCACCTGGCGCGACCAGGGCCTGACCGTGCTGCTCGACGAGCATCGGGTACTGCAGCACCAGGGCACGCCCTTCGTGCTGGCCGGCATCACCGACCACTCGGCGCCACTTTATGTGCCCAGCCACCGCAGCGACGCCGCGGCCGCCTTCGCCGGCACCCCGGAAGGCCTGTTCCGCCTGCTGCTGGCCCACCAGCCGCGCTCGGCGCCCAAGGCCGAAGCCGCCGGCGCCGATCTGCAGCTCTCCGGCCACACCCACGGCGGCCAGTTCTGGCCCTGGATGCACTTCGTGCGCCTGCAGCAGCCCTGGGTCGCCGGCATCCACCGCCTGGGCCGTCTCACCGTCTACATCAGCCGCGGCACCGGCTACTGGGGCCCGCCACTGCGTTTCGGCGCGCCGAGCGAGATCACCCTGATCAGGTTGCGGCGGGGGTAGCGCCAGCAGCAGGTCCACCAAGAACCCTGAGCCAGAGGCCCTCCTTTCGGCAGGGCCTGATCGCATGTGGCAAAAGGCTGATAGATAGCCTTTTGCCACTGCTTGTCCTCGGGGGACAGATCCTTATCCTCGTCCCTACCTTCACCCGGACGCGCCAGCGTTCAAGGACAAACTGCAACACGGATAAGGATGTATCGCCATGACGAGGACAGTGGCTTTCTTGCTGGTCCCCGAGGTGCTGATGCTGGATTTCGCCGGGCCGGTGGAGGTGTTCTCCATCGCCAATCGCTATCTGCCGGCGGCCGACCACTATCGCATCGTGACCATCGCCGCGGGGCGGCGGCGGACCCTGCGTTGTTCGAATGGCATGACGATACGCACGGAGCTCACCACCCAGCAGCCGCCGGGGGCCTATGACCTGCTGCTGGTGCCCGGCGGGCCGGGTGCCTATCTGGAGCCCCATCCCGACGTCGCGGCCTGGCTGCGGCAGGTGCCCGCGCAGTGCGCGCGCTACGGGGCGGTCTGCACCGGCACCTTTCTGCTCGGCAGCGCCGGTCTGCTCGATGGCCGGCGGGTGACCACCCACTGGAATTATCGCGAACGCCTGGCGCGGCGCTATCCCCGTGCCCAGGTGACCGCCGACGACATCTACCTGAGCGATGGTCCGCTGCTGACCTCGGCCGGGGTCACCGCCGGCATCGACCTGGCGCTGGCGCTGGTGGCCGAAGACCACGGCAAGGCCATCGCCCGGGAGGTGGCTAAGGTACTGGTGGTGGTGACCCAGCGGCAGGGCAAGCAGGCCCAGTTCAGTCCGCTGTTCGACGAGCCGGAGGCGACCACCGCCATCACCCGGGTGCAGCAGCATGTCGTGGCGAACATCGATCAGGCCTATTCGATCAGCCGGCTCGCCGAACTCGCCACCATGGGCACGCGCAATTTCGCCCGGGTGTTCAAGCGCGACACCGGCATGACGCCCCTGGAGTTCGTCCTGCGGGCGCGCATCGATCATGCGCGCGAATTGCTGGAGAACTCCGAACTGCCGCTGAAGACGGTGGCCTTTCGCAGCGGCTTCGCCAGCGATCGCTGCATGCGCGCCGCCTTCCAGAGCCATCTGGGGCTGACCCCGGCGCAGTACCGCTACCAGTTCAGCTGAACGCGGCCGCGGATGGCGGTATCACGCCCATCGATGGCAGCTTCTCGCCGTAGATCGTCATACACCTTGCCTGGGCAGCGGCCAGAATGGTCATACCTATCGGCAAGGAGAGGCGCTCACCGTCGAGGGTCTGCGGCGCCAGGTGCCCGCAGGACCCGCAGCGAGGGGCGCGACATGGTCATGCAAGAGCCCAAGTCCCTGGAAGACGCCAGTGCCTTCCGCTTCTGCGGCCTGGTCCTGGATACGCGCCGGCGCCTGCTGCTGGATGGCGAGCGGCCGCTGCCCCTGAGCGGGCGTGCACTGGACATCCTGCGGGTGCTGCTGGAACACCCCGGCGAGTTGCTCGGCAAGCCGACCCTGATGGCCCGGGTCTGGCCCGGCGCCGTCGTCGAGGACATCAATCTGCGGGTGCACATCTCGGCCCTGCGCCGGGTGCTGCGGCCCTACAGTGATCGGGACCCCATCCTCAGCGCCCGGCAGCGCGGCTATGGCTTCGCCCTGGCGGTGGAGCGCCTGGGCGAAGCGGACCTCACGCCACTGGCCGAGACGCCGCTGCCCCTGACGCCCCTGGAGGGACGCGAGACCAGCCTGGTCGAATTGCGCCGCCTGCTCGCGCAACGCCGCCTGGTGTCGGTGGTGGGCATCGGAGGGGTCGGCAAGTCGCTGCTGGTCCAGCACCTGCTGCCCACGCTGGCGGAAGACTTCACCGACGGGATCCAGAGTCTCGATCTCGCGGCGCTGGGCCACATGATGGCGCTGGTGGACCGTCTCGCCAGCGACCTGGGCCTGGCCGGCGGCAGTGGCCTGCCGGCGCTGCAGGAAGCGCTGGCCACGCGGCGCCTGCTGCTGGTGCTGGACAACGCCGAGCGCCTGGTCGAACCCGCGGCCTGGCTGGTGGAAAACCTGCTGCAGGGCTGTCCGCAACTCAGGGTGCTGGTCACCAGTCGCGAAGCCTTGCGGGTGGAAGGCGAGGCCGTGCTGCGCCTGGCGCCGCTGCCGGTCGCGCCGCCACCCGCGCGGCAGTTGCGCGACGCCATGCGCGAGCCGGCCTTTCGGCTGTTCGTCCGGCGTGCCCGGGCGCGCCTGCCGGGGCTGCAATTGCGGCCGGCCGAGGTGCAGCTGGTGAGCGAGATCTGCCGCCGCAGCGAAGGCGTGCCACTGGCGCTGGAGATCCTGGCCGAGCAGGTGGCGGCGCTGGGGCTGGCGGGGGTACTGGCGCAACTCGACGGCGGCTATTACCTGAGCGTGGCCGGGCGGCGCACGGCGGCGCAACGCCAGCGCAGCCTCGGCGCCATGCTCGACTGGAGTCTGCATAGCCTGAGCGAGTCGGAATTCGCCGTGCTGGCGACCCTGGCCGAGGCCGGCGAGTGTTTCAGTCGTCAGGAGGCCTTGCGGCTGGCGGCGCAGCGCGGGCTGGAAGAGGCGCTGTTCATTCCCCTGCTGGGGCAATTGGTGGACAAGTCGCTGATCCTGGTGGAAGGCAGTGGGGCGACCTTAGGCTACCGCCTGCTGGCCATGCTGCGGCTGCACCTGCGCCAGTTCCGTCAGCAACCGCCGCTCCAGGGCCTGCTGTTGCCAGGCCAACGGCGGGACCCCGACGGCGCGGGTGAACACCCGGCTCAGATGCGCCTGATCGAAGAAGCCGCACTCCAGGGCGATCGCCGCCAGGGGTAGCCGGCGCTCGGCGAGCAGGTGCCGGGCGCGGTCGATGCGTTGCTGGCGCAGCCACTCCAGCGGGGCAAGTCCGGCACTGAGCTTGAACTGGCGGGTGAAGTGACTGCGCGACAGGCCGCAGACAGAGGCGACCTGGCTGACGCTGATGCCGCGTTCCAGATGCTGCAGCAGGACTTCCTTGGCCAGCCGTTCCTGCCAGGCCGCCAAACCGACCAGTCGGGTACTGGATAGAGCCAGGTTGCTATCGACGGTCATGGACATGGGGCTCTCCCTATCAAGCCAGCCGCGTGGCGCGACCGCCTGGATGAGAATGATTCCGTGCAGTTGTCTGACGTGCGAGTTGGCTATCGTTAATTAGCGTTAAGACGGCAACCGGCTAGGCGCAATACTGTCGCGACGGACTTGGCCGAGCGTGCCGGCGGGCCAGCAGGTGCCAGCCCAGCAGGGCGAGACCGAGCAGTCCGGCGAGCAGCAGGGGCGCCGGGCCATAGGCCTGGAGTCCGTCGAGCAGGGCCAGGATGTGCGCCTCGAACAGCCGACCCAGGGCCAGACCGGAGCCGATCCAGAGGGTGGCGCCGCCCAGGTCGTAGGCCAGGAAGCGCCGCAGGGGCATGGCGCTGGCCCCGGCGCTGAGGGTGGCGAGGGCCGCGGCGCCGGGAATGAACTTGGCCACCAGCAGCAGGCCGGGCAGGCGGGTGGCGGCCGGGACATGACCCGGCAGATGGCGCAGCAGCCAGGCACCATGCCGCCGACCGGCCCAGTACCAGAGCAGATCGGCCACGCCGGTGACCGCCACGGTAGCCAGCAGCGCCAGGAGCAATTCGGCCTCGTCGGCCGCCGCACCCATCACCACCAGCGAGGGATAGGCCGGTACCGGCAGGCCCAGCTGTTCGCCAAAGACGTTCAGCGTCAGCCAGAGGGTGGCGTTACCGGCCACCAGGGAGGTCAGGGCTTGGGTGCTCATGGCGCGTTCTCGGCAAGGGGAGGCCGAGTGAGCGGCCTCCGGGCTTGGCGCCTGCTACTACCTAGGCGCAGACAGGGTCAGGGCATTTGCGGCAGTTCGTTGGGCCGCAGATCGAACACCAGCACCTCGGCGTCGGTGCCGTGGGCCAGCTGCAGCTCGCGCTCGCCGCGCAGTCTTGCGCCGTCACCGGCCTGCAGCAGGACGCCGTTCAGCTCCAGGCTGCCGCGGGCGACGTGCACATAGGCATGGCGCTCGGGGGCCAGTTGCAGGCGGGCGCTCTCGCTGCCGTCGAACAGCCCGGCGTAGACGCGGGCGTCCTGGCGCACTTCCAGCGAACCCTCGGCGCCGTCCGGCGAGATGATCAGGGCCAGGCGACCACGCTTGGCCGCGGCGCTGAAGTGCTGCTGCTGGTAGCGCGGTTCGGCGCGGCGCACGTTGGGCACGATCCAGATCTGCAGGAAGTGCACCCGCTCGCTTGCGGAGTGGTTGTACTCGCTGTGGCTGACGCCGCTGCCGGCGCTCATCAGCTGGACGTCACCGGGGCGGATCACCGAGCCGGTACCCAGGCTGTCCTGGTGCTCCAGGGCGCCTTCGAGCACATAGGAGAAGATCTCCATGTCGCGATGCGGGTGCTCGCCGAAGCCCTGGCCCGCGGCCACGGTGTCGTCGTTGATCACCAGCAGGTCGGAAAAGCCCTGTTCCGCCGGATTGCGGTAGCTGGCGAAGGAAAAGGTGTGGAAGGACTTGAGCCAGCCGTGGTTGGCGGCGCCGCGATCGGAAGCTTTACGAATGGCCAGCATGATGAGGCTCCTTGTCTGAAGGGGGCGCGGTCTGTTCCGACGCCATGGAAGTCATCCTACTGTGGCGCCGCGGTTTGATTAACGGGCTGGAAGGAGAATGGTCGTCCTATCCTGGTTGACGATGCTTCGGGCTGGCCGGCGTCAGATCCTGGTCTGCGATCACCGAACCGGGCGCGGAAGGCCAGGCCAGAGCCGTACCGCCAGGGCCAGCAGGGCGGTGGCCAGCGCCAGCCCGGCGACCCCGCTCCAGCCCAGCCGGGCCAGCAGCAGACTGCCCAGGGCGGCGCCGCTGGCCATGCCGATGAACATGCCGGTGAACAGCACCGCGTTGAGCCGGCTGCGCGCCTCGGGCTCCAGGCCGTAGACCTGGGCCTGGTGGGCGATCAGGGTGGCCTGGACGCCCAGGTCGAAGACCACCGTCGCCAGCGCCAGCAGGACCAGACCGGTCACCCCCGGTAGCCAGGGCAGCAGGAGCAGGCTGGCGAAGGCCAGGGCCGCCAGGCCGATGCCCAGGCGTGTCACCCATTCCGAGCCGTGGCGATCCGCCAGGCGGCCGGCCCAGGGCGCGGCCAGGGCGCCGGCGGCACCGGCCAGGCCGAAGGCGCCGGCGGCGGCGCTGCCCAGCTGGAAGGGCCCGGCGTGCAGATAGAGGGCGAGGGTCGACCAGAAGGCGCTGAA
Organism: Pseudomonas sp. JUb52; assembly: GCF_004341115.1. Taxonomy (NCBI): domain Bacteria; kingdom Pseudomonadati; phylum Pseudomonadota; class Gammaproteobacteria; order Pseudomonadales; family Pseudomonadaceae; genus Pseudomonas; species Pseudomonas sp. JUb52. Next base: position 43,679 of record NZ_SLYS01000005.1, read on the forward strand.
GCCGACCGACAGCAGTCCTTGCGCCAGGGTCGCCCGGCGCAGGGCGGCATGGCGGCCCCAGAGCGCGCCCAGGGAGGCGAGCAGGGCCGGATAGCTGAGCCGGGTGGTGGCGGCGAAGGCGGGCAGGCCGCGCCAGACCGCCACGCCGATGGCGGCGATGCTCAGGGCAGCGAACAGATAGACCGCCCGCCAGCCAAGCCACTCGCCCACCAGGCCGCTGACCACCCGCGACAGCAGGATGCCCAGCAGCAGGCCGGTCATCACCGTGCCGACGATGCGGCCACGCTCGGCCGGCGGCGCCAGGGTCGCGGCGGCGGGCACCAGGTCCTGGGCCACGGTGGCGGCCAGACCGGTCACCAGGCTGGCCAGCAGCAGCCCGTGCAGGCCCGGCGCCAGGCTGGCGCCCAGCAGCGCCAGCAGCAGCATGGCCAGCTTGGCCAGGATGATGCGACGGCGGTCGAAGCGATCACCCAGAGGTGCGAGCAGCAGCAGCCCCAGGGCATAGCCAAGCTGGGTGAGGGTGGGGATCAGCCCGACGTCGGCAGCGGGCGCGGGCAGGGCACTGGCCAGGGTGCCCAGCAGCGGCTGGCTGTAATAGAGGTTGGCCACGCTGAGGCCGGCGCCGGTGGCCAGCAGGCCGAGCAGGGCAGGGGACAGGCCGGTACGGTGCGCTGAGGTCTGGCTATGCGGAAGTGGAATGTCGGTCATGGCGGTTCATCCGGTGGGAAGACGATGAGCGCATTCTTCAGCAGAACCATCGCCCCCTGTAGCCGAATGCCAGGTACAGGGGGTATACGTAAGCCGTATGAACAGCACCTTTTCCCACGACCGTCTCGACCTGCTGGAGACCTTCGTCCGCATCGTCGAGGCCGGCAGTCTGTCGGCGGCGGCGCGCCAGCTCGGCACCACCCAGCCCACCGTCAGCCGACGGCTGCAGGCGCTGGAAGCGGCGCTGCAGGTGCGCCTGGTGCAGCGTTCGACCCACGCCTTGCGCCTGACCGAGGACGGCCAGCGCTGCTATCGCCAGGCCCAGCAGCTGCTCGGTGACTGGCAGGCCTTCGCCGCCGCCCTGCACGGCGCCCATGCCGAGCCCGAGGGACGGCTGCGGGTGGTGATGCCCCACGCCTTCGGCCAGGAACAGTTGCTCGATCCGCTGGAGACCTATCTGCGGCGTTATCCGGGCATGCAGGTGGATTGGGTGCTCAGCGACCGGGCGCCGAATTTCGTCGCCGATGGCGTCGACTGCGCCATCCGGGTGGGGGTGGTGGAGGATCCGGACACCGTGGCGGTGCGCCTGGGCGATGTCCAGCGCATCCTGGTGGCGGCGCCGGAACTGGCAGGCACGCTGAGGGCGCCCGAGGAGCTGACGGCGCTTCCCTGGATCGCCATGACCCAGTTCTACCAGACCGAATTGCGCCTGCAGCTGGGCGCCTCTGGCGAAAGCCGGCTGATCCCCTTGCGAGCGCGGCTGGCCACCGAGAGTCTCTTCGTCGCTCGGCATGCCGCGGTGCGGGGGCTGGGCTGCGCGGCGCTGTCGCACTGGATGGTACGCGAGGACGTCGCCGCGGGGCGCCTGGTGCATCTGCTCCCCGAATGGCAGGCCGCGCCCCTGCCGATCTATCTCATCTATCCCTATGCCCGGGTCTATCCGGCGCGATTGCGCCTGTTCCTCGAGCTGGTGCGCGAGGCCTGCGCCCGGATGCTGGATGTGACGGCGCCCGCCTGAACCCAAGGATCCAGGCGGGCGACACGAGCGAGGGCGATCAGGCCAGCCGCGCCTGCCGCGCCTGCCGCGCCGGCCGCCGGCCATCCAGGCTCAGGGCTCCGGCGCCGAAGGCGGCTACCTGCAGCAGGCCCCCGGCGATGGCGACGTTCTTGAGGAAGTGAATCAGCTGATTCTGGTCGGCGAAGTGGCTGTGGAACACCAGGGCGGTGACCAGGGTGAAGGCGGCCATGGCCAGGGCCACCGGCCGGGTGCGATAGCCGATCAGCAGCAGGCTGGCGAGGCCCAGCTCCACTACCAGGGCGCCCAGGTAGGCCAGGTCCGGGAAAGGCAGGCCCATGGCGGCGATGTAGCCCTTGGTGGCGGCCGGGGCGAGCAGTTTGCCTACGCCACTGAACAGGAAGAGGCTGGCGAGCAGCAGGCGGCCGGTGGTGGCGGTGAGGGCTTGGGTGTTCATGGGTGAGGGTCCTTTTCCAGATCCGGCATCCGGCTTGGATGCGATGGGGCTAGATTACTGTCCACTCCGTATTCGAATAAGTAGCGCTCGCGCGTTAAACAGTCCCTCTAAGGTTGACTATCCTGCCTTGGCTGTGACCTGAATCCTTTCAGCCCTACGCCACAGCACAGGCGTACAAAAATCAGCACAGACGTCCAAGGCCGCCAGCCGTCGTCCGGGCGAAAGTCCGCTCCATCGACGGCGCGGGGTCTTCTCGCGGCCGACTCTTTCTGCGGGAGGCTGGGCCATGGAACGTGTGCGACTGGATCTGGGACTCTTGTTCCTGCGCCTGGGTGGCGCCGGGCTGCTCCTGGCGGTGCACGGCCTACCCAAGGCGCTGCATTTCCGCCAGCAACTCGGGCTGATCGAGGACCCGCTGCACCTGGGCGCCTGGCCGACCCTGGGTTTCGCCGTCTTCGCCGAGGTGCTCTGCCCGCTGTTGATCGCCCTCGGCTGGGCGACGCGCCTGGCCTGCCTGCCGATCCTGGGGCTGCTGCTGATCGCCCTGCTGGTGGTGCATCCGCAGTGGTCGCTGGAAGAAGGCCAGTTCGGCTGGCTGCTGCTGGTGCTGTTTGGCACCTTGGCGCTCACCGGGCCGGGTCGCTACTCGCTGGAGGCGCGGCTGGCCAGGCGTCACGCCGCCCAAGGCGGTTTCGCCAGGGCGCTGTCATGAGCGCCGCACTCGGGCAGGGCCTGCACCAGGCGCACGGCCGCATCGTCACCCTGGTGATCCGCCACCAGCCCCTGGCCGGCCAGCACCAGGCCTACCAGCGCTGGTTGCAGCGCGCCGTCAGCGCCGCCCGCGCGGCCTGCGGTCATCTGGGCGTGGATGTCATCCCGCCGGCCGAGGAGGGCGCCGCCTTCACCACCCTGGTGCGCTTCGCCGACGTCGACCAACTCCAGGCCTGGCTGGCCTCGCCAGAGCGCCAGGCGCTGATCGCCGAGGTGGCGCCGCTGCTGCGCGAGGCCGATGCCCCCGAGGTGCATGCCGACGCCGAATTCTGGTTCAAGCCGCCCCGCCCCGGCGTGCGCCCGCCGCCGGCCTGGAAGCAGGCGGTGCTGACCTACCTGGTCATCGCGCCCCTGACGATGTTGATCCCGCCGCTGTGGCAGCCGCTGTTCGCGCGCTATCCGCTGCTGGCCGGCCCGGTGCCCAGCAACCTGCTGATCACCCTGTGCATCGTGCCGCTGGTGGTGTTCCTGATCATGCCGAGGGTGAGCCGCCTGTGCGCGCCCTGGCTCAACGCCCGCTCGGGCGCCTTTTCCACTCCCTCAACCGCTAGAGGCGAACAACCATGAGCACCTTTACCACCCGCGACGGCGTCGAGATCTATTTCAAGGACTGGGGCAGCGGCAAGCCCGTGCTGTTCAGCCACGGCTGGCCGCTGGACGCCGACATGTGGGAGTACCAGATGCACCACCTGGCCAGCCACGGCTATCGCGCCATCGCCTTCGATCGCCGCGGTTTCGGGCGCTCCGGCCAGCCGTGGAACGGCTACGACTACGACACCTTCGCCGACGACATCAAGGAGCTGATCGAGCACCTGGACCTGCGCGACGTCACCCTGGTGGGCTTTTCCATGGGCGGTGGCGACGTCAGCCGCTATCTGGCGCGCCACGGTTCGGCGCGGGTCGCCAAGCTGGCGCTGCTCGGCGCCGTCACCCCGCTGTTCGGGCAGAAGCCGGACTTCCCCCAGGGCGTCGACCAGGGCGTCTTCGACGGTATCCGTGATGGCCTGCTGAAGGACCGCGCCCAATTCCTCGCCGACTTCGCCCCGGTCTTCTATGGCACCAACCAGGGCCAGCAGGTCTCCGCGGGCGTCTTCACCCAGACCCTCAACATCGCCCTGCTGGCGTCGCTGAAGGGCACCCTGGACTGCGTCACCGCCTTCTCCGCGACCGACTTCCGCCCGGACATGGCCAAGGTCGACGTACCGACCCTGGTGATCCACGGCGATGCCGACCAGGTGGTGCCCTTCGAGACCACCGGCAAGCTCGCCGCCGAGCTGATCCGTGGCGCCGAACTCAAGGTGTACGCCGGCGCGCCCCACGGCTTCGCGGTGACCCACGCCGAGCAACTGAATCGCGACCTGCTGGCCTTCGTCGCCCGCTGAACCGTCCCGGGCGCCCTGCGCCCGGGCTTCTGATCCTGGTCCCGGAGGCCACATGCAACACGCCGATCTGATCCTGCACAACGGCAAGCTTCACACCGTCGATCCCGAGCGCCCCGAGGCGACGGCGGTCGCCATCAGGGACGGCGTCTTTATCGCCGTGGGCAGCGACAGTGACGCCATGGCCCATCGCGGTCCGGCCACCCAGGTGGTCGACCTGCGCGGGCGCCGCGCCATCCCCGGCCTCAACGACTCCCACCTGCACCTGATCCGTGGCGGCCTCAACTACAACCTGGAGCTGCGCTGGGAGGGTGTGCCGTCGCTGGCCGATGCCCTGCGTATGCTCAAGGACCAGGCCGAGCGCACCCCGGCGCCCCAGTGGGTGCGGGTGGTGGGCGGCTGGAACGAATTCCAGTTCGCCGAGCGCCGGCTGCCGACCCTGGACGAACTCAACCAGGCGGCGCCGGACACTCCGGTGTTCATCCTCCACCTCTACGAACGGGCGCTGCTCAACCGCGCCGCCCTGCGGGTCGTGGGCTACACCAAGGACACGCCCAATCCGCCAGGCGGCGAGATCCAGCGCGATGCCCGTGGCGAGCCCACCGGCATGCTCATCGCCCGGCCCAACGCCATGATCCTCTACGCCACCCTGGCCAAGGGGCCCAAGCTGCCGCTGGAGTACCAGGTCAACTCGACCCGCCAGTTCATGCGCGAACTCAATCGCCTGGGGCTGACCAGCGCCATCGACGCCGGCGGCGGCTTCCAGAACTACCCGGACGACTATCAGGTGATCCAGGAGTTGGCCGACGCCGACCAGCTCACCGTGCGCATCGCCTACAACCTCTTCACCCAGAGACCCAAGGAAGAGCTGACCGACTTCAATAACTGGACCAGCAGCGTCACCCTGCACCAGGGCACCGACTTCCTCCGCCACAACGGCGCCGGCGAGATGCTGGCCTTCTCCGCGGCCGACTTCGAGGACTTCCTCGAACCGCGCCCGGACCTGCCGCCCACCATGGAAGCCGATCTGGAACCCGTGGTGCGCCATCTGGTGGAGCAGCGCTGGCCATTCCGCCTGCACGCCACCTACGACGAATCCATCTCGCGGATGCTCGACGTCTTCGAGAGGGTCAACCGCGACGTGCCCTTCAACGGCCTGCCCTGGTTCTTCGACCATGCCGAGACCATCAGCCCGCGCAACATCGAGCGGGTCAAGGCGCTGGGCGGCGGCATCGCCATCCAGGACCGTATGGCCTTCCAGGGCGAATACTTCGTCGACCGCTATGGTGCCCAGGCCGCCGAGCAGACCCCGCCGATCCAGCGGATGCTGGCCACCGGCGTACCGGTAGGGGCGGGGACCGACGCCACCCGCGTCTCCAGCTACAACCCCTGGACCTCGTTGTACTGGCTGGTCAGCGGCCGTACCGTCGGCGGTCTGGCGCTCTATCAGGAAGGCCTGCCCCGGGCCACCGCCCTGCAACTGTTCACCCAGGGCAGCGCCTGGTTTTCCTCGGAGCAGGGCAAGAAGGGCCAGCTGCGAGTGGGCCAGTTGGCCGATGTGGCGGTGCTCTCGGCGGACTTCTTCACGGTCGAGGAAGAGGCCATCAAGCACCTGGAGTCGGTGCTGACCGTGGTCGGTGGCCGCATCGTCCATGGCGCCGAGGAATTCGATCGCCTGGGTCCGCCGCCCCTGCCGGTCACCCCGGACTGGTCGCCGGTGGTCAAGGTGCCCGGTCACTGGAAACCCGGTGCGCCCTTGCAGGCCGCCGTGCACCAGTGCGCCGGCGCCTGTTCCGTGCATGGGCATGGCCATGAGCGGGCGCGCCAGAGCCGGGTGCCGGTCAGCGACTTCAGTGGCTTCTGGGGCGCCTTCGGCTGCTCCTGCTTCAGCTTCTGAGGAGCGCCGCCATGACCGCCGCCGCCGTGACTCCCAACGCCGCCTCGCCCTGGCAACCGCTGCGCCAGCGCACCTTTCGCTGGCTGTGGCTGGCCAGCATCGCCTCCAACATCGGCACCTGGATGCACGAGGTGGGCGCCGGTTGGCTGATGACCTCGCTGTCGGCCAGTCCCCTGGCGGTGGCCCTGGTGCAGGTGGCGGGGGCGCTGCCGATGTTCCTGCTGGCGCTGCCGGCCGGCGCCCTGGCCGACATCGTCGACCGCCGCCGCTATCTGCTCGGCGTGCAGCTGTGGATGGCCGCGGTGGCCCTGGCCCTGGCCAGCCTGACCCTGGCCGGCTGGATGACCGTACCGCTGCTCCTGGGGCTGACCCTGGCGATGGGCGTGGGCACCGCGCTGATGCTGCCGGCCTGGTCGGCGCTGACCCCCGAGCTGGTCGACAAGAGCGAGCTGCCCGCGGCCATCGCCCTGTCCAGCCTGGGCATGAATGTGGCCCGCGCGCTCGGCCCGGCCCTGGCCGGGGTGCTGGTCAGCCTGGCCGGTCCCTGGCTGACCTTCGCCCTCAATGCCGTTTCCTTTTTTGCCGTGATCGTCGCGCTCCTGACCTGGCGACGCCAACCTGCAGCCGCCGTGCTGCCCGCGGAGCGCCTGCTGGGCGCCGTCCGGGTCGGCTTCCGCTATGCCCGCAGCTCGCTCCAGCTGCAGGTGGTGCTGGCCCGGACCGCCGCGTTTTTCCTTGGCGCCAGCGCCGGCATGGCCCTGCTACCGCTGCTGGTGCGCCAGGCCCTGCAGGGCACCGCCCTGGATTTCGGCATCCTGCTCGGCTGTGTCGGCCTGGGCGCCATCGGCGGCGCCATGCTCTTGCCGCGCCTGCGTGAAAGACTCTCCAGCGACCTGCTGGTGGCCGGCGCCAGTGCCCTCTATGCGCTGGTCCTACTCGGCCTGGCCTGGATCCGCGACTTCGCCTGGCTGCTGCCGGTGATGCTGGCCAGCGGCCTGGCCTGGATCGCCGTGCTCTCCAGCCTGCAGGTGGCGGCCCAGACCGCCGTACCCGCCTGGGTGCGCGCCCGCGCCCTGGCCGTCTACATCCTGGTGTTCTTTGGCACCAGCGCCCTGGGCGGCTTCCTCTGGGGCGCCCTGGCCAGTCATTTCTCCTTGAGCGTGGCGCTGAGCGCGGCGGCCGGGGTGCTGCTGGCCGGCATCGGGCTGACCTGGCGTCTGCGCCTGCCGGTCACCCCGGCGGCGGACATCGCTCCTTCGCTGCACTGGCCGGCGCCCATCCTCGACGACTCCCTGGATCGCGAGCGCGGCCCGGTGATGGTCACCCTGGAATACGACATCGCCCCCGAGCACGGCCCGGCCTTTCGCCAGGCCATGCAGGCGGTGGGCGCCATGCGCCGGCGCAACGGCGCCTTCTCCTGGGCCCTGCTGCAGGACAGCGCCGAACCGCGCCGCTGGCAGGAATTCTTCTGCGACGAATCCTGGCTGGAGCACCTGCGCCACCACCACCGCGTCACCCAGGGCGAACAGCGCCTGGAAGCGGCGGCGCGGCAGTACCAGACCCCTGGCGTGCCCATCGCCATCCGCCATCTCCTGGGCGGCGCCTAGCGCAGCCCGTCACCTCATCAACCACCACCCCCGAGGACTCCACCATGAGCAAGCCCTACAACCGTCTCGACAAGAACGATGCCGTCGTCCTGCTGATCGACCACCAGGCCGGTCTGATCTCCCTGGTACAGGATTTCACCCCCAGCGACTTCAAGAACAACGTCCTGGCCCTGGCCAACAGCGCCAAGTTCTTCGGCCTGCCCACCATCCTCACCACCAGCTTCGAGCAGGGCCCCAACGGCCCGCTGGTGCCCGAGCTGATCGAGCTGTTCCCCGAGGCGCCCTACATCGCCCGTCCCGGCCAGATCAACGCCTGGGACAACCAGGACTTCGTCGCCGCCATCAAGGCCACCGGTCGCAAGCAGCTGATCATTGCCGGCGTGGTGACCGACGTCTGCGTGGCCTTCCCGGCGCTGGCCGCCATCGCCGAAGGCTTCGACGTCTTCGTGGTGACCGATGCCTCCGGCACCTTCGACAAGACCGTGCAGCAGGCCGCCTGGGCGCGCATGAGCGCCGCCGGCGTGCAGCTGATGAACTGGTTCAGCGTGGCCTGCGAACTGCACCGCGACTGGCGCAACGACATCGAAGGCCTGGGCGCCCTGCTGTCCAACCACATCCCCAACTACCGCAACTTGATGACGAGCTACGCCAAGCTGGCCGCCAAGTAAGAGCCTATCCAAAGTCTGCTGCGCGTCGGCCAAACGGCGTTGAAGAGGCCCTGGGTCGCCAGCCCGGTCGGAATGCTCATTTACTATTTGTAAACTCGAGCGCGAGTCCGATCTGCTTCCTCAGGTGTCTTCGCGGGGCCGCCTAGGCCTTGTTTAGCTCTAGCTCGCGAGACTTTGAACAGACTCTAAGGTAACGACGGTCAGGCGCCTCTCCCGGCGCCTGGCCTTCGCGGAGGGATGCCGTGAACCGCAACGACCTGCGCCGCATCGACCTGCACCTCTTGGTGGTGTTCGAAAGCCTGATGCACGAGCGCAACCTCACCCGCACCGCGGAAAAGCTCTTTCTCGGCCAGCCGGCCATCAGCGCTGCCCTGGTGCGCCTGCGACAGTTCTTCGACGATCCCCTGCTGGTGCGCAGCGGTCGCGCCATGGAGCCCACGCCGCGCGCCCTGGCCATTCTCGAACGGCTGCGCCCGGCCCTGGACGGCCTGTCCAATGCCCTGAGCGAGGTCGACGACTTCGACCCCGGCGCCAGTCGCGCGGTGTTTCGCCTGGGCATGTCCGACGACGTCGAATGCGGCCTGCTGCCGCCGCTGCTGGCCCATCTGCGCGAGGTGGCGCCGCACTGCGTGCTGGTGGTGCGCAACGCCAACTTCCTGCTCTTGCCCGGGCTGCTGGCCAGTGGCGAGGTCTCCCTGGGCATCAGCTACACCACCCAGCTGCCGGCCAACGCCAAGTGCCGTACCCTGAGGCACATCCGCGCCCTGGTAGTGCGCGCCGACCGCGATCCCGCCCCCCTGACCCCGGACGACTATTGCGCCCGGCCCCATGTGCTGGTGTCCATGTCTGGCGATCTCTGCGGCAACATCGACGACGACCTGGCGCGCCTCGGCCGCAGTCGCAAGGTGGCCCTGGGCGTACCCCACTTCAACGGCCTCGGCGCCCTGCTGGCCGGCAGCGAATTGCTCGCCACCGTGCCCGACTACGCCGCCCGGGCGCTGGCCGCGGGCGGCAGTCTGCGCATCGAGGAACCGCCGTTTCCCATCGTCCCGGCCAAGCTGTCGCTGGTCTGGCGCGCGGCCCAGGACCAGGATCCGGGCGAGCGCTGGCTGCGCGGCGAGATCATCAGATTCATGGGCGAGAACCCCTAGCGCCGCGGCTATCAGCGCTGTCGATAAGCGCTATCCGCCGGTACGATTTATGGAGGAGGGGGTTGGCTTTCTAGGATGGCTGCATGTCTTCCGGAGCCCCTGCCATGAACCTCGCCATCCTCCGCAACGCCCTCCGCCTGCTGGCCTGCGCCGGCTTCCTCGCCCTGCTGGCCGGCTGCGCCAGCTCTCACAACGCCTACCTCAGAGATGGCAGCACGGCCTACCTGGTGCAGTGCAATGGGGTCTTCGGCAGCTGGTCCGGCTGCGCGGGCGAAGCCGCGGCGCGCTGCCCCACCGGCAGCTATCAGGTCCTCGCCCGCAACCACCTGGACGGCGCCAGCGAAGCCCAGGCCGAAGCCAGCGTCGCCGGCCAGTCCTACCCGGTGCGCAACCTGCTGGTGCAGTGCCAGGGCGAACAACTGGCCTGGCGGGTGGGCAACTTCGTGCGCCGACTGCCGGTCAGCGAAGGCTGAGGGCAGGTCAGCAGGTTGTCGAGCGTTCTGCCGCGGCTGAACACCGGCTCGGATAACCCCCTCTCCCTCCGGGAGAGGGCTGGGGTGAGGGTACTCCCCGCACAACGATGTCACTCCTGGAAAAGGCTGCGCCGTTTTCCAGGCTACGCTTCGGACCTACACAGCTATCGCGGCCATGGGCCGCTCCTACAGGAGCCGCCATTCCTGTAGGAGCGGCCGCATCGGCGGACCGCCATGGCCGAGACCAGAGAGCTCGCCAAGTCCTCAGTTCTGCGCCAGGAAATCAACAGCCTCCCACCAGGGTTGCGGACAGAGAAGCGCCTCACGCCCCAGGGGTTCGTCACCGGACCATACTTCGGCACGTAGCCCGCGCATATCGCCTCAACGGCTGTACGGCCGACCGATAAGCGAGGGCTAATCCGCCAGCGCCTCTTCCAGGATCTTGAGAAACTCCCGCGTCGCCGGCGTCGGCAGGGGCGGCCAGATGGCATGGACGTTACGCTGGGGTGCATCGCTGACCGGCACCCGGGCCAGGCCGGTAAAGGTGCTGGCGATACTCTGGGGCACCAGGCCGATCGCCAGGCCGCGGCGGACGAAGCGCTCCAGCAACTGCATGTTGCCCGTCTCGAAACGCACCCGATGGGGCAGGCCCAGGGCGGCGAAGGCTTCGTCGGTCTGCCGTCGGGCGCCGCAGGTCCACCAGCGGCAGATCCACCAGCTCGTGCAGCGACAGCCTGTCCCGTCCTGCCAGGGCGTGGGCAGCGGGCAACACCGCCACCAGTTCCTCGCTGAGCAGCAGGCGGCTGTCCACCGCCTCCAGGGCCACCTGGCGCGACAGCCCGATCAGGGCGAAATCCAGTTGCCGCTCGCGCACCGCCGCCAGCAGCGTCTCGCTCTTGTCCTGGCGCAGGCGGATGTCCACTTGGGGATGACGGGCATGGAAGGTGGCCAGCAACTCGACGATATCCAGGCGCGGCACCGAGGAGATCAGGCCCAGCGTCAGGGTGCCGCGAATGGCGCCGACCGCGGCGGCCACGTCCTGCTGCAAGCGCTCCACCGCTGCCAGCGCCTGGCGTGCATGCACCAGCAAGGCCTCGCCAGCGGGAGTAATGCGTACCTGGCGCGGCAGGCGCTCGAACAGGGTGGCGCCCAACTCCGCCTCCAGCCTGGCGATCTGGTGACTGAGCGCCGACTGCACCACGTGGCAGCGCTCGGCGGCGCGGGTGAAGTGGCGTTCCTCGGCCAGGGCGACGGCGAATTCCAGCTGCTTGAGATTCATGGCGCTATCTTGAAATGAGATCAAGGCCATCTTAACGATTCATTTAACCGATAGCTGCCGTTGTCCGATACTGACCAGCCCCTCTCTTGCCGGATCCTGCGGATGTCCAATCCCACGCCTCCTCTCAGCCGCTGGCTGACCCTGCTCATGGCCGTCGCCACCGGCATCGCCGTGGCCAGCAACTACTACAATCAGCCGCTGCTGCACACCATCGCCCAGCGCTTCGACCTCAGCTACACCCAGGCCGGCAGCATCGTCACCACCGCCCAGCTCAGCTACGCCGCCGGACTCCTGCTGCTGGTGCCCCTGGGCGACCTGCTGGAGCGCCGCCGACTGATCGTCACCATGAGCGTGATCGCCGCCGCCGGCCTGGCCCTGAGCGCCACCGCCACCAGTCTGACCTGGCTGCTGCTGGGCACCGCCATGACCGGGCTCTTCTCGGTGGTGGCCCAGGTGCTGGTGCCCTTCGCCGCGACCCTGGCCGCGCCGGAGCAGCGGGGCAGGGCAGTGGGCACGGTGATGAGCGGCCTCATCCTCGGCATCCTGCTGGCCCGCACCGTGGCCGGGGCGCTCTCGTCCCTGGGCGATTGGCGCACCGTCTATGCCGTGGCGGCCGGTCTGATGCTGGCTACCGCCCTGGCCTTGCGCCTGGCGCTGCCGCGCTATCAGCAGTCGGCGGGCCTGAGCTATCCGCGGCTGCTGGGGTCGGTGTTCGAGCTCTTGCGTGACGAGCCCCTGCACCGCCTGCGCACCCTGTTGGGCTGTCTGGGCTTCGCCGTCTTCGCGGTGTTCTGGACGCCGCTGGCCTTTCTGCTCGCCGCCGAGCCCTATGGCTTCAGCGACGGCACCATCGGCCTGTTCGGTCTCGCCGGCGCCGTGGGCGCCCTGGCCGCCAACCTGGCCGGACGCATGGCCGACCAGGGCAAGGGAGGTCTCGCCACCAGCATCGGTCTGGCCTCCCTGACCCTGGCCTGGCTACCCCTGGCCTTCGCCCAGCAGTCGCTGGCGGCGCTGCTGGTCGGCATCCTGGTGCTGGATCTCGCCGTGCAGCTCAGCCACGTCAGCAACCAGAACGTGGTCTATCGGCTGCGCCCGGAAGCCCGCAGCCGCCTCAATGCCGGCTACATGACCGGCTACTTCCTCGGCGGCTCCCTGGGTTCGCTGCTGTCGGCGCGACTGTACGAACACTTCGGCTGGCCCGGCGTGAGCCTGGCCGGGTGCCTGCTGGCGGCCACGGCGCTGGCGGTCTGGGGCCTGTTCCTGCTGCGCCAGCGTCAGGCGCGGGCCTGAACGCCATCATCAGCGCGGTCGATGATCGCTATCCCGAGGGACGATTTCTAGGCGCGGGGTGGGCTGGCGACAATGAGTCCACACCCACCCGACACAGGTACTCGCCATGAAAGCCCTCACCGCCCTCTTCGCCGCCACCCTGCTCACCACCGCCATCGCCCAATCCGCCCAGGCCGAGGAAAGCGCCTTGCGCCCCCTGGGTTCGCTGATCGAGAAACACCAGCAGCAGGATCGCGCCCTGGCCGAAAACGGTGCCGATCGCAGCCTGCAGCCGTCGATCCAGCGCCAGCAGCAGCGCTTGGACGGCCAACGCCTGGCCGCCGACGGCGCCGAGCGGACCCTGCAGCAGTGGCCCCAGCGTCAACCGACCCGCGGCGCCGTGGCGTGAGTCGGCCGGACCGTCAGGCGGTCGCGCAGATAGTCCGAGAACAGCTGGACGATGCGCGCCGACTGACGATGCTGGGGATAGACCGCATAGACCGCCGCGCTGGGCAGGGCGAAGTCTTCCAGCACCTGCACCAGCGCCCCTGAGGCCAGCGCCGCGCCGATGATGAAGGTCGGCAGCACCGCGATGCCCTGGCCGGCAATGGCCGCATCCCGCACCACCTCTCCGTTGTTGGCCCGGAGCTGACCCTGCATGGGCAGCACCAGCGGCTTGCCCCCACGCTGAAAGCGCCATTCCACCTGGCGACCATGGCCATAGAGCAGACAGCTGTGCTCGGCCAGATCCTCCGGCTGCAGCAGCGGCGGCACCTTCTGCAGATAATCCGGACTGGCGCAGGTCACCAGTTGCATCTCGGTCAGCCGCTTGGCGATCAGGCTGGAATCGGCCAGGGTGCCGATACGGATCGACATGTCGTAGCCCTCCGCCAGCAGGTCCACCGCCCGGTCGTTGAGATCCAGCTCCAGGCGGATCTGCGGATAGGCCGAGAGAAAATCCGGCAGCAGGGGACTCAGGTGCAGGGTGCCAAAGGTCATGGGCGCACTCACGCGCAGCACCCCCTGGGGCACCGTCCGCCGGCTGGAGAGCAATTCCTCGGTGTCGTTCACGTCTTCGAGGATCTTGACCGCCCGCTCATAGAGCAGCATTCCCAGTTCGGTCGCCTGCAGGCGTCGCGTGGTGCGATTGAGCAGCCGCACCCCCAGACTTTCCTCCAGTGCCATGGTCCGCCGGCTGACGAATTGCTTGGACAGCCCCAGCTTGTCGGCGGCGGCGGTGAAGCTGCCCTCGTTCAGGGTGGTGACGAACAGGCGCAGGTCTTCGAAGTTCATGGCGGCATCCAGGCAGCGGGAAGAGCCCTCGCGGGCGGTCGAGCGAGGGTCATTGTGCCAAATCGACGCCCCGCGAGCCGTGCCTTTGCGCGGCGACAGCCAATCGCCGCGCAAAAGAAAACCCCCTCGCCACCTTGCGGTGGGGAGGGGGCTCTGGCCTTCGCCGTCGCTTAGACGTTGAAGCGGAAGTGCATGACATCACCGTCCTTGACGATGTAGTCCTTGCCTTCCAGGCGCCACTTGCCGGCTTCCTTGGCGCCGTTCTCGCCCTTGAAGGCGATGAAGTCGTCATAGGCCACCACTTCGGCGCGGATGAAGCCCTTCTCGAAGTCGGTGTGGATGGCGGCGGCCGACTGGGGCGCGGTGGCGCCGACGCGGACGGTCCAGGCGCGGACTTCCTTCACCCCGGCGGTGAAGTAGGTCTGCAGGTTGAGCAGTTCGTAGCCGGCGCGGATCACCCGGTTCAGGCCCGGCTCTTCCATGCCCATGGACTCGAGGAACATCTGCTTTTCCTCGTCGTCGTCCAGTTCGGCGATCTCCGCCTCGATCTTGTTGCACACCGGCACCACCACGGCGCCTTCTTCTTCGGCGATGGCACGGACCACGTCCAGGTGCGGGTTGTTCTCGAAGCCGTCTTCGGCGACGTTGGCGATGTACATCACCGGCTTGCTGGTCAGCAGGTGGAAGCTGCGCACCAGGCGCTTCTGCTCTTCGTCCAGGCCCTTCATCAGACTACGGGCGGGCTTGCCGGCCTCGAAGTGGGGGATCAGCTGTTCCAGCAGGGCCTTTTGCGCCAGGGCTTCCTTGTCACCGCCCTTGGCGTTGCGGGTCACGCGCTGCAGCTGCTTCTCGCAGCTGTCGAGGTCGGCGAAGATCAGCTCCAGGTCGATCACCTCGATGTCCCGCTTGGGGTCCACCGAGTTGGCCACGTGGATGACGTTCTCGTCTTCGAAGCAGCGCACCACGTGGGCGATGGCATCGGTCTCGCGGATGTTGGCGAGAAACTTGTTGCCCAGGCCTTCACCCTTGGAGGCACCGGCCACCAGGCCGGCGATGTCGACGAACTCCATGGTGGTGGGGATCACCCGCTCGGGTTTGACGATCTCCGCCAGGGCGTTCAGTCGCGCATCGGGCATGGGCACGATGCCGCTGTTGGGCTCGATGGTGCAGAAGGGGAAGTTTTCCGCCGCGATACCGGATTGGGTCAGGGCATTGAACAGGGTGGACTTGCCGACGTTGGGCAGGCCGACGATGCCGCAATTGAATCCCATGGTGTGTGTCCTCGCGGAAGAAAAGGAAGAGGGTAGGGTAGGTCAGGCCTTGCGGCTGTGCAGGCGTTGCATGGCGCGGGTCAGGTCGCCGTCCAGCAGCGTTGGTACCACCTCCAGGGCGGCCTCGATGCTGGTGTCGAGCAGGTCCTGCTCGCTGCGCGGTGCGCGGCCTAGCACGAAGTTGGAAACCAGGCTGGCATGCCCCGGATGGCCGATGCCCAGGCGCAGGCGCTGGAAGCCGTTCTGATTGCCGAGCTGGGCGATGATGTCGCGCAGCCCGTTGTGCCCACCGTGGCCGCCGCCGGTCTTGAGGCGTGCGGTGCCGGGTGGCAGGTCGAGTTCGTCATGGGCCACCAGGATGGCCGCCGGCGGGATGCGGAAAAAGCCGGCGAGCGCCGCCACGGCCTGGCCGCTGCGGTTCATGTAGGTGGTGGGGATGAGCAGACGAACATCGTTGCCCGCGTGGCGAAAGCGCCCCACGAGGCCGTGATACTTGCGGTCGACAGCCAGGCTCGCGCCCTGGGCGGCTGCCAGCCGCTCAACGAAAAGGGCCCCTGCATTGTGCCGGGTCTGGTCGTATTCGGGGCCTGGATTACCCAGGCCGACGATCAGTTGGACGGCAGTCATGTCAGGAGCCCTTCTCTTTCAGGCGTGCGAGAACTTACTCGGCAGCGCCTTCTTCGGCAGCGCCGTCAGCAGCTTCTTCACGGATGCGCGGCATGTGGATGCTGGCAACCGGCAGATCGCTGCCGTGGGCCAGGGACACCAGCTCGACGCCAGCCGGGACGTTCAGGTCGCTCAGGTGAACGATCTGGTCAAGCTCGACCTTGGCCATGTCGACTTCGATGAATTCCGGCAGGTCTTTCGGCAGGCAGGAAACTTCGACTTCGTTGATGGTGTGCAGGATCTCGCCACCCTGTTGCTTCACGCCCACGGAGGTTTCCTGGTTCATGAAGTGCAGGGGCACGTGAGCGGTCAGCTTCTGACCGGCGACGACGCGCAGGAAGTCGGCGTGCATGACGTAGCCCTTGGAGGGGTGACGCTGCAGGGCCTTGACCAGGACGCTTTCGTTGCTGCCATCAACCTTCAGGGTGATGACGCTGGCGTAGGCGGCTTCGCTTTCCAGCATCTTGGTCAGGTCTTTGGCGACCAGGGTGATGGAAGTCGGGGCCTTGTCGCCACCGTAGATCACGGCGGGAACGTTACCGGCATTACGACGCAGGCGGCGGCTCGCACCTTTCCCCAGGTCGGAACGCACTTCGGCATTCAGAGTGAAATCAACCATTGTGAATCTCCAGGATAAGGAATCGGCAGACCGAGACTTGCGACCAGTTCTACGGCCCTACCGACTAAAAAGCCCCGGTAGACCGTCACGGCCTTCCGGGGCGCTTCCAGAGCGGCTGTTCCTTAACGGAACATCGCGCTGATGGATTCTTCGTTGCTGATCCGGCGTACCGCCTCGGCCACCACCGGCGCGATGTCCAGTTGGCGGATACGGCTGCAGGCCTGAGCCGCGGCAGACAGCGGAATGGTGTTGGTCACCACCAGCTCGTCCAGCACGGAGTTGTCGATGTTCTCGATGGCCCGACCCGACAGCACCGGGTGGGTGCAATAGGCCAGGACCTTGGCGGCGCCGTGTTCCTTCAGGGCCTTGGCCGCGTGGCACAGGGTGCCGGCGGTATCGACCATGTCGTCGACCAGCACGCAGGTGCGGTCCTGGATGTCACCGATGATGTGCATCACTTCCGACTGGTTGGCCTTGGGACGACGCTTGTCGATGATCGCCAGGTCCACACCCAGGCTCTTGGCCACGGCACGCGCACGCACCACGCCGCCGATGTCCGGGGAGACGATCATCAGATTTTCGAAACGCTGGTCTTCGATGTCATCCACCAGGGCGGGGGAGCCGTAGATGTTGTCCACGGGAATATCGAAGAAACCCTGGATCTGGTCGGCGTGCAGATCGACGGTGAGCACCCGATTGATGCCCACCACGGTCAGCATGTCGGCCACGACCTTGGCGGTGATGGCGACGCGCGCGGAACGCGGACGGCGATCCTGGCGCGCATAGCCAAAATAGGGGATGACTGCGGTGATACGAGTGGCCGAGGAGCGGCGGAAGGCATCGGCCATCACCACCAGTTCCATCAGGTTGTCGTTGGTCGGCTCGCAGGTGGGCTGGATGATGAAGACATCCTTGCCCCGAACGTTCTCGTTGATTTCGACGCTGATCTCGCCATCGGAGAATTTTCCGACAGAGACGTCACCGAGAGGGATGTGCAGCTGGCGCACGATGCGCCGTGCCAGATCGGGGTTGGCGTTCCCCGTGAAGACCATCATCTTGGACACGCTGCAGTTCCTGCGGCTTGAGGTGGGTCTTGGAAGGAAAATGGCAGGGGCGGCTGGATTCGAACCAACGCATGGCAGGATCAAAACCTGCTGCCTTACCGCTTGGCGACGCCCCTGTATCTTGCAGAGTACTAGCTGTACTCATTCTCTGGTCAGACTTGCTAGCGCCCGGTGCAACATGGAAGTGTTGCTGCCTTTGGCTACGAAGCCTGGAAGTGATGCTGGTAGCTGGCTAGCTACTGTATCAGCTTCGGTCTTATTTGGAAAGCTTCCAAATATGCAACCTCCAGTGCCGGTTAATCTAGCTGAAACAAATTTGTTTAGCAAGATCAAAGCGTTACGAATTTCTGGGTAACGCCTTTCGACCGTACTCTGGCAGTCGTTTCGACCTGACCACTTGAGAACGGCGCAAACTTTAATGGCGGGAGTGTCCCGTGTCAACAGCGGATCTGAAAAAATTTCTGCTGTACTTACAGAGACTTGCGGCACGGCCACGAGATACCAGGGTTCCGGCGGAGCGACCGGGGTGAGCTTTTCACCCACGCCCTCGGCGAAGGCGGCCTGACCGCGGACGAACACCGGCACGTCGGCGCCCAGGCGCAGCCCCAGGGCCGCCAGGTCGTCGAGGCTGGCGCCCAGGCCCCAGAGATGATTCAGGCCGAGCAGGGTGGTGGCGGCATCCGAACTGCCCCCGCCGATGCCGCCGCCCATGGGCAGCCGCTTGGTCAGCCAGAGATCGGCGCCCTGCCGGGTATCGCTTTCCTGCTGCAGCAACCGCGCCGCGCGCAGGATGAGATTCTGCTCGGGAGCGACGCCCGGCAGGCCATCGTGCAGCTGCAATTCGCCGTCGTCGCGGCCGGCAAAGCCCAGGTCGTCGCCCCAGTCGAGAAACTGAAACAGCGTCTGCAGTTCGTGATAGCCGTCCGCGCGGCGCCCGAGGATGTGCAGGAACAGATTGAGCTTGGCCGGCGCCGGCAGGGTGAAGGCGGGCGCCGCGGTCATTTGCCCAGCTCGCGCGGCTGCCAGGTCTTCACCACCAGGATGACTTCCAGGTCCTTGCCGGTGAGCTTGAGGCGCTCGGGCAGGGTGTAGCCGTTCTGCTCGGTGTAGCGGGTGTATTCCACGGTCCAGCCGTCCTGCACCAGGCGCGCCAGGTGGCTGTCGGCGTCCAGGGTCAGCTGGCTGCGGCTGTCCGGGGCCGGCAGGCCACGCACCCACCAGAGCAGGTGCGAGACCGGCAGGCGCCAGCCGAGTTGCTGTTCCAGCAGGGCCTCAGGGGAGTCGGCCTGGTAGCTGCCCTGGCCGGAGACGTCGAGGGTGACGGCGCCCGGACGCCCGGTGAGGCGGGTGGCGCCGCGCCCCAGAGGGCCGGCCAGGCGGATGTCGTAGTAGTCCTGGCGCTGCAGCCAGAACAGGGTGCCGCTGCCGGAATCGCGCGGTGCGCGGATGCCGACCTTGCCGTCGATCTGCCAGCCGTCGAGGGCGGCGATACGTTGCTTGTGGGCCTGCCACTGGGCGGCATTGCCCTGGCCTTCCACGGCCTCCTGACGAGAGGTACTGGCGCAACCGGCCAGCAGGGCGAGCAGGAACAGGGTGAAGAGGGTACGCACGCGGATCATCGGAGGGTTTCGCTTCCAGTCAGGCGTTTGAGGGTACTGCGCAGGATGGCGTCATCGGCGTCGGCGTCGAGGCCCACGCGCCAGACCTTGCGCGCTTCGCTGCGCTTGCCCTGGGCCCAGAGCACCTCGCCCAGGTGGGCCGCCACCTCGGCATCGGGGAAGCGTTCGTAGGCCTGGCGCAGATAGCGTTCGGCGTCGGCCAGCTGGCCCTGGCGATAGCGGATCCAGCCCATGCTGTCGAGGATCGCCGGATCGTCCGGACTCAGCTGGTGCGCCTTGTCGATCAGCTGGCGCGCCTCGGCCAGTCGCGGGGTGCGATCGGCCAGGGTGTAGCCGAGGGCATTGAGCGCCATGGCGTTGTCGGGGTCGTGGGCGATGATGTAGCGCAGATCGGCTTCCAGCTGACCGAGATCGCCACGCTTTTCCGCCAGCATGGAGCGGACGTAGAGCAGATTCAGATCGTTGGGATACTGCTGCAGGGCCTGCTGCACGGTCTGGTCGGAGAGGGCGGTCTGGTCGGCACTGGCCAGGCCTTCGACTTCCAGCAGATAGAGCGGCACGGCGTATTCGCTCTGGCGCTTGCGGGCGTCGGCCAGGCGCTGACGGGCCTCGGCGATGCGGCCGCTGCCCAGCAGGATTTCCGCCTGGCGCTGCTGGGCGGCCAGGTAATCGGTGCCCGGTCCGACCTGGGCGTATTCGGCCAGTGCCTGTTCGGGCTGGTCGAGTTCTTCGTAGCTGCGCCCCAGGTTGAGGTGCGCGGCGTCCACATGGCTACCGCGGTCGAGCAGTTCCTTGAGATAGATCTGGGCTTCACGCCAGGCCTGGGCTTCCAGGCAGACCAGCGCCAGGGAGAATCTCAGGTCGTCGTCGTCGGGGAACTGGGTGACCAGCTCGGCGAATTCGCGCTTGGCCTGGTCCAGGCGATCCAGCTCCACCAGCAGCCGGGCATGTGCCAGGCGCAGGCGGCGGTCTTCCGGGTGCTGGCGGATGCCGGCTTCGAGCAGCGGCAGGGCCTCGGCGCTGCGGTCCTGGCTCTGCAGCAGGCGCGCGCGCAGCAGCAGCGGGGCGACTTCGCGCTTGGCGGCTGGATTGCGCTCCAGCAGTTTCAGCGCCTCGTCGGCGCGGCCGTCCTGCTGCAAGAGCAGCGCCTTGCCGAACAGCAGCTGACCGTTGCGCGGATACTTGGCCAGCAGTCGATCGAAGCTCTTGAGCAGCCCGGCGCGGGTGGTCTCGTCGGTTTCCGCCGCGGACAGGGCGAGAAAATCGAAGTGGGTGTCGCCCTGGCCCTGGAGCACGCGCTCCATATAGGCCATGGATTCGTCATAGCGACCGGCGCGGGCCAGCATGATGGCGGCGGCGCGCTGGGCATCCAGGTTGTCGGGGGCGTTGCGCGCCCAGATCTGCGCGGTTTCCAGCGCCGGGGTGTCGGCGCTCAGGTATTCGGCGATGCGGAAGGCGCGTTCGGCGACCCCAGGGTCCTGGGTCGACTTGGCCTGCTCGACATAGTTGGTCAGGGCGATGTCGAAACGATTGCGCTGACCGGCCAGCTCGCCGACCAGCAGGTCATAGAGGGTGTCTTCGCGAAAGGAGCCGGCCGGTTGCGGCGTACTGGTCTTGGCGGTGGGTGGCGGGATGGCGGCGGCGGGCGTCGGCTGCCGGCCGAGGTTCTGGCAGCCGGCGAGCAGCAGGGCGGTCGTCAGCAGCGCGAGGTATCTGGTCATAGGGTCAGGGCGGCCTTTTTACAGTCGGTCCATCATGCCACAAGAGTCGCCGTGGCCGCGTCGCACATGCGGAGCGGCGGGCCGAGAAGTGCGGTGGTCGAGGCTGTTGACGCCTTTTGCCCGGCAAGATTCATTCGCCCAGGCTATGACGGCGATTGTCCGACGTCTCGTCGCTGCTGGTTGTCGCCACCGCCCGCGCGTAGGACAATGTTCGGCTTTCCCAATCCGTTCGACTGCTTGCGTCCATGGCCTTTCTCGCGCTCGGCATCAATCACAAGACCGCCTCGGTTGAGGTGCGCGAACGCGTGGCTTTCACTCCGGAGCAGACGGTCGAGGCCCTGCGCCAGCTGGAGCAGGCCACCCACAGTCGCGAAGCGGCGATTCTGTCCACCTGCAATCGCAGCGAACTCTACCTGGAGCTGGAGCCCAGTCTGGCGGACGCCGTGCTGGCCTGGCTCGCCCAGTACCACCGGGTGCCCCTGGAAGACCTGCGTGCCAGCATCTATCTGCACCAGGACGAAGCCGCGGTGCGCCACATGATGCGGGTGGCCGCCGGGCTGGACTCCATGGTGCTGGGCGAGCCGCAGATCCTCGGCCAGCTCAAGTCGGCCTATGCCGTGGCCCGCGAGGCCGGCACCGTGGGGCCATTGCTGGGCCGGCTGTTCCAGGCCACCTTCAATACCGCCAAGGCAGTGCGCACCGACACGGCGATCGGCGAGAATCCGGTGTCGGTGGCCTTTGCTGCGGTCAGCCTGGCCAAGCAGATCTTCAGCGACCTCAGCCGCAGCCAGGCGCTGCTGATCGGCGCCGGCGAGACCATCACCCTGGTCGCCCGCCATCTGCATGAACAGGGCGTGCGGCGCATCGTCGTCGCCAACCGCACCCTGGAGCGCGCCAGCCACCTGGCCGAGGAATTCGGCGCCCATACCGTGCTGCTGGCCGACATTCCCGACGAACTGGTCAACAGCGACATCGTCATCAGCTCCACCGCCAGCCAGTTGCCCATCCTCGGCAAGGGTGCGGTGGAGCGGGCGCTCAAGCAGCGTCGGCACAAGCCCATCTTCATGGTCGACATCGCCGTGCCGCGCGACATCGAGCCGGAGGTGAGCGAGCTGGAAGACGTCTATCTCTATACGGTGGACGACCTGCACGAGGTGGTGGCGGAAAATCTCAAGAGTCGTCAGGGCGCGGCCCAGGCCGCCGAGAAGCTGGTGCTGGCCGGGGTCGACGACTTCATGCAGCGGCTGCGCGAGCGCGCCGCGGTGGACGTGGTCCGCGCCTATCGCCAGCAGGGCGAGCAGATCCGCGACGACGAACTGGCTCGCGCCCAACGCCAGCTGGCCAATGGCGCCGATCCCCAGGAAGCCCTGGCCGCCCTGGCGCGCAGCCTCACCAACAAGCTGATGCACGCACCGAGCGTGCAGCTCAAGAAACTATCCGCCGAGGGACGCGTCGATGCGCTGACCCTGGCTCAGGAACTCTTCGCCCTCGACGAGGGTTTGGACAAGACATGAAGACCTCTCTGTTGCACAAGCTCGACGGTCTGCAGGACCGCTTCGAGGAGCTGACCGCGCTGTTGGGCGACGCCGAAGTCATCAGCGACCAGACCCAGTTCCGTGCCTATTCCAAGGAATACGCCGAACTCGAGCCGGTCAGCCAGGCGTTCACCGAATACCGCAAGGTGCAGGCCGACCTGGAGGGCGCTCAGGCGCTGCTCAAGGACAGCGATCCGGATCTGCGCGAGATGGCCGAGGAAGAGGTCGGCACCGCCAAGGCGCGCCTGCAGGAACTGGAAGACGAGTTGCAGCGCATGATGCTGCCGCGCGATCCCAACGACGGCCGCAACGTCTTCCTGGAAATTCGCGCCGGTACCGGTGGCGACGAGGCGGCGATCTTTGCCGGCGATCTGTTCCGCATGTATTCGCGCTATGCCGAACGCCAGGGCTGGCGCCTCGAGGTGCTCTCGGAAAACGAGGGCGAGCACGGCGGCTTCAAGGAGGTCATCGCCCGGGTCGAGGGCGACAACGTCTATGCCAAGCTCAAGTTCGAGTCCGGCGCGCACCGGGTGCAGCGGGTGCCGGAAACCGAATCCCAGGGTCGTATCCACACCTCGGCCTGTACCGTGGCGGTGCTGCCCGAGCCCGACGAGCAGCAGGCCATCGAGATCAATCCGGCCGATCTGCGCGTCGACACCTATCGCTCCTCCGGCGCGGGCGGTCAGCACGTCAACAAGACCGATTCCGCGGTGCGCATCACCCACCTGCCCACCGGCATCGTGGTGGAATGCCAGGAAGAACGCTCCCAGCACAAGAACCGCGCCAAGGCCATGGCCTGGCTGTCGGCCAAGCTCAACGACCAGCAGGACGCGGCGGCGCACAAGGAAATGTCCGACACCCGCCGGCTGCTGGTGGGGTCGGGTGACCGCTCCGAGCGCATCCGCACCTACAACTTCCCCCAGGGGCGGGTGACCGATCACCGCATCAACCTGACCCTCTATTCCCTCGGCGAGGTGGTCAACGGCGACGTCCAGCAGGTCATCGACCCGCTGCTGCAGGAATACCAGGCCGACCAGTTGGCGGCCCTGGGAGACTGAGCCATGGCCACCATCGGCGCCCTGGTGCGCGAAAGCCAGTTGCCGGATTCGCCCAGCGCCCGCCTCGACGTGGAATTGCTGCTGGCGGCCGCCCTGGACAAGCCGCGTAGCTACCTGCGCACCTGGCCGGAAAAGCTGGTGCCGCGCGAGGCCCTGGCACGGTTCCAGGCCGATCTCGAACGTCGCCGGCAGGGCGAGCCAGTGGCCTATATCCTTGGCCAGCAGGGCTTCTGGTCGCTGGATCTGGAGGTCAGCCCCGATACCCTGATCCCGCGTCCCGACACCGAGGTGCTGGTGGAAACCGCCCTGGCGCTGCCCCTGGCCGACGAGGTGCGGGTGCTGGACCTGGGCACCGGTACCGGCGCCATCGCCCTGGCCCTGGCCCATGAACGACCGCGCTGGCAGGTCAGCGGGGTGGATCGCATTCCGGCCGCGGTGGAACTGGCCCGGCGCAACGCTCAGCGCCTGCGGCTGGGCAACGTCGGCTTCCAGCAGAGTCACTGGTTCGCGGCCCTCGCCGGACAGCGCTTCGAGCTGATCGTCAGCAATCCGCCCTATATCGCCGGCAGCGATCGCCATCTCGACGAAGGCGATGTGCGCTTCGAGCCGCGCAGCGCCCTGGTGGCCGGTGCCGATGGTCTGGACGACATCCGCGAGCTGATCGCGGCGGCGCCCGCGCACCTGCAGCCGGGTGGCTGGCTGTGGCTGGAGCACGGCTTCGAGCAGGCCGCCGCGGTACGCGAACTGCTGGTCCGCCAGGGCTTCATCGAGGTCGAGAGTCGCCAGGACCTGGGCGGTCACGCGCGCATCAGCGGAGGCCGCTGGCCATGCTGAGCGACGGCGAACTGCTGCGCTACAGCCGGCAGATCCTGCTGGCCCAGGTGGATATCGCCGGACAATTGCGGCTGAAGAACGCCAGGATGCTCATCGTCGGCCTCGGCGGGCTGGGGTCGCCGGTGGCGCTCTACCTGGCTGCCGCCGGTGTCGGCGAATTGCACCTGGCCGACTTCGACCAGGTGGACCTGAGCAATCTGCAGCGCCAGGTGCTGCATGACGAGAGCCGCATCGGCCAGGGCAAGGTGGATTCCGCTCTGCAGCGGCTGGCGGCGCTCAATCCCGAGGTACGCCTGGTGCCGCTGCGTGAGGCGCTGGACGCCGACAGCCTGGCTGCGCGCATCGCCGCGGTGGACCTGGTGCTGGACTGCTCGGACAACTTCAGCACCCGGGCGGCAGTCAATGCCGCCTGCGTGGCCACCGGGCGGCCGCTGGTGAGTGGCGCGGCCATTCGCCTGGAAGGCCAGCTCAGCGTCTTCGATCCGCGTCGCGCCGACAGTCCCTGCTATCACTGCCTCTATGGCGAGGGCAGCGAAGCCGAGCTCAGTTGCAGCGAAGCCGGGGTGCTTGGTCCGGTGGTGGGCCTGGTGGGCAGTCTGCAGGCACTGGAAGCGCTCAAGCTGCTGGCCGGCTTCGGCGAGCCGCTGGTGGGACGACTGCTGCTGGTGGATGCCGCGAGCAGTCGCTTCCGCGAATTGCGCGTCAGGCGCGATCCGGGTTGCCCGGTGTGCGGCGCCCGCCATGGCTGACGAGGCGCCGGTCGGAGTCTTCGACTCGGGCGTCGGCGGCCTGTCGGTGCTGGCGGAGATCCGCCAGCTGTTGCCGGCGGAAACCCTGCATTACATCGCCGACTGCGGCCATATCCCCTATGGGGAAAAGACCCCCGCCTTTATCCGCGAGCGCTGCCAGCTGATCGCGGCGCGGCTGCACGCCCAGGGTGCCAAGGCCCTGGTGGTGGCCTGCAACACCGCCACGGTTGCGGCGGTGGCCGATCTGCGCGAACGCTATCCCCGCTGGCCCATCGTCGGCATGGAGCCGGCGGTGAAGCCGGCGGCCGCCGCCACCCGCAATGGCCGGGTCGGGGTGCTGGCGACCACGGGCACGCTGCAGAGCGCCAAGTTCGCCGCCTTGCTGGACCGATTCGCCCTGGGCGTCCAGGTCGTGACCCAGCCCTGCCCGGGACTGGTGGAGCAGGTCGAGCGCGGCGATCTGCACGGCCCCGAGACCCGGCGCCTGCTACAGGGCTTTCTCGAGCCGCTGCTGACGGCAGAGTGCGACACCCTGATCTTGGGCTGCACCCACTATCCCTTCCTGCGCCCCCTGCTGGCCGAACTGGTGCCGCCGCAAATCATCCTGGTGGACACCGGCGCCGCGGTGGCCCGGCGCCTGCAGAGTCTGCTGGCGCAGGACCAGCGCCTGGCTCGCGGACCCGCCGGCCCGACGCGGATCTGGACGTCCGGCGATCCCGCCGATTTGGAGGCGGTATTGCCGCAACTCTGGCCGGCAGGCGCCGAGGTAAAGGCGTTCGTCTGACTTTTCTCTAAGGCTTTCGCTCGCCAAATACCCGTCCAGCGACTAGCATCCGACCTTGTAGGTAAAAATGTCCCAGCCTGTGAACACCTTCACGATTTAGGGGTCAATGCTGGCGGTTCGTAAAAACTAGAAACATCCATAAGGGCACTCTCATGAACAAATTGCTTTCCCTCGCAGTAGCCGCCGCGCTTTCGCTGGGTAGCGTGGCATCGGCACAGGCTGTGGAAATCACCGGGGCGGTCGGCGCCACCAGCCAGAGCGGCATGACCTACCGCATCGGTGCCGGCTGGAACTGGGACAAGAGCTGGTGGCAGAGCTCCACCGGCCGTCTGACCGGTTACTGGGATGCAGGCTACACCTACTGGGAAGGTGACAATGGGCGCTCTTCCGACCAGCATTCGCTGTCCTTCGCCCCGGTGTTCGTCTACGAATTCGGCCAGGGCCAGGTGAAGCCCTTCGTCGAGGCCGGTATCGGCGTCTCGGTCTTCTCCAGCACCAAGGTCGGCGAGCAGGACCTGGGTTCGGCCTTCAATTTCGAAGACCGTATCGGCCTGGGCCTGAAGATCGGCGATACCCAGCGCGTCGGCATCCGTGCGACCCACTATTCCAACGCTGGCATCAAGCAGCCCAACGATGGCATCGAGTCCTATGCGCTGTTCTACAGCCATACCCTCTGATCCAGGGCTGATATGAAAAAAGCCGGACCTAGTCCGGCTTTTTCGTCTCCGTCTTGCGCGCCATGCCGCGGTAGGCGGCCAGGGCGCGCTGGCGACTTTCGCCCAGGTCCACCAGCGGCGTGAGATAGCGGCCCCCGGGGGTGTGCACGGCCTTGCCCTTGAGCTCGGCCAGCTCCGGTATCCAGGTCCGCACATAGTCGCCCCGGGCATCGATCTTGAGCGCCTGGGTATGGGGATTGAACACCCGGAAATAGGGCACCGAATCGGTACCGGTGGAGGCGCTCCACTGCCAGCCGCCGTTGTTGGAGGCCAAGTCGCCGTCGATAAGGTGCTGCATAAACCAGCGTTCACCTTCACGCCAGTCGATCAACAGATTCTTGCACAGGAACATGGCGGTCAGCATGCGCATGCGATTGTGCATCCAGCCGGTCTGCAGGAGCTGGCGCATGGCGGCATCGATGATGGGAATCCCGGTGCGTCCCTGTTGCCAGGCGTCAAGGCCTTCGGGATCGTCGCGCCAGGGCAGGGCGGTCAGGTCCCGGTTGAATGGCTGATGCCGTGAAACCCAAGGATAGCCCACCAGTACGTGGCGATAGAATTCGCGCCAGAGCAACTCGGTGATCCAGGTGGCCGCACCCTGGCTGCCGCCGCTGAGCAGGCCGTCGTTGGCCCGGACCGCTGCCTGCAGGCACTGGCGGGGTGTCAGTACCCCGGCGTTGAGGTAGGCGGACAACTGGCTGGTACCGGGTTCCGAGGGAATGTCCCGCGCCTGGTGATAGTCTTCCAGGTCGTCGTGGATAAAGGCCTGCAGACGTTGCAGGGCGGCCTCTTCACCGGCCGGCCACAGCTGTTTCACCTCGGCCGGGATGGCCGCGAAGCCGGCGACCGAGGTGGGCAGGTCATCCGCCTGGACCAGGTTTTTCTTCTGCTTGTTGGGAGCGGGCAGGAGCGTTGGCAGACTGGTTTCGAGGCGCGCCAGGCAGGTCTTCCTGAACTGGCCGAAGACCTTGAAATAGCCACCGCTCTTGGTCAGCACCGTACCCGGCGCGAACAGCGTCTGGTCCAGATAGCGATGGGTCGTCAGCCCCGCCGCTTCGAAGGCTTCAGCCACGGCGTCGTCGCGCGCGGCTTCGTTGACCCCGTATTCGTCATTGAAGTGCAGATGTTCGACGCCCAGCTCCCTGGCCAGTTCGAGCAATACCTGGGGTGCCTGTTCCCAGCGTTCGGCGCTGCGCACCAGCAGGGGGATACCGAGAGAGCCGAGTGTCTTGCCCAGTTCGGCGAGATTGCGCAGCCAGAAATCGACCTTGACCGCCGCCTCGTCATGTTCCTGCCACTGGGCAGGACTCAGCAGGAATACGGCCACCACCGGACCCTGTTCGGTGGCGGCGTGAAGAGCGGGATGGTCAAGGGTGCGCAGGTCGGTACGAAACCAGACGAGCTGACTCATGCATGGCGTTCCTGACGCAGCAATCCGGCACTCTGCAGGCGATCGAAGGCCTCGCCCGGACTGCGCGCCGGTGCGGCGTCGGCGGTCAGGGACTCGCCCAGGGCGCCCAGGGTCAGGCAGGGGCGGGCATGGCGGTTGGCAAAGGTCTGCAGCTGGCGACGCAGCTCTATGTCGGGCCGGCTGTCGCGGCAAAGCACCAACGCCCGAGGTTCCAACTGCTCGACCAGGCGATCCAGATTCCCTGCGGGAACCGACCACTCCACCACTTCGACAGGGCAGTCCGCGGCACTGATCAACCAGGCGCAGAGCCACAGCGACACGTTCATGGGTGTAGGGTCGAGATTGAGCAGTATCAGCGGTGCGCCACGCAGGCTGTGCTGGCTGTGGTAGATCCGCGCACCCAGCTTGCTGCGCAGCCAGGACTGGAAGAACACCTGTTGCAGGCGGCCATCGTCGGTAGCCTGGCTCAGGCGCTCCAGCTCCCGCAGCAGCGGCCAGAGCAACTGGTCCAGCAGCACCCGAGGCGGATAGAGCGAGGCAGCGCGATTGTAGGCCTCGTCCAGGGCCCTCGAAGCCAGCCGGCCGATGGCGTCCATCATCTCCTGGTGGATGCCCTGCCAGGGCGTATCGCTGGGTACCGCGGCGGGCCGCTGCTCATCGAGCAGGCCCTTGACCTGGCTGACCGCCACGCCGCGGGCGATCCAGGCGAGGATCTGCTGCACCCGGACCACGTGGGCCTCGCTGTACAGCCGATGGCCCTTGGGCGTGCGCTTCGGGACCAATAGGCCATAGCGACGTTCCCAGGCTCTCAGGGTCACGGCATTCACGCCCGTGCGCCGGGCGATTTCCCGGATGGGCAGCCAGCCCTCGTGTAGGGCGGACTGATAGTCCTGATCCTCGCCGAGTGGCGGCGATGGCAAGGGAGTGGCGCTAGATGGCATTTCGCAGACTCAGGCGTTCGGGGTGCGGTTGGAGATAGGCCTGCTCGTTCACATAACGATCCGGATGCTGGCGGAAGTGGTGCTTGAGCAGCGTCAGAGGCACCACCAGAGGGACGACGCCCTCGTGGTACTGCTCGATGAGCTGCTGCATTTCCTGCTTCTCGCTGTCGCTCAGGACCCGACGCAGATAACCGAATAAATGATAGAGCACATTGCAGTGAGTACCACGGGTAGCGCACTTTTTCAGTGCAGCCATCAGGCCACTGAAATACTCCTGACCCAGCTCGTCCAGATTGCGCTGGCCGATGCTGCCGACCAACTGGCCAAGCGCCCGGGCCCGGTGGGCATCATGGGCCATGAGCTGGTACTTGTAGCGCGAATGATAGGACAGCAGGGCACGTGCCGTCAGGCCTTGTTGCATGAGCTGCAGCCAATGAGCGTGAGCGAAGACGCGGGTGACGAAGTTTTCCCGCAGCACCGGATCGTTCAGGCGCCCGGCTTCTTCCACCGGCAAGTCCGGTCGTAGACGCATGATGGCGGCGGCGAACAGGCCGCGACCGTCGGTTTCGCTGCCCTGGCCATTGGCGTGATAGACCTTGACCCTTTCCATGCCACAGGAAGGCGATTTCTGCATGAAGATGAAGCCGGACAGGTCGGTGAGCTCTCCTGCCATCTTTTCCCCATAGCGGGTCAGGGCCGCGGTCACGTCCAGGCTGGGATCGAGGGTGCCCACGGCGCGCGGCGCCTGGGAGTCGCCTACCAGGCGGATGGGTTCGCGCGGCGTGCCGAGGCCGATGGCCATTTCCGGGCAGACCCGGACGAAATCGAAGTGCTCGGCGAAGGTCTGGCTGCAGAGCCGGGATTCCTTGTGTCCACCGTTGTAGCGGACTTCGTCACCCAACAGGCACGCACTGATACCCAGGCGCGGGCGGGGCAGGCTGGAAGATGAATTGGCAAGCATGGAGATCCCCTGTCGAGTATTTTCTTGTACAAGGCTTTCCTATTTGTACAAGTTTGGTGCAACTTTCGACAGGGGGCGGCGGCAAAAGATTCGCCACAGGTTACAGACGGCGTGCGCTTCGTCGCTTAATCCAGACTGCCCAGGAGCTGCTGCGCCGCCTCATGACCACTCAGCCAGGCACCTTCCACCCGACCGCTGGAGCACCAATCGCCACAGACGAAGACGCCCATGTCGGGGTCGCCCAGGGCGCCCCACTGGTGAGGTTGCGCAGGGCGCGCATAGAGCCAGCGATGGGCCAGGCTGAAGGTCGGCGCCGGCAGCGGACAGCCGATCAGCTCGGCGAAGGCACCGTGCAGGCGTTCGATCACCTCGTCCTTGGAGGCATCGAGGTGCGCCTTGCTCCAGGCGCTGGTGGCATGCAGGACCCAGGTGTCCAGGGTGGCGTCGCGTTCGGGTTTGCAGCGATTGCGCGCCAGCCAGTCCAGTTCGCTGTCCTGCACGAAGCAGCCTTCCACCGGAGTCTGCAGCGGCGTGGGGAAGGCCAGGGCCACCGACCAGGTCGGCTCCATGCTGACGCCAGCGACGGTAGCCGCCAGCTTGGGCACGCTGGAGAGCAGGGCGGTGGCCTGGGGCGCCGGCATGGCGATGACGACCTGGGCGAAGGGGCCGTGGGTCTCGCCGCTGGCGTCCAGCAGATGCCAGTGCTGGGCGCCGCGAAAGACCTCGGTGATGCGGCAGTCGAAGGTGACCGGCAGATCGGCCAGCAGGTGACGGGTGATGGCGCTCATGCGCGGCACCCCGACCCAGCGCGGCTGCTCGTCCTGGGAGGGACTCAGGCGCCCGTCGCGATACTGGTAGAGCACCGGGTTCCATTCGGCCGCGCAACCGGCGCGCCGCCACTCGTTGAGGGCGTCGATGAAGCGCCGGTCGCGGGCGGTGAAATACTGGGCGCCCAGGTCCAGGGCACCGGCTTCGCTTCTCTTGCTGGCCATGCGGCCGCCGCTGCCGCGGCTCTTGTCGAAGATCTGGACCTGCTGCCCGGCGCGAATCAGCGTCTGGGCCGCGGCAAGTCCGGCTATTCCTGCGCCAACGATGGCGATGGGGGCAGTCATGATGGACCTCGCTTGTCTGACGATTCGCCCTTGTCGAACGTTTACGCGCGCAAGGGCTCTACGGCTACGACTGGCAACCGTTCTGGATCTTTCGACCCACGACCATACCAAACAATCCTCTTCCCTTCGTTCAGATGCATACGGGCGGCAGGGCAATACGAGAAGGAAGTGACGACATGCATATCCTGCTGACAGGTGGCACCGGATTGATCGGCCGCGCGCTGTGCCGCCAATGGGCGGCTGCCGGGCACCAGCTCACCGTGCTCAGCCGCGACCCGGCGCGGGTGGCGCGCGAATGCGGACCCGGCGTGCGCGGCATCGCCCAGCTGGACGCGCTGGGCGACGAACATCTGGACGCGGTGGTCAACCTGGCCGGCGCGCCCATCGCCGACAAGCCCTGGACGCGCAGTCGCAAGGCCGAACTCTGGCAGAGCCGCATCGGCACCACCGAGCGGCTGATCGAGTGGCTGCGCGGGCGCCCGCAGAAACCCGCGGTCCTGCTCTCCGGCTCGGCTACCGGCTTCTATGGCGACAGCGGCGAAAAGCCGGTGAGCGAGGCGGACAGTCTGGCCGGCCCCGACTTCGCTGGCGAGCTGTGTCTGGCCTGGGAGCAGATCGCCAACGAGGCCGAGCAACTGGGCATTCGCGTGGTCAACCTGCGCACCGGCCTGGTACTGGCCGCCGACGACGGCTTCCTGCTGCGCCTGCTGCCGCCCTTCCGCTTCGGCCTGGGCGCGCGCCTGGGCAGCGGACGCCAATGGATGCCCTGGATTCATTTACAGGATCAAATCGGGGCCATCGATTTTCTTCTCAACCGAAGCGACGCCCAGGGTCCCTATAATCTCTGTGCCCCCCAGCCGGTCCGCAACCGCGAGTTCACCGAAGCGCTGGGGCGGGCCTTGCGGCGCCCGGCGCGATTGCTGATTCCCGCCTTCGCCCTGCGCCTGATGGGAGAGCTGTCCATCCTCCTGCTGGGTGGTCAGCGCGCCCGACCCGAGCGCCTGCTCGCGGCCGGGTATGTCTTTCGCTATCCCGAGCTGGACGCCGCCCTGGCCGACCTGCTCGCTGCCAAGGATTCACGATGACTACCAACGCTCTGCTGCTCGCCAACCTGGGTTCGCCCGATTCGCCCCACGTCCCCGACGTGAAGCGCTATCTGAACCAGTTCCTGATGGACCCCTATGTGGTCGATCTGCCCTGGCCGCTGCGCCGTCTGCTGGTGTCCCTGGTGCTGATCAAGCGACCCGCCGCCTCGGCCGAGGCCTATGAGTCGATCTGGTGGGACGACGGCTCGCCGCTGATCGTGCTCAGCCGCCGCCTGCAGGAGGCCGTGCGGCCCCTCTGGCGCCACGGTCCGGTGGAGTTGTGCATGAGATACGGCGAGCCCTCGGTGGAGTCGGTGCTCAAGCGCCTGGCCAGCCAGGGCATCCGCGAGGTGACCTATGCGCCGCTCTATCCGCAGTTCGCCGACAGCACCACCACCACCGCCATCGTCGAGGCACGGCGGGTGATCGAGGCCCACCAGCTGCCGCTGACGTTGAAGATCCTGCCGCCCTTCTACGACCGCCCGGAATACCAGGCGGCACTGGCGGCCAGCGTCGAACCCTATCTCGCGGAGCCCTACGACCACCTGCTGCTGTCCTTCCACGGCCTGCCCGAGCGGCACATCCGCAAGCTGGTCAAGGATCGCAGCCACGACCTGCGCGCGCCGGACAGCAGCAAGGTCACCGCCAAGGCCCTGGCCGTCTGCTATCGCAGCCAGTGCCAGCGCACCGCCGAGCTGGTGGCCCGGCGCTTGGGCATTCCCGATGGCAAGTGGTCGGTGTCCTTCCAGTCACGGCTGGGCAAGGACAAGTGGATCGAGCCCTACACCGAGGCGCGGCTGGACGAGCTGGCCAAGGCCGGCGTGAAGCGCCTGCTGGTGATGTGCCCGGCCTTTGTCGCCGACTGCATCGAGACGCTGGAAGAGATCGGCGATCGCGGGCGCGAGCAGTTCATCGAAGCCGGTGGCCGGGAGCTGGTGCTGATTCCCTGCGTCAACGACAACCCGGCTTGGGCGCAGGCGCTGGTGGCACTGTGCGAAGAGGTGGCGGAGCTGCCGCCGCAGCCGATCGAGCAACCCCGGATGCCGGCCTAGACCGGCATCCTGAGGCCACTCCCTAGAGCAGCGGACGCTCTGGGGGTTCGGCGTCCTTCTTCCAGGCGTTGTGCCCGGGCAGGACCAGGTTGAGGCCGATGGCGATCAGGCCGCAGAGGGAGATGCCCTTGAGGCCGATCTCGCCGTTGCCGAAGACGATGCCACCGATGCCGAACACCAGGGTCACCGAGACGATCACCAGGTTGCGCGCCTCGGACAGATCCACCTGGTGGCGGATCAGGATGTTCAGCCCCACCACCGCGATGGAGCCGAACAGCAGGCAGAGGATGCCGCCCATGACCGGCACCGGGATGGTCTGCAGCGCCGCGCCGAACTTGCCGACGAAGGCCAGCACCATGGCGAAGCCCGCCGCCCACAGCATGACCCGCGGATTGTGGTTCCTGGTCAGCATCACCGCGCCGGTCACCTCGGCGTAGGTGGTGTTGGGCGGTCCGCCGAACAGGCCGGCGGAGGAGGTGGCCAGGCCGTCACCCAGCAGGGTGCGGTGCAGACCGGGTTGCTTGAGGTAATTCTTGCCGGTCACCCCGCCCACCGCGATCACCCCGCCGACATGCTCGATGGCCGGCGCCAGGGCCACCGGGACCATGAACAGGATGGCGCCCCAATGGAATTCCGGTGCGACGAAGGCCGGGATCGCTAGCCACGGCGCAGCGCCGATGCCCTCGGTATGGACGATGCCGAAGACGAAGGCCAGCGCGTAGCCGACAAAGACCCCGGCGAGGATGGGCACCAGGCGGAACATGCCCTTGCCGTAGATGGCCACCAGCAGGGTGGTGACCAGCGCCGGCATGGAAATCATCATCGCCGTGGCATAGGGCACTAGCTGGGCGCTGCCGTCACCGGCCTTGCCCATGGCCATGTTGGCCGCCACCGGCGACAGGCCCAGGCCGATGGAGATGATCACCGGGGCGATCACCACCGGCGGCAGCAGGCGATCGATGAAGCCCACGCCACGCAGCTTCACCGCCAGCCCTAGGAAGGTGTAGACGAAGCCGGCCGCCACCACGCCGCCCAGCACCGCCGGCAGACCGAATTCGGCCTTGGCGGCGATGATCGGGGCGATGAAGGCAAAGCTCGACGCCAGGAACACCGGGACCTGACGGCCGGTTACCAGGTGGAACAGCAGGGTGCCGAAGCCTGCGGTGAAGAGGGCCACGTTGGGGTCCATGCCGGTGATCAGCGGCATCAGCACCAGGGCGCCAAAGGCCACGAAGAGCATCTGGGCGCCGACCAGGATCTCCCGCCAGAGCGGTTCCCGCGCGGTCATGCTCAGGCGTCCTTCTGCTTGGTGCCGAAGATCTTGTCACCGGCATCGCCCAGGCCTGGCAGGATGTAGCCATGCTCGTTGAGGCGCTCGTCGATGGAGGCGGTGTAGAGGCGCACGTCCGGATGGGCCTGCTCGACCGCAGCGATGCCCTCGGGCGCCGCGACCAGCACCAGGGCGCGGATTTCCTTGGCCCCGGCCTTCTTCAGCAGGTCGATGGTGGCGATCATGGAGCCGCCGGTGGCCAGCATGGGATCGATGATCATGGCCAGGCGCTGGTCCAGTTCACCGACCAGTTTTTCCAGGTAGGTGTGGGCCTGCAGGGTGGATTCGTTGCGGGCGAGGCCGACCACGCTGACCCGGGCGCTGGGGATCAGGCTGAGTACGCCGTCGAGCATGCCGATGCCAGCGCGCAGGATGGGCACCACGGTGACCTTCTTGCCGGAGATCTTTTCCACCTTGACGGTGCCGCACCAGCCCTCGATGTCCACCTCTTCCACCGGCAGGTCCTTGGTCGCCTCGTAGGTGAGCAGGGCACCGACTTCCTGGGCCAGTTCGCGGAAGTTCTTGGTACTGATGTCGGCGCGCCGCATCAGGCCGAGCTTGTGACGGATGAGCGGGTGGCGGATTTCGTGGACGGGCATGGGATTCTCCAGAGACGGTAGGGCAGCGGATCGAGGGCGGTTTCGGTACGACCGGCGGCCCGAAGGCCTGCCACAGGAAGGGCAGGCGCACAAAAAAACCGCGGTACATTAAAGCATCCGACTCGAGGTGGGCAGTACCCTGCGACAATAGTAGCCGTCTGGCGGCGCTTGAGATCGGTCTGCGGTGTCTGTACCTTTGCCGCCTTTTATCCGCGCCAACCATCAGTCAGGCGCCCCGTCCCCCGGAGAAGCCCCATGTCCGCCGATCTCGCCCACATCCGCCAGGTCATGCAGGAAGCCGATTGCCTGTATGACGAAGCCCAGGTCGAAGCGGCCATCGACCGGATCGCCGCGGCCATCACCGCCGATCTCGCCGAGCGCAATCCAGTGGTCTTCTGCGTCATGAATGGCGGCCTGATCCTGACCGGCAAGCTGGCCACCCGGCTGCATTTCCCGCTGGAAATGTCCTATCTGCACGCCACCCGCTATCGCAACGAGACCACCGGCGGCGAGCTGTTCTGGAAGGCCAAGCCCGAGGTGTCCTTCATCGATCGCGACGTCCTGATCGTCGACGACATCTTCGACGAGGGCCACACCCTCAAGGCCATCATCGACTTCTGCCGCCATGCCGGCGCCCGCGAAGTCCATACCGCGGTGCTGATCGACAAGACCCACGACCGCAAGGTCAAGGGCCTGCAAGCCACCTATGTCGGCCTGCCCTGCATCGATCGCTACATCTTCGGCTACGGCATGGACTACAAGGGCTACTGGCGCAACGCACCCGGCATCTACGCCGTGAAGGGGCTGTGACCGCGCGGCTGTTCGATCAGGCGCTGTTCGCCGACCTGCTCCGGCAGGCGGCGGCCAGTCCGCGCCGCCGTGCCCATCACAACCTGCACGCCATGGACGAGCCCTGCCACCGGCTGGTGGTGGGCATGTGCGAGGACAGCTACATCCCGCCCCATCGCCACATGGATCCGCGCAAGGCCGAGAGTCTGCTGGTGCTGCAGGGGCGGCTCGGGCTGCTGACCTTCAATGAAGAGGGGCAGGTGCTGCTGCGCCGCGAGTTGTCCCAGAGCGCTGGGTGCCCAGGTGTCGATCTCGCCCCCGGCCACTACCATGCGCTGGTCGCCCTAGAGGGCGATTGCCTATTCTTCGAATGCAAGGCCGGGCCCTTCGTGCCCCTGGGCGAGGGTGAGCGACCCGACTGGGCACCGCTGGAAGGCGCCGCCGATGCCGAGCGCTATTGCCGCTGGATGCGCGCTCAATTCGATTGAACTTTTGACCAAGGTCGCGGTATTGACTTGGCTTTGTCACTGGCGGGCAGGCGAAGGGCGGGGTTAGAATCGGTCCTCCTTTTCTCCAAAGAATCCCCCAGCACAGGTAGCCAAAGGATGCGCAAGGATAAAAAGCAGGTCATCGGTGAAGAGATCAGCGACGAGCAGATCAAGCTGTTCCTCGCTGTCGAGCCGGCGGACGATACCCCCGCGTCTCTGCACAAGCTGGTCAAGGCCTATCGTGGTCTGCGTCCGGACGATTTCGAGCGCTTCGTCGGCTTCTTCGTCGAGGCCGGCTACGATCTGGATGCCCGTAACGATCAGGGTGAAGACTTCATCGAGCTAATCCGCAGCCATCGTCAGGCCGAGCCCTATATCGACGCCCTGCGCGCCGCGCATGCCTGATCTGCCACGGGCAAAAAGAAACCCCGCCAAGGCGGGGTTTCTTTTTGCCTGGAGTTCGGGCCGCCTGAGCGGCCCGCACTTCATCAGGCTTCGCGGTTGCGGGTCAGCAGCGCGGGCTTCTCGCTGCGCGGCCGGCTCGGCAGGTCTTCCAACTGCTCCAGGGTCGGCAGGCGGTCGGCACGCGACGGCTTGTGCACGATCTTCGGTTGCGGCTTGCTCGATGCCCGCTCTTCCTGGGCATAGGCACGCGGCTCGCTGGGTGCGGCCTCGTAGGGGCGAGCGGCGCGGGGCTGGCCATTCTGGCCACGGCGCTTGCCGGGCTGCTGCTGTTGCTGGCCACGCTGGGCACGGGCAGCGCCCTGGCCCTGGCCTTGACCCTGACGGGGCTGCTGACCGTTGCTGCTCGCGGCCGCCGGACGGGCACCGTTGCCGCCGTTGCCACGGCGCTGGCCGTTGCGACCCTTGCCCTGGTAAGGGCTGACGTAGTCGACGCTGTTGCCGAAGTTGTCGTAATCGTCGTCCAGGAATTCTTCCGGATCGCGATTGCGCGGCTGCTGGGCCGCGGCCTGGCCGGGTTGCGCAGTGGCCTGACCGGCGTCGTCGCGATCACGGCGGTCGCGACGATTGCGGGTACGGCCCTTGCGCTCGCCCTGGGGCTGGGCACCGGACTGCTCGCCACTGGCGGCCTTGCCCTGGTTCTGGCCCTGGCCCTGATTCTGGCCTTTGCCTTCGCTGCGCGCCGGCTTATCGGCCTTCTTCTGGCGATTCTGCTGCGGCTTGCCACGCGGCTCGCGCGGGGCGCGCACTTCCGGCTGCTCCGGCGGTACGGACTGCGGATCGAAACCCTGCATGTCGCCGTCGGGGATGCTCTGCTTGGTCAGGCGCTCGATGGCCTTGAGCAGCTTCTCTTCGTCGGGCGAAACCAGGGAGATGGCTTCGCCGCTACGCCCGGCCCGACCGGTACGGCCGATGCGGTGCACATAGTCTTCCTCGACATTGGGCAGCTCGAAGTTGACCACGTGGGGCAACTGGTCGATGTCCAGGCCGCGGGCGGCGATGTCGGTGGCGACGAGAACGCGGACCTCGTTGCTCTTGAAGTCGGCCAGGGCCTTGGTGCGGGCGTTCTGGCTCTTGTTGCCATGGATCGGCGCGGCCGGCAGGCCGTGCTTGTTCAGGTACTCGGCCAGGCGGTTGGCGCCGTGCTTGGTGCGGGTGAACACCAGCACCTGTTCCCAGGCACCCAGGGTGATCAGGTGGGCGAGCAGGGCGCGCTTCTGATTGGCGGGGATGCGGAACAGCCGCTGCTCGATGCGCTCGACGGTGGTGTTCGGCGGGGTGACCTCGATCCGCTCGGGATCCTGCAGCAACTTGCCGGCGAGGTCGGTGATGTCCTTGGAGAAGGTGGCCGAGAACAGCAGGTTCTGGCGGCGGGCTGGCAGGCGGGCCAGGACCTTCTTGACGTCGTGAATGAAGCCCATGTCGAGCATGCGGTCGGCTTCGTCCAGCACCAGGATCTCGACGGCGGACAGATCGACGCTCTGCTGACCGGCGAGGTCCAGCAGACGACCCGGACAGGCGACGAGTACATCGACGCCCTTGGCCAGGGCGGTGACCTGCGGCTTGAGGCCGACGCCGCCGAAGACGCAGGCGCTGCGCATGGGCAGGTCACGGGCATAGACCTTGAAGCTGTCGTGGACCTGGGCCGCCAGTTCGCGGGTCGGCGTCAGGACCAGTACGCGCGGCTGCTTGGCCACATGCTGGCGGCCATCGGGATGACCATTGGGAAACAGGCGCTCGAGCACCGGCAGCGCGAAGCCACCGGTCTTGCCGGTGCCGGTCTGGGCAGCCACCATCAGATCGCGACCCTGCAGGACGGCCGGAATGGCGCGTTGCTGAACAGGGGTGGGATTCGTGTAGCCAGCGTCTTCCACGGCGCGGGCAAGGGCCTCGGAGAGACCGAGGGAAATGAAGGACATGCGGGGTTCCTGTCTCTGTCGGCGTCCCGCCGACGTGGGGGCGCGGTTGCGCTTCCGGTTGACGTCCGAAAGGTTTCGAACGTCTCGCCCGCCCTCGTCATCCTGCGCTGGATGAAGAGTCGGGCGATGACCGGTAGCGGTAATCACGATTGGGTGAAGTCGCCGCCAGTTCGCGTGGCCGACTTCAAAAACCGAGGTTTCGCCAGATGGCGATACACGGCTCCGCTTGGTTCAGGGTGTAGAAGTGCACACCGGGTGCCCCGCCTTCGAGCAGTCGCTCGCAGAGGGCGGTCATGACTTCTTCGCCAAAGGCCTGGATGCTCTGGGTGTCGTCACCGTAGGCTTCCAGTTGCTTCCGCAGCCAGCGTGGCAGTTCAGCGCCACAGGCATCGGAGAAGCGCGCCAACTTGCTGTAGTTGGTGATCGGCATGATGCCAGGGATCACTGGGGCTTCGACTCCCAGTTTGCGGACACGTTCCACAAAATGGAAGTAGCAGTCGGCGTTGAAGAAGTACTGGGTGACCGCGCGGTCAGCACCGGCCTGCATCTTGT
Source organism: Pseudomonas sp. JUb52 (assembly GCF_004341115.1). Taxonomy (NCBI): domain Bacteria; kingdom Pseudomonadati; phylum Pseudomonadota; class Gammaproteobacteria; order Pseudomonadales; family Pseudomonadaceae; genus Pseudomonas; species Pseudomonas sp. JUb52. Next base: position 82,983 of record NZ_SLYS01000005.1, read on the forward strand.
ACACGAAATTGCGCACGTCGTCCGTAAAGCTGCGCGCCTGCGGATGGGTTTCCGGATAGGCGGCGACCTCGATATGGAAGTGATCGCCGGTTTCTTCGCGGATGAAGGCGACCAGATCGCTGGCATAACGCAGTTCGCCACCACCGGACAGGCCCATGCCGGACGGCAGGTCGCCGCGCAGGGCGACGATGCGGTTGATGCCGGCTTCCCGGTACTGCTGCAGCAGTTCGCGCAGCTTGGCCTTGCTGTCGCCGACGCAGGACAGGTGCGGCGCGGTCGGTACCCCGACCTCGTCGTTGAGCTGGCGCACGGTGCGATAGGTGCCATCGCGGGTGGAGCCGCCGGCGCCATAGGTGCAGGAAAAGAACTCCGGCCCATGACTCGCCAGCTGCCGCGCGGTGGCGATCAGCTTCTCGTGGCCCGCTTCGGTCTTGCAGGGAAAGAATTCGAAACTCAGACTGGGTTTCACGGCGTCTCTCTCGTGAGCGGCCCCGCCCTGGCGGGCGGGGCTGGCCATCAGTAGCGGTAGCTGTCGGGCTTGAAGGGGCCTTCCTGGGTCACGCCGATGTACTTGGCCTGCGCCTCGGTCAGGCGGGTCACCACGCCACCGAAGCCCTTCACCATTTCCAGCGCCACTTCTTCGTCGAGCTTCTTGGGCAGGACCATGACGGTGACGTTGGCGGTCTTCTCGGCGACCGGCAGATCGGCGAACTTCTCCTGGTACAGGTGGATCTGTGCCAGCACCTGGTTGGCGAAGGAGCCGTCCATGATGCGGCTGGGGTGGCCGGTGGCGTTGCCCAGGTTCACCAGGCGGCCTTCGGCCAGCAGGATCAGGTAGTCGTCGTTGGCCGGATCGACGGTCAGGCCGGTGCGGTGGATCTTGTGCACCTGCGGCTTAACTTCTTCCCAGCCCCAGTGCTGGCGCATGAAGGCGGTGTCGATCTCGTTGTCGAAGTGACCGATGTTGCACACCAGGGCGCGTTTCTTCAGGGCCTTGAGCATGTTGGCGTCACAGACGTTGACGTTGCCGGTGGTGGTGACGATCAGGTCGATCTTGCCCAGCAGAGCGCGATCCACGGAGGCTTCGGTGCCGTCGTTCAGGCCGTCGACATAGGGCGAGACCAGCTCGTAGCCGTCCATGCAGGCCTGCATGGCGCAGATCGGGTCGACTTCCGAGACCTTGACGATCATGCCTTCCTGGCGTAGCGAGGCGGCCGAGCCCTTGCCCACGTCGCCGTAGCCGATCACCAGCGCCTGCTTGCCGGAGAGCAGGTGGTCGGTGGCGCGCTTGATGGCGTCGTTGAGGCTGTGGCGGCAGCCGTACTTGTTGTCGTTCTTGCTCTTGGTGACCGAGTCGTTGACGTTGATCGCCGGGACCTTGAGGGTGCCGTCCTTGAGCATGTCCAGCAGACGATGCACGCCGGTGGTGGTCTCTTCGGTGATGCCGTGCACGCGCTCCAGCACCTGCGGATACTTGTCGTGCAGGATCTGGGTCAGGTCACCGCCGTCGTCCAGCACCATGTTGGCGTCCCAGGGCTGGCCATCCTTGAGGATGGTCTGCTCGATGCACCACTCGTATTCGGCTTCGGTCTCGCCCTTCCAGGCGAACACCGGGATGCCGGCGGCGGCGATGGCGGCTGCGGCCTGGTCCTGGGTGGAGAAGATGTTGCAGCTCGACCAGCGCACTTCGGCGCCCAGGGCCACCAGGGTCTCGATGAGCACGGCGGTCTGGATGGTCATGTGGATGCAGCCGAGGATCTTGGCGCCAGCCAGGGGTTGCTCGCCGGCGTACTTGCGTCTCAGGCCCATGAGGGCGGGCATTTCCGATTCGGCGATGATGACTTCGCGACGACCCCAGTCGGCCAGGGAGATGTCGGCGACCTTGAAATCGTTGAAAGCGGCAGGCGTGAGGACAGCGCTCATTGAAGAGTCTCCATTCGTTAGGTGCGAATGGGCGCCGTTGATGCGTTCTGATAACGCTCCGCTCGAGCCTGACAACGTCTGGCGTCATGCCCGCCGAGGGTCCCGCGCCAGCGGCGGGTCGGCTAGGATGGGATAACGCAGCGTGCTGCAGCGCCCCTCGAACGGAAGGCGGGGCGGCCTGGTGGCCGCGATGCGCGGGCAGTATAACGAGGATCGCGATAAACCCAAAGGGTGGCGCTCTGCCTCATGTCGACCGGAATCTACCGCGCGCACCCTGATCTGATGCCTTAAGACCCTGGAAATTCAAGGAGCCCTGATGAACTTCCATACCCGCAAGTGGGTGAAACCCGAAGACCTCAACGCCAATGGCACCCTATTCGGCGGCAGCCTGCTCAAGTGGATCGACGAGGAGGCGGCGATCTACGCCATCGTGCAGCTGGAAAATCCCAAGGTGGTGACCAAGTACATCTCCGAGATCAACTTCATCAGCGCCTCGCGCCAAGGCGACATCATCGAACTGGGCATCACCGCCACCGAGTTCGGGCGTACCTCCATCACCCTCAGATGCGAGGTGCGCAACAAGATCACCCGCAAGAGCATCCTCACCATCGACAAGATCGTCTTCGTCAATCTCGACGAGGAAGGCAATCCGGTCCCTCACGGCAAGACCGAGATCACCTACGTCAAGGACAGGTTCAAGGAGTCGCCTTGAGGCCCGCGCGGGTCACGTCGAGCCGCCGTCGCTCGGCCCAGTAGAGCAGCAGCTCGCGCAACTGCGAGAGTTCGATCGGCTTGCCCATGTGGCCGTCCATGCCGGCCTCCTGGGCGCGGTCCTTGTGCTCGGCGAGGATATGAGCGGTAAGGGCCACCACCGGGGTGCGCGAACGATGATTCTGCTGTTCCCAGGCGCGTAACCGGCGGGTGGCACCGAAGCCGTCCAGCAGGGGCATCTCGCAATCCATCAGGATCAGGTCGTAGGTGTTCTGCTGGAGCTTTTCGAAGGCTTCCAGGCCGTTGCTCACGGTGTCGGGTTCGACGCCGAGCTTTTTCAGCATGCCGCGGATCACCTTGACCGAGATGCTGTTGTCCTCGGCCACCAGCACGCGGAAATCGCTGGGAATGCCGCTGGGCTGTTCCTCGGGCTCGGGTTCGCTGACCCGCTGGCCGCGGCGCGATAGCTCGTCGGCCAGGGTTGCCCTGAGGGTATAGCCGGCCACCGGCTTGGCCAGCACCCGCTTGATGCCGGCGTTGCGGGCGATGACCTTGCTCGGCGCATTGCTCAGGCCGGTGAGCATGATCAGCAAGAGGTCGTGGTTGAGATTCTCGTCTTCGTTGATGCGCGCGGCCAGCTGCATGCCGGTCATGCCCGGCATCTGCTGGTCGAGCAGCACCACGTCGAAGTATTCCCGCAGGTGCGACTGGGTGCGCAGCAGGGCCAGGGCTTCGCGTCCGGACGCGGCGGTGACCGCCTGCATGCCCCAGGCGCTGCACTGCTGCTGCAGGACCTTGCGGCAGAGTTCGTTGTCGTCGACCACCAGCACCCGCACGTCCTGCAGCGGATAGTCGCTGTCGCCGCGCGACAGCACCAGCGCCTGGGCCGGGATGGGCAGGCTGATCCAGAAGCTGGAACCGCCCTCGGCGTTGTTCTGGATGCCGAAGTCGCCCTGCATCAGCAGCACCAGCTGGCGGGCGATGATCAGGCCGAAATCCAGGCTGTCGGTGTCGCTGGCGAGGAAGTCGCGGCGGTCGAGGTGGGTGGACAGCAACTGGCGACTCAGGGCCGCGTCCAGCGGGGTGCCGCTGTCCTGCACCGAGATGCGCAGGCGCGGCGGCTGGCCGGTGGCCTCTTCCAGGGAGATCACCAGGAGGATCTCGCCTTCCTCGGTGCGCTGGAAGGCGTTTTCCAGAAGGTTCAGCAGGATCTGGCGCAGGCGGGTCGGATCGCCGATGAAGCGGCGAGGCACCTGGGGCTGGATGAAGCTGAGCAGCTCGACCCGGTGCTCCTCGGCGCGCGGCCGGAAGATGTCCAGGCAGTCGTCGAGCAGGGCATTGAGGTCGAAGGTGACCTCTTCCAGTTCGATCTGGCCACTCTCCAGGCGGGTGATGTCGATGATCTCGTTGATCAGGTTGAGCAGCTCGGCACCGGCGCTGTGGATGGTCTGCACATAGTCGCGCTGCTTGGCCGACAGGGCCGTGCCCTGCAGCAGCTCGGTCATGCCCAGCACGCCGTTCATGGGGGTGCGGATCTCGTGGCTGATGCGCGAGAGGAATTCGGCCTTGCCCTTGAGCTCCGCATGGTTGGCGGCTCTGTCGCGGGTGCGGGTGAAGTGCTCCTCGCGCAGATAGCGACGGCGCTCCTCCAGGGCCAGGGTGAGCAGGATGCCGCTGAGCATGCAGCTGGCGATCAGGCCACGCCCCATCCACACCGGCGGATTGGCATAGCCGGCCAGGATCGGCAGGGCGATCAGCCCGGCCAGGGTCAGCAGGACGCAGCTCCCCACCAGCAGTCGCGCATAGCGCGCCCCCTGGTGCCAGCGCTCCAGGGCGATGGTCAGACAGGCGAACAGCGCCAGGCCATTGACCACCATCAGCCAGTCGCCGACGTAGATATCCCCCGCGGCGAGGCGGCCTACCGCGGCCAGACCGACCAGGGCCAACAGGCCTCTGATCAGCTGGCGCGTCCAGGCCGGTAGCCGCCGCCAGCCAAAGAAGGCGCCGATCAGGTTCAAGCCAGCGGCGCTACAGGCGAGCACCGACAGATCGGTCAGCAACGGCGCCTGGCCCTTGAAGCTGCCCAGGAAGAACTTGCTCAGCCCAAAGATGTTCAGGGCCACGCAGACCAGCATCACCAGCAGAAAGGTCAGGGCGCTGGTGGCGCGACTGCGGTGGTAGAGCAGCTGGACGCCGTTGTACAGCGCCAGCATGGCCAGGCAGCCGAGCAGCACGCCGAACATAACCAAGCGGTGGGTCACCTCGACCTCGGCACTGCCGCTCAAGGTCAGGGCGATCCGCATCGGCTGGGGCGATTCGAATCTCAGGAAGAGGTCGAGCGGCTGGTCGCTCTGCGGAATCTGGAAGACGAAGTCGCGACTGAGCTGCTGCGGATTGAGCAACGGCCGCGCCAGGCCATCGCGGATCTCGCTGAGCAACTGCTCGTCACGATAGGCGAAGAAGTCCAGATAGCCGACATTGGGTGCGATGATGCGCAGCAGGCGCTGCTGGGTATCGGGCTGGATGCGAGTGTGCAGCCAGAGCGCCCCAGGACCGGCGGGGCGGTGGGTCTTGGCGGCAGTCAGCGGCTTGAAGGCGGAAAGGCGATCGCGGACGTCGTCGAGCGAGAATTCGCCGGTGACGTCCTCGTATTGCGCCCAGCCCGCATCCGGCGAATTCTCGGCCTGCACGGAATTGGCCACCAGCAGCAACAGCAGCCAGCTGACCACAAAGCCTATGGCGATCCAGAGCCGGTGCACGAGAGTTCCCTTCGCAAATGCGGACGTCGATTATAGATCAGCCCGTCACGTCTGTTGACGTAACAGTGTAACAGGCCGATCCCTTAGGCGAGCTTCACTGTCGCTCGCGGGCGATGGCGCGGTAGCCGATGTCGCTGCGGTAGAAGCAGCCCTTCCAGGAGATTTCCTGGGCCAGCGCATAGGCGTTCTGCTGGGCGGCGGAGACCGTTTCGCCCAGGGCCGTGGCGCACAGCACCCGACCGCCGGCCGTGACGACCTGACCATCGCGCAGGCTGGTGCCGGCGTGGAACACCTTGCCCGGCAGCGCCGCGGCGGCATCGAGACCGGCGATGGCATCACCCTTGGCGTAGTCGCCCGGGTAGCCACCGGCGGCCAGGACGATGCCCAGGCTCGGGCGCGGATCCCAGCAGGCTTCGATCTTGTCGAGCGCCTCGGCCAGGGCGGCTTCCACCAGCAGCACCAGGCTGGACTGCAGGCGCAGCATCACCGGCTGGGTCTCGGGATCGCCGAATCGGCAGTTGAATTCGATGACCTTGGGCGCACCACTCTGGTCGATCATCAGACCGGCATAGAGGAAGCCGGTGTAGACATTGCCTTCGCTGGCCATGCCGGCCACGGTGGGCTCGATGATCTCGCGCATGACCCGGTCGTGGACCTCGGGGGTCACCACCGGCGCCGGGGAATAGGCGCCCATGCCGCCGGTGTTGGGACCGCTGTCGCCGTCGCCGACGCGCTTGTGATCCTGGCTGGTGGCCATGGGCAGGACGTTCTTGCCATCGACCATGACGATGAAGCTGGCTTCTTCGCCGTCGAGGAATTCCTCGATCACCACCCGCGCCCCGGCATCGCCGAAGGCATTGCCGGAGAGCATGTCACGCACGGCGTCCTCGGCTTCGGCCAGGGTCATGGCGACGATCACGCCCTTGCCGGCGGCCAGGCCGTCGGCCTTGATCACGATGGGCGCACCCTGCTCGCGCAGATAGGCCAGGGCCGGCTCCACCTCGGTGAAGTTGGCGTAGGCGGCGGTGGGGATCTGGTGGCGCGCCAGGAAATCCTTGGTGAAGGCCTTGGAGCCTTCCAGCTGGGCCGCACCGGCGGTGGGGCCGAAGCAGGGCAGGCCGCGGCTGCGGAACAGGTCGACCACGCCGGCCACCAGCGGCGCCTCGGGGCCGACGATGGTCAGCTCGACGTTGGCGGCGGCGAAGTCGGCCAGTTGTTCCAGGGCCAGGACGTCGAGGGCGACGTTCTCGCACTTGGCTTCGGTGGCGGTGCCGGCGTTGCCCGGGGCCACATAGACCTTGGTGACCCGGGTGTCCTGGGCGACCTTCCAGGCCAGGGCGTGTTCGCGACCGCCGCTGCCGATGATGAGTACGTTCATGCAGTGTTCCTCTGGCGGCCGCCGGATGGCGTCCGCACTTTGAATTGGAGCGACGGCGAGGCGCGTGCGGCCTCGCCGTGACGGGCCCTTAGTGGCGGAAGTGACGCATGCCGGTAAAGACCATGGCGATGCCGGCTTCGTCGGCGGCGGCGATGACCTCGGCGTCGCGCATGGAACCGCCCGGCTGGATCACCGCGGTGATGCCGTTGGCCGCGGCGTTGTCGATGCCGTCACGGAAGGGGAAGAAGGCGTCCGAGGCCATGACCGCGCCGGCCACGGCCAGACCGGCGTGCTCGGCCTTGATGGCGGCGATGCGCGCCGAATTGACGCGACTCATCTGGCCGGCACCGATGCCCACGGTCTGTTGGCCCTTGGCGTAGACGATGGCGTTGGACTTGACGAACTTGGCCACCTTCCAGGCGAAGATCAGGTCCTGCAGTTCCTGCTCGCTGGGCGCGCGCTGGGTCACCACCTTGAGGTCGGCAGCGGTGATCATGGCGATGTCGCGGCTCTGCACCAGCAGACCGCCGTTGACGCGCTTGAGGTCCAGGCCGGGCTTGCGCTCGGCGGGCCACTCGCCGCACTCCAGCAGGCGGACGTTGGCCTTGGCCGCCACGACCTCGCGGGCCTCGGCGCTGACGCGCGGGGCGATGATCACCTCGACGAACTGGCGCTCGACGATGGCGCGGGCGGTCTCGGCGTCCAGTTCGCGGTTGAAGGCGATGATGCCGCCAAAGGCCGACTCGCTGTCGGTGGCATAGGCCAGTTCATAGGCCTGGCGGATATCGCCGGCCACGGCCACGCCGCAGGGGTTGGCGTGCTTGACGATGACGCAGGCCGGCTCCTCGTAGCTCTTGACGGTTTCCAGGGCGGCGTCGGTGTCGGCGACGTTGTTGAAGGACAGTTCCTTGCCCTGCAGCTGGGTGGCGGTGGCCACGCAGGCCTCGCTGGCGTGCTCGACATAGAAGGCCGCCTGCTGGTGCGGATTCTCGCCGTATCTCATGTCCTGCGCCTTGATGAACTGGGCGCTGAAGGTACGCGGGAAGGCGGCGCGGCCTTCGGTGGACAGGGTCTCGGCCTGCTGGTCGATGCTGCCCAGGTAGTTGGCGATCATGCCGTCGTAGGCGGCGGTGTGCTCGAAGGCCTTGAGCGCCAGGTCGAAGCGCTGGGCGTAGGTCAGGCCGCCGGCCTTGAGGTCGTCGAGGATGGCCGCGTAGTCGCTGGCATTGACCACGATGGCGACGTCCTTGTGGTTCTTGGCCGCGCTGCGGACCATGGTCGGACCGCCGATGTCGATGTTCTCGATGGCGTCGGCCAGGCTGCAACCGGGCTTGGCCACGGTGGCGGCGAAGGGGTAGAGATTGACCGCGACCAGGTCGATCGGGCGGATGCCGTGCTCGCTCATGACCTCGTGGTCGATGCCGCGACGGCCGAGGATGCCACCGTGGATCTTCGGATGCAGGGTCTTGACGCGGCCGTCCATCATTTCCGGGAAGCCGGTGTAGTCGGCGACTTCCACCGCGGGGATGCCTTCGTCGCGCAGCAGCTTGTAGGTCCCGCCGGTGGACAGGATTTCCACGCCGATGGCCGCGAGTTCACGGGCGAAGTCGACGACGCCCGTCTTGTCGGACACGCTGATCAGCGCACGGCGGACGGGGAGGCGAGAGGTCTGGTCGGTCATGGTCATGTCCATCAGGAGGAGAGAGACCGCCGGTCAAGCCCCCTGGGCCGCCGGCGATGAGGCGGATCAGAGCAGGTCGTACTGCTTGAGCTTCTTGCGCAGGGTGCCGCGATTGAGCCCGAGCATCTCCGATGCCTTGGTCTGGTTGCCCTTGACGTAATTCATCACGCTTTCGAGCAGGGGTGCTTCCACTTCGCAGAGCACCATGTTGTAGACGTCGGTCACCGGCTGCCCATCGAGGTGGGCGAAATAGTTGCGCAGCGCCTTTTCCACGCTGTCGCGCAGCGTCTGGCCCTCCTGCAGGGGAGCGGTCAGGTGCTGCTTGAGGTCGCCGTTGTCACTCACGGGCGCTGTTCCAGTCAAAGTCTCGGTCATCGAATTCATGCCACCTGCTTCCCGATCGGGGGCTGCGCGAAGAACGCGCGAATGCTGGCGTGCTGGGCTTGGGTGTCTTGCAGTCGGTTGAACTGGGCGCGCGATTCCGCGGCGCCCGGCCGGTCGGCCAGGTACCAGCCGACGTGCTTGCGGGCGATGCGCACGCCCATTTCCGGGCCATAGAAGGCGTGCAGGGCGTCGAGGTGCTCCAGCAGGATGGCCTCCACCTCGGCATCGCTCGGCGCCGCCAGGTGCTCGCCGGTCGCCAGGTAGTGGGCGATCTCCCGGAAGATCCAGGGGCGGCCCTGGGCGGCGCGGCCGATCAGCAGGCCGTCGCAGCCGGTGTGCTCGAGCACGCGCCGGGCCTTTTCCGGGCTGTCGATGTCGCCATTGGCGAACACCGGGATGCCGACCGCCTGCTTGATGGCGGCGATGGTGTCGTACTCGGCGGCGCCCAGGAACCTGTCGTCACGGGTGCGGCCATGCACGGCCAGCGCCTGGATGCCGGCGGCTTCGGCCAGCTGCGCGATGCGCAGGCCGTTGCGATTCTCCGGATTCCAGCCGGTGCGGATCTTCAGGGTCACCGGAACGTCCACCGCGGCCACCACGGCGGCGAGGATCTCGGCCACCAGGGCCTCGTCCTTCATCAGCGCGGAGCCGGCGGCCTTGTTGCAGACCTTTTTCGCCGGGCAGCCCATGTTGATATCGATGATCTGGGCACCCAGTTCGACATTGCGCTGGGCCGCTTCGGCCAGCATCGCCGGATCGCCGCCGGCGATCTGCACCGAGCGCGGTTCCTGCTCGCTGGCGTGGATCAGGCGCAGCCGCGACTTGCGGCTGTCATAGAGCCGCACGTCACTGGTCACCATTTCCGACACGGCCATGCCGGCGCCGAGTGCCAGGCACAGGCGCCGGAAGGGCAGGTCGGTGACCCCGGCCATGGGCGCGAGAATCAGCGGATTGGGCAAGGTATAAGGGCCGATGCGTACCATCGACATATCTTTTTCCCTGGCGAATAGGCGCCTGTTCCGCCTGCGCCGGAAACCGGCCGCGGACAGGGGCTGCTGTGCTTGAAAAGGGTTGGGAATGATACCCGCTCGCCGCCTCCGGATAAAGCGCGAGTTGGCTAGTTTATGAGCAATTCGCCCTGGCACTACTCCGGCGAGAAGAAGCTCAGGCTGTAGTTCACCGCGCGCGGACCGGGGTCGAGAATGTCCAGGGCGATGTGGATCGGCGTCTGCGGCGGCATCTCGTCCTGGCCCTTGAGCTCGCCGTTCAGGTACTCGCCGGGCTTGAAACGGCGGCTGGCGAGCAACTGGCCGTTGAGGTCGGCGAAGCGCAATTCCAGCAGCGGAAAGGGCTGCGAGAAGGGCGCCCGGTTGTAGAGGATGGCATCGACGCGCAGGGCTCCGGAAAATTGCGGATGGCTGCGCACCACCAGGTTGCTGCTACGGATCTGCTGGACATCGACCTTGGACGGCACCTTGCAGCCCAGGCTGGCGCAGGCCTGGACGAACAGCGGGCGATAGCTGTCCTGCCGCGCCAGTTCGTCGAAGTGGTAATAGACGTACTGGCCGGCCAGGCCGAGCAGCGCCAGCAGGCAGAGCAGGATCCATAGCAGGCGGCGACCCCAGTGCGGGCGCCGTGGCTGGCTGTCCAGCTGCAGCGGATCGTCGTGCAGGTCCAGCAGGGGATCGTCCTGCCATTCCGGTTCGCTGCGCAGGGCGGTCGTGGCCTTGGCTGGCAGCGGCTCGTCGTCGTCGCCGTCGCGTGCGGCGCTGAGGGGTTCGGCAACGGGCTCCTGCCAGTCGTCGAGCCGGCCCAGGCCGGGTTCGGCGCGTTCGTCGTCGTCGGCTTCGACCCGCCCGAGTGCCGGCTCCTGGCGTTCACGCGGGGGCGCGGTGGTGAGGGGCGCGGGCGGCGTGGCCGGGGCGGGCTTGAGCGGGGTGCGGGTGGCCGCGAGCGGTGCCACCGGTGCGGCCGTCGGCACGGGGGCGATGGCCGGCTCCGGCCGGGCCTCCACGGCGGGCTCGGGCTCCGGTTCCGGCTCGGCGGCGGGAAGCGGCAAGGGGGCGGGCTGCGGTTCGAACTCGACCTCGGGTTCGGCCTGCAGGCGCAGGGGTTCCGGCTCGGGTTCGCGCTCGGCGGAGGCGGCGCCGAGCGACGGCAGTTCGAAGGGGTCTTCGTCGTCCTGGGGGCGATGGGCCGCCAGGCCCTGGACCGGTGCCGGTTCTTCCCGCGGTGCGGCCACGGCAGGCGGCGTTGCCTGCGCGGGCGGGGCTGCCGGCGCGGCCGGCGCGCGGCGCTGTTCTTCCAGCGCGCCCAGGCGGGCGACCTCGGCGTCCAGCTCCAGGTGGCTCAGGTCCAGTTCGTCATGGGGCCAGGCCGCTTCGCTGGGCGTCGGCGCCGGTTCGGCCACGGGCGCGGGTGGCGCGGGCATGGGCTGCGGCGCCGTCAGGGGTGCGGCCTGGTTGCTGGCGTTGAACACTTCCAGGCAGACGCCACAGCGTACGTCGCCGTCCGCGGCAGCCAGGTGTTCCTGGGTGACGCGGAAGCGGGTATGGCAATGCGGACACTGGGCGACGAGGGATTCGGTCATGGCGAGGCGACAGCCAGGGAGTGAAGCGCGCTAGTGTACCCGAAGGCCCTGGCGAAAGAAGGGCCTCCACCGGGCCGCCGGGTGAGCGGACCGGTGGCGGTGCGCAGGTCAGCGACGACGGGTGCCGCTGATGCGCACCCAGCCGTCCAGGGTGGCGGTGGGTTCCAGGTCGAAGCAGCCGGCATAGGCGGCGCGCACGTCCTCGGCCTGCTCGGCGAGGATGCCGGAAAGGGCCAGGCGCCCGCCGATGCGGGTCAGGCGGGTGATCTGCTCGGCCAGGCCGACCAGCGGACCGGCGAGGATGTTGGCCACCACCACGTCGGCCGGCTCGCCTGGCAGATCGGCGGGCAGGTACAGCGGAAAACGTGCCGGGTCGATGCCGTTGCGGTTGGCATTCTCCCGCGAGGCTTCCAGGGCCTGGACGTCGATGTCGGTGCCCACGGCGCGCGCGGCGCCCAGCAGCAGGGCAGCGATGGCGAGGATGCCCGAGCCGCAGCCGAAATCCAGCACCTGCAGGCCCTGGACCGGTTCGCCGTCCAGCCACTGCAGGCACAGCGAGGTGGTGGGGTGGGTGCCGGTGCCAAAGGCCAGGCCCGGATCCAGCAGCAGATTGACCGCCTCGGGTTCCGGGGCCTCGTGCCAGCTGGGCACGATCCACAGTCGCTGGCCGAAACGCATGGGCTGGAAGTTGTCCATCCAGCTACGCTCCCATTCCTGGTCTTCCAGGCGCTCCACCTCGTAGACGAGGCCGTTGGCCAGGAGTTGCACGCGCTGCTCCAGGGCGGCGGCGTCGGTATCGCCTTCGAACAGCGCCAGCAGGTGGGTCTGGGACCACAGCGGGGTGGTGCCGAGATCCGGCTCGAAGATCGGCTGGTCCTCGGCGTCCATGAAGGTCACCGAGACGGCGCCCAGTTCGAGCATGAGGTCTTCGTAGGTTTCCGCCTGGGCGGGGGTGAGGGCGAGGCGGACTTGCAGCCAGGACATGGTGGGCTACCTGAATCGGGTCAAAGCGGGGAGGGTAAATGAAAACGGGCTGCCCGAGGGCAGCCCGTTCGCTGAATCAACGCTCGTCATGCACTCAGTGGCGCAGGCCGAGCTTCTTCTCCAGGTAGTGGATGTTCACGCCGCCCTGGCCGAAGGCCTGGTCGCGGGTCAGCATCCGGTGCAGATCGGCATTGGTCTTGATGCCGTCGACGATCAGCTCGTCCAGGGCGTTGCGCATCCGGGCCATGGCCTCTTCGCGGGTCTTGCCCCAGGTGATCAGCTTGGCGATCAGCGAATCGTAGTTCGGCGGAACCTTGTAGCCGCTGTACAGGTGCGAATCCACCCGCACGCCGTTACCGCCCGGTGCATGGTAGTGCTTGACCAGGCCCGGGGAAGGCATGAAGGTCTTGGGATCTTCGGCGTTGATCCGGCACTCGATGGCGTGACCGGTGATCTTGATGTCTTCCTGCTTGATCGACAGCGGGTTGCCCGCGGCGATGCTGAGCATCTCCTTGACGATGTCGACGCCGGTGATCATCTCGGTCACCGGATGCTCCACCTGCACGCGGGTGTTCATCTCGATGAAGTAGAAGCGACCGTCTTCGTAGAGGAACTCGAAGGTGCCGGCGCCACGGTAGCCGATGTCGATGCAGGCCTTGACGCAGCGTGCCAGGACTTCTTCGCGGGCCTTCTCGTCGATCTGGGGCGCAGGCGCCTCCTCGATGACCTTCTGGTGACGGCGCTGCAGCGAGCAGTCGCGGTCATAGAGGTGCACGGCGTTGCCCTGGCCATCGGAGAGCACCTGGACTTCCACGTGACGCGGATTGCCGAGGAATTTCTCCATGTAGACCATGGAGTTGCCAAAGGCGGCGCCGGCTTCGGTCTGGGTCAGCTTGATCGATTTGATCAGCTCGGCCTCGTCCTCGACCACGCGCATGCCGCGACCACCACCGCCACCGGCGGCCTTGATGATCACCGGATAGCCGACTTCGCGGCCGATGCGCAGGCACTCGGCCTCGTCATCCGGCAGGGCGCCGTCGGAGCCCGGCACGGTGGGGACACCGGCCTGCTTCATGGCGTTCTTGGCGGACACCTTGTCGCCCATCAGGCGAATCACGTCGGCGGTGGGGCCGACGAAGGCGAATCCGGACTGCTCCACCTGCTCGGCGAAGTCGGCGTTCTCGGCGAGAAAGCCGTAGCCGGGGTGGATGGCGGTGGCGCCGGTGACTTCCGCGGCACTGATGATGGCCGGGATGTTCAGGTAGGACTGGGGCGAGGGGGCCGGGCCGATGCACACCGATTCGTCGGCGAGGGACAGATGCATCAGTTCGCGGTCGGCGGTGGAATGAACCGCCACCGTCTTGATGCCCAGCTCCTTGCAGGCACGCACCACGCGCAGGGCGATTTCCCCGCGGTTGGCGATCAGGACTTTTTCCAGCATCGTGGGCTCCACGGGCTTAGACAATGGTGAACAGCGGCTGGTCGAATTCGACGGGCTGACCGTTCTCGACCAGCACCTGGCCGATGGTGCCGCTGGCTTCGGCTTCGATGTGGTTCATCATCTTCATGGCTTCGACGATGCACAGGATGTCGCCTTTCTTCACCTGCTGGCCGACTTCGACGAAGGCCGGGGTGGTGGGCGAGGAGGCGCGGTAGAAGGTGCCGACCATGGGCGAACGAGCCACGTTACCGGTCAGTTGCGGCGCGGCGGCTTCGCTGGCGGGTGCAGCGGCAGCGGCCGGCGCGGCAGCCGGGGCCGGGGCGGCGACCGGAGCGGGGGCAGCGGCGTAGACGGTCTGCATGCCCTGGCCGCGGCCGGTGTTGCGGCTGATGCGGACGGATTCTTCGCCTTCGCGGATTTCCAGCTCGTCGATACCGGACTCTTCCAGCAGCTCGATCAGTTTCTTGACTTTACGGATGTCCATTGGCGTTGGCTCTCCCCTCGGGTTCTGGTGATGTTCTGGATATTGAGTCGCGCTCAGCCGCGGGCGGCGAGCTGTTCGCAGGCGGCTTCCAGGGCCAGGCGATAGCCACTGGCACCGAGCCCGCAGATGACACCGACCGCCACGTCGGAAAAATAGGAGTGGTGGCGGAAGGCCTCGCGCTTGTGCACGTTCGACAGGTGCACTTCGATGAATGGGATGCTCACCGCGAGCAAGGCGTCACGTAGGGCGACGCTGGTATGGGTGAAGGCGGCCGGATTGATGAGGATGAAATCCACCCCTTCGTCACGCGCGGCATGGATGCGTTCGATCAGCAGGTGCTCGGCGTTGCTTTGCAGGTATTGCAGGCGATGCCCCGCCGCAGTGGCGCGGGCTTCGAGATCAGCGTTGATCTGGGCCAGGGTGGTGGCCCCGTAGACGCCCGGCTCGCGGGTGCCCAGGAGATTCAGGTTGGGCCCGTGCAGTACCAGCAGATGCGCCATAGCCACTTGCCTCGCGATTTCGCAACCAGATTGGCCGCGGACTATGCCGCAACCGGAGGTGACTGTCCAGTCGCTAGACGTTTGCCGGAAATGCCCGCACGTTGGGCGAAATTCTTTTAATCGCTGGCGATAAGCCTTTTTGCTTCACCGAGTCGGGCGAGAAAACCCGCGGCGTCGATTTCGCCGACGATGCGCGCCTGGGCCCGCTCCTGGCCATTGCCGGCATAGAACAGGATCGCTGGCGGACCGAACAGTCCCTGCCGTTCCAGCCAGTGCCGCTGTTCCCGGGTGCTTTGCGTCATATCGAAGCGGATCAGCGTGAAGTCGCGCAAGTGCGCCTGGACCTCGGGATTGCCGAACACCTCGCGCTCGATCAGCTTGCAGCTGATGCACCAGTCGGCATAGACGTCCACCAGTACCGGTCGCCCCTGGCCGAGACGGCTGGCCAGGGCCGCCGGATCGCTGAGGCTGTGCATGACGTCCGCGCGGCCGGCCACGGCGGGCGCCGCGGCGTCGCCCAGCGGTCGCAGGGGATCGCTGGCCCCGCGCAGGGCGCCGATGCCGGCGGCCGCGCCATAGACCACCAGGGTCAGGCCGGCCAGTTGCAGCAGCCGCTGACGGGGTGGCTTGGGTACGAATTCCAGAGCGCCGAGAAACAGCCCGACGCCGGCCGCCAGCAGGCCCCAGGCGGCCAGCGCCAGCGGCCCCGGCAGCAGCCGTTCGAGCAGCCACAGGGCTACCGCCAGCAGCAGGACGCCGAAGGCATTGCGCATGCCCACCAGCCAGGCGCCGCTGCGTGGCAGCAGGGCGCCGCCTCCGGCGGCGATGAGGATCAGCGGGGTACCCATGCCCAGGCCCAGGGCGAACAGCGCCAGTCCGCCACCGAGCCAGTCGGCGGTGCTGCTGATATAGAGCAGCAGGCCCGCCAGGGGCGCCGAGACGCAGGGCGAGACGATCAGGCTGGAGAGCACGCCGAGGGTGGCCGCGCCGCCCAGGGAACCGCCGCGGGTGCCGCTGGCCAGCTGTTCCAGGCGCTCGCGCAGGACCGCCGGCAGGCGCAGTTCGAAGAGACCGAACATGGCCAGGGCGAACAGCGCGAACAGCGCGGCGAAGGGAATCAGCACCCAGGCCGACTGCAATTGCGCCTGCAGATTGAGACTGGCGCCAAAGACGCCCATGAGTGCGCCCAGGGCGGCGAAGCTCAGGGCCATGGGCACCACATAGGCCAGCGCCAGCAGCAGGCCACGTCCGGGGCGCGCCTTGCCGGCCAGGACCACCGCCGAGACGATGGGCAGCATCGGCAGGACGCAGGGCGTGAAGGTCAGCCCGAGTCCGGCGAGAAAGGCCAGCAGGATCCTGTGCCAGTCGAGCTGAGCGGGGACGGGCGCGGTGGCCGCCGGGGTCGCAAGCGCAGGGCCGGCGATGTCCAGGGTGCGGGTTTCCGGCGGATAGCAGAGGCCGCGACCGGCGCAGCCCTGGTAGGTCACCCTGACCTGGCCGCCGCGGTCGGGTGCCAGGGGCAGGGGGATGTCGACGCCGGCGTGATAGACCTGGACGTCGCCGAACCATTCATCGTGCTTGGGCTCGCCGGGCGGCAGGGCCACCGGCGCGGTGAGCAGACCGGGGGCGGCGTCGAAGGCGAAGCGTTGCCGATAGAGGTAGTAGCCCTCGGCGATGGTGAAGCGCAGCTGGGGTCGGCCCTCGGCGTCGCGGCGCTGCTCCAGGCGAAAGGCCTGATCCACCGGCAGGAATTGCTGACTGGGGCGCTGACCGTCCAGGCCCAGCGCGGCGCTCGGGCGCGGCGCATCGAACAGGCCGGCGGTGGCGGGCAGGGTCAGCAGCAGGGTGAGCAGGAACAGCAGGACACGCATGGGCTTCTCGGCGATCGGCAGCGGCCGATCATAGCAGAGGCATCTGGCTGGTCAGTCCTGGCCGTACTGGCGCACGCAATTGCGCCCGGCATGCTTGGCGGCATAGAGGGCTTCGTCCGCCTGTTTGGCCAGCGCGGGCATCTCCTGGCCGGGCTGCAGCTGCGCCACGCCGGCGCTGAAGGTGCAGCTGAGTTCCTTAGGCGGCGCCGGATAGTGGATCTCGGCGAAGCGCTGGCGGATCTCGTCGATCAGGCGGGTGGCGGTGGCCAGGTCGGTGTCGGGCAGCACGATGGCGAATTCCTCACCGCCATAACGGCCGATGTGGTCGGACTTGCGCAGGCGCTGCTTGAGGAACAGCGCCAGGCTCTTGATCACCCGATCGCCCATGGGATGGCCGTAGTGGTCGTTGACCTGCTTGAAGTGGTCGATGTCCAGCATGGCGAAGGTGATCGGCCGCTGGCTGCGCCGGGCGCGGAAGCAGGCGTCTTCCAGCAGCTGCAGGGTGTGGGTGTGGTTGTACAGGCCGGTGAGGCTGTCCTGGACGATGCGCGCCTGCAGGCTGCGCGCCCGGGCCGCGCGGGTACGCACCGTGGCGATCAGGTGGCGCGGCTTGATCGGCTTGGTGAGGAAGTCGTCGCCGCCCTCGCTCATGGCGTCCAGCTGCTTGTCGAGGTCGTCCTCGGCCGACAGGTAGATGATGGGCACGCTGACATAGCGCTCGTGCTGGCGGATGACCTTGGCCAGCTCGGTGCCGGTGCACTCGGGCATGTACATGTCGAGGATGATCAGATCGGGCACGAATTCGGCCAGGTGCGCCATCACCGCGCCGGGTTGCATCAGGGTGCGGGTGACGATGCCGGCGCTGTTGAGCGCCATTTCCGTGGCCATGGCCTGGGCGCGGGAGTCGTCCACCACCAGGGCACGGATCGGATCGTAGTAGACGGTGCGGGTGAGGGTCTCGATCTTTTCCAGCAGCCGCGCCGAATCCAGGGTGCCGGTGTAGAACTCCTGGCCGCCGGCGCGCACCGCGGCCAGGCGAAAGGGGGTGTCGGCTTCCTGGTGGCTGTAGAACAGCACCGGCAGCTTGCGCTCCAGACCGGTCTGGGCCTCCAGCGCCAGCTGGATGCCGGCACCCGCGCCGCCGAAGTCCACGTCCATGACGATGACCGCCGGGTGCCGGCTGTCCATCATCGCGCGGAAGTCGTCGGCGCCGTGGATGATCTGGATGGTGACGCCGAAGTATTCCATCTGCTGCGCCAGGCGCTCGGCGCGCTCGGTGTCGAGCAGGGCGATGTAGATCGGCTTGCGCAGCGGCGGCAGGCTGGTGGTTTCCAGCTGGTCACCCTGGCGCAGTCCGGTGCGCGACAGGCTCTGCATGGCCAGGCTGAGTTCGGTGATGGCCTGGCTGTTGAGGCGACCGCGATTGGCGGCGACCTGGGCCAGGGAGGCGCCGATGGCCTCGGCGAGCTCGGCATGGCCCTGCTGCTCGAAGCGCCTGGCGTATTGCAGCAGGCGTGCGTTGGCGTCGGTCAGCTCGACCAGGCTGCCGGCCGTCCACTCGTCTCGTTGCAGCCGTTGCCAGATCTCCAGCACCTGGCGCGACTGGTGGATGACCCGTTGCGCGAAGTGCAGCTTGAGGCGGTCCCGGCTCGGATCATCTGGTTCGCTCACGAATTGTTCCGTCATTCTTGAGGTGGTGGCCCTATGCTACCAATTGCTGGCGGGCAGGGGAGAGGCGGTACCCTGGTTAGCGGCGGCTATGCCGCTCGCATGGACACTGTCGGTCGCTTCTGGAGTAGCGTCCGTCGCCTGTTACCCTAGTCTCGGAAGCGGCTGCCCGGGTGCCTGGCGCCCGCGTCGGCCGCCAAGGCTGCGCAACCGGCGCCGCGGGCAGGGGTCCAAGCGCCAACACCTTTGAAAACATTGCAAGGAATTGCCCATGCGGGAGTGGAACTTGAGGTCGGGATGGCTCCGGCTGGTGGCAGTGCTGGTCGCGCTCTACCTGCTGGTCACCCTGGCGATAGGCTGGTACTGGAGTCGCGAACCGGATTTCTTCCCGGTGCAGCAGCATGCCCAGGAGGCGGCCGCTGCCAGCGGGCGCAAGCTGGTGCTTGGCTACACCACGGTCGAGACCCTCAAGCAGGTGGCCGGTACCCTACTGGACAAGCCGGGTGGCTATCTCTCCAACGACATCTTCCCGCCGGGCCTCTGGCTCGACGACATGCCGTCCTGGGAATACGGCGTGCTGGTGCAGACCCGCGACCTGGCGCGCGCCCTGCGCAAGGACTTCGCCCGTTCCCAGTCGCAGTCCACCGAGGACGTCGACCTGGCCCAGGCCGAGCCGCGCTTCAATTTCGACAACCACAGCTGGGCCATGCCCTCGTCGGAATCGGAATACCGCGCCGGCATCGCCTCCCTGGACCGCTACCTGGCGCGCCTGGGTGGCCAGAATGCCCAGGGCCAGCCCACCGCCTACTTCTATTCGCGTTCGGACAACCTGCGCAACTGGCTGGGTGACGTCGAGACCCGCCTGGGTTCGCTGTCCCAGCGGCTGTCCGCCAGCGTCGGTCGGGTTCGCCTGGACGCCGAGGTGCGGCCGAACCAGGACATCCCCGCCGGCCAGGTGCCGGAGGTGCATGAGCAGCGCGTCGAGACGCCCTGGCTGCAGATCGACAATGTCTTTTACGAGGCCCGCGGTCAGGCCTGGGCGCTGTCGCACATCCTGCGCGCCATCGAGGTCGACTTCGCCGACACCCTGGCCAAGAAGAACGCCACGGTGAACGTGCGCGAGATCATCCGCGAACTGGAAGCGGCGCAGCAGCCGGTCTGGAGTCCGATGATCCTCAACGGCAGCGGCTTCGGCATTCTGGCCAACCACTCGCTGGTGATCGCCAACTACATCTCCCGCGCCAACGCCGCCATCATCGACCTGCGCCAGTTGCTGGAACAGGGCTGATGACGCCGGACGCTCGCGAAGCGGCGCATCGCGCCGCCTCCGACCGGGAAGGGGTGGTCTGGGTAGATCGCGACGACCGCATCCAGGGTGAATTGCCGCGGGCGGAACTGCGTGCCCGCGGCCTGATCGGTCGCTGCACCTTCATCCTCCTGTTCAATGACGCCGGCGAACTCTGCGTGCACCGGCGCACCCTGAGCAAGGCGCTCTACCCAGGCTACTGGGACGTCGCCGCCGGCGGCATGGTGGCACCGGGCGAGAGCTATGCGGTGTCCGCCGCTCGCGAGCTGGCCGAGGAACTGGGCGTCAGCGGCGTGCCCCTGCGCGCCCATGGCACCTTCTATTTCGAGGAGCCGGGCAATCGCCTCTGGGGCGGCGTGTTCAGCGCGCGCTGGAACGGTCCGTTGCGGCTGCAACCGGAAGAGGTGCTGGAGGCGCGCTTCCTGGCCCCGGCGGCCATCCTCGATGACGCGCGTCAGCGACCCTATTGCCCGGATTCGCTGGAAGCCCTGCAGCTGGCGCTCAGCCGCGCGGATGTCGCATCCCTGCCTTAATTTCTCGCATTCGCGCCTTAGCATCCGCGGACGATGCTGCTACATTGCG
Organism: Pseudomonas sp. JUb52; assembly: GCF_004341115.1. Taxonomy (NCBI): domain Bacteria; kingdom Pseudomonadati; phylum Pseudomonadota; class Gammaproteobacteria; order Pseudomonadales; family Pseudomonadaceae; genus Pseudomonas; species Pseudomonas sp. JUb52. The sequence goes on from NZ_SLYS01000005.1 coordinate 103,245, forward strand.
CGGCCCCGGACCAGCGCGGCCCGTGCCGGCCGGCGCTGCGTCCAAGGCTTCCTCCAGGCGCCCGGCGCCTGAACCCGACTGGGAGGACCGTCCCTTGAGCAAGAAAACCTCGTCGCTGTCGGATCTCAGCCGGCTGGTGTACTCCACCGACGTCGGCCGCATTCGCCCGGAAGAACCCCAGGCCGCGGCTCCGGCGGGCGACGGCATCGCCCGGGTGCGCCGCGAGACCAAGGGTCGTGGCGGCAAGACGGTGACCACGGTCAGCGGCGTGCCCTTGGGCGAGGAAGCGCTCAAGGACCTGGCCAGCGCGCTCAAGCGCCGCTGCGGCACCGGCGGGGCGCTCAAGGATGGCGTCATCGAGATCCAGGGCGACCATGTCGACCTGTTGCTCGGCGAACTCGAAAAACGCGGCTTCAAGACCAAGAGATCGGGCGGCTAGGCCAGGCCTTCCAGCCCCCGCGTACAACTTACCGCCCCTGGCGGCGGTCCATCCAAAGCAAGATTCCCTACAGGAGATTCCCGCGAATGTCCCCACGACGCACGCGCAAAGATGACGGCAGCCAGTGGACCGTGGCGGACAGCCGCAGCGTCTATGGTATTCGCCACTGGGGTGCCGGCTACTTCGCCATCAGCGACGCCGGCAACGTCGAAGTCCGCCCCCACGGCCCGGACGGCCAGCCGATCGACCTCCATGTGCTGGTCGGCCAGCTGCGCGAAGCGGGGCTGTCGCTGCCGCTGCTGGTGCGTTTCCCCGACATCCTCCAGGGCCAGGTGCGCCACCTGACCGGTGCCTTCGATCGCAACATCGAGCGCCTCGACTATCAGGGCCGCTACACCGCCCTCTATCCGATCAAGGTCAACCAGCAGGAAGCGGTGGTGGAAAACATCATCGCCACCCGTGACGTCTCCATCGGCCTGGAAGCCGGCTCCAAGCCGGAGCTGATGGCGGTGCTGGCGCTGGCGCCCAAGGGCGGCACCATCGTCTGCAACGGCTACAAGGACCGCGAATTCATCCGCCTGGCGCTGATGGGCCAGAAGCTGGGCCACAGCGTCTTCATCGTCATCGAGAAGGAATCCGAGGTCCCGCTGGTGATCGAGGAGGCGGCCGAGCTCAAGGTCACGCCCCAGGTCGGCCTGCGCGTGCGACTGTCGTCCCTGGCGTCGAGCAAATGGGCCGACACCGGTGGCGAGAAGTCCAAGTTCGGTCTCTCCGCCGCCCAGCTGCTGTCGGTGATCGAGCGCTTCCGCGCCGCCGGCCTGGAGCAGGGCGTGCGCCTGCTGCACTTCCACATGGGCTCGCAGATCGCCAACCTGGCCGACTACCGCCAGGGCTTCCGTGAGGCCATCCGCTACTACGCCGAACTGCGCGCCCTGGGCCTGCCGCTGGACCACATCGACGTCGGTGGCGGTCTGGGCGTGGACTACGACGGCACCCATTCGCGCAACGCCAGCTCGATCAACTACGACATGGACGACTACGCCGGTACCGTGGTCGGCATGCTCAAGGAATTCTGCGACCAGCAGGAATTGCCGCATCCGAACATCTTCTCGGAAAGCGGCCGCGCCATGACCGCCCACCACGCCATGCTGGTGATGCAGGTCACCGACGTCGAACGCCACAACGACAGCGTGCCGGCCAGCGAGCGCTTCGAAGGCAAGGCCGAGGTGGTGCAGTGGCTGGCCGAGCTGCTCGGCGACACCGATCCGGAGATGGTCACCGAGACCTACTGGCGCGCCACCCAGTACGTCAGCGAAGCCGCCGCCCAGTACGCCGCCGGCACCCTGAGCCTGAGCGACAAGGCGCTGGCCGAGCAGTGCTACTTCGCCATCTGCCGCCGCCTCTACAACCAGCTCAAGGCCCGCCAGCGCTCCCACCGCCAGGTGCTCGACGAACTCAACGACAAGCTGGCCGACAAGTACATCTGCAACTTCTCGGTGTTCCAGAGCCTGCCCGACACCTGGGCCATCGACCAGATCCTGCCCATCGTACCCCTGACCCGCCTGGACGAGGAGCCGGTGCGCCGCGCCGTGCTGCAGGACCTGACCTGCGACTCCGACGGCAAGATCAAGCAGTACGTCGACGAGCAGAGCATCGAGACCAGCCTGCCGGTGCACGAGGTGCGCGAGGGCGAGGACTATCTGCTGGCGGTGTTCCTGGTGGGCGCCTACCAGGAGATCCTCGGCGACATGCACAACCTGTTCGGCGACACCGATTCGGTCAACGTCTACCAGGACGCCGACGGCAGCGTGCGCCACGGTGGCATCGAGACCCACGACACCATCGAGGACATGCTCAGGTACGTGCACCTCTCGCCCGAGGAGCTGATGACCTACTACCGCGACAAGGTCGCCAGTGCGCGCCTCACCGCGCGCGAGCGCACCCAGTTCCTCGACGCCATGCGCCTTGGCCTGACCCGTTCCTCCTATCTCGCCGGCTGACGAAGCGAACCCTGGCGGCCGGGCGGGCTCTATAGCCTTGCCGTCAGGATGGAGGAGCAGAGGTATGAAAGGGCGCTTGGCGCTGTTGCTGGTGGGCAGTCTGATGCTGGCCGGCTGCGGCAAGGTCAATCAGGAAAACTATTCCCGGCTCAAGGCCGGCCAGACCAAGGCCGAGGTGGGGCAGATCCTGGGTGCACCCACGGAATGCGCGGGTGCCCTGGGCGTCACCACCTGTACCTGGGGCGATCGCGGCTCCTTCATCAGCGTGCAGTATCTCAACGATAAGGTGGCGATGTTCGCCGGGCAGGGTCTGCGATGAAAACCTCTACCAAACTGCTACTGCTGGCGGGTGCCGCCGGACTGCTCGCGGCCTGCGCCAGCGGCCCGCGCGAAGTCCCGCCGCTCACCGCGGGCAATGTCGACCTGCAGCGCTACCAGGGACACTGGTACGAGGTGGCGCGGCTGCCGATGTTCTTCCAGCGCAAGTGCGCCCAGTCCGAAGCCAACTATCACGTCATGGCCGACGGCTCGGTCGCCGTGTTCAACCGCTGCCGTACCTTGGACGGCAAGGTGGAGGAAGCCACCGGCACCGCCACCCCGATCAAGCCGGGCGTGACCGATCGCCTGGAAGTGCGCTTCGACACCTGGTTCAGCGGTGTCCTGCCCAACGTCGCCAAGGGACCCTACTGGATCCTCTATGTCGACGACGACTACAAGACCGCCCTGGTCGGCAGTCCGGATCGCAAGTACCTCTGGTTGCTGGCGCGCAAGCCCGACATTTCCGCGGCGCAGAGCGAAAAGCTGCTGCGCATCGCTCGCGAGAAGGGCTACAACCTCAATCGTCTGGTCTGGCGCGAGACCGACGCCCACATGCCCTAGGCCACAGGAGCTCTCCGTGAAACTCTGGACCGATGCCTTTTCCGACAACGCCTTCATGCCCAAGCGCCACGAATTCGACGTGGCCGACTTCGGTGCCCACGGCGACAACATCTCGCCCGCGCTGCAGTGGTCCGATCTGCCGGCCGATACCAAGAGCCTGGCGCTGACCGTCTACGATCCGGACGCCCCCACCGGCAGCGGGTTCTGGCACTGGGTGGTGGTCAACATCCCGGTCGGTACCCAGGGCCTGGCGGAAGACGCCGGCCGTGCCGACGGCTCGGGTCTGCCGGCGGGCGCCCTGCAGCTGATCAACGACTATGGCACCCGCGGCTTCGGCGGCGCGGCACCGCCCAAGGGTGACAAGCCGCACCGCTACATCTTCCAGCTGCATGCGCTCAAGGTCGATCAGTTGCCGGTGCCGGCGGACGCGACCAATGCGGTCGGTCGCTTCATGATCCACCTCAACCAGCTGGCTTCGGTGACCTACACCGGTCTCTACGAGATCAAATAGGGCCGCTGACGGACGGGTTAGAGCACGTCCGTCGAGGTCGCCAGGCGGATGCCGGCGGCGCGCATCTTGGCGAGGAAGGCGTCGCCCTGGGCTTCGAAGCCCGGCACCGAATGACTGCAGTCGGTCAGCAGCACCAGGTCCTGGCGCCTCTCCCGCGGCCAGAATTCCAGCAGATCGCGAACGGTGCTGGCCACGCAGTGCGAAAGCGCTTCGCCGGCGATCAACAGGGTATCGGCCGCCTGGAGGCGGGCGATCAGGCCAGCGTCCACCGCGGTGCCCGGGTCCGCCGGATCCGGGACCTCGGCGCGCAGTGCCGAATAATGTTCGGTATGGGGATTGCCGCCCTTGGCGATGAAATCCACCAGGCGTCCCTGCTGCCGGCCCCAGGCATTGAGCGCCTGATGGACATCCTGCTGCACCCCATGGCCCCAGCCGCCCACCAGGCAGTGCTCCGGCCAGATCACCAGGCGATAGCGACCCCCGGCTTCCAGCGCCTGCACATAGGCCAGCGCCCGGGCACGTTCGGCTGGATCACGGGTCTGCCAGCGACCGCTGGCCACCTCGTCCGCACCGATCTGGGTAAAGGGCGCCGGTGGCTGGCCCTGGGCATCCTGCCAGCCGTGCGGATGGGCGATGTGCAGCGGTTGATGGGAGTCCAGGGTCACCTGCACCCCGCTGAGGCGGGCACCCAGGCGCTCGATCAGGGCCGCGACGCGCTGCAGTCCGGCCACCGCACCGGGCACCGGCAGGGCCGCACCCGGCAGGTCGCAGAAATCGTTTTGCGGATCGATCAGCAGCAACTGCAGCTTGGCATGGGACATGGCGATCTCCTCTGGCGACTGGCCGTCGATGGTGCGGGTGCCACTGGACGCGAAGCAAGCCCGGGTAGCGTGGAAACCCGGTAAGGTGCAGGTCTATGATGAAGGGGCCGACCCTGCCCCGCGGAGCGCGACATGCTGAATCTGTATCCGGAAATCAAGCCTTACGCCCGCCACGAGCTGGCCGTCGAAGCGCCCCATGTGCTCTATGTCGATGAGAGCGGCTCGCCGGATGGTCTGCCGGTGCTGTTCATCCATGGCGGACCCGGCTCCGGATGCGATCGCCTGAGCCGGCGCTTCTTCGATCCCAATCTCTACCGCATCGTCACCTTCGATCAGCGCGGCTGCGGTCGCTCCACGCCCTATGCCAGCCTGGAGAACAACACCACCTGGCACCTGGTCGAGGACATCGAGCGCCTGCGCGAACACCTGGGCATCGAGCAATGGGTGCTGTTCGGTGGCTCCTGGGGGTCGACCCTGGCGCTGGCCTATGCCCAGCGCCATCCCGAGCGGGTCAAGGCCATGGTCCTGCGCGGCATCTTTCTCTGCCGCCCGGTGGATCTGCAGTGGTTCTACCAGGAAGGCGCGAGCCGGCTGTTTCCCGATTTCTGGCAGGACTATCTGCACCCCATCGCCGAGGAAGAGCGCGGCAACCTCATCCAGGCCTACTATCGCCGCCTGACCGGTCCGGACGAACTGGCACAGATGTCCGCCGCGCGCGCCTGGTCCTGCTGGGAGGGGCGTACGGTGACCCTGAGGCCCAATCCCGACGTGCTGGAGAAATTCAGCGAGCACGCCCTGGCCATCGCCCGCATCGAGTGCCACTACTTCATCAACAATGCCTTCCTCGAGCCCGACCAGCTCCTGCGCGACATGCCCCGGATCGCCCATATCCCGGCGGTGATCGTGCACGGCCGCTACGACATGGTCTGCCCGCTGGACAATGCCTGGGCCCTGCACCACGCCTGGCCGGGCAGCGAATTGCAGATCATCCGCGACGCCGGTCATGCGGCCAGCGAGCCCGGTATCGGCGACGCCCTGGTGCGGGCGACCGATCAGATCGCCCGCCAGCTGCTCGATCTGCCGCAGGAGGCCGAGTGAAGGCGCTGCTGCAAAGGGTCAGCCGCGCCAGCGTCGAGGTTGAGGGCCATACGGTCGGCGCCATAGGCGCGGGCCTGCTGGTCCTGGTCGGTATCGAGCCGGCGGATGACGAGGCCGCCTGCAGTCGCATGCTCAAGCGACTGCTGGAGTACCGGGTGTTCGCCGACGGCGAGCAGCGCATGAATCTGTCCCTGCAGGACGTCGGCGGCGGCTTGCTGCTGGTCTCCCAGTTCACCCTGGCTGCCGATACCCGCAGCGGCCGCCGGCCGAGCTTTTCCAGCGCCGCGCAGGCGGCCCAGGGCGAGAGGCTGTTCAACCATCTGGTAGGCCTCGCCCGCGACCTTCATCCCGAGGTCCAGACCGGTCGTTTCGGCGCCGACATGCAGGTTTCCCTGGTCAACGACGGACCAGTGACATTTTTATTGTCGATTTAGTGAGGGCGCCCCTTACAGCGCCCTGCCAAGTGTCTATGATTGCGCAGTTCGAGTTTGAACGGTCGTCCAACTGGGGAATCATTGACCCCTGCGGGAGTCGGACCTCTGCCTATCCGTTTCGCGACCACCCGTCGCCAAACGTATTCGTACGCTGATTTAGGAGGCTGCGTGTTATCTCATTCCAAAGTTAAGCCGGGCAAGCAGGGCTTCGCCCTGATCGGGCTCTCCGTCGCTCTGGGTCTGTTCAGTGCCCAGGCCCTGGCCTTCAGCCTGGACGACGTGGCCGCCAAGGCCAAAGAACTCTCCGGCCAGAAATTCGTCGCGCCCAAGAGCAACCTGCCCGCATCCTTCAGCGGCATGAAGTATGCCGACTATCAGCAGATCACCTTCAATCAGGACAAGGCCTATTGGAAGAATGCCAAGACGCCCTTCCGCCTGAATTTCTATCACGAGGGCATGCACTACAGCGTGCCGGTGAAGATCAACGAGGTCACCGCCAACAATGTCGAAGAGATCAAATACGATCCCTCGATGTTCAACTTCGGCAACCTGCAGGTCGACCAGGCCCAGCTCAAGGATCTCGGCTTCGCCGGATTCAAGGTGCTCTATCCGCTGAACAAGGCGGACAAGCATGACGAGCTGATGACCATGCTCGGCGCCAGCTATTTCCGCGTGATCGGCAAGAACCAGGTCTATGGCCTGTCCGCCCGTGGCCTGGCCATCGACACCGCGCTGCCGTCCGGCGAGGAATTCCCGCGCTTCACCGAATTCTGGGTCGAACAGCCCCAGTCGGATCGCCGCAACCTGGTGATCTATGCGCTGCTCGATTCGCCGCGCGCCACCGGTGCCTATCGCTTCGTGCTGACTCCCGGCAAGGACAGCACCGTCGACGTCGAAGCCAAGGTGTTCCTGCGCGACAACGTCAACAAGCTGGGTATCGCGCCGTTGACCAGCATGTACCTGTTCGGCCCCAACCAGCCGAGCGCCCAGGTCAACTATCGTCCGGCACTGCACGACTCCAACGGTCTGGCCATCCATGCCGGCAACGGCGAGTGGCTGTGGCGTCCGCTGAACAACCCGCGCCGCCTGTCGGTCAGCACCTACACCATCGAGAATCCGCGCGGTTTCGGTCTGCTGCAGCGTGGCCACGAGTTCTACAAGTACCAGGACCTGGACGAGCGCTACGACAAGCGTCCCAGCGGCTGGGTAGAGCCCAAGGGCGACTGGGGCAAGGGTCACGTCGAGCTGGTGGAAATCCCCACCCCGGACGAGACCAACGACAACATCGTAGCCTTCTGGACGCCGGACACCCTGCCGGAGAAGGGCCAGCCGATCGATGTCAGCTATCGCCTGCACTTCACCACCGACGAACCCAACCTGCACACCAAGGACCTGGCCTGGGTCTCCCAGACCCGTCTGTCCACCGGTGACGTGCGCCAGTCCAACCTGGTGCGCCAGACCGATGGCAGCCTGGCCTACATCATCGACTTCGAAGGTCCGAACCTCGATGACCTGCCCGAGGATTCGCAGGTCGGCTCCCAGGTCAGCCTGGATGCCAACGGTGAACTGGTCGAGAACTCTGTGCGCTACAACCCGGTTACCAAGGGCTATCGCCTGACCTTGAGACTCAAGGTCAAGGATCAGACCAAGCCGGTGGAAATGCGCGCCAACCTCGCCCAGGGTGACAAACCGCTCAGCGAAACCTGGACTTACCAGCTACCTGCCAATGAATAACACCACCCGCGATACCTCGGTCGCCGCTGCTGGCGACTACCTCGAACACCTGCCGTTGCCCGCCGGGCAACGGCAGGTGCTGGACCAGACGGCGGACGTCGAGTCGCTGCACCGGCACCTGGCCGGTGCCCGCGGCGAAGGCGCCCAGGGTGCCGAGGCGGTGATCGCCTCCACCGAAGCGCGTCTGGCCGCCGGTTGGGACGATACCCTGGAGGATGGCGAGCTGCTGGGCAGCGATGCCCAGGGTCGCGTCTTCATCAAGGCCACCCCGCCCATGACCCGCTCCATGATGGTGCCTGATCCCTGGCGCACCAATCCCGTGGCGCGGAGCTGGAAGCGGCTGCTCGGCCGCAAGGATCACAGCCGTTGGCAACCCGATCCCGAAGCCGATGCCCATGCGCACTGGCGCAAGGTCGGTTCCTTCCGGCGCTTCATCCTGCTGATCCTGATGCTGGTGCAGACCGGCATCGCCACCTGGTACATGAAGGCCGTGCTGCCCTATCAGGGCTGGGCGCTGGTCGATCTCGGCGAGGTCTACCGTCAGGGCTGGGGCGAGTCCATCCGCCAGGTACTGCCCTATGTGGTGCAGACCAGCATCCTGCTGCTCTTCGCCCTGCTGTTCTGCTGGGTGTCCGCCGGTTTCTGGACCGCCCTGATGGGCTTCTGGCAACTGCTCAGCGGCCGCGACAAGTACAGCATCTCGGCCAGTTCCACCGGCACCGAGCCGATCGATCCCCAGTCGCGTACCGCCCTGGTGATGCCCATCGCCAACGAAGACGTGCCACGGGTCTTCGCCGGTCTGCGCGCCACCTACGAGTCGGTCCGCGCCAGCGGCGAGCTGGAGCACTTCGACTTCTTCATCCTTAGCGACAGCAACGATCCGGACAAATGCGTAGCCGAAGAAAAGGCCTGGCTGGAGCTGTGCCGCGAGGTTGGTGGCTTCGGCCACATCTTCTATCGCCGTCGTCGTCGTCGGGTGAAGCGCAAGAGCGGCAACATCGACGACTTCTGCCGTCGCTGGGGCAGCCAGTACAAGTACATGGTGGTGCTCGACGCCGACAGCGTCATGAGCGGCGAATGCCTGGCCAGCCTGGTCCGGCTGATGGAAGCCAATCCGCGTGCCGGCATCATCCAGACCGCGCCCAAGGCGTCCGGCATGGACACCCTGTATGCACGCCTGCAGCAGTTCGCCACCCGCGTGTACGGACCGCTGTTCACCGCCGGCCTGCACTTCTGGCAGCTGGGTGAATCCCACTACTGGGGCCACAACGCCATCATCCGAGTCAAGCCGTTCATCGACCACTGCGCCCTGGCACCGCTGCCGGGCACGGGTTCGTTCGCCGGTGCGATTCTCTCTCACGACTTCGTCGAAGCGGCGCTGATGCGGCGTTCCGGCTGGGGCGTGTGGATCGCCTACGACCTGCCGGGCAGCTACGAAGAACTGCCGCCCAACCTGCTGGACGAACTCAAGCGTGACCGTCGCTGGTGCCATGGCAACCTGATGAACTTCCGGCTGTTCCTAGTCAAGGGCATGCACCCGGTACACCGCGCGGTGTTCCTCACCGGGGTGATGTCCTACCTGTCGGCGCCGCTGTGGTTCCTCTTCCTGGTGCTGTCCACGGCGCTCTTGGCGATCCACAAGCTGCTGGAGCCCCAGTACTTCTTCCAGCCCCGCCAGCTGTTCCCGGTCTGGCCCCAGTGGCATCCGGAGCAGGCCATCGCGCTGTTCTCCACCACCCTGATCCTGCTGTTCCTGCCCAAGCTGCTCAGCGTGGTGCTGATCATCGCCAAGGGCGCGAAGGAATTCGGTGGCGGCCTGCGGCTGTTCCTTTCCATGATGCTGGAGATGCTCTTTTCGGTGCTGCTGGCACCGGTGCGGATGCTGTTCCACACGGTGTTCGTGACCGCCGCCTTCCTGGGCTGGTCGGTGCAGTGGAATTCGCCCCAGCGGGACGACAACGATACGCCCTGGAGCGAAGCCTTCCGCCGCCATGGTTCGCAGATGCTGCTCGGTCTGATCTGGACCGCCGGCGTGGCCTGGCTGGATCCGCGCTTCCTCTGGTGGCTGTCGCCCATCGTGGTGTCGCTGATCCTGTCGGCACCGGTGTCGGTGATTTCCAGCCGGACCAACCTGGGTCTGGGCAGTCGCCGCCATCACCTGTTCCTGATCCCGGAAGAGTACGCACCGCCGCGCGAGCTGGTGGCGACCGACGAGTACCTGCACCTGAACAACCGCAACGCCCTGACCAAGGGCTTCCTGCGCGCCACCGTCGATCCGGTGCTCAATGCCCTGGCCATCGGCATGGCCCGCGGTCGCCACGGCAAGGTGGTGGAGCCGGCACGCCGGCTGCGCGAAGAGCGGGTGGCCCGGGTCCTGGCCGCCGGTCCCGAGAAGACCAAGGGCGACGACCAGTGGCGTCTGCTCAGCGACCCGGACGGCATGGCGCAACTGCACCTGCAGGTCTGGAAGGCCGAAGAGCACCGCAACTGGCGGGAAGCCTACGCCACCCTGCGGCCGCGCTCCCACAGCGATTCGGCCGCGGATGCCGCAGCCAGTCCGGCCAGCCTGACCCCGCGGCCCGCCTCCTGAGGAGGCGCTCCGCGCATTGAAAAAGCCCCGGTGTCGCGAGACGCCGGGGCTTTTTCTTGTCCGTAATCGGGCTAGAACAGGCGGGCGAGGAGGGCGGGTACGGCGTTCTCGACGCGCAGGATGCGCTCACCGAGCTGTACGGGCGCCAGACCCGCTTCCTGCAGTTTTTCGACCTCATAGGGTATCCAGCCACCCTCGGGACCGATCGCCAGCGTCACGGGCTCGCTGAGGGCGCGAGGGCAGGCTGGGTAGTTGCCCGGATGACCGACCAGGCCGCGGGTGCCGGCGACGAGCGCGGGCAGGCGATCCTCGACGAAGGGCTTGAATCGCTTTTCGATCAGCACCTCCGGCAGCACCGTGTCCCGGGCCTGCTCCAGTCCCAGGCGCAATTGCTCCTCGATAGCCGCGGGCTCGAGGAACGGGGTCTGCCAGAAGCTCTTTTCCACCCGGTAGCTGTTCAGCAGCACCAGGCGCGCGACGCCCATGGCGGACACCGTCTGCAGTACCCGGCGCAGCATCTTGGGACGGGGCAGGGCCAGCAGCAGGGTGAGCGGCAGCTTGGCCGGCGGTGGTTGGTCGAGGGTGACGGTCAGGCAGGCCTGGCCGGCGTCGAGGGACTCGATCTGGCCGGAACCCATCAGGCCATCCAGCAGGCCGACGCGCATCCGGTCGCCGGCAGCCGCCTGGTGGACCTCGCGCAGATGGGCGAGACGGCGTGGATCGCGCAGCACGACCCGGTCAGCAGCCGTGAAGTCGGCCGCTTCGAGCAGGATCAGATTCACGGACGTTCGGCGGGCGGCTGGGCTTCGGGAGCGGCGTCTTCGTCGGCCAGCGGGCGCTCGCGCTTCTGCACGAAGCGGCCGAACAGCAGGCCGATCTCGAACAGCAGCCACATGGGCACGGCCAGCATGGTCTGGGAGAAGACGTCCGGCGGGGTCAGGATCATGCCGACCACGAAACAGCCGATGATGACGTAGGGACGGATCTTCTTCAGGTAGGCCACGTCGACCACGCCGATCCAGATCAGCAGCACGGTGGCCACCGGAATCTCGAAGGCGACGCCAAAGGCGAAGAACAGCGTCAGGATGAAATCCAGGTAGGCGTTCAGATCCGGCATCATCATGGCGCCTTCCGGCGTGATGCTGCTGAAGAAGTGGAAGATGATCGGGAACACCAGGAAGTAGGCGAAGGCCATGCCGGCGTAGAACAGCACGATGCTGGAGATCAGCAGCGGAATGGCGACCTTCTTCTCGTGACGATAGAGCCCGGGCGCGACGAACCCCCAGACCTGGTGCAGGATCACCGGCATGGCGATGAACAGCGACACCACCAGCGTCAGCTTGAAGGGCGCTAGGAACGGCGAGGTGACGTCCGTGGAAATCATGGTCGCGCCTTCGGGAAGGACGCGGCGGATCGGCTCGGAGGCGAAGGCATAGATCTTCTGGGCGAAGTAGAACAGCCCGAGAAAGATCAGAAAGGTCGCCAGCACGCATCTGAGGATGCGGGTGCGCAATTCAGTGAGGTGCGAGACCAGGGGCATTTCCTGGTCATCGTGTTCGGAAGGCTTGTCGCTCATGGTGCTCTTGGCGGCGTCTGGGGCGGATCCTGCGGGCGTTCGGCAACCACGTCCTGGGGCATGGGCGGAGCAACGGCGGCCGGTGGGGTCTGGGCTTCCGGGGTGGAAGCGGCAGGCTTGGGCCGGTTGTCGCGCTGTTCCATGGACAGGATATGCTCGTTGCGCAGTTGCTGGCGAATTTCGTCAGCGCCGATCTCGCGCTCCACTTCCTGGCGGATGCTGTTGAAGCTGCGCCTCAGGCGACCGATCCACAGACCCGCGGTGCGCGCAGCACCGGGCAGGCGTTCCGGGCCCAGCACCAGCAGGGCGACGAACCCCACCAGCATCATTTCGGGAAAGCTGATTCCGAACATGGCGGGGCCTTAGTCCTTGCGCACCACCGGCTCTTCGACCTTGCGGTGCTCGGCATCGAAGGTCTGGGGACGATTCAGGGGCGCATTCGGGTTGGCCGTGCTGGCGGTGGGCGCCGGCTGTTCGGCCTTGTCGTCCTCGTCGGTGTGCATGGCCTTGCGGAAGCCCTTGATGGCCTCGCCCACGTCGGAGCCCAGATGCTTCAGGCGTTTGGTGCCAAAGACGATCACCACGACGAGCAGGATGACGATCCAGTGTTTCCAGTCGAAGATACCCATGGTCTTTCCTCGTTGCGAAGCTTGGGGTCAGGATTGAGTACGGGCGGCCTTTTCGGCGTGCCCGGAGAGGCCGAAACGACGATCCAGCTCGTCCAGCACGGCCTGGGGATGCTGGCCCAGAGCCGAGAGCATGATCAGGCTGTGGAACCAGAGGTCGGCGGTCTCGTAGATGACGTCGTCGTATTGCTGGCTGATGGCGGCGTCCTTGGCGGCGAGAATGGTCTCGACGCTTTCTTCGCCGACCTTTTCCAGGATCTTGTTCAGACCCTTGTGGTAGAGGCTGGCCACATAGGAGGAGTCCGGGGCGGCCTGCTTGCGTTCTTCCAGCACCTGCGCCAGGCGCGCGAGGGTGTCAGTCATGGCCGTGCCCTCCGGCATAGATGGCACTGGGGTCCTTGACCACCGGATCGACGGTCTCCCACTGGCCTTCGCGCAGCACGCGATAGAAGCAGCTTTCCCGGCCGGTATGGCAGGCGATGCCACCGAGCTGTTCCACCTGCAACACCACCACGTCGGCATCGCAATCCAGGCGCAGCTCGATGACACGCTGCACGTGCCCGGATTCCTCGCCCTTGCGCCACAGCCGGTTGCGCGAACGCGACCAGTAGACGGCACGGCCTTCGGCGGCGGTCAGGGCCAGGGATTCGCGGTTCATCCAGGCCATCATCAGGATGCGCCCCGAGGTGGGGTCCTGGGCGATGGCCGGTACCAGGCCATCGCTGTTCCAGTGGATCTCGTCTAACCAGTCGCTCATCGGTCTGTTCAGTACTACGAATTTAGGGTACCAGCCTCGCACAAGACGCGGCTCGAATACAGCGGCAGGGCACCAGTGGCTGAGGGCGTGTATTTCGCCCGATAAAAATGACAGGACGGTTACAGCTTAAGGAGTTCAGCGCCTGATCACCAGAACCAGGCCGCCGACCAGCATGGCCCAGGCCGGCCAGGCATGGGGCTGGGGTTCGAGACCCAGCTGGGCGGCGCCCACCAGCAGCACCGCGCCTATGACGCGCACGATCCAGTCGTCGCGGCGATCCCCCCAGGGATTGGGCGGGTCCTTGCGGTGGGGCTGAGTGATGCGTTCCAGGGTGTCGCGGGCCATCTGCGCCAGATGCGGGATCTGCTCCAGTTGCTGCTGGATGTTGCGGGCGACCTGGGGTGGACTCAGCCGCTTGCGCATCCACTTTTCCAGATAGGGCTTGGCGGTGGACCAGAGGTCCAGGTCCGGATAGAGCTGGCGGCCCAGGCCTTCGATATTGAGCAGGGTCTTCTGCAGCAGCACCAGCTGCGGCTGGATTTCCATGTTGAAGCGGCGTGCCACCTGGAACAGCCGCAGCAGCAGCTGGCCGAAGGAGATGTCCTTGAGCGGTTTCTCGAAGATGGGTTCGCAGACAGTGCGGATGGCCGCTTCCAGTTCGTTGACCTGGGTGTTGGCCGGTACCCAGCCGGAGTCGATGTGCAGCTGGGCGACCTTGCGGTAGTCGCGCTGGAAGAAGGCCCAGAGGTTGCGCGCCAGGTAGTCCTGGTCCTCGGGGGTCAGGCTGCCGATGATGCCGCAGTCCACCGCGATATAGAGCGGATCCCAGGGCTTGGCGGTGCTGACGAAGATGTTGCCCGGGTGCATGTCGGCATGGAAGAAGCTGTCGCGGAACACCTGGGTGAAGAAGATCTCCACGCCGCGCTCGGCCAGCAGCTTGAAGTCGGTGCCCTGGTCGCGCAGCGCGGCCAGGTCGGTCACCGGGATGCCGTAGATGCGCTCCATGACCAGCACCCGCTCGCGGCACCAGTCCCAGTACACCTGGGGCACATAGAGGCGCTCGGAGCCGTCGAAATTGCGTCTGAGCTGGCTGGAGTTGGCGGCTTCGCGCAGGAGGTCCAGTTCGTCGTAGATGGTCTTCTCGTAGTCGCTGACCACGTCCATCGGGTGCAGGCGGCGGGCTTCGGCGGACAGCCGCTCGGCCATGCGCGCCAGCAGGAACAGCCAGGCGATGTCCTGGCTGATGATGCCCTTCAGGCCGGGCCGTACCACCTTGACCACCACCTCTTCGCCGGTGCGCAGCTGGGCGGCATGCACCTGGGCCACCGAGGCCGAGGCCAGTGGCTGGTGGTCGAAACGGGCGAAGGCCTGCTTGATGGGGACGCCGAGTTGCGACTCGATGAGCGCCACGGCCTTTTCCGGTGGGAAAGGCGGGACCTTGTCCTGCAGGAACATCAGTTCGTCGGCGATATCCTCGGGCATGAGGTCGCGACGGGTGGAGAGGATCTGGCCGAACTTGACGAACACCGGGCCCAGGCCTTCCAGCGCCAGGCGCAAGCGGGCGCCGCGCGGCAGGGTCTTGCTCGGCCGCGGCAGCCAGCGCCAGGGCAGCACATAGCGGGTGGCGCGCAGGTACCAGGGCAGCGGCAGAGCGTAGACGATGTCGTCCAGCCGATAGCGGATCACCACGAAGAAGATCCGCAACAGGCGGTTGAGGGCAGCGAACAGCTTCATTCGTCGGGGTTATCCCTGGCGTTGCGGGCGGCGCCCAGGCGGGCGAGACGGGCGTCGAGACGATCCACGTCCAGGCGCAGGGCATCGATCTCGGCGAAGCGGGCCTCGCCTTCCAGGCGGCCGACCAGCTGACGACTCTCCTCGTTCAGCCAGTTGGACAGCGTCAGCTGCAGACTGTCACGACTCTGTTCGCCAAGGGCCTGGCCACGCCGGGCCAGATCGCCGAGCAAGGCCGCGGGCAGCGGGCCGAGCCAGCGACTGACCTCGTGCTGCCAGTCCAGCTCCAGCTTCTGCAGGATGTCGGACAGCTCGATCAGCAGGGTGCTGTCGCCTTCCAGGCGGACGTCCGGCTGGTGCAGCACCCGCTGCTTGTCGCGGGCCAGGGCCAGCTCGGCCAGGCGCGTCGCCGGGGCGCTCAGGGTGCAGTCGATGTCGCCCTCGTGATGGGCGGCGAAGTGCAGGCCGTCACCCGCGGGCAGGATGTAGAGGCGCAACGCCGGTTGCCGGGTCTGGACCGCGATCACCCGGCCGGTCAGGCCGGCCAGTCGCGGCAGCGCCACCGGATCCAGCGCCAGCAGCGGATTCAGGCCACGCTCCAGCGCGGCCAGCAACGCCTGGGTGACGAGGGCCATCAGGGCTTGATGCCGCGGTGCAGGGCGACCACGCCGCCGGTCATGTTGTGGAAGGTCACCCGGGCGAAGCCGGTCTCTTCCATCATGGCCTTGAGGGTCTGCTGGTCGGGGTGCATGCGGATGGATTCGGCCAGGTAGCGATAGCTGTCGGCGTCACCGGCCACCAGCTTGCCCATCAGCGGCAGAAAGCCGAAGGAGTAGGCGTCATAGGCCTTGGACACCAGCGGATTGGTGGGCTTGGAGAATTCCAGCACCAGCAGCCGGCCGCCGGGCTTGAGCACGCGCAGCATGGAGGCCAGCGCCTGGTCCTTGTGGGTGACGTTGCGCAGACCGAAGGCGATGGTGATGCAGTCGAAATGGTTGTCGGGGAAGGGCAGCTTCTCGGCATCGGCCTGGACGAAGCGCACGTTGCTGGCGACGCCCTCGTCGAGCAGGCGGTCGCGTCCGACCCTGAGCATGGAATCGTTGATGTCGGCCAGGACCACCTCGCCGGTGGGGCCGACCAGGCGGGCGAACTGCTTGGTCAGGTCGCCGGTACCGCCGGCGATGTCCAGCACCCGGTTGCCGCGGCGCACGCCGGAGAGTTCGATGGTGAATCTCTTCCACAGCCGGTGGATGCCCGCCGACATCAGGTCGTTCATCACATCGTACTTGGCCGCGACCGAATGGAAGACTTCCGCGACCTTGTAAGCCTTCTGGCTCTCCGGAACGCTCTGGTAGCCGAAGTGGGTCTGGGATTCGGCCTCGGGGCCTTTGCGCGGATCGCTCATGGGGCTACACCTGGGACAGGGACAAGAGGGCATTCTAGCAGGGGGATCGCCCGGCTTGCCTGGCTAAAACCTGGCTGACCGCTCGGTTCTCGCGATTGGCGAGGTGCCGGGCCCTCGCTATAGTCAGGGCCCCTTATCCGGAGTTCCCCGATGTCCCAGATCACCATCGAACGCAGCCATTCGCTCGGCCTGGAAAGCGTTCGCCAAAAGACCGACAAGCTGGCGGAAAAACTCACGCGCGACTATGGGGTGGCCTGCGCCTGGGAAGGCGATACCCTGAAGTTCACGCGCAGCGGCGTGGATGGGCGGATCGAGGTCGGTGAGGACCGGGTGCGGGTGCTGGCGACCCTGGGCATGATGTTCTCGATGCTCAGTGGCCAGATCGAGAAGGAAATCGAGCGCAAGCTGGACAAGGCCCTGGCGGCCTGAGTCCGCTCAGAGCATCAGCTTGACCGCGCTGACATGCGGGTCCCGCGTCTTGCCGGCGCGGGCCAGTTGTTCTAGGTAGTCGGCCCAGAGCGCGTCGCGGCGACTGCCCAGTTCATAGAGATAGTCCCAGCTGAACAGGCCGCTGTCGTGGCCGTCGTCGAAGGTCAGCTTGATGGCGTAGCGCCCGGCCGGTTCGACGGCGCTGATGCCGACCTGCTGCTTGCCCCACTGCAATACCGGATTGCCGTGTCCCTGAACCTCGGCCGAGGGCGAATGCACGCGCAGGAATTCGGCGGGCAGCTCGAAGGTTTCCGCGCCATAGCTGACGCTGAGGGTCTTCGAAGCCTTGTGGAGCTGGATGGCGGTGGGAGTACGCATGGTGAGGTTCTCTGAGCGGTTTTGCAGTCTTTGCCTGAGGCCATCGCGGCCATGGCGGTCCGCCGATGCGGCCGCTCCTACAGGGTTCGATGTCTCCTGTAGGAGCGGCCGATGGCCGCGATCACGAATGCACCAAACCTACCATTACAGTATATAGCGCGACAGGTCTTCGTCCTGGGCCAGTTCGCCCAGGTGGCCGTTCACATAGGCCGCGTCGATGACGATGGGCTCGCCATTCTGCTGGCCGGCGAGGTCGGCGGCGCTGAAGGACACCTCTTCGAGCAGGCGCTCCAGCAGGGTGTGCAGGCGCCGGGCACCGATGTTCTCGGTCTTCTCATTGACCTGCCAGGCGATCTCGGCGATGCGGGTGATGCCGTCGGCGGCAAAGTCCACGTGCAGCCCCTCGGTCTTGAGCAGCTCGCGATACTGCTCGGTGAGCGAGGCGTGCGGCTCGGTGAGGATGCGCTCGAAGTCCTGCGGGGTCAGCGCCTTGAGTTCGACGCGGATCGGCAGGCGGCCCTGCAGCTCCGGCACCAGGTCGCTGGGCTTGGACAGGTGGAAGGCACCCGAGGCGATGAACAGGATGTGATCGGTCTTGACCATGCCCAGCTTGGTGTTGACGGTGCAGCCCTCGATCAGCGGCAGCAGGTCACGCTGCACGCCTTCGCGGGAGACGTCGGCGCCGCTGGTGTTGCCGCGCTTGGCGACCTTGTCGATCTCGTCGATGAAGACGATGCCGTGCTGCTCAACGGCTTCCAGGGCGCGGCCCTTGAGTTCTTCTTCGTTGACCAGGCGGGCGGCTTCCTCGTCACGCACCAGCTTGAGCGCTTCCTTGACCTTGAGCTTGCGCTGCTTGGTCTTGCCCTTGTGCATGCCGGCGAAGAGATTCTGCAGCTGGCTGGTCATCTCCTCCATGCCGGGCGGGGTCATGATCTCGACGCCGGCAGGGGCATCGGCCACCTCGATGTCGATTTCCTTGTCGTCCAGCTGGCCTTCGCGCAGGCGCTTGCGGAACAGCTGGCGGGTGTTGCTATCGGTCGACGCCGGCTGGGGTTCGTTGCTGAAGCCTACCGAGGGACGCGCCGGCGGCAGCAGGGCATCGAGGATGCGCTCTTCGGCGGCGTCTTCGGCGCGATGGCGGTTACGCACCATCTCCTGCTCGCGCAGCATCTTCACCGCGGCATCGGCGAGGTCACGGATGATGGACTCGACGTCGCGGCCGACATAGCCGACCTCGGTGAACTTGGTGGCTTCCACCTTGAGGAAGGGCGCATTGGCCAGCTTGGCCAGGCGGCGGGCGATTTCGGTCTTGCCCACACCCGTTGGGCCAATCATCAGGATGTTCTTGGGCGTGACCTCGGGGCGCAGCTCGACCGGCAGCTGCATGCGCCGCCAGCGGTTGCGCAGGGCGATGGCCACGGCGCGCTTGGCGTCGTCCTGGCCGATGATGTGGCGATTGAGTTCGTGGACGATCTCGCGGGGGGTCATGGACATGGGCAGTCTCTAAACCGGAATCACGCCTGGGGCGCGTCCAGCTCCTCGATGGTCAGGTTGCGGTTGGTGAACACGCAGATGTCACCGGCGATATTCAGGGCGGTCTCGGCGATCTCGCGCGCACCCAGGTCAGTGTGCATGAGCAGGGCGCGGGCGGCGGCCTGGGCATAGGCGCCACCGGAACCCATGGCGATCAGGCCTTCTTCGGGCTCCACCACGTCGCCATTGCCGGTGATGATCAGGGAAGCGTCCTTGTTGGCGACCGCCAGCATGGCTTCCAGGCGGCGCAGGGCGCGGTCGGTGCGCCAGTCCTTGGCCAGCTCGACGGCGGCCCGGACCAGGTGGCCCTGGTGCTTCTCGAGTTGCGCCTCGAAGCGCTCGAAGAGGGTAAAGGCGTCGGCGGTACCGCCGGCGAAACCGGCCAGCACCTCGCCCCGGTACAGCCGCCGGACTTTCTTGGCGTTGCCTTTCATGACGGTATTGCCCAGGGAAACCTGGCCGTCGCCGCCGATCACGACCTTGCCGTTGCGGCGTACAGAAACGATGGTGGTCAAGGGAATCTCTCCGCGTTGCTTGGGGCAGTCAGCCCCGGTTACGCGGAGATATGGGGATGGCCGCGACGCCCTTCAAGCGCCGCGGCGAGGGATTGCTCCGATCAGTGACCGCGTCGCTGTTGCAGCAACAGATTCTTGAAGCCGCTGCCGGCGAGCTGTTTCTGCGCCTGGGTCAGCTGGTCGCGATCGCTGTAGGGACCGACCAGTACCCGGTACCAGGTGTCGTCCTTGACCTTGCCCGACTCCACCCGCACGTCCTGGCCGAGCATGATGATCTGGGCGCGGACCCGGTCGGCATCGGCCTGGGTGCGGAAGGACCCGGCCTGGAGGAAGAACAGCGTCACCGGCGGCTGGGCCTTGGTGGTGGCTTCCTTGGGCGGCGTGGCGGCCGGCTGGCCCGGCGTGGTCGCGGGCGTGGCCGGTGTCGCCGTGGCCGCCTGGCCAGGTTGCGCCGGGGTCGCGGCGGCATCCGGCTTGGCCGGGGTGGCCGGCTTGGCGGCCGGATTGCGCGGCACGGCATCCGGCGGCACGATCACCTCGGATTCCGGCAGCAGGGTATAGAAATCGTACTTGGGCTTGATCGGCGTGGGCGGCGTGCCCTCGGTCTTGCCGGCGGCGGTCGCGGCCGGCTTGCCGTTGCCCGCCGCGGCGGCCGGGCGACCCTCTTCCGGCTTGGCGCGCTGCACCGCCTTGTTGCCCGGTTCGAGCTTCATCAGGAACACCACGAAGGCCCCGATGGCCAGACCCGACGCGAGCCAGACCCAGCCGGGCAGGGGCTGTTTCTTGGGAGCCGAGGTGTTGCGACTGGCGCCGCGCTTGGGTGGGGCTTTCTTGGTGGCCATCAGGCGGTGATCCGTCTCTTACATGCGTTCCAGGGTGTGCAGACCGAGCAGTTCCAGACCCTGCTTGAGGGTGCGCCCGGTCAGGGCGGCCAGCCGCAGGCGGCTCTGGCGCAGGGCGGCGTCCTCGGCGGTCAGGATCGGGCAATTCTCGTAGAAGCTGGAGAACAGGCCGGCCAGGTCATAGAGGTAGCTGCACAGCAGGTGCGGGGTGCCCTTGTCGGCAACGCTGGCGAGGATCTCGCCGAATTGCGCCAGACGCCCGCCGAGGTCCTGCTCCTGGGGCGCGTCCAGGCGGATGCTGCCGGCGGGTTCGTTCTGCTCGGCCTTGCGCAGCACGCTGGCGACGCGGGTGTAGGCATACAGCAGATAGGGCGCGGTGTTGCCCTCGAAGCTGAGCATCTGTTCGAAGTTGAAGCTGTAGTCGCTGGTACGGTGCTTGGACAGGTCGGCATACTTGACCGAGGCGATGCCCACCACGCGGCCGATGTGGCGCAATTCGTCCTCGCTGAAGGGCGCCTCGCCACGCTCCGCGCGACCGGCATTGCGCTCCTTGACCAGCTGGTAGGCACGTTCCTCGGCTTCGTCGAGCAGGTCGACCAGCTTGACGGTGCCACCGTCGCGGGTCTTGAACGGACGGCCGTCGGCGCCGTTCATGGTGCCGAAGCCCATGTGCTCGAGGTCCATGGACGCATCGACGAAACCGGCGCGGCGCGCCACCTCGAAGGCCATCTGGAAGTGCAGGGCCTGGCGCTGATCGACGAAGTAGAGCGCGCGATCGGCGTGCAGCTGGCGGCTGCGATAGCGCATGGCGGCCAGGTCGGTGGTGGAATAGAGATAGCCACCGCCGGCCTTCTGCACGATCACCGGCAGCGGATTGCCCTCGGCGTTCTTGAATTCGTCGAGGAAGACGCAACGGGCGCCGTCGCTCTCGGTGAGCAGACCGGCGGCGTCCAGATCGGCCACCACCTGGGCCAGGTCGTCGTTGTAGGCGCTCTCGCCCTTGACGTCGGCCGGGGTCAGCTTGACGTTGAGGCGATCGTAGACCTCCTGGCAGTGGGACAGGGAGACGGCGTTGAATCGCTCCCAGAGCCGCAGGCAGTGGGCATCGCCCGCCTGCAGCGCCACCACCAGTTCGCGGGCGCGGGCGGCGAATTCCGGCGAGGCGTCGAAGCGGCCCTTGGCGGCGCGATAGAACACCTCAAGATCGGCCAGCTCGCCTTCGGCGGCCTGGGGCTGCTCTTCCATGTAGGCCAGCAGCATGCCGAACTGGGTACCCCAGTCACCCACGTGGTTCTGGCGGATCACCTCGTCGCCGAGGAATTCCAGCACCCGCGCCACAGCGTCACCGATGATGGTGGATCTAAGGTGACCGACGTGCATCTCCTTGGCCAGGTTCGGCGAGGAGAGGTCCACCACCACGCGCTGACGCGGCTCGTGGCTGGGCACGCCCAGGTGCGGATCGGCGAAGGCCGCATCCAGGCGCGCGGCCAGTTGCGCATGATTCTGGAAGAAGTTGAGAAAGCCGGGGCCGGCGATCTCCACCTTGCTCACCGCCGGATCGGCGGGCAGGGCGGCCAGCAGCTTCTCGGCCAGGTCACGGGGCTTGGCCCGGGCCGGTTTGGCCAGCAGCAGGGCGACGTTGCTGGCGAAGTCGCCGTGGCTCTTGTCCTTGGTGTTCTCGACCTGGATGGCCGGGGCCACGTCGGCCGGCAGGGTGCCGTCGGCGATCAGGCGGTCGAGGGCGTGCTGGATGAGCTGGCGGATGCTGTCTTTCATGGTCTTTGGCCTTCGGCGTGCGCCGAGCGCGCACTGCGATGAAAACCCGGCATTATCCGTGGCGAGCCCGGCCTTGCCAATGGTAAGCCTATGCCACTAGAAGAGATCGATGGGATCCACATCCAGCGACCAGCGCACCTGGCGGGCTTCGGGCAGGCTTTCCAGCTGGACGACCCAGATGCCCAGCAGCCGGTGCAGGGGCGCGCGACTGCTGCTCTGCAGCAGCAACTGGGCCCGATGGCGACCGGCGCGTCTTTCCATCGGCGCCGGTACCGGACCGAGCAACTCCACCTGGGGCAGAGCGAGATTGACCGCCAGGCCCTCGGCGACGTGATAGGCCGCCTCAAGGAAATTCTCCACCTGATCCTGGCGATGGGCGTCGGCACGCAGCAGCGCCAGATAGGCGAAGGGCGGCAGGCCGG
Organism: Pseudomonas sp. JUb52; assembly: GCF_004341115.1. NCBI lineage: Bacteria > Pseudomonadati > Pseudomonadota > Gammaproteobacteria > Pseudomonadales > Pseudomonadaceae > Pseudomonas > Pseudomonas sp. JUb52. Next base: position 125,741 of record NZ_SLYS01000005.1, read on the forward strand.
CGGCGCGGCGCTCCTGCAGGGCCTGGCGGGCAAACGCCGGATAGCCTTCCTCGGCCAGCTGCACCATGAGCGGATGATCGGCCAGATGGGTCTGGATCAGCACCTGGCCCGGTTCCTCGGCGCGCCCGGCACGGCCGGCCACCTGGACGATCTGCTGGGCCATGCGCTCGCTGGCGCGGAAGTCGGCGGAAAACAGCCCGCTGTCGGCGTCCAGCACGGCGACCAGGGTCACCTTGGGAAAGTGGTGGCCCTTGGCGAGCATCTGGGTGCCGACCAGGATGCAGGGCGCGCCGCTGTGGATGGTTCTCAGCAGCTTGCCCAGGGCGTCCTTGCGCGCCGTGGTGTCGCGGTCGATGCGCAGCACCGGGACGTCCGGGAACAGCAGCTGCAGGCGTTCCTCGGCGCGTTCGGTGCCGGCACCCACCGGACGCAGGTCGAGCTTGCCGCAGGAGGGGCAGTGGCGCGGGGGCGTCTGGCGCTGATCGCAATGGTGGCAGCGCAACTCGCCGGAGCCGCGGTGATAGGTCATGCGGGCGTCGCAGCGCGGGCATTGGGCCAGCCAGCCGCAATCGTGGCAGAGCAGGGTGGGGGCGAAGCCGCGGCGATTGAGGAACACCAGCACCTGCTGGCCGCGTTCCAGGGTCGCGCCCATGGCCTTGAGCAGCGGTTGGGACAGGCCGCTGTCCAAGGGGCGACTGCGCACGTCCAGGCGCTCGAAGCGCGGCGGCTGGGCGCCACCGGCGCGGAGTGACAGACGCAGATGGGCGTAACGCCCCTGCTCGGCGTTGTGCAGGCTTTCCAGCGAGGGCGTGGCCGAACCCAGCACCACCGGTAGATTCTCGAAGCGCGCGCGGACCACCGCCAGGTCGCGGGCGTGGTACCTCAGGCCTTCCTGCTGTTTATAGGAGGCGTCGTGTTCTTCGTCGACGATGATCAGCCCGGGGTGTTTGAGCGGGGTGAACAGCGCCGAGCGGGTGCCCACCACGATGTCCAGTTCGCCATCGCGGGCGGCCAGCCAGATGTCCATGCGCTCGCGATCGGTCAGCGCCGAATGCAGCAGGGCGATGCGCGCATTGAAGCGTTGTTCGAAGCGACCCAGGGTCTGGGGCCCCAGGTTGATCTCGGGGATCAGCAGCAGGGCCTGGCGTCCCGCTTCCAAGGTGGCGCGGATCAGCTGCAGATAGACCTCGGTCTTGCCGCTGCCGGTCACCCCTTCCAGCAGATAGCAGTGGAAGCCGCTGCCGGCGCGGACCGCTTCGTAGGCCAGGCGCTGCTCGCCGTTGAGCGGCAGTTCGGCCTGGGCGAGCCAGGCGCCCTGGTGTCGGTGCGGCTGGTGATAGCGGGTCTCCACCTGGACCAGGCCCTTGGCCTGCAGGAGGTCGAGGCTGTCCTTGACCAGGCCGAGCTGGCCGAGCAATTCGTGCAGCACGCCATGGGGATGCTGGCGCAGGGTCTTGAGCGCCTCGCGCTGGCGCGGCGCCCGGGCCAGGCGCGGATCTTCAGGGCGGGCTTCGGGTTGGGCGATCCAGAAGCGCTGCAGCCGTCGCTCCGCCGGTTCTCCCTGACGCAAAAGGGCAGGAAGTGCCCAGCTCAGGGTGTCGCCGAGGCTGTGCTGATAGTACTGGGCGGACCACTGGCAGAGTTCGAACAGCGCGCTCGGCAGTGGCGGACGCTCGTCGAGCAACTGCAGCGCCTTGCGCAGCTTGTCCGGCGGCACCTCGGTCTCCTGGGCGACCTCGATCAGGACCCCGATCACCTCGCGGCGGCCAAAGGGCACCCGCAGCCGCACGCCCGGGCGCAACTGCTCCTCGACCGCTCCCTTGGGCGGCAGATAGTCGAACAGGCGGCGCAGCGGGGAGGGCAGCGCCAGGCGCAGGATCAGGGGCACGGCAGGGCTCGCAGGAGTAAAGCCTGATGGTAGCAGACGGGCGGTGTGGGGGCTGCTTGCACCTCTTAGCTGCTCTGGTATGATTTGCAGCCCAAATCTGTGCGGTATCCGGCAATGGCGCCGGGTGGCGGCACAGCTAGACCCCGAGGATAGCCCCATGAAAGCTGATATCCATCCGCAGTACGATGCCATCGAAGCCACCTGCAGCTGCGGCAACGTCATCAAGACCCGCTCGACCCTGAGCAAGAACATTCACCTGGACGTCTGCTCCGAATGCCACCCGTTCTACACCGGCAAGCAGAAGGTCCTGGACGCTGGCGGCCGTATCGACCGCTTCAAGCAGCGCTTCGGCGTGTTCGGCAGCAGCAAGTAATGCGCTGCCGTCGACCATCTCCGCATGGTTCGACACTGAAGAAGGCGTCCCTCTGGGGCGCCTTTTTCGTTTCTGGCCTGACCGGCGCGCCCGCGGCCCTGGCGGCGGCGTGCCCGCTGCTGCCTGGTGGCCAGGAGGTGATGGTCCGGCAGGTGGTGGATGGCGATACCCTGCGCCTGGTCGACGGCCGCTCGGTCCGGCTGATCGGCGTCAATGCGCCCGAGCTGGGCAAGTCCGGCGGTACCGCCCAGCCCTATGCCGAGGCAGCGCGCCGGCGCCTGCAGGAACTGGTCGCGGCCAGCGACGAGCGCCTGCGGCTGGTGCCGGGTAGCGAGGCGACCGACAATTACGGCCGCACCCTGGCGCATCTCTATGATCGCGAGGGCGACAATCTGGAAGCCCGGTTGATCGCCGAGGGTCTCGGCTATGCCGTCGCCATCGCGCCCAATATCCGGCTGGCCGATTGTCAGGCCGCCGCACAAAGCCAGGCGCGCCGGGCGCGTCTCGGGGTCTGGAAGCAGGAGCCGACCCCCGCCACCCGGATCGCGGAAGGCGGTTTCGCCGTGGTGCAGGGGCGTCTGCTGGACGTCGAACGCAATCGCGGCGGCCTCTGGCTGCAGTTCGAAGGCGATCTGGTGGTCAATGTCCCCGAGCGCTTCGTCGAGGCCTTCGACGGCGTGCCGCTGCATCAATGGGTCGGCCGCCAGCTCGAGGCGCGGGGCTGGATTTCCGATCGCAGCCGGCGCCAGGAAGCGGGGCGCGCCCGCTGGCGGATGACCTTGAGCGATCCGCACATGCTGGGTTTGCAGGTTGAATCGTTTTAGCCGAAAGTCGTATTGCGATTGATTTCAGGCATATGGCCGATTGCTTGTGGCACCTTGAGTCTTTGCGTATTCTCGCCCGACCCAAGACCCACACCACGCGGATATACCAATAATGTCTGATCTCAAAACCGCTGCCCTCGAATACCACGCCCAGCCGCGCCCCGGCAAACTCAGCGTCGAGCTGACCAAGCCCACCGCGACCGCCCGCGACCTGTCCCTGGCCTACAGCCCCGGCGTCGCCGAACCGGTCCGCGAGATCGGTCGCGATCCCGAAATGGCCTACCGCTACACCGGCAAGGGCAACCTGGTCGCCGTGATCTCCGACGGTACCGCTATCCTCGGCCTGGGCAACCTCGGCCCGCTGGCCTCCAAGCCGGTGATGGAAGGCAAGGGTGTGCTGTTCAAGCGCTTCGCCGGTGTGGACGTCTTCGACATCGAGGTGGACGCCGAGAGCCCCCAGGCCTTCATCGACACCGTCAAGCGCATCTCCATCACCTTCGGTGGCATCAACCTGGAAGACATCAAGGCGCCCGAGTGCTTCGAGATCGAGCGCGCCCTGATCGAGCAGTGCGACATCCCGGTCTTCCACGATGACCAGCACGGCACCGCCATCGTCACCGCCGCCGGCATGCTCAACGCCCTGGAAATCGCCGGCAAGCGCCTGGAAGACGCCAAGATCGTCTGTCTGGGTGCCGGTGCCGCCGCCATCTCCTGCATGCGCCTCCTGGCCAGCATGGGCGCCAAGGTCGAGAACATCTACATGATCGACCGTCAGGGCGTGGTCCACAGCGGCCGCAACGACCTGAACCAGTACAAGGCGGCCTTCGCCACCGAGACCAGCAAGCGCACCCTGGACGACGCTCTCGAGGGCGCCGACGTCTTCGTCGGTCTGTCCGGCCCGAACCTGCTGTCGGCGGAAGGCCTCAAGCGCATGGCGGCCAACCCCATCGTCTTCGCCTGCTCCAACCCGGATCCGGAAATCACCCCAGAGCTGGCCCACGCCACCCGCGACGACGTGATCATGGCCACCGGTCGTTCCGACTACCCGAACCAGGTCAACAACGTCCTCGGCTTCCCCTTCATCTTCCGCGGTGCCCTGGACGTCCGCGCCCGGGTCATCAACGAAGAGATGAAGATCGCCGCCGCCCTGGCCCTGCGTGACCTGGCCAAGCTACCGGTGCCCAAGGAAGTCTGCGAAGCCTACAAGGTCGACAGCCTGAGCTTCGGCCGCGAGTACATCATTCCCAAGCCGATGGATGCGCGCCTGATCACCCTGGTATCCGATGCCGTGGCCAAGGCCGCCATCGAGACCGGCGTGGCCACGCTGCCCTATCCGGCGAACTATCCGCTGAAGTCGGTGGATGACGTCTTCGCCAAGTAAGGCCTGAAGGAATAAAAAAACCCCGCCGCGGCGGGGTTTTTTATTGGCTGGAGATCAGAAGATGTCCATGGGCACGGTCTCGCTGGAAGGCAGCGGCGTGCCGGGCGCCACGCCAGGCGGCAGCTCGTCCAGGCTCGGCGGGGTGTCCTCGCTCTTGAACAGCTCGAAGTAGGCGTTGGGCGTGCCGGGCGGCGCAGCGCGACCGGTGGTCGGATCGACGCGGATGGAAACGATGCCTTCCGGTTCCTTGAGCTGATGCGGCGGCTTGTCCTTGAGCGCCGCGCCCATGTAGCTCATCCAGATCGGCAGGGCCACGGTGCCACCGAATTCCTGGCGACCCAGGGTCTCGGGCTGATCGAAGCCGGCCCAGACCGTGGTCACGTAGTCGCCGTTGTAGCCGGAGAACCAGGTGTCCTTGGATTCGTTGGTGGTACCAGTCTTGCCGGCCAAGTCGTTGCGACCCAGTTCCAGCGCCTTGCGCCCAGTGCCGCGCTTGATCACGTCCTGCAGCATGCTGTTCATGATGAAGGCGTTGCGCGGGTCGATGACCTGGGGCGCGAACACCGGCGCCGGATTGGCCGGATCGGCCGTGGCGGTGTCGGCCGCCGGCGTGACCTCGACGCCCGGGGCAGCCTTGGCCTGCACCTGCTGGGGCACCCGCGGCGCGGCAGTGCGATAGACCACCTTGCCGTCGCGATCGGTCACGTGATCGACCACGTAGGGGGTCACCTTGTAACCCTCGTTGGCGAACACCGACCAGCCGGTGGCGACTTCCAGCGGCGTCAGGCCCGGGGTACCGAGGGCCAGGGACAGGTTGCGCGGCAACTGGTCGCGCTCGAAGCCGAAGCGACTGACGTAGTCCAGCGCATAGTCGATGCCGATGGCCTGCAGCACCCGGATGGACACCAGGTTGCGCGAGCGATACAACGCCTCGCGCAGGCGGATGGGGCCGAGGAAGGTGTTGTTGTCGTTCTTTGGTCGCCAGGCTTCGTCGGGATTCTCGTCCATGAAGACGATGGGCGCATCGTTGACCAGGCTGGCGGCGGTGAAGCCCTTTTCCAGGGCCGCGCTATAGATGAACGGCTTGAAGCTGGAGCCGGGCTGGCGGCGGGCCTGGGTCGCGCGGTTGTAGTTGCTCTGCTCGAAGGAGAAACCGCCGATCAGGGCGCGGATGGCGCCATCCTGGGGGTCGAGGGAGACCAGGGCGCTCTGCGCCTTGGGGATCTGCGAGAACTTCAGGCTGCCATCGTCCTGGCGCTGCACCCGGATCAGGTCGCCGACCTTGACCACGTCGGCCGGACCGTTCGGCCGCGGCCCCAGGCTGTTAGCGCTGAGGTAGGGGCGGGCCCACTTCATCGAATCCCAGGAGACTGCCTCTTCCTTGCCCTCGCGGGTCAGGACCAGGATGCCGCTCTTTTCCACCTGGGTGACGATGGCCGGATCCTGGCCGCCGACGATGCGCTGCTTCTGGATCAGTGCGGTCCACTCGGCCCGGCTGCGGTTGGGCCACTGGGCCTCGGGCCCGCGGTAGCCATGGCGGCGGTCGTAGTCGGTCAGGCCGTCGCGCACGGCCTCGAAGGCGTCCGTCTGCAGCCGGCTGTCGATGGTGGTATAGACCTGGTAGCCATCGGTATAGGCGTCACCGCCATAGCGGCCGACCATTTCCGCCCGCGCCATCTCGGCAATGTAGGGGGCGTTGAGCTCGGGAATGGCGACATGGTGATAGGCCTCGAGCGGCTCGGCGATGCCGGCCTGGTAGGCCGCCTGATCGATATAACCGAGCTTGAACATGCGTTCGAGAATCCAATTGCGTCTTTCCAGGCTACGCTCAGGATTAGCGACCGGGTTGTAACGCGACGGCGCCTTGGGCAGACCGGCGATCATCGCCATCTGGGCAACGGTAAGGTCCTTGATGGACTTGCCATAGTAGACCTGGGCGGCGGCCTCGATACCGTAGGCGCGGTTGCCCAGGTAGATCTTGTTGACGTAGAGCTCGAGGATCTCGTCCTTGGTCAGTTGGCGCTCGATTTGCAGCGCCAGGAGGATCTCGGTGAATTTGCGCGAGAAGCTGCGTTCGCTGGTCAGGAAGTAGTTCTTGGCGACCTGCATGGTGATGGTGCTGCCGCCGGTCTGGATGTGTCCGGTCTTGACCAGCTGGCTCACCGCTCGCGCCAGGCTTTTGACATCCACGCCATAGTGATTGGCGAAGTTGTCATCCTCGGCGGAGAGCAGGGCATGGATGAAATCGGGCGGTATTTCGTTGAACCGCAGCGGCGAGCGGCGCATTTCACCGAATTCGGCGATGAGTTTGCCGTCCGCGCTGTACACCCGCAGAGGGATCTGCAGTTGCACGTTTCGCAGGGCGTCGATGGAGGGCAGGCTGGGGCTGAGGTAGAGGAAGGCACCGCTGAGACCCAGCAAAAGGCTGCAGACCAGGGCGACCAACGACCACCAGAAAAATTTCAGAACACGCATCAAGAGACTTTTCGAATGGAAAGAAGGAAAGGGCGACAGGTGAGGGTCAGCCTACACGGCGTCGCCATTATAGGCGCGTTTGGCGGTTGGCCGCTATTTGCTCGGGTGTCAAGTCTGTTATCTAATGCCCGTCCGCGGAAGACCACCGTCGCTCATAGGGAACTGATGTGCTAGGGCTATTCAGAAAGAAGGCGAATACGCTGCTGGGTATCGACGTCAGTTCGACATCCGTGAAACTCATCGAGTTGAGCCGTGCAGGCGGGCGCTACCGGGTAGAGGCCTATGCGGTCGAACCCCTGCCGGCCAATGCCGTGGTCGAGAAGAACATCGCCGAACTCGAAGGCGTGGGCCTGGCCATCGGCCGGGTGCTGGTCAAGGCGCGCACCTCCGCGCGCAGCGCCGCCGTGGCCGTTTCCGGCTCGGCGGTGATCGCCAAGACCATCGAGATGGACGCCGGTCTGACCGACGACGAGCTGGAAAACCAGATCAAGCTGGAAGCCGACCAGTACATTCCCTATCCGCTGGACGAGGTCGCCATCGATTTCGAAGCGCAGGGGCCGTCGCCGCGTAACGCCGAGCGCGTCGAGGTGCTGCTGGCCGCCTGCCGGAAGGAAAACGTCGAGGTTCGCGAAGCGGCCCTAGCGCTGGCCGGCGTCTCGGCCAAGGTGGTCGACGTCGAGGCCTATGCCCTGGAGCGCGCCTACCAGTTGCTGGCCAATCAGCTCGGTGGCCACGTCGACGATCTGACCGTGGCGGTGGTCGACATCGGCGCCACCATGACCACCCTGAGCGTGCTGCACAACGGCAAGACCATCTACACCCGCGAACAGCTGTTTGGCGGTCGCCAGCTCACCGAAGAGATCCAGCGTCGCTATGGGCTGTCGGTAGAAGAGGCCGGTCTGGCCAAGAAGCAGGGCGGGCTGCCGGACGACTACCAGAGCGAGGTGCTGACGCCCTTCCGCGAGGCGGTGGTGCAACAGGTGGCGCGTTCGCTGCAGTTCTTTTTCGCCGCCGGGCAATACAATGATGTGGACTACATCTTGCTTGCTGGAGGAACCGCGTCAATTTCCGGACTCGACCGTTTGATCCAGCAGAAAATCGGCACCCCCACGGTCCTGGCCAATCCCTTCGCCGACATGACCGTCAGCAACAAGGTCAACGCGGCGGCCCTGGCGGGTGACGCCCCGGCGCTGATGATCGCCTGCGGCCTGGCCATGAGGAGTTTCGACTAGATGGCCCGCATCAACCTCTTGCCCTGGCGGGAGCAGCTGCGCGAAGAAAGGCGCAAGCAGTTCCTGGTGATCCTGGGTGGCATCTTCGTGCTCTCCTGTGGCGCCGTGTTTCTCGGTGATCAGTACCTGTCCGGTGAGATCGCCCGCCAGGAGGCGCGCAATGCCTTCATCCAGCAGAACATCGCCCAGCTGGACGTGCGCATCAAGGAGATCAGCGAGCTCAAGACCCGCCGTCAGCAACTGCTGGCGCGGATGAAGATCATCCAGGATCTGCAGGGCAACCGCCCGGTCATCGGCCATGTCTTCGATCAACTGGTGCGGACGCTGCCGGACGGCGTCTATTTCCGCGAGCTGAAGATGCAGGGTGACACCCTGTCGATCAGCGGCGAGGCGGAATCCAACAACCGGGTCTCCAACCTGATGCGTAACCTGGATGCCTCGGACTGGTTTGCCTCGCCTACGCTGATCGAGGTGAAGGCCACCACCGCGGGTGCGGTGGACCAGGCCAATACCTTCCAGCTCACCGTCAAGCAGACCCAGCCCGGCGCCCCTGCGACACCGGCCCCGCTCGCCCAGGGAGGCAAACCATGAGTCTCGCCGATTCCCTGGCCAGCCTGCGCAAGGTCGACATCAACGACCTCAATCTCGAGAATCTGGGTTCCTGGCCCAAGCCGGTCAAGGTCATCGCCTGCCTGCTGATCGTGCTGGTGGTGCTGCTGCTCGGCTATCAGTTCCACCTCAGCGACATGCAGGCCCAGCTGGACAGCCAGCGCAACCAGGAAGAGACGCTCAAGCAGCAATACGCCAGCAAGGCCTTCCAGGCGGCCAATCTGGATGCCTACAAGCAGCAGATGGTGGAGATGGAGGAGTCCTTCGGCGCCCTGCTGCGGCAACTGCCCGGCGATACCGAGGTGCCGGCGCTGCTGGAAGACATCACCCGCACCGGTCTCGGCAGTGGCCTGGAGTTCGAGCAGATCAAGCTGCTGCCCGAGGTCACCCAGCAGTTCTATGTCGAGTTGCCGATCCAGATCACCGTGGTGGGCAGCTATCATGACCTGGCGACCTTCGTCAGCAGCGTGTCCAGCCTGCCGCGCATCGTCACCCTGCACGACTTCGACCTCAAGCCGGTGGACGACAGAAACGCCAATGGCGGCGGCACGGTCTCCGGAGGCGGCGGCAAGTTGCGCATGAATGTCCTGGCCAAGACCTATCGCTACAACGACAAGGGGCTCGGCAAATGAGGACGCCCCTGTTGCTTTGCCTGCTGACCGGCATGCTGGTCGGCTGCGGTTCCAGCGATACCAGCGATCTGCAGGCCTTCATGGACGAAACCCGCGCCAAGCCGCGCGGTTCCATCGAGCCGCTGCCGCAGTTTCGCGCCTACGAACCCTTCACCTATGCGGCTTCGGCCCTGCGCAGCCCCTTCCAGGCACCGGTACGCATCGATCCCACGGTGCGCCAGCGCGGAACCGGCAACATCAAGCCGGACGTGAATCGGCCCAAGCAGTTTCTCGAAGGCTTCAATATCGAGACCTTCAGCATGGTCGGCATCCTGGCCAATGCCAGTGGCCGCTATGCGCTGGTCAACGGCGCCGGGGGCGTGCATCGCGTCAAGGTGGGCGACTACCTGGGGCGCAATGACGGACGCATCACCAAGATTACCGATGGCGAGATCGACGTGATCGAAATCGTCCCGGATGGCGAGGGTGGCTGGCTGGAACGGCCGCGCACCATCACCTTGAAGGAAAAGACTTAAATGGGCGGGGCGAGCACTGTGAACACTACTATCGCGGGACGACTGGGGCTGGGCCTGGCCCTGCTGCTGAGCAGCCTGGCCGGCCAGGCTCTGGCGGCCGATCTGCAGGCCTTGAACGTCGCCTCCCTGCCCGGGGATCGCATCGAACTCAAGCTGACCTTCGATCAGCCGGTGCCGGTGCCCAAGGGCTACACCATCGAGCAGCCGGCGCGCATCGCCCTTGACCTGCCCGGCGTTGCCAATAAACTCGGTACCAAGAGCCGTGAGCTGGGCAATGGCAATGCCCGCAGCGTGACGGTGGTCGAGGCGGGCAACCGCACCCGCCTGATCATCAACCTCACCAATCTGGCCAGCTACGACACCCGGGCCGACGGTCGCAACCTGTTCGTCACCATCGGGGGCACCGCCGGTCGCCAGACCGCCAGCGCCCAGGCCAACCTGACGCCCAACCTGCCGCGCGCCGCTGCGCCGAGCACCGTGACCGCGCCGTCGTCCGCTCCCTTGCCCGGCGCGATCGCCCGCACGCCGCTGCCGCCGACCCAGGCCACCTCTACCGTGGCGGCCATGACCGCGCCGCGGCCGCAATTGCGCGGCAAGGCGATCCGCCATATCGATTTCCAGCGTGGGCCCCAGGGCGAGGGCAACGTGGTCATCGACCTGAGCGAGACCGGCATCAATCCGGACATCCAGGAGCAGGGCGGCAAGATTCGCCTGACCTTTGCCGGTACCCAGCTGCCTGAAGAGCTGCGGGTACGGCTGGACGTCAAGGATTTCGCCACCCCGGTGCAGTTCGTCAACGCCTCCGCTGACAGCGGCGGGGCGTCCATCGTCATCGAGCCAACCGGTACCTACGACTACCTGGCCTACCAGACCAACAACCGTCTGACCCTGAGCGTCAAGCCGCTCACCACCGAGGAAAAGGAAAAGCGCGCAGCCGATCGCTTCACCTATACCGGCGAGAAGCTGTCGCTGAACTTCCAGGACATCGATGTCCGCTCGGTGCTGCAGCTGATCGCCGACTTCACCAATCTCAACCTGGTGGCGAGCGACACCGTGCAGGGCAACATCACCCTGCGTCTGCAGAACGTGCCCTGGGACCAGGCGCTGGATCTGATCCTCAAGACCAAGGGACTGGACAAGCGCCAGATCGGCAACGTGCTGCTGGTGGCCCCGGCCGACGAGATCGCCGCCCGCGAACGTCAGGAGCTGGAGTCCCAGAAGCAGATCCAGCAACTGGCCCCCTTGCGTCGCGACCTGATCCAGGTCAACTACGCCAAGGCCGCCGACATTGCCAAGCTGTTCCAGTCGGTGACCAGTGCCGACAAGACCGCCGACGAGCGCGGCTCCATCTCGGTGGACGAACGCACCAACAGCATCATCGCCTACCAGACCCAGAATCGCCTGGATGAACTGCGCCGCATCGTCTCCCAGCTGGACATCCCGGTGCGCCAGGTGATGATCGAGGCGCGCCTGGTGGAAGCCAACGTCGACTACAGCAAGCAGCTGGGCGTGCGCTGGGGCGGGAACGCCAGTTCGGGCAACTTCGCGGTCTATGGCAAGGACGGCGCCACCACGGTCGACCCCACTACCGGTCAGGCCTTCCTGCCGGGTACCAGTACCGTGGGTAACTTCACCTCGACCAACGGCGTCGCGCCCACACCTTTCGTCGACATGGGCGTTTCCGGCAGCACCTCGGGCATCGGCATCGGCTTCATGGTCGGCGGCAAGATGCTCGACCTGCAGCTGTCGGCCCTGCAGTCCAGTGGCAATGGCGAGATCATCTCCCAGCCCAAGGTGGTGACCTCGGACAAGGAGACCGCCAAGATCCTGCGTGGTACCGAGATCCCCTACCAGGAAGCCAGCTCCAGCGGTGCCACCAGCACCAGCTTCAAGCAGGCCGCCCTGTCGCTGGAGGTCACACCGCAGATCACCCCGGACAACCGCATCATCATGGAGGTCAAGGTGAACAAGGATGCCCCTGACTACCAGAACGCCCTCAATGGCGTGCCGCCGATCAGCAAGAACGAGGTCAATGCCAAGGTACTGGTGAGCGATGGCGAGACCATCGTGCTGGGCGGGGTGTTCTCCAACACCCAGACCAAGTCCACCACCAAGGTGCCGATGTTGGGCGACATCCCCTATGTCGGCCGACTGTTCCGCCGGGATTCGGTCACCGACAGCAAAGTCGAGCTGCTGATCTTCCTCACGCCGCGTATCATGAACAACCAGGCGATAGCGGTTGGTCGATGACATAAGTGCGTAATCTGTTTCTCGTAGGACCGATGGGCTCGGGCAAGAGCACCATCGGCCGGCTCCTGGCGAAGGAATTGCGGCTGCCGTTCAAGGATTCCGACAAGGTAATCGAAGAACGTACCGGTGCCGACATACCCTGGATCTTCGATGTGGAAGGCGAGCAGGGCTTTCGCGAGCGCGAACGCGCCGCGATCGCCGAGCTGTGCGCGGAAAACGGCCTGGTGATGGCCACTGGCGGTGGCGCCGTGCTGCGCGAGGACAATCGCCAGGCGCTCAAGCGCGGTGGGCGGGTCATCTATCTGCATGCCTCCATCGAGCAGCAGATCGAGCGCACCTCCCGCGATCGCAATCGCCCGCTCCTGCAGACCGCCGATCCCGCGGCGGTGCTGCGCACTCTCATGGCCATGCGCGATCCGCTTTACCGCGAAATCGCCGACATCATCATCGAGACCGACGAGCGGCCGCCTCGGCTGGTCGTGCTGCAGATACTCGACCGTCTGAAAGCCCTGGCACCGCATTAAAGCCGCAGGCGTTCTGCGCTATGCTAGGCGCCCTTTGAATCAAGGTGACGGCATGCGGACTCTTCACGTCGAGCTCGGTGAGCGCAGCTACCCGATCTACATCGGCCAGGGCCTTCTGGATCAGCCGGAATGCTTCCTGCCCCATCTCGCCGGGCGCAAGGTGGCGATCGTCACCAACGAAACCATCGCGCCGCTCTATCTGGAGCGCCTGCTGCGCACCCTGGGCGATCGCCAGGTCAGCTCGATCGTGCTGCCCGATGGCGAGGCGCACAAGAACTGGGAAACCCTGCAGCTGATCTTCGACGGTCTGCTGCAGGATCGTCATGATCGCAAGACCACCCTCATCGCCCTCGGTGGCGGGGTGGTCGGCGACATGGGCGGGTTCGCCGCGGCCTGTTATCAGCGCGGGGTGGACTTCATCCAGGTGCCGACCACGCTGCTGTCCCAAGTCGATTCCTCGGTGGGCGGCAAGACCGGCATCAACCACCCGCTGGGCAAGAACATGATCGGCGCCTTCTACCAGCCCAAGGCCGTGGTCATCGACACCGCCAGCCTGGCGACCCTGCCGGCGCGCGAACTGTCGGCGGGTCTGGCCGAGGTCATCAAGTACGGTCTGATCTGTGATGAGCCCTTCCTCGGCTGGCTCGAGGAGCATGTCGAGGCGCTCTTGGCGCTGGACCAGCAGGCACTCACCGAAGCCATCGAGCGCTCCTGCGCGGCCAAGGCCCAGGTGGTCGGCAGCGACGAGCGCGAGTCGGGTCTGCGGGCGATCCTCAACCTGGGGCATACCTTCGGCCACGCCATCGAGACCCACCAGGGCTATGGCGTCTGGCTGCACGGCGAAGCGGTTTCCGCCGGCATGGTCATGGCGCTGCAGATGTCCCTGCTGCTGGGCTGGCTCACGGCCGCCCAGCGCGACCGCGCCCTGCGCCTGCTGGTCCGGGCCGGGCTTCCCGTGGTACCGCCGGCCGACATGCAGCCGGCCGATTTCGAACGCCTCATGGCGGTGGACAAGAAGGTCCTGGATGGACAACTCCGGCTGGTACTGCTCAGTGATTTGGGCCAGGCCGTGGTGACCGCCGACTTCGCCCGCGACATTCTCGAGCAGACGCTGCGTACCGATTACCAAGCGCTGACCGCCCAGTAAGGAGAACAAGAGAGTCCCATGTCCAATCTGCACGCCGACGAAGCCTTCCTCGGTCACTATCAGTTCACTCACGACCCGTTCGCCGCCCGCGTTCCCGGTTTCAAATTCTTTCCGGCGCAGCGCAAGCCGGTGCTGGGTCAGTTGCATCACCTGGCCCGCTACAGCCAGTTGTTGCTGGTGGTCAGCGGTCCCGAGGGCAGCGGCAAGACGCTGCTGCGCCAGGCGCTGGCGGCCAGCACCAAGAAGGAAGCCGTGCACTGCGTGGTGATTTCCGCGCAGAACGGCGGCGACGCCCGCACCGTGCTGGCCCAGGTCGCCAAGGGCGTGGGCGCCGACAGCCAGACGCCGGCGGCCATTCTCGCGCAGGCGGCGGAAGTGCGCCTGGCGGGGCAGGAGGTCTACATCCTGGTGGATGACGCCGAGGCGCTGGCCACTCCCGCCCTGGAAGCCCTGCTGGAACTGGCCGGTGGCGGCGAGAAGGAACGCCTGCACGTCTTCCTGTTCGGCGAGGCGGAAGTGGTGATGCGCCTGGAAGACATCGCCCAGGGCGAAGAGCGCTATCATGCCATCGAATTGCTGCCCTACAGCGAAAGCGAGGCCGAGGAATATCTGGCCCAGCGCCTGGAAGGTGCCGGTCAGGGTCTGGAGATCTTTACCGACGAGCAACTCGCGACCATTCACCAGCGCTCCGGTGGCTGGCCCGGTCGGCTCAATGAAGAAGCCCGGGATGTCCTGGTGGCCGGCATGACCGCCCGGCGCAAGAAGGCCGCTGCTCCGGCGAAGGGCTCGCGCAATCTGCTGGCGGCGCTGCCGCGCAAGCATCTGGTCATTCTCGGGGTGGTGGTGCTGGCAGTCGGCGCTGCGGCGCTGTCGCTTAAGGGCGGCAAGAGCGAAACCCCGGCGACCGGCACGGCCGGGCAGGACCTGCCCATGGGCGGCCAGAACACCGCGTCCGTCGGCAAGGACGCCCAGGGGGCGCCCATCCAGTTCGATGGCTCTTCCAAGCCGCTACCCCTGCCGCTGGTGGGCGAGTCGCAGCCGGTCATCCGCGAACCCCTGGCGGAAGCGGCGGGTGGCCGGCAGGCTGGTACCGCTGCTGGCAACGACATGGGTGCGGGTGGCGTACCGCCCACCGTGACCACCGACGCCCCGCCCATCAGTGACGAGGACGAACTGCCCAGCCGGACACCGACACGCACGCCAGCGCCCAGCGCGCCGGCAGTGGCCGCTCCGGCGCCCCGGCATACCGCACCTGCGCCTACCCCCGCGCCGGCACCGGCCAAGCCGGCCCCGGCTGCGGCCCCTGCGCACGCCGGTGGCGCTGCGGCGGGCTGGTACGGCAGTCAGGCGGGCAGCAAGTACGCCTTGCAGGTGGTGGGCACCAGCACCGAAAAGGCGGCGCAGGACTTCATCGCCGCCCAGGCTGACAGTGGCAACTTCCGCTATTTCAAGAAGAGCTACCAGGGCAAGGCGCTCTATGTGGTGACCTACGGCAACTTCGCCAATCGGGCGGCGGCCGAGGCTGCGGTCAAGCAGTTGCCGGCCAAGGTACAGGCCAGCAAGCCTTGGCCGCGGACCTTCGCCAGCATCCAGCAGGACATCGCCACCAGTCGCTGATTCTTGCCTGGCACGAAAAGAAAGCCCCGGCGCTATCACGAGAGTGACGCCGGGGCTTTCTGTTTTGCGTCATCGAATTTTCATCAGGTGTCATCAGTGTTTGTCGTAAGCGATTTTTTCGCTACACTGGTCAGCCTTTGACTGTCCGAAAAAAGTTCAAATAAGCGGACCGTTTTGTGATGCCTTCGCAATAACCTGATTGCCGGTGAGAGCGCTATGAAAGCAGGCCTGTTCAATCCCGATAGCTTCAAGGACAACTGCGGCTTCGGCCTGATCGCCCATATGCAGGGCGAGCCCAGCCACGACCTGCTGGAAACGGCCATCGAAGCCCTGACCTGCATGACCCACCGGGGCGGTATCAACGCGGACGGCAAGACCGGTGACGGTTGCGGTCTGCTCATGCAGAAGCCGGATGCCTTCCTGCGCGCCATCGCCCAGGAGCAATTCGGCGCCGAGTTGCCCGAGCAGTACGCCGCGGGCGTGGTGTTCTTCAACCAGGATGAGGCCCGCGCCGAACAGGCCCGCGCCAACATGAACCTGGAGATCGAGGCCGCCGGCCTGACCCTGGTCGGCTGGCGCAAGGTTCCCATCGACACCTCGGTGCTGGGCGAACTGGCCCTGGCCCGCCTGCCGCGCATCGAGCAGGTATTCGTCGCCGGTCCGGGGCTCGACGATCAGCAGTTCGGGGTCAAGCTGTTCTCCGCGCGCCGCCGCTCCTCGGTGCGCAATGCCGAGGACGCCGAGCACTACATCTGCAGCCTGTCGTCGCGGGTCATCGTCTACAAGGGCCTGATGATGCCGGCGGATCTCGCCGCCTTCTATCCGGACCTCGGCGATCCGCGCCTGGCGACCGCCATCTGCGTGTTCCACCAGCGCTTCTCCACCAACACCCTGCCGAAGTGGCCGCTGGCGCAGCCCTTCCGCTATCTCGCCCACAATGGCGAGATCAACACCATCACCGGCAACCGCAACTGGGCCCAGGCGCGGCGCACCAAGTTCGTCAACGAACTGATTCCGGATCTCGACCAGCTCGGTCCGCTGGTCAACCGCGTCGGCTCCGACTCCTCCAGCATGGACAACATGCTGGAGCTGCTGGTGACCGGCGGCATGGACCTGTTCCGCGCCGTGCGCATGATCATTCCGCCGGCTTGGCAGAACGTCGAGACCATGGACGCCGATCTGCGTGCCTTCTACGAATTCAACTCCATGCACATGGAGCCCTGGGACGGTCCGGCTGGGGTGGTGCTGACCGAAGGCCGCTACGCGGTCTGCCTGCTCGACCGCAACGGCCTGCGCCCGGCGCGCTGGGTGACCACCAAGAACGGCTACATCACCCTGGCCTCGGAAGTCGGCGTCTGGAACTACCAGCCAGACGACGTCATCGCCAAGGGCCGGGTCGGCCCGGGCCAGATCCTCGCGGTAGACACCGAGACCGGCGAGGTGCTGCAGACCGACGACATCGACAATCGCCTCAAGGCGCGCCATCCCTACAAGCAGTGGCTGCGCAAGAACGCCATGCGTATCCAGGCGACCCTGGACGACAACGATCACGGTTCGGCCTTCTACGACCAGGATCAGCTGCGCCAGTACATGAAGATGTTCCAGGTCACCTTCGAGGAGCGTGACCAGGTCTTGCGTCCGCTGGGCGAGCAGGGCCAGGAAGCCGTGGGCTCCATGGGTGACGACACGCCCATGGCGGTGCTGTCGCGGCGCATCCGTTCGCCCTACGACTATTTCCGCCAGCAATTCGCCCAGGTCACCAACCCGCCGATCGACCCGCTGCGCGAGTCCATCGTCATGTCCCTGGAGACCTGCCTGGGCGCCGAGCGCAACGTCTTCGAGGAAACCGCCGAACACGCCGATCGCGCCATCCTGAGCAGCCCGGTGATCTCGCCGGCCAAGTGGCGCACCATCCTCAACATGCCCAAGCCCGGCTTCGAGCATGTCAAGATCGACCTCAACTATCCCGAGTCCATGGGCCTCGAGGCGGCGCTGCGCAACATCGTCGAGCAGGCCGAGGAGGCCGTGCGCGCCGGCAAGGTATTGCTGGTGCTGACCGACCGCCATATCGAGCCGGGCAAGCTACCGGTGCATGCGGTGCTGGCCACCGGCGCGGTGCACCACCACTTGGTCAACCTGGGCCTGCGCACCAGCAGCAACATCCTGGTGGAGACCGCCACCGCCCGCGATCCGCACCACTTCGCCGTGCTGCTGGGCTTTGGCGCCACCGCGGTCTATCCGTTCCTGGCCTACGAGGTGCTGGGCGATCTGATCCGCACCGGCGAGGTGCTGGGCGATCTCTACGAGGTGTTCAAGTACTACCGCAAGGGCATCACCAAGGGCCTGCTCAAGGTGATCTCCAAGATGGGCATCTCCACCGTCGCCTCCTATCGCGGCGCTCAGCTGTTCGAGGCCGTGGGGCTGGCGGACGAGGTCACCGACCTCTGCTTCCCCGGCGTCACCAGCCGCATCAAGGGTGCGCGCTTCGTCGACCTGGAAGCCGAGCAGAAGCTGCTGGCCGGCGAAGCCTGGAACAACCGCAAGCCGATCCAGCCGGGTGGCCTGCTCAAGTTCGTCTATGGCGGCGAGTACCACGCCTACAACCCGGACGTGGTCAACCTGCTGCAGGCCGCCGTGCAACAGGGCGACTACGCCAAGTTCCGCGAATACACCGCGCTGGTGGACCAGCGTCCGGTGGCCATGATCCGCGACCTGCTCAAGGTCAAGACCAGCGATCAGCCCCTGGCCCTGGAAGAGGTCGAGCCGCTGGCCAACATCTTCACCCGCTTCGATGCCGCCGGCATCTCCCTGGGCGCCCTGTCGCCGGAGGCCCACGAGGCCCTGGCCGAGGCCATGAACCGTCTGGGCGGGCGCTCCAACTCCGGTGAGGGTGGCGAGGACCCGGCGCGCTACGGCACCGTCAAGAGCTCCAAGATCAAGCAGGTGGCCACCGGCCGCTTCGGCGTCACCCCCGAGTACCTGGTCAACGCCGAGGTCTTGCAGATCAAGGTGGCCCAGGGCGCCAAGCCGGGCGAGGGCGGCCAGCTGCCGGGTGGCAAGGTCAACGGCCTGATCGCCAAGCTGCGCTATGCAGTACCCGGCGTGACCCTGATCTCGCCGCCGCCGCACCACGACATCTATTCCATCGAGGACCTGGCCCAGCTGATCTTCGACCTCAAGCAGGTCAACCCCAAGGCGCTGGTGTCGGTCAAGCTGGTCTCCGAGCCCGGTGTGGGCACCGTGGCCGCCGGTGTGGCCAAGGCATATGCAGACCTCATCACCATCTCCGGCTACGACGGTGGTACCGGCGCTTCGCCGGTGACCTCCATCAAGTACGCCGGCTCGCCCTGGGAACTGGGCCTAGCCGAGGCGCACCAGACGCTGCGCGGCAACGACCTGCGCGGCAAGGTGCGGGTGCAGACCGACGGCGGCCTGAAGACCGGCCTGGACGTGATCAAGGCGGCCATCCTCGGCGCCGAGAGCTTCGGCTTCGGCACCGCGCCCATGATCGCCCTGGGCTGCAAGTACCTGCGCATCTGCCACCTGAACAACTGCGCCACCGGTGTGGCCACCCAGAACGACCGGCTGCGCAAGGAGCACTTCATCGGCACGGTGGAAATGGTGATGAATTTCTTCACCTTCATCGCCGAGGAAACCCGCGAGTGGCTGGCCAAGCTGGGCGTACGCAGCCTGGGCGAGCTGATCGGCCGTACCGATCTGCTGGAAATCCTGCCGGGCGAGACCGCCAAGCAGCAGCATCTGGACCTGACCCCGTTGCTGGGCAGCGATCACATTCCGGCCGAGAAGCCGCAGTTCTGCCAGGTGGAAAAGAACCCGCCGTTTGACCAGGGCCTGCTGGCCGAAGAGATGGTG
The DNA here is from genome assembly GCF_004341115.1 of Pseudomonas sp. JUb52. NCBI lineage: Bacteria > Pseudomonadati > Pseudomonadota > Gammaproteobacteria > Pseudomonadales > Pseudomonadaceae > Pseudomonas > Pseudomonas sp. JUb52. The sequence continues at coordinate 145,081 of NZ_SLYS01000005.1, forward strand.
CGCCTGGCGCTGCCGGGGATCGAAAAGCTCGAAGGCGGTGAATTCAGCCTGAGCATCGGCAACTGCGACCGCTCCATCGGTGCCCGTGTCTCCGGCGAGATCGCCCGGCGCCATGGCAACCAGGGCATGGTCAAGGCGCCGCTGACCTTCCGCTTCAAGGGCACCGCCGGGCAGAGCTTTGGCGTCTGGAACGCCGGCGGTCTGCATCTGTATCTGGAAGGTGACGCCAACGACTACGTGGGCAAGGGCATGACCGGCGGCAAGCTGGTCATCACCCCGCCCCAGGGCGCGGGCTTCAAGAGCCAGGAATCGGCCATTATCGGCAACACCTGCCTCTACGGCGCCACCGGTGGCAAGCTGTTCGCCGCCGGCACCGCCGGTGAACGCTTCGGGGTGCGCAACTCCGGGGCCCACACCGTGGTGGAAGGCACCGGCGACCACTGCTGCGAATACATGACCGGCGGCTTCGTCTGCGTCCTGGGCAAGACCGGCTACAACTTCGGCTCGGGCATGACCGGCGGCTTCGCCTATGTGCTGGACCTGGACAACGGCTTCTATGACCGGGTCAACCACGAATTGGTGGAGATCCAGCGCATCAACAGCGAAGCCATGGAAGCCTATCGCAGCCACCTGGAAGGGGTGCTGGCCGAATACGTACGCGAGACCGGCAGTGCCTGGGGCAGCCATCTCCATGAAAACCTGGACGACTACCTGCGCAAGTTCTGGCTGGTGAAGCCCAAGGCCGCCAGCCTGGCGTCGCTGCTGGTCAGCACCCGCGCCCGTCCGGAATAACGACTTCGATGCCGGCTCCCCAGGGCGCCGGTTTCACCGTGATAGCTCGTGACGCCCGGCAGAAAAGGGCGTCGCTTCAAGAGGTTTGGAAATGGCTGAACGTCTGAACAACGACTTCCAGTTCATCGAGGTCGGTCGCAAGGATCCGAAGAAGAAGCTGCTGCGCCAGCGCAAGAAGGAATTCGTCGAGATCCACGATCCCTTCAAGCCGCAGCAGGCTGCCGAGCAGGCGCACCGCTGCCTGGGTTGCGGCAACCCCTATTGCGAATGGAAGTGCCCGGTGCACAACTTCATTCCCAACTGGCTCAAGCTGGTGTCCGAAGGCAACATCCTGGCGGCGGCGGAGCTGTCGCACCAGACCAACACCCTGCCCGAGGTCTGTGGCCGGGTCTGCCCGCAGGATCGCCTCTGCGAGGGCGCCTGTACCCTCAATGACGGTTTCGGCGCCGTGACCATCGGCTCGGTGGAGAAGTACATCACCGACACCGCCTTCGCCATGGGCTGGCGCCCGGACATGTCCAAGGTCAAGCCGACCGGCAAGCGGGTCGCCGTCATCGGTGCCGGGCCGGCCGGCCTGGGCTGCGCTGACATCCTGGTGCGCAACGGCGTGACCCCGGTGGTGTTCGACAAGCACCCCGAGATCGGCGGCCTGCTGACCTTCGGCATTCCCGAGTTTAAGCTGGAAAAGACCGTGCTCAGCCGCCGTCGCGAGGTCTTCGGCGGGATGGGCGTCGAATTCCGCCTCAACACCGAGGTGGGCAAGGACGTGACCATGGACCAGCTGCTCAAGGAATTCGATGCGGTCTTCCTGGGTATGGGCACCTACACCTACATGAAGGGCGGCTTCCCCGGCGAAGACCTGCCTGGCGTGCACGACGCCCTGGATTTCCTGGTGGCCAACGTCAACCGTAACCTGGGCTTCGAGAAGGATGCGGCCGATTTCGTCGACATGAAGGGCAAGCGCGTGGTGGTCCTGGGGGGTGGTGACACCGCCATGGACTGCAACCGCACCTCAATTCGCCAGGGCGCCAAGAGCGTGACCTGCGCCTACCGCCGCGACGCCGCCAACATGCCGGGCTCGCGCAAGGAAGTGAAGAACGCCAAGGAAGAGGGCGTGAAGTTCCTCTTCAACCGCCAGCCCATCGCCATCATCGGCGAAGACCGGGTGGAAGGCGTCAAGGTGGTGGAGACCCGTCTGGGCGAACCCGATGCCCGCGGTCGCCGCAGTCCCGAGCCGATCCCCGGTTCCGAGGAGATCCTGCCGGCCGATGCGGTGGTCATCGCCTTCGGTTTCCGTCCGAGTCCGGCACCTTGGTTCGAGCAGTTCGGCATCGACATGGACAGCCAGGGCCGCGTCGTCGCGCCGGGGCTGCACGAGTTCAAGCATCAGACCAGCAACCCGAAGATCTTCGCCGGTGGCGACATGGTGCGCGGCTCCGACCTGGTGGTGACCGCCATCTTCGAAGGCCGCAACGCCGCCGAGGGCATCCTCGACTACCTGGGCGTCTGACGTTCGACGGCTGGACAGAAGCCGACTGGTGCAAGCCGGTCGGCTTTTTTATTGGTGAAGGATTATCGCGGCCATGGGCCGCTCCTACGAAAAGCATCACGCTGTAGGAGCGGTCGCTACGGCGCACCGGCATGGCCGCGATTGCCCGCCGAGCCGTTGGATTGAAAATCGTGCAGCGTGTTCCACGCGCGTCGTGCCTGGCGCGCTGAACGCCGTCACCCGGCGGCTATGCATCACCCCGATAGACAAAGGCTCTACCTGGCGCCGTGCCTTTTGCCAGCCGCTTTGCGACAATGCCGGCACTTTTGCTGCCGGATGTCGCCATGACCCCCCTGAAGAACGACCGTTTCCTGCGTGCCCTGCTCAAGCAGCCGGTGGACGTCACCCCGGTGTGGATGATGCGCCAGGCCGGGCGCTATCTGCCCGAGTACCGCGCCAGCCGGGCCCGTGCCGGGGACTTCATGAGTCTGTGCAAGAACCCGCAATTCGCCTGCGAGGTGACCCTGCAGCCGCTGGAGCGCTATCCGCTGGATGCCGCCATCCTCTTTTCCGACATCCTCACCATCCCCGATGCCATGGGGCAGGGTCTCTACTTCGAGACCGGCGAAGGTCCGCGCTTTCGCAAGGTGATCGACACCCCGGCCGACATCGAGGCGCTATCGATCCCCGATGCGGAATCCGACCTGGGCTATGTCATGGACGCGGTGCGCACCATCCGCACAGCGCTGGACGGGCGGGTGCCCCTGATCGGCTTTTCCGGCAGCCCCTGGACCCTGGCCACCTACATGATCGAAGGCGGCTCCAGCAAGGATTTCCGCAAGGCCAAGGCCATGCTCTACGACACCCCCGAGGCCCTGCACCTGCTGCTGGACAAGCTGGCCCAGGCGGTCACCGCCTATCTCAACGGCCAGATTCGCGCCGGTGCCCAGGCGGTGCAGATCTTCGATACCTGGGGGGGCAACCTGTCCGCCGCGGCCTACCAGGAATTTTCCCTGGCCTACATGCGCAAGATCGTCGCCGGGCTGATCCGCGAGCATGAAGGACGCCGGGTGCCGGTGATCCTCTTCACCAAGAATGGCGGTCTCTGGCTGGAAAGCCTGGCCGACAGTGGCGCCGAGGCCCTGGGCCTGGACTGGACCTGCGACATCGGCGAAGCCCGTCGGCGGGTCGGCAGCAAGGTCGCCCTGCAGGGCAACATGGACCCCAGCGTGCTCTATGCCAAGCCGGCGGCCATCCGCGCCGAGGTGGGGCGCATCCTGGAAAGCTATGGCCAGGGCAGCGGCCACGTCTTCAACCTCGGCCACGGCATCACCCCCGAGGTGGACCCGGCCCATGCGGGTGCCTTCATCGAAGCCGTGCACGAGTTGTCGGGCCGCTACCACCAGGGCTGACTGTGCCGGGATCGGCACGGCCGGTCCCAAGTCGAACGAGCGGGTCGTGGCCGGTTGCGGCATAGTCGGGGTTTTCCCGATGGAGCGCCGCCATGGCCCAGATGACCCCGGAAGACCTGCAGCACCTGGCCGAAGAGGTGCTCGCGGCCCAAGGCTTCAGTCAGCCGCAGGGCGCGGCCATCGCCGCCATGATGGTCGCCGGCCAGCGTGACGACTGCGCCTCCCACGGCATCTATCGGCTGCTGGGCATCGTCAAGACGCTCAAGGCCGGCAAGGTGGTGCCCGATGCCGAGCCGAGGGTAGAAGACGTGGCTCCGGCCATCGTCCGGGTCGATGCCGGCGGCGGCTTCTCCCCGCTGGCCTTCGAGACGGGTCTGCCCCTGCTCGACGCCAAGGCGCGCAGCTGTGGCCTGGCAGCCCTGGCGATCAACAACTGCGTGCACTTCTCGGCGCTCTGGGTGGAGATGGAAGCCCTCACCGCCAGGGGGCTGGTGGCCCTGGCCTGCAATCCGACCCAGGCCTATGTCGCCCCGGCCGGTGGTCGCCGCCCGCTGTTCGGTACCAATCCCCTGGCCTTCGGCTGGCCGCGGCCTGACGGCCATCCCTTCGTCTTCGACTTCGCCACCAGCGCCGTGGCCCGCGGCGAGATCGAATTGCATCGTCGCGCGGGCAAGGCCCTGCCCGAGGGCTGGGGCGTGGACGCCGAGGGCGCGCCCAGCAACGATGCCCGCACCGTGCTGGAGGAGGGCGCCATGCTTACCTTTGGCGGTCACAAGGGCTCGGCGCTGTCGGCCATGATCGAATTGCTCGCCGGTCCGCTGATCGGCGATCTCACCAGTCCGGAGTCTTCCGCGGTCGACGCCGGCGCGGGCGGGCTGCCCTATCACGGCGAACTCATCCTGGCCTTCGATCCCCAGCGCTTTCTCGGCGCCGCGGTAGCCGACTACCAGCAGCGCGCCGAGCAGCTGTTCGCCGGCATCGAAGCCCAAGGCGCCCGCCTGCCGTCGCAGCGTCGTTACCAGGCGCGAGCACTTAATACCACCCGTGGCTGGCTGGAGGTGCCGGACGAACTCCTGACCGACATCCGGGCGCTGCTGCCCAGCTGATCAAAGGCGCGATCAGCATCACTTGGAGGAGACTGCGACAATGCGGTCTCTGAACCCCGCGCCAGACCTAGGGTCCACGACTGGCCCCCTTAGTGCCAGCCCTGGGTCTTCATGTACGCCGACGACACCGATCGCCCTCATCACCGCGGCCTGTTGCTGCTGAGCATCACCCTGATGGTGCTGGTGTACTTTCTCGACAATCTTTCCATCGCCCTGGCCAACCGCTATGTCTATGGCGGCCTGGGCATCGACCAGCGCAGCTACACCCTGGCCACCGCCTGCTACAGCGCCGCGGTCATCGTCACCAGCGCCCCGCACCAGTGGTTCGCCCAGCGCCTGGGCTATCGCAACCTGATCTTCGCCGCAGTCGGCATCCACCTGGTCGGCCAGGTGTGCTGCCTGGTGGCCACCGATCTGCCGACCTTCATCGTCGGGCGGGCGCTGATGGGCGCCGGCGCCGCCACCTTCTTTGCCGGGGCACGGGTGCTGGTGCAGATGTATTTTTCTGGCCCCCAGCTGCCGACCGGGATTCGCGCCTTCGCCTCGGGCGTGCCCCTGGGTGGTGCGCTGGCCTCCTTCACCACCGCGGAGCTGCTGGAAGGTCACCAGTGGCGCGCCATCTTCATGGTGCCGGCGCTGGCCTGCGCGCTGGTGGCGGTCTGCGTCTGGCTGTCGCTGCCGCGGCGCTCCCATCCGCTGCAGAATTCCGGGGCGCCGTCGCTGCTGTCCATGGTGCTGCTGGCAGTAGGCAGCCTGCTGCTGACCACCACCACCCAGCGCCTGGCCTTCGACTTCTTCAGCGATGGCCTGTGGCTAGCCGTGGAACTGCTGGTGGGAGCGGCCATCCTCGGACTCTATGTCTACTACGAGCGCGGCCTGGCGCGGCCGACCCTGGACTTCAAGCACGCCATCACCCCGGGCTTTCTCGCCGGCATGCTGTTCATGATGCTCAACTACTTCCTGCTCGGCGCCTACAACTTCATCATCCCCCAGTACGTGGTCAACGGCCTGCAACTGCCGGTCTATACCGCCGGGGGCGTCATGGCGCTGGGCTGGCTGTGCGGCCTGGCGCCGCTGCTGATGATCACCTCGGTGCGGCTGCGCGAGCGCTTTCCCTGGGGCGGCTTTCGCAAGTACCTGGTGGCGGGTTACCTGCTACTGGCCGGCTACGGCTTCTGGATGGTGCGCCAGCACGCCGACGTGCCCCTCTACCAGCAGCTGGTGCCGGGGCTGATGATGCATGGCACCTACCTGATCGGCACCTTCGCCGTGATCATCATGTACACCTTCATGCGCGTCGAGCCGGCCTATTTCAGCCAGGCCTACCAGATCAAGAACATGACCCAGCAACTGGTCATGCCCATGGGCATCGTGCTGTCCAACGTCTTCCTGCAGTGGCGCGACGCCTTCCACGCCGCGGTGCTCAGCGCCGCGGTCACTCCCTATGCCCAGACCTACCAGGCCTATGGCGAGCGTTATCGGCAGGCCACCGGTGCCGACAGCGCCCTGGCGCAGATCTCCAGTCTGGTCACCCGCCAGAGCCAGGTGCTGGGCTATCTCGACTATTTCTGGCTGGTCGGCTGGATCGGCCTGGCACTGGCCCTCTACATGGCCGTGCAACGGCATTTTCGCTAGGGCGCAACGTTTGCCGGCCCTTAAGCCGACGTTCAGCTAGCGACCACCATAATGCGGGCTTTTGCAGGCGGCGGCAGGTGCCGGACACCTGCACCGGTCGGCCGCGCCCCAGTCGGTCCGGAGCTTGCATTGCTGGGCTGTCGGGCTTTGTGGAACAATGCGGGCAACGACATTTTTCAAGGGTGGCAGCCGTGATCGACGCTGATGGTTTTCGCCCCAATGTCGGCATCATTCTCGCCAACGATGCCGGCCAGGTACTGTGGGCCCGCCGCATCAATCAGGATGCCTGGCAGTTCCCCCAGGGTGGGATAGACGACCGGGAAACGCCCGAAGAGGCGCTGTACCGGGAGCTGAATGAAGAAGTGGGGCTGAGCCCCGATGACGTCCGTATCCTGGCCTGTACCCGGGGCTGGTTGCGCTACCGTCTGCCGCAGCGCATGGTGCGCACCCACAGCCGTCCGCTGTGCATCGGCCAGAAGCAGAAGTGGTTTCTGCTGCGGCTGACCGCGGAAGAGCAGCGGGTGCGGATGGATGTGACCGGCAAGCCGGAATTCGATGGCTGGCGCTGGGTAAGCTACTGGTATCCGTTGGGCCAGGTGGTGACCTTCAAGCGAGAGGTCTATCGGCGGGCGCTCAAGGAGTTGGCACCCCGCTTGCTGGCCTGATTACCGGTTCGGCCGGTGCGAAAGAGGTGAGGAGAAGCTGTGGTCATGCAGGATGAACGACACGTGATGCACGCCGGCGGCTCCGCCGGACGTCGGCTGCGGAGGCGCTAGATGCTTGCAGTTCTGCGCAAGATCGTCCAGGAGGTCAATGCCGCCAAGGATCTGGGGTCGGCACTGTCCATCATCGTGCAGCGTGTCCGCGCGGCCATGCAGTCGCAGGTCTGCTCCGTCTATCTGCTGGATCCCGACACCAACCGTTTCGTGCTCATGGCCACCGAAGGCCTCAACAAGAGGTCCATCGGCCGGGTCAGCATGGCCCCCAACGAGGGCCTGGTCGGCCTGGTCGGCACCCGCGAAGAGCCGCTCAATCTCGAAGACGCCGCCAGCCACCCGCGCTTTCGCTATTTTGCCGAGACCGGCGAGGAGCGCTATGCGTCTTTCCTCGGTGCACCCATCATCCACCACCGCCGGGTCATGGGCGTGCTGGTGGTGCAGCAGAAGGAACGCCGTCAGTTCGACGAAGGCGAGGAAGCCTTCCTGGTCACCATGAGCGCCCAGCTCGCCGGGGTGATCGCCCATGCCGAGGCCACCGGGACCATCCGTGGTCTGGACCGGCAGGGCCGCGGCATCCAGGAGGCCCGTTTCGTCGGCATCCCCGGTTCGCCCGGGGTCGGCGTCGGCAAGGCGGTGGTGGTCCTGCCGCCCGCCGATCTGGAGGTGGTCCCGGACAAGACCGTGACCGACATCGACGCCGAGCTGCAACTGTTCCGCTCGGCGCTCGAAGGCGTACGGGCGGACATGAAGGCGCTGTCCAAGCGGCTGTCCACCCAGTTGCGCAAGGAAGAGCAGGCGCTGTTCGACGTCTATCTGATGATGCTCGACGACGCCGCCCTCGGTAACGAGGTGACCACTATCATCAAGAGCGGCCAGTGGGCCCAGGGCGCCCTGCGCCAGGTGGTGATGGAGCACGTCCAGCGCTTCGAACTGATGGACGACGCCTATCTGCGCGAACGCGCCGCCGACGTGCGTGACCTCGGGCGCCGCTTGCTGGCCTATCTGCAGCAGGCCCACCAGGCCTGCCTGATCTATCCGGAAAACACCATTCTGGTCAGCGAGGAGCTCTCGCCGGCCATGCTCGGCGAGGTGCCCGAGGGGCGCCTGGTCGGCCTGATCTCGGTACTCGGCTCGGGCAACTCCCACGTCGCCATCCTGGCGCGCGCCATGGGCGTGCCGACCGTGATGGGCGCGGTGGACCTGCCGTATTCCAAGGTGGATGGCATCGATCTCATCGTCGATGGCTACCACGGCGAGATCTTCACCAATCCGTCGCCGACGCTGATCAAGCAGTATGGCGACGTGGTGGAAGAGGAGCGCCAGCTGACCCAGGGCCTCGACGCCCTACGCAGCCTGCCCTGCGAGACCCTCGACGGTCACCGCATGCCGCTGTGGGTCAACACCGGCCTGATGGCCGACGTGGCCCGCGCCCAGCAGCGTGGTGCCGAAGGGGTCGGGCTGTATCGCACCGAAGTGCCCTTCATGGTCAACGAGCGCTTTCCCAGCGAGAAGGAACAGCTCTCCATCTATCGCGAGCAACTGGCCGCCTTCCATCCGGCGCCGGTGACCATGCGCACCCTGGACGTCGGCGGCGACAAGGCGCTGTCCTATTTTCCAATCAAGGAAGACAACCCCTTCCTCGGCTGGCGCGGCATCCGCGTCACCCTGGACCACCCGGAAATCTTCCTGGTGCAGACCCGCGCCATGCTCAAGGCCAGCGAAGGCCTGAACAACCTGCGCATCATGCTGCCGATGATTTCCGGCGTGCACGAGGTGGAGGAGTCCCAGCACCTGCTGCACCGCGCCTGGTGCGAGGTGCGTGACGAAGGCGTCGACATCCCCATGCCGCCGGTGGGGGTCATGGTCGAGGTGCCCTCGGCGGTCTACCAGGCTCGCGACCTGGCGCGTCAGGTGGACTTCATCTCGGTGGGTTCCAACGACCTGACCCAGTACCTGCTGGCGGTGGATCGCAACAACCCGCGGGTGGCCGATCTCTACGACTACTTCCACCCGGCGGTGCTGCAGGCGCTGCAACAGGTGGTCGATGGCGCCCACGCCGAAGGGGTGCCGGTGAGCATCTGCGGCGAGATGGCCGGGGATCCGGCGGCGGCGGTGCTGCTCATGGGCATGGGCTTCGATACCCTGTCGATGAATGCCACCAACCTGCCCAAGGTGAAGTGGCTGCTGCGCCAGGTCACCCTGGAAAAGGCCCGCGAGCTGGTGCAGCAGATGCGTCAGATCGACAACCCCCAGGTCATCCACAGCGCCTTGCATCTGGCCTTGCGCAATCTCGGACTGGGTCGGGTGATCAACCCGGCGGCCAGCGTCCAGAGCTGAGCGTGCCCGGCGGGAAGGCCGCTTCCCGCCGGGCAGGCAGCGGCGTACCATGCCGCCTCCTGCGCCCGAGGTGATGATGGATCTCTTGCTTTTCCTGGTGCTCGGCGTCTGCGCCGGGCTGCTGGCCGGTCTGTTCGGGGTCGGCGGCGGCCTGATCATCGTGCCGGTGCTGGTCTACAGCTTTACCGCCCAGGGCCTGGATCCGGACATCCTCACCCACCTGGCGGTGGGTACCTCGCTGGCCACCATCGTCTTCACCTCGCTCAATTCCGTCTGGGCCCACCACCGACTCGGCGCCGTGCGCTGGCGGCTGTTCGCCTGGATGGCCCTGGGCATCGTCTTCGGCAGCGCCCTGGGCGCCCTGACCGCCGCCGCCATCCACGGCCCGCTGCTGCAGAAGATCATCGGTACCTTCGCCATCCTCATCGCCCTCCAGCTGGCGCTGGACCTGCGCCCCAAGGCCCAGGCCAGCGAACCCGGCAAACCGGCGCTGACGGTGGCCGGCGTGGTGATCGGCTGGGCCTCGGCCATCTTCGGCATCGGCGGCGGCTCGCTCACCGTACCCTTCCTGATCTGGCGCAGCCTGAGCATGCAGCAGGCGGTGGCCACCTCGGCGGCCTGCGGCCTGCCCATCGCCCTGTCCGGGGCGCTGTCCTTCATCCTGGTCGGCTGGCAGGAGCCAGGTCTGCCCGCCTGGAGTCTGGGCTATGTCTATCTGCCGGCCTTGCTGGGTATCGCCCTGACCAGCATGTTCTCGGCCCGTTTCGGTGCGCGGCTGGCCCATCGCCTGTCGCCCCGGCTGCTCAAGCGCCTGTTTGCCCTGTTGCTGTTCGGCGTCGGTCTCAACTTCTTACTCTGATCCCTTTCAAGGAGGCACCATGCTGCCGTATCCGCAAATAGACCCGGTGGCCCTGTCGCTGGGGCCGCTGAAGATCCACTGGTACGGCCTCATGTACCTGGTGGGGATCGGTGGCGCCTGGTGGCTGGCCAAGCGGCGACTCAATCGCTTCGATCCGCGCTGGACCAGCGAGACCCTGTCCGATCTGGTGTTCTGGGTGGCGCTGGGGGTCATCGCCGGCGGGCGACTCGGCTACGTGCTGTTCTACAACCTGGCGGAATACATCGCCAATCCGACACTGATCTTCGAGGTCTGGAAGGGCGGCATGTCCTTCCACGGCGGCCTGCTCGGGGTGATCCTGGCGGTCTGGTGGTTCGGCAAGCGCCACAACAAGGGCTTCTTCGAACTGATGGATTTCATCGCGCCGCTGGTGCCCATCGGTCTCGGTGCCGGCCGCATCGGCAACTTCATCAACGCCGAACTCTGGGGCAAGCCCACCGACGTGCCCTGGGCGATGATCTTCCCGCCCTACAGCGATCCGGCCCAGTTGCCGCGCCATCCCTCGCAGCTCTACCAGTTCGCCCTGGAAGGCGTGGCGCTGTTCGTGATCCTCTGGCTGTATTCGCGCAAGCCGCGGCCGACCATGGCCGTGTCCGGCCTGTTCGTGCTCTGCTACGGCATCTTCCGCTTCATCGTCGAATTCGTCCGCGTGCCCGACGCCCAGCTCGGCTATCTGGCCTGGGGCTGGCTGACCATGGGGCAGGTGCTTTGCGTGCCCATGGTGCTCGGCGGCATCGCGCTGATGGTCTATGCCTATCGCCGCGCGCCGCAGCCGGCCGTCCGCGCCGAATGACGTCTGAGGCCCGCCCGCATGACAAGTGCGGGCGGCCTGTTATAGTTCAGGGATCATCACTACAACCGCGCAAGGGATCAGCCGTATGAATCCGTTCCGTAGCCTGGCTGCCGTGCTGGCGCTGGCCCTGACGATGCAGGTCGTGCCGGCGCAGGCGCAGCAGGCTCAGGGTGAAGTCACCGAATATCAGACCGCCGACCAGGCGTTCGGGGAAGCCCAGGCGCCCGCCGCCTTTTCCATGATCGGCGATCTGCTGATCGCGCGGCCGCTGCTGATCGCCGCCACGGTGATCGGTGCGGGGGCTTTCGTGGTCAGTCTGCCGTTCACCGCCGCCGGCGGTAACATCGGCAAGGCCGGCAAGGCGCTGGTGGTCGAGCCGGGCAAGGCGGCCTTCGTGCGCTGCCTGGGCTGTACCCAGAGCGGGTACGGGCGTACCGAATAGGCCCTGGCGCCGGGCCTGGCCGCTCAGGCCTGGCCGCTGATCTTCAGATACTTGTCGTGCAGCTGCTCCTTGGTCTCGACATGGTTCTCGTCGAGGGGGATGCAGTCCACCGGGCAGACCTGCTGGCACTGGGGTTCGTCGTAGTGGCCCACGCACTCGGTGCACAGGTTCGGATCGATCACGTAGATCTCCGCACCCTGGGAGATGGCGCCGTTCGGGCACTCGGGCTCGCACACGTCGCAGTTGATGCAATCGTCGGTAATGATGAGGGACATCGTCGGCTCCACGCTGCGCGAACGCGCAGCGATCCAAAAGTCAGGCGCGCATTTTGCCCCATCCGCGCGCCGGCTGCACCCGACAGTCCTTGGGGTTAATCAACTGGCCGGGGCAAAACGCTCCAGCAGCGCCTGATGCACGGTGGGATGGACGAACTTGGTCACGTCGCCGCCGAGCGCCGCGATCTCCCGCACCAGGGTGGAAGACAGGTAGGAATAGTGCTCCGACGGGGTCAGGAACATGCTTTCCGCCTGGGGCGCCAGCACCCGGTTCATGTTGGCCAGCTGGAATTCGAATTCGAAATCCGACACCGCACGCAGGCCGCGCAGGATGATGGTCGCCTTCTGTTGCTCCACCAGGGTGGCCAGCAGGCAGCTGAAGCCGATCACCTCGACATTGGGCAGGTGCGCGGTCACCGCCTTGGCCAGCTCGACCCGGCGCTCCAGCGGAAACAGCGGATTCTTCTTGGGACTGGCCGCCACCGCCACCACGACTTCGTCGAACAGCCGCGAGGCGCGCTCCACCAGGTCGCCATGGCCCTTGGTGATGGGGTCGAAGGTGCCGGGGTATAGCACTCGGTTCATGACGCTGTCCTGGGGGCGAAGCTGTTGGGGCTTGGATGGTAGCTCAGGGGCGGAGTGAGGCCAAGGCGACAGCCGCCGGGATCGCCGACCCGTGGGCGTTTATCGGCCGGATGGCGCCGCCCGCTGGCTGACCAGCCAGTCGGGGATACGTCTTTCCAGGTAGTAGTCCGGATCGCGGAAGGAACCGCCGACGAAGCCGACATGGCCGCCATGGGGCAGGCGCTCGAACAGGGTGTCGGGTGCCAGTTCGGCGCGGGCGGGCAGGGCGTCGGTACCGATGAAGGGGTCGTCCTCGGCCTGGATCAGCAGCGTGGGGATGCGGATACCCCCCAGGTAGTAGCGGCTGGAGGCCTGGCGGTAGTAGTCCCGGGCATCGCGAAAGCCGTGCAGGGGCGCGGTGTAGCGATCGTCGAAGTCCCAGAAGGTCTTGAGTCCCTCGGGCGGTCCCAGGCGCGCGAGGATCTCGTGCTGTTCGGGGTGAAGGTCGCGGTCGAACAGCGCCTGCTTGTCGCGCACGTAGCGCGCCAGTTCGCGGATGAAATGCCGCTGGTAGATGCGCGAGAAGCCGATGCCGATGCGATCGGCGCAGAGGTCCAGGCGAAAGGGTACCGAGACCGCAGCGGCCGCGTGCATGCCGCTGTGCTCGCCCCGCTCGCCCAGGTACTTGAGCAGCACGTTGCCGCCCAGGGAAAAGCCCACGCCATACAGTGGCGCGTCCGGACGACTGGTTTGCAGATGGCGCACCACCGCGGCCAGGTCTTCGCTGACGCCGGAGTGATAGCCACGTGGCAGGCGGTTGGGTTCGCCGGAGCAGCCGCGCCAGTTGAGGCCGACGCTGGCCCAGCCGCGGGCAGCCAGGGCGAATTGCAGGCCGAGCACATAGTGGGAGCCGGAACTGCCGGTCAGGCCGTGGGCGATCAGCACCAGCGGCGCGCGCGGATCCTCGGCGTGGTACCAGTCCAGATCGAGGAAGTCGCCGTCCTCCAGCCACAGTCGTTCCCGCGGCCGGGTGATGGGCGGCAGGCGGCGCCACAGCGAACCCCAGAGGGTCTGCAGGTGCGGGCCGGGCAGCCAGCGCGCCGGCTTGAAGGGCGCGCTGGTCACGCCTGGCGGTGCCAGAGGGCGTAGTGGACGTTGCCGGTCTTCTTCTCGCGGTGCAGTTGCCAGGTCGCGGGCAGCGTCAGGCGCGAGGGCTGGGTCTCGCTCTCGGTGTAGATCCAGGCGTCCGCAGCGAGCCAGCCCTGGGCTTCCAGGGCCGCGCAGGCCGGTTCCAGCAGCTCCTTGCCAAAGGGCGGATCGAGAAACACCAGGTCGAAGGGCGCTTCCGCCGGCTTAACCAGGGCCTGCAGGGCGTCGGTCTGGCGCACCTCGGCCTGGGCGCAGCCCAGGGTCTGCAGATGGCCGCGCAGGGCAGTGGCGGCCTGGGCATTGAGGTCGAAGGCCAGCGCCTGGCCGGCGCCGCGGGAGAGGGCTTCCAGCAGCAGCGCGCCGCTGCCGGCGAAGGGGTCCAGTACCCGCGCGCCCGGGGTGACGGCGGCCAGCCAGTTGAACAGGGTCTCGCGGACCCGGTCCGGGGTGGGCCTCAGGCCCAGGGCATCGGGAAAAACGAAGCGCCGGCTGCGCCAGTCGCCACCGATGATGCGCAGTTGGTTGGCGGTCTTCTGGGCCATGCTAGTGCTCCGGAACGCCGCTGGGCGGCAGGTTGGGAAGAGGGCGGGGGGGCGGCAGCGGCTGCTGGGCGACCCGCGGGCCGGCGCTGACCACGACGAAGCGCTCGGGATCGAGGTGGCGCTGCAGGGCGGCATGCACCTGTTCCACCGTCAGGCGGCGGACCTGCTGGAGGAAGTCGTCCAGGTAGCTGCTCGGCAGGTCGTAGAAGCCGATGTTGCCCAGTTGGGCGACGATGGCGCCGTTGCTGGCGTTGGCCAGCGGGAAGCTGCCTTCGATCTGCCGCTTGGCGCGGTCCAGTTCGGCCTGGGTGGGACCCTGGGCCAGGTAGTCGCGCAGCAGTTCGCGCACCAGGGCGAGGGTGGCGTCGCCCAGTTCGGCACGGGTCTGCAGGCCGATGGTGAAGGGACCCGGCTGACGCATGGGGGTGAAGCCCGAGCTGACGCCGTAGGTGAGACCGCGGCGTTCGCGCAATTCGGTCATCAGGCGACTCCCGAAACCGCCTCCGCCGAGGATCTGGTTGCCGACGAAGAGGGCGGCGTAATCGGGATCGCGGCGGGTGATGCCGAGCTGACCGAGCAGCAGGCGGGTCTGCTGGGCCGGGACCTCCAGTTGCACCCGCGCCGGCGTGGCGGGAGCCGGCACGGGCAGCGGCGGCATGGCCGGACCGCGGGGCAGGGCGCGCGACAGCTGGGCGGCGATCTGCTCGGCGCGGGTCCGATCCAGATCGCCGGTGAGGGCGATCACGGCATTGCCGGCGGCATAGGCGCGGGCATGGAAGGCCCTGAGGCTGGCCGCGTCCAGGCGGGCCAGGCCAGCGGCCGTACCCCGCGGCGAATGGGCATAGGGGTGGTTGCCGTAGAGGCGCTCCTGCAGCGCCTCACCCGCGAGGTTCGTCGGTTCGCGACGGCTGGCGGCGATCAGCGTCAGCAGCTGGTCGCGGATGCGCTGGATGGCCTCGGCGGGAAAGGTCGGGCGACCTACCACGTCGGCCAGCAGCGCCAGGGCCGGTTCGCTGTGGGCCGGATCGGCGAGGGTGCGCAGGCCGGCCACCGCCTGGTCACGATAGGCGCCGTTGCTGAAGTCGGCGCCCAGGCGCTCGAAGCCATCGGCGATGGCGCCGGCATCGCGTCCCGGGGTGCCTTCGTTGAGCAGGCCGTTGGTGAGCATAGCCAGGCCCGGGGTGGCGCCATCCTGGCTGCTGCCGGCGGCAAAGATCAGGCGCACGTCGAACATCGGCAATTCCGGCGCCGGCACGAACAGCACCTGGGCGCCCTCGGCGGTGCGCCAGCGCTGGATGTTCAGCTGGCGCCCCAGGGGCGGTGCGTCCTTGAGGGTCTTTAGGCTGTCCACGGCAGGATAGGCGCGCGCCAGGTCGCCGACCGGGGTAGGGGACTGGCAGCCCGCGAGCAGGCACAGCGACAGCCAGAGCAGCGGCTTCATGGACGATTCTCCGCGGTGGCTGCGGGCTCGAGCTGGGCCAGGGTCAGGCGCTCGCGGGTGAAGTACGTGCGGGCCACCCGGCGCAGGTCGTCGGGGGTGACCCGGCCCAGTTCGTCGAGCAGCCGATCCCCCTGGCGCCAGCCGAGGCCGACGCTTTCCAGCTGGCCGATGCTGCTGGCCTGGGCGGTGATGGAGTCGCGGCCATAGACCAGCCCGGCCACCAGCAGGGCGCGGACCCGGGCCAGTTCCGCGGCGCTGGGCGGCTCGCGCTTGAGCAGGTCCAGCTGCGCCCAGAAGGCCGCTTCCAGCTGGTCGAGGGTCTTGCCGCGCGGGGTATTGGGGGTGCCGCTGAGCAGGAAGAGGCTGTCGCCACGGGTGTAGGCGCCATAGGCGGCGCGCACGCTGCTGGCCACTTCCGTGCCGCGTTCGAGACGACTGGGCAGGCGCGCCCCCGAACCGCCGCTGAGCAGGGCGGCCAGCAGTTGCAGCGCATAGGCATCGCGCGGCTGGGCGGCGGTGGCCAGGCTGGGCACGTTGAAGCCCATCAGCAGGCTGGGCAGTTCGCGGGCCTGCAGGGCCAGGCGCCGCTCGCCCGGCGCCGGCAATTCCAGCGGTCGCCGCGGCGCGGGCAGATCGCTGCGGGGGATGCCGCCGAACCAGCGCTGCACCTCGGCGCGAATCGCCTGGGGTTCGACATCGCCGACCACCACCAGGGTGGCGTTGTTGGGTGCGTACCAGGTCTGGTACCAGCGACGCAGGTCGTCCACACCGAGGCGCTGCAGATCCTGGGGCCAGCCGATGGTGGGGTTGCGGTAGCCGCTGGCCGGGTAGGCGGCGGCCTTGAAGCGCTCGAAGGACAGCGCCTCGGGCCGGTCATCGGTGCGCAGCCGGCGTTCTTCCTTGATGACTTCCAGCTCGCGGCTGACTTCGTCCGGTTCCAGGCGCAGGTGCTGCATGCGATCGGCTTCCAGCTCCAGGGCCACGGGCAGGCGATCGCGGGCGAGCAGCTGGTAATAGACGGTGTAGTCGTCGGTGGTGAAGGCGTTTTCCTCGGCGCCCAGGTCGCGCAGCAGGTGCGAGGCCTCGCCGGCACCGAGCTTGCGGCTGCCCTTGAACATCAGGTGTTCCAGGGCATGGGACAGGCCGGTCGCCCCGGGCGCCTCCAGGCTCGAACCCACGCGGTACCAAAGTTGCACCACGGCGACCGGCGCCCGGTGATCTTCGCGGACCACCAGCTTGAGGCCGTTGTCGAGGGTGAATTCCTCGGTGTTCTGCCGGCTGGCCGTGGCCAGGGCGAAGGTGGGGAGCAGGCTGAGCAGGACGACCAGGGCGGTCCGACGGGAGCGGGAGGCGGGCATCGCGAGAGCAGGCCTTGTAGCGCGGTAGGGGACGAAGCGGCTGCGTCCTGGGGACGGTCGCGCGTTTTTCGCCGACGGGGAGGTCTTCCGCCCGGCAGGCTGCTAGGATACGCATCCCTTTTCCCGACGGCCATGCCTGACGGTCGAGCCCCGCCTGGCGGAGCTCCCGCAGCCGGTTCGTCCGTTCGATACAGAGCCCCGCATGTTTGGATCCGACGACAAGAAGTCTCCCCCCACGGAGAAGAAAGGCCTGTTCGGCTGGTTCCGCAAGAAGACTGCCGAACCCGTAGAGACGCCTGCCGAAGCCCCCGCGCCTGAAGCCGAGGAGCGCCTGCCCGAGCCGCTGGCCAGCGAGCCGGTGCAGCACCCGGAGCCCGTGCCCGAACCGCCGGAGGCGATTCCCTCGCTGACCCCGGTGCCGGTCGCCGAAGAGGAGGCGCCGTCGCCGGTGGCGCTCACGGCGCTGGTCGAGCCGCTGGTGGCCGATCCCATCGTGCCGCCGGTCGAGGTCGAGCCGGTGAGGGCGCCCGAGCCGGAGCCCGAGCCAGTGGCTGCGCCGGTCGCGCCGCTGCCTCCGGTTGTGCCGGCGCCTGAGCCTGCTCCCGCCCCGGTCGTACCCGTTGCGCCCGTCGCCCCGGTCCGTCCTGAGCCCGAGGTAGTTGCGCCCGAACCCGAACCCGAGCCCGCTCCACCCGCCGTCGTCGCCGCCTCCGCCGAACCGGCCAAGCTGGGTTTCTTCGCCCGCCTGCGCCAGGGCCTGTCCAAGACCAGCGCCAGCCTCGGCGAGGGCATGGCCAGTCTGTTCCTCGGCAAGAAGGCCATTGATGACGACCTGCTCGAAGAACTGGAGACCCGCCTGCTGACCGCCGACGTCGGTGTCGAGGCCACCGGCGTCATCATGCGCAACCTGACCCAGAAGGTGGCGCGCAAGCAGCTGGCCGACAGCGAGGCGCTCTATCAGGCGCTGCAGCAGGAGCTCACCGAGATGCTGCTGCCGGTGGAACAGCCCCTGGTGATCGATACCTCGCACAAGCCCTATGTCATCCTGGTGGTCGGCGTGAACGGCGCCGGCAAGACCACCACCATCGGCAAGCTGGCCAAGCGGCTGCAGAACGAGGGCAAGAAGGTCATGCTGGCGGCCGGTGATACCTTCCGCGCCGCAGCGGTCGAGCAGTTGCAGGTCTGGGGCGAGCGCAACCGCATCCCGGTGATCGCCCAGCACACCGGCGCCGATTCCGCCTCGGTGATCTTCGACGCCGTCCAGGCGGCCAAGGCCCGCGGCATCGATGTGCTGATCGCTGACACCGCCGGCCGGCTGCACACCAAGGACAACCTCATGGAGGAGCTGCGCAAGGTGCGCCGGGTGATCGGCAAGCTGGACGAGGCGGCGCCCCATGAGACCCTGCTGGTGCTGGACGCCGGTACCGGCCAGAACGCCCTCAACCAGGCCAAGCAATTCCACAACGCCTTGCCCCTGACCGGCCTGGCGCTGACCAAGCTCGACGGTACCGCCAAGGGCGGGGTGATCTTCGCCCTGGCCAAGCAGAGCGCCCTGCCGATCCGCTATGTCGGCGTCGGCGAAGGCATCGACGACCTGCGGCCCTTCGAGGCGCGGCCCTTCGTCCAGGCCCTGTTCGCGGAGCGGGGCGTCTCATGATCCAGTTCGACCGCGTCTCCAAGCGCTATCCCAACGGTCACGTCGGCCTGCAGGAACTGAGCTTCCGTGCCGAACGCGGCGAGATCCTCTTCGTCACCGGGCATTCCGGCGCCGGCAAGAGCACCCTGATGCGGCTGATCCTGGCCATGGAAAGGCCCACCGGTGGCAAGCTGACCCTGGCCGGCCAGGACATCTCGCGCATCACCAATGCGCAGATTCCCTTTCTGCGCCGGCAGATCGGCGTGGTCTTCCAGAACCACCAGCTGCTCTATGACCGCACCGTGTTCGACAACGTCGCCCTGCCGCTGCAGATCCTCGGCCTGTCCAAGCCCGAGATCGCCAAGCGCGTGGCCGCGGCGCTGGAGCGGGTCAGCCTCAAGGACAAGCTCGACGACTATCCGGCCGAGCTCTCCACCGGCCAGCAGCAGCGGGTCGGCATCGCCCGCGCTGTAGTGCATCGGCCGGCCCTGCTGCTCGCCGACGAACCCACCGGCAACCTCGATCCGCGCCTGGCCTCGGAAATCATGGGCGTCTTCGAGGACATCAACAGCCTCGGCACCACGGTGCTGATCGCCAGTCACGACCATGCCCTCATCGCCCGGCTGCACCATCGCATGCTGACCCTGCAGCGCGGCCGCCTGATCGGCGACGAAGAGGAGAGCCAGCCATGAGCGCCACCGAACTGCCCCGTGGCCAGGAACAGGGCGGCAAGCCCCAGCGTCCGCAGCGCCAGGCCCCGAAGAAACCCAAGAGCGACTGGCGCAGCCCGCTGCATGCCTACCTCGAAGCCCACCGCACCGGTCTGAGGGACAGCCTCAGGCGCATGGTGCAGCAGCCCATAGGCACCTTTCTCACCTGTCTGGTGATGGGTATCGCCCTGGCGCTGCCCATGGGCGTGTCGCTGCTGCTGAAGAACGTCGAGCGCCTGGGTGGCTCCTGGCAGCGTGCGGCGCAGATCTCGGTGTTCCTCGACCTGCGCACCGGTCAGGACCAGGCCGAGGTGCTGATGAGCCAGATCAAGGTCCTGCCCGATGTCGCCGAGGCGCGCTGGATCAGCCCGGACGACGCCCTGAAGGAATTGCAGCAGGACGCCGGCCTCGGTGAGGCGCTGCGCGAATTGCCGCAGAATCCGCTGCCCGGCGTGATCGCCGTGACCCCCAAGGAAATCGACAAGAGTCGCCTCGACATGCTGCGCAGCCAGCTGGCCGAGATGAACGGCGTGCAGCAGGTGCAACTGGACATGCAGTGGGTCGAGCGCCTCACCGCCATCCTCAAGCTCGGCGAGCGCTTCGTCTTCGGCCTGACCGTGGTGCTGGTGATCGCCCTGCTGCTGGTGATCGGCAATACCATCCGCCTGGCCATCGAGAATCGCCGCACCGAGATCGAGGTAGTCAAGCTGGTGGGCGGCACCGACGGCTACGTGCGCCGGCCCTTCCTCTACATGGGCGCGCTGTTCGGCCTGGGCGCTGGCATCGCCGCCTGGGCCCTGCTGGTGTTCGGCCTGAACTGGCTGAACGCGGCGGTGCTGGATCTGGCCGGCCTCTATGGCAGTGATTTCGCCCTGGGCAGTGTCGCCCTCGAGGACGGGCTGCAACTGCTGATCGGCGCCGTGCTGCTCGGCTACATCGGCGCCTGGCTGGCGGTTGCCCGTCATTTGCGCGAACTCGCCCCGCGCTGACGAACGGCCGTTTCCGACACCTTTGGAAACGGTCTAAACCCCTGATGGCACACGGCTTTTACGGCCGTTTTCAGCTGGGGTTAAGGGAACCTCGGCTAGTCTGGCGCTGTCCAAAAAATCAGTGTTAGACTGCCCAGTGCTTAGTGAATCGGAGGATTCGCATGACCACTTCGTTGCAACCTGTTCCTACATTGGTTCCCGGCGCCAGCCTGGAAGCCTATGTGCATTCGGTGAACAGCATTCCGCTGCTCACTCCGGAGCGGGAGCGTGAACTGGCCGAGCGCCTCTTCTACAAGGAAGACGTCGAGGCCGCCCGGCAGTTGGTGCTCGCGCATCTGCGTTTCGTGGTGCATATCGCCAAGAGCTATTCCGGCTATGGTCTGGCCCAGGCCGACCTGATCCAGGAAGGCAACGTCGGCCTGATGAAGGCCGTGAAGCGCTTCAATCCCGAAATGGGCGTACGCCTGGTGTCCTTTGCTGTGCACTGGATCAAGGCCGAAATCCACGAATTCATCCTGCGCAACTGGCGGATCGTCAAGGTTGCCACCACCAAGGCGCAGCGCAAGCTGTTCTTCAACCTGCGCAGCCAGAAGAAGCGGCTGGCCTGGCTGAACAACGACGAGGTCCATCGCGTGGCCGAAACCCTGGGTGTCGAGCCCCGGGAAGTGCGCGAGATGGAAAGCCGTCTGACCGGCCATGACATGGCCTTCGACCCGGCCAGCGATGCCGACGACGATGCGGCCTATCAGTCGCCGGCCCAGTATCTGGAAGACAGCCGTTACGATCCGGCGCGTCAGCTGGAGGAAGCCGACTGGACCGACAGCTCCACGGCCAATCTGCACGAGGCCCTAGAACGCCTGGACGACCGCAGCCGCGACATCCTCTACCAGCGCTGGCTGGCCGAGGAAAAGGCGACGCTGCACGAGCTGGCGGCCAAGTACAACGTCTCGGCGGAGCGTATCCGTCAGCTGGAAAAGAACGCGATGAACAAGCTCAAGGGCAACATCGCCGCCTGATCCGGTTCGCTATCGAAGAGCCGCGCCCCAGGGCGCGGTTTTTTTATGGTCGTGATCCCAAGAATGCTGCCCAAGCGCCTGCACGGGGCGGCACAAAGAGCGTTCTCGAGCCGCGAACGCTCCAGCTCCGGGAGCCTGGGTCAGGAAAGGGCTTTAGGGTGGACAAGTCCACCGCTTGCCTTGCTAGGCCTCAACGACGCGCAGGTGCAGCAGCGGAAAGGGTCGGCCCTGGCCGTCCAGTGGGGAGCGGCCCACCTGCTCGAAGCCGAGGTGCCGATAAAAGCCCAGGGCCTGGGGATTTTGCTCGTTGACGTCGACGTGGCGGATGCCCAGCTCGATGATGGCCTGCTCCACCAGTTGTCGACCTATACCTGTGCCCCGGACCGCGTTGGACACGAACAACATCTCCAGGCGGTCGCCGTCGGTACCGGCGAAGCCCTGGATGACGCCCTGGCCATCGCAGTAGACCCGCAAGTCAACGGCCGGCAGCGCGTGGTCGCGAACCAGGCGGCGCAACGAATCGATGTCCGCTTCATCGAGAAAATCATGAGTCGCCCGGACCGCCTCTTCCCAGACCACTAGCAAGCGGTCGAAATCCGCCGGCGATCCCTGCTGGATTTGCCCCTGGCTCACTGTCCGGTCATCCGCCGCAGATAGTCGCTGCCGCCCAGCTGGCGTTCCTGCTGGCGGATCCAGGCGGCGCGTTCGGCGACGTAGGCGCTGGGGCGGCTCGGGCTCCATTCGCGAGGATTGGGCAGCACCGCGGCCAGCAGGCTGGCCTGGCGGTCGGAGAGGTAGGGCGCGCCTATGCCGAAATGGTGGCGAGCCGCGGCCTCGGCGCCGAACACGCCGTCGTCCCATTCCACGCTGTTGAGATAGACCTCGAGGATGCGCTGCTTGGACCAGAAGGTTTCCAGCAGCACGGTGAACCAGGCTTCGAAGGCCTTGCGCAGATAGCTGCGGCCGCTCCAGAGAAAGAGATTCTTGGCGGTCTGCTGGCTGATGGTGCTGGCGCCGCGCAGGGAGCCGCCGGCTTCGTTGTGGCTGAAGGCCTGGCGGATCGCCGCCATGTCGAAGCCCCAGTGCTCGGCGAAGTGCTGGTCTTCACCGGCGATCACCGCCATCTTGAGATCGTCCGGCAGTTCCTTCCAGGGCCGCCAGTCGCGCTGCAGGTCGATGGGCTTGCCGTCGATCCAGGATTCGACCTTGCGCTCCACCATCAGCATGCTGCCCGGCGGCGGTACCCAGCGCAGGATCAGCACCAGGGCGGCGCTGAGGGCGGCGAACCATAGGGCGATACGCAGGAGACGGCGGAGGAGGGTGAGCAGCATCGGCTTGGTCTTTGGCGGTTAGCGGGCCATTATAACCAGCGCTTCTCCTCCATCGCCCGGTAAAACCCATGTTGCGTCTCTTCCTGTTGTTCGCGGCCCTGGCCGGCTTCACCGGTGTCGGACTCGGCGCCTTCGCCGCCCATGGACTCAAGGGCCGGCTCACCGCCGACTACCTCGCGGTGTTCCAGACCGGCGTGTTCTATCAGCTCATCCACGCCCTGGCGCTGTTCGGCGTCGCCCTGCTGTCGCTGCACTTCCAGGAGCGCCTGGTGGCCTGGGCCGGTGGCTTTTTCATCGCCGGCATCCTGCTGTTTTCCGGCAGCCTCTATCTGCTGACGCTGACCGGCTTCTCGCGGCTGGGCATCATCACCCCCTTCGGCGGCCTGTGCTTTCTCGCCGGCTGGGCCTGCCTGGCCATTCTCGCCTGGCGCCTGAGCAGCCTCTGAGCGAGTGCTGGCCGTCGTTCCCGGCCCGGCGCCGCTGCAATCAACGCCTGACCGGCGTAGAATGCCGGCTCACCCCGTGACGATGCCTTTGCCATGCAGATCCTGTTGAACGGCGAATCCCTTGAATTGCCGGACGGTGCCACCGTCGCCGACCTGCTCGTGCGTCTCGACCTGACCGGACGGCGAGTGGCGGTGGAGCGCAACCTCGACATCGTGCCGCGCAGCCAGCACGCCACCACCGCCCTGGCGGATGGCGACCGGCTGGAAGTGGTCCACGCCATCGGCGGCGGCTAGCCGCGAAAGAGGAATCCAGATGAAAGACACTCCCTTCACCCTGGCCGGGCGCACCTATGCCTCGCGCCTGCTGGTCGGTACCGGCAAGTATCGTGACCTCGAAGAGACCCGCGTGGCCATCGAGGCCTCCGGCGCCGAGATCGTCACCGTGGCGGTGCGCCGCACCAACATCGGCCAGACGCCCGGTGAGCCCAATCTGCTCGACGTGATCTCGCCCGAGCGCTACACCATCCTGCCCAACACCGCCGGCTGCTATGACGCGGTGGAGGCGGTGCGCACCTGCCGCCTGGCGCGCGAGCTGCTCGATGGCCACAACCTGGTCAAGCTGGAAGTCCTGGCCGACCAGAAGACCCTGTTCCCCAATGTCATCGAGACCCTCAAGGCCGCCGAAACCCTGGTCGCCGATGGCTTCGACGTCATGGTCTACACCAGCGACGACCCCATCGTCGCTCGCCAGCTGGAAGCCATCGGCTGCATCGCCGTCATGCCGCTGGCCGGTCTGATCGGCTCGGGCCTGGGCATCTGCAATCCCTACAACCTGCGCATCATCCTCGAAGAGGCCAAGGTGCCGGTGCTGGTGGATGCCGGAGTGGGTACCGCCTCCGATGCCACCATCGCCATGGAGCTGGGTTGCGAAGCGGTGCTGATGAACAGCGCCATCGCCCATGCCCGCGAGCCGGTGCTGATGGCCGAAGCCATGAAGCACGCCATCGTCGCCGGTCGCCTGGCCTATCTGGCCGGGCGCATGCCGCGCAAGCTCTATGCCACGGCGTCCTCGCCGCTGGACGGCCTGGTCAACTAGGACCTGGCGCCCTCCGTCACGCGCCCGGCCTCTGCCGGGCGTCTCTTTTTCCCACTATCGATAACGCCATGACCGATCATCAAGACGACCAGACCCCCGACCGCCCCCGGCGCACCATCAAGAGCTTCGTGATGCGCGCCGGCCGCATGACCGAAGGCCAGCAACGCGGTCTCGACCAGGGTTGGCCGCGCTTCGGTCTGGAATTGACCGACGGCCTGCGGGATTTCGACCAAGTGTTCGGGCGCCAGGCGCCGCGCACCTTCGAGATCGGCTTCGGCATGGGCCATTCCACCCTGGAAATGGCCGCTGCCGCGCCGGAGCAGGATTTCATCGGCGTCGAGGTGCATCGCCCGGGCGTGGGCGCGCTGCTCAACGGTGCCATGACCCAGGGACTGACCAATCTGCGGGTCTACAGCTGCGATGCCCTGGAGGTGCTGCGCCAGTGCGTGGCCGATGCCAGCCTGGACCGGGTGCTGCTGTTCTTTCCCGATCCCTGGCACAAGAGCCGCCACCACAAGCGGCGGATCGTCCAGCCGGCCTTCGCCGAGCTGGTCAGGCAGAAGCTCAAGGTCGGCGGGGTGCTGCACATGGCCACCGACTGGCAGGCCTATGCCGAACACATGCTCGAGATCATGAACGCCGCCTCGGGTTACCGTAATCTCGGCGACGCCTCGGGCTATGTGCCGCGCCCCGAGGAAAGACCCATCACCAAGTTCGAGCGCCGTGGCGAACGCCTGGGGCATGGGGTCTGGGATCTCAAGTTCGAACGCCAGAGCTGACCGTGTATCGCTGACGAATCGAGCTTGAGCTGCCGAAGGGCAATTGGCATGATGGCCAATTGCCCTGCTGTGATGGCGGTTGCAGTCGAATTCACAGAGACATCTGGATGTCAGCCCTTCCCGAGAATGCCAACCGGCTCCGCGCCGCCCTTCGCGCAGGCCGGATCCGATGACGGACCTGGTACGCCCCGACTCGCCGGCGGCCGAATTGCACGCCGTACGGCGCTGGCTCGAAGTCGAACGCAGCGCCCGGCAGCGCACCGAACGCTCGCTGCACCTCATCGCCTCGGCCTTCGCCCTCTGCCGCGACGCCATGGCCGTACTGACCGAAAGCGGTCAGATCATCGAAGCCAATGACGCCCTGCGCGCCCTGATGCTCAGCGCGGAGCGCAGTGTCAGCGGCCAGTACCTGTCGCACTACATCAAGCTGCCCGAGGCGGCCATCCGCACCTTCGAGCGCGACGGCTATGCCCTGTGCGAAGCCCAGTTCCATGTCTCCGCCAAGCGCGTCACGCCGGTGGAGATCAGCCTGAGCCGCTTTGCCGGCGAGGCGGATCGCGAAGGCTATGTGGTCGCCAGCCTGAGGGACATCACCGAGCGCAAGCGCGCCGAGCAGGCCCTGGAGCGCATGGCCCTGAGCGATGCCCTGACCCAGCTGCCCAACCGGACCTCCTTCTACCAGGATTTCGAGACGCGCCTGCAGGACCTGGAGGAGGCCGGCAACCTGGCGGTGCTGTTCATCGATGTCGATGGCTTCAAGGAGGTCAACGACTCCCTGGGCCACGCGGCCGGTGACGAGTTGCTCTGCGCCCTGGTGCGGGAGTTGCGCCAGGTGCTGGGCGCCGGCGAGGTGCTGGCGCGCTGGGGCGGCGATGAATTCGTCGCCCTGCTGGACGTGAGCGATCGCGATCAGGCGCGCCAGGTGGCCGAGCAGCTGGTGCAGGCGGTGGGGCGCCAGCAATGCATCGCCGGCCACGATATCCGCGTATCGGCCAGCATCGGCCTGAGTCTGGCGCCCGAAGAGGGGCTGGATGTGGAGACCCTGCTGCGCAACGCCGATGCCGCCATGTACGCGGCCAAAGCGGCCGGCAAGAGCCGGGTGCGCTGCTACGATCCGCAGCTGACCAGCGAGGCGCGCAGCAAGGTGACCCTGCTGGCCCATCTGCACGGCGCCATCGAAGCCGAACTGATCACCTTCGTGCTGCAACCCAAGTTCGATGCCCATCAACGCATGATCAGCGCCGAGTTGCTGGCGCGCTGGAATTGTCCGGGCGTCGGCGCCGTGCCGCCCAATGTCTTCGTCGCCCTGGCCGAGCAGAACGGCATGGCCTCGGCCCTCGGGCGTCTGGCCATCCGCCGCGCGGCCGGTTGCGCCCGGGCGCTGCAGGACGCCGGCCTGCAGATCCCGGTGGCGGTCAACATCTCGCCGCTGCAGGTGGCCGATGACGAACTGGCCGAGGTGCTGGCGGCGGCCTGCGCCGAATTCGGTATCGCGCCCAGGGCCCTGGAGCTGGAGGTGACCGAGTCGGTGTTCCTGCAGAAGGGCACCCCGGAGCGGCGCCTGGCGCTGTTGCGCGAGCAGGGCTTTCGGGTGGCGATGGATGACTTCGGCACCGGCTATTCGTCGCTGGGCTATCTGCACCGCTTGCCCTTCGACACCATCAAGATCGACCGCAGCTTTCTGCTGGCGGTGGACGCCGACGACAGATCCCGGCAGCTGCTGGCCGGCATCGTCAGTCTGTGCCGTGCGCTGGACATGCAGATCGTCGCCGAAGGGGTGGAAACCCAGGCCCAGTTCGAATTGCTCAAGGACCTGGGCGTGGACACCTTCCAGGGCTTCCTGCTGGGGCGCCCGCAATCCCTGGAGTGCCTGCTGGACGCTATTCGCGCCGCCGACCGCTAACCGCGCCGCTCGGCCAGCACGCCCAGCAGGCAGACGCCGATCAGCAGCACCGGGGCCAGGGCGTAATTGTTGAATTGCGCCAGGCCCTTGACCACCCAGGGGGTCAGGAAGGTCATGGCAGCGCCATAGATGGCCAGGCAGGCCAGGGCGAAGGCCGGGACCCGGACGGCGGTCGGCAGGCTGCCCAGGCGCGCCTGGATGAAGGCGTTGACCTGGCTGCCGAACAGCACCAGCAGGGTGGCGGTGACCGCCAGGGCCACCTCGTCCAGGTGGCTGCGACTCCAGCGGGAGAGGTCGGCGATATGGTCGAGTACGAAGTCCAAGGCAGAGCTCCTCGTCAGTCAGGCAGAAAGGATTGCAAGAGGTCGTTCAGGAACAGCTGGCCGCGAGCGGTGGGGCGCAGGCGCTCTTCGTCCTCGGCCAGCAGGCCGGCACGGCGCGCCGCGGCCAGCGCCGGCGCCAGGCTGTCCAGGGACTGGCCGGTCCGCTGCGGATACCAGGCGGCGGGCACCCCGTCGACCAGGCGCAGGGCGTTCATCATGAAATCGAAGGGCAGATCGGCCGGCTCCAGAGCTTTCGCGCCGGCCTGGAAGGCCTTGGCCGGATCCAGGTAGTCCTTGGGCAGGCGGGTCTTCCAGGTGCGCAGCAGGGTACCGTCCGGGGCGCTGAGCTTGGCGTGGGCGCCGGCACCGATGCCGAGGAAGTCGCCGAAGCCCCAGTAGTTGAGATTGTGCCGCGCCTGGCGCCCGGGCTGGGCATAGGCGGAGGTCTCGTACTGCCCGTAGCCGGCGGCCGCCAGCCGCGCCTGGCCGGCTTCCTGGATGTCCCAGAGGGTGTCGTCTTCGGGCAGCTCCGGCGGCTGGCTCCAGAACACCGTGTTGGGCTCCATGGTCAGCTGGTACCAGGACAGGTGCGTGGGCGCCAGGGCGATGGCCTGCTCCAGATCACCGAGGGCATCGGCCACGCTTTGCTCGGGCAGGCCGTGCATGAGGTCCAGGTTGAAGTTGTCGAAACCGGCGGCGCGCGCCCGGTCGGCGGCGCGGATGGCTTCCTCGCGCCCGTGGATACGCCCCAGGGCCTTGAGCTTGGCGTCCTGGAAACTCTGGATGCCGATGGACAGCCGATTGATGCCCAGGCCGCGATAGGCGACGAACTTGGCCTGCTCGAAGGTGCCGGGGTTGGCTTCCAGGGTGATCTCGATGTCCGGCGCGAAGCTCAGGCGCCGGGCCACGCCGTCCAGCAGGCGCCCCAGGGCCTCGGCGGAAAACAGACTGGGCGTGCCGCCGCCAAAGAAGATGGAGGTCAGCGGGCGGCCATGGACGTGCACCAGGTCCCTGTCCAGATCCGCCAGCAAGGCGTCGACATAGTCCGCTTCCGGCAGGGTCGGACCGGCCGCATGGGAGTTGAAGTCGCAATAGGGGCACTTGCGCACGCACCAGGGGATGTGGACGTAGAGCGCCAGTGGCGGCAGGGCGAACACCTGGGTCACAGGCCGAGCCGTTGCTTGAGTTGGGCCATGGCGCGGGCGCGATGGCTGCGCTGGTTCTTTTCCGCCGGCGCCAGTTCGGCCGCGGAGACCGCCTCGCCATCGGGCTGGAACAGCGGATCGTAGCCGAAGCCATGCTCGCCCTGGGCAGCATGCAGGATGCGCCCGGGCCAGAGGCCTTCGCAGAGGATCGGCAGCGGATCGTCGGCGTGGCGCACCAGCGCCAGCACGCAGACGAATTGCCCGGTGCGCTCGGCGTCGGGCACCTCTTTCAAGGCCTCGAGCAGCTTGGCGTTGTTGGCCGCATCGCCCTGGCCGTCGGCGTAGCGCGCGGAATAGATGCCGGGGGCGCCGCCAAGGGCGTCCACCGCCAGGCCCGAATCGTCGGCCAGGGCCGGCAGACCGGACAGCCGCGCCGCGTTGCGCGCCTTGAGGATGGCGTTCTCGACAAAGGACAGCCCGGTTTCCTCAGGCTCCACCTGGCTGAATTCACCCACCGAGCGCACCCGCACCCGGTCGCCGAGCATGGCCTGGAGTTCCTTGAGCTTGCCGGCGTTGTGGCTGGCGAGCACCAGTTCGGTAAGGTCGGACATGGGAGACTCCGCGTCGCGTTGAGAAGGGCGACGTATTGTACGCGAAGCCGTGCCCGGGCTGGATGCGCCCCCCGTGCCTTACGTCATATCGCGACGCGATGCTCCTGCAGGCGCGGCGCGCTGACCCGGTAGATGCCGATCTCGCCGAGCAGGTTGGGCCACAGCTTGCTGGCCCAGCCGTGGCGGTGCAGGCGGTCCACGGCGAGGCGATCCAGCACCTGGGCGCGCTGTTCGCGGCAGAGGCGCTCGAAATCCTCGAAGGTGCAGAAGTGGATGTTCGGCGTGTTGTACCAGGTGTAGGGCAGGAAGTCGGAGACCGGCATCCGCCCCCGACCGCCCAGGTACAGCCGGCAGCGCCAGTGACCGAAGTTGGGAAAGGTGATGATGCACTGGCGACCGACCCTGAGCATCTCCTGGAGGATGCGATCGGGGTACTGCATGGCCTGCAGCGACTGGGTCATGACCACCACGTCGAAGCTGTCGCTGGCGAAGTTGGCCAGGCCGCCGTCGAGATCCTGCTCGATGACGTTGACGTCCTTGAGCAGGCATTCGGCGATCTTGTCCGGGTCGATCTCCAGGCCGTAGCCGGTGACCTGCTTGTGATCGCGCAGCCAGGCGAGCAACTCGCCGGTGCCGCAACCGAGGTCGAGGACCCGGCTGCCGGCGGGGATCCATTCCTGAATGATGTCCAGATCGGCGCGCACGGCAGCTATACCTCGATGCGGGTCATGTAGTGGGAGAAGGCCTGCAGATAGCGTGGGATGGGGATGAGGAAGGCGTCGTGACCCTGGGGGGCGTCGACCTCCAGGTAGCTGACGTCCTTGCGCGCGGCCATCAGGGCGTTGACGATCTCCTTGGAGCGCGCCGGCGAGAAGCGCCAGTCGGTGGTGAAGGAGACGATCAGGAAGCGCGCCTGCACCCCGGCCAGGGTCTTGGCCAGGTCGCCGCCATGGGCGTGGGCCGGATCGAAGTAGTCCAGCGCCTTGGTCATCAGCAGGTAGGTGTTGGCGTCGAAGCGGCCGGAGAATTCCTCGCCCTGGTAGCGCAGGTAGCTCTCCACCTGGAATTCGACGCTGTGGAAGTCGTAGTTGAGCTGGTCGGTCTTGAGTTCGCGACCGAATTTCTCGCCCATGGCCTCGTCGGACAGGTAGGTGATGTGGCCGACCATGCGCGCCAGCATCAGGCCGCGCTTGGGGATCACGCCCTTTTCCTGGAAGTGGCCGGCATGGAAGTCCGGGTCCGAGAGGATGGCCTGGCGCGCCACCTCGTTGAAGGCGATGTTTTCCGCCGACAGCTTGGGTGCCGAGGCGATGGCCAGGCAGTGGCGGATGCGCTCGGGATAGCTGATGGTCCACTGCAGCGCCTGCATGCCACCCAGGCTGCCGCCGATCACCGCCGCCCATTGCGCGATGCCCAGGCGATCGGCCAGCCGCGCCTGGCTGTTGACCCAGTCTTCCACGGTCAGCACCGGAAAGTCCGCGCCATAGGCGCGGCCGGTGTCGGGATTGGGACTGCTGGGGCCGGTGGAGCCGTTGCAACCGCCCAGGTTGTTGAGGGCGACGACAAAGAACTTGCGGGTGTCGATGGGCTTGCCCGGACCGATGCAGCTGTCCCACCAGCCCGGCTTGCGGTCGTCCAGGCTGTGGTAGCCGGCCGCGTGGTGATGGCCGGAGAGCGCGTGGCAGATCAGCACGGCGTTGCTGCGGCTGGCGTTGAGTTCGCCATAGGTCTCGACCATCAGGTCGTAGGCCGGCAGGGTGCGGCCACAGGCCAGGGCCAGGGGCTCGTTGAAGTGCAGCAGCTCGGGGGTGACCAGGCCGACGGAATCTTCGGGAATGACGCTGGGCATTGACGGCTCGTCCGGGGCGGGGCTCGCCAGTCTAAAGAGCGTCGCCAGGAGCGGCAAGGGCAGCCGTGGCGCGGCGGTCAGGGGCCGCGCCTCGGGTGGCGGATGGGGCTAGCCGACCCGCGCCAGCGGCAGGGCGACCACGTTGTCGTGGCGCTGGGAAGGGGCCGGCCGGCTGATCTGCTTGAGCATGTCGCTGACCTCGCTGAGCTGCCGGTGCAGGACGTCCTCGTGCACCTGCAGGCGCCGCACCTGCTCCTGGCTGTTGAGGTTCTGCTGAGTGAGCTGCTTGAGCGCCAGCATGCTGGTTTCCAGCAGCTGCTTCTGCTCGCGGGTGTGCTGCACCAGCGGGGTCAGGGCGCCGTCGTTCCAGCGCAGCACCTGGGCATGGGCGCCTTCCTGCAGGGCCTGGACCTCCTGGGCCACGGTGGCGAAGAAGCGGCGGGCCAGGGCGCTCTGCTCGGTGAGCAGGGTCTTGACCTGGCGCTGGACCTCCTCGGTCTTGAGTTGCAGCTGGCGCAGCTCGCGGACATAGGGGCGGATGCGCAGCCGCGGCGCTTCCAGGGGGTGTAGGGGATTCTCCACATTGTGCCGCTGGTAGACCGCGCCGAGCACCTTGTTGGCCCGGTCGGCCTCGTTGTCCAGGGCCAGCAGGTCATGCTCGACCACGCGGAAGAAGCGGGCGATGGACTGGTTGATGCCGACGGTGGTCAGGCTGGTGCGGAATTCCCGGCGCGCGGTGTCCAGGTGGGCGTCCAGGCGCTCCGGCGCGACCAGGTCGGTCAGCAGCTTGCGCTGCCCGGCCAGCATGTTCTGGGTGGTGCGCAGATCCAGCAGGCGACGGTGATAGAGGTCGTATTCCTGGCGCGTGCGAGCGGTCTGCAATTCCAGACCGGCACCGGGCAATTCCTCGTCGGCCAGTTGCGCGTACTGGGCGCGAATGGCTTCCAGGCGCTGCTCGATCAGGGTACGGCTGGCACCCAGCAGACCACTGGCCTGCTGCACGATGCGCTGCTGCAGCAGGCGCTCGCGGGCGCCGACGATGCGTTCGGCGAGCAACTGTTCGAGGCTGTCCAGCTGGCTGCGCGCGAGCAGTTCCAGATCGCCACGGACCTTGCCCAGCAAGGCCTGCTTGGCCGACAGCGGCAGGATGTGCTCGGCCGGCAGCGCCAGTTGCCGGGCGCTGGCCTGGCGGACGTTTTCCAGCGACTGGGCGACATGGGCGACGCCGCCGAGGTCGTCCCACAGGCTGTCGATCTTGTTCATCACCGCGAACAGCCGCTCCGGGGCATCGCCCAGGGACGGCTTGACGCACTGCTCCCAGAGCGCGAGGTCCGAGGCGGTCACGCCGGTGTCGGCACCGATGAGAAAGAGCACGGCCTGGGCATGGGGCAGCAGCGACAGGGTCAGCTCGGGTTCGGCGCCCAGGGCGTTGAGGCCGGGGGTGTCGAGGATGCGCAGGCCCTGGCGCAGCAGCGGATGATCGATGCTGATCAGCGCATGGCGCCAGGCCGGGATGCTGACCAGGCCGTCGCTGTCGAGTTGTTCCAGTTGCTCGGGATCGAAGCCCAGCTGCACGGCGACGGCGGTTTCCACCTCGCGGGTCTCGGTGACCTTGGCCAGCAGGGCGGCCATGGCGTCCGCGTGGCTGTCGTCCAGGGCGAAGCGCTGCCAGGCCTCGGGCGCCTTGCGCCAGGCGGTCAGGCTGCGTTCGTCCAGGCGGCTGTCGATGGGCAGCAGCTGCAGATAGGGACCGTCGGCCGCGGCGTCGAAGAAGATCTCGGTGGGGCACATGGTGGTGCGCCCGGCCTGGGACGGCAGCATGCGCTGGCCGTAGTCGGCGAAGAAGAGAGCGTTGATCAGTTCGGTCTTGCCGCGGGAGAACTCGCCGGCGAAGGCCAGGGTGATGCCGTCGGCCTGCAATTCGCTCTGGCAGGTCGCGAGGGCGGCGTCGAGGGCCGGAGAGGCCAGACGATTACGCTGCAACCAGTCGCGGTAGCGGCCCAATTGGGTGTCGAGTTCGGCTTTCCACGTGGCATAGGCATCGACGTGGCGGAACAGGCGTTCCATAGGGGGACTTCCTTGACCTGAACAGCAAAGGCTGGACGGTGCCCCAGCGTCCAAAGGACGTCAATGCCGCCTCCGCCACGACGCGGCGGGCGGTCGTGGCGGGTGCGCGAGTGGTGCGTCAGAGGAAGGGCGCGAGAATCTGCGGCATGCCGGTGGCCGCGGCCAGCTGGCCGATGACGAAGCGATCCAGCAGATTGATCACGATGAAGGCGAAGATCGGCGACAGATCCAGGCCACCCAGGCTCGGCAGGATACGGCGGAAGGGGGCCAGCAGCGGCTCGCAGATCTGGTTGACCAGTTCGGCGGCCGGATTGTGGGTCTGGGGTGCGACCCAGGAGAGGATGACGCTGACGATCAGGGCGAAGAAGAACACCTTGAGGAACAGCGAGGCCACGCCGAGCAGGGCCCAGATCAGCAGGGCGGGGAACAGGCCGCCGATGCTGGCGCCAAGCAGCACCACCACGACCATCATCAGCGCCAGCTGGACCAGCACGGCCAGCACCAGGGCCGCCAGATCGACGCCGCCGAAGCCGGGAATGATGCGCCGTACCGGCTTGAGCAGCGGCTGGGTGGCGCGTACGGTGAATTGCGACAGCGGATTGTAGAAGTCGGCTCGGACCAGCTGCAGGATGAAGCGCAGCAGGATGATCAGCAGATAGAGACTGCCGAGGGTCTGGATGACATAGACGAGAGCTTGCGCGAGAGCGGACATGGATACTCCTTATCGATCCGGCAACTGGGCCAGTTCCGCAGCCCGGTCGGCCGCGGCGGTGAGGGCTTCTTCCACCAGGTCCTCGAAGGCCCCGGCTTGGAAGGTTTCGATGGCGCGCTCGGTGGTGCCTTTGGGGGACATCACCGAACGACGCAATTGTTCGGGGCTGCGGTCACCCTGGCAGGCCATGGCGGCGGCGCCGCGGGCGGTGTGCAGGGTCAGCTGCTGGGCGACCTCGGCCGGCAGGCCGAGCTTGGTGCCGGCCTGGGTCATGGCTTCCATCAGCAGGAAGAAATAGGCCGGACCGCTGCCGGAGACGGCGGTGACCGCGTCCAGCTGCCGTTCTTCCTCGACCCACAGGGCCAGGCCGACCGCGGCGAGGATCTCCTGGGCCCGGGCGCGCTGCTCGGCGCTGACCTGGTCATTGGCGAACAGGCCGCTGGCGCCCAGGCGCAGCTGCGAGGGCACGTTGGGCATGCAGCGCACCAGCGCGCGCTGGCCCAGCCAACGGGTCAGGCTGGCGCAGGTGATGCCGGCGGCGACCGAGACGATCAGCTGCTCCGGGCGCAGATGGGGGGCCAGCTCCTGGCAGACCTCGCCCATGACCTGGGGCTTGACCCCCAGCACCACCACGTCGGCGTCGGCGAGCACGGCGCTGTTGCTGGCCTCGACGCGGATGCCGTGCTCCCGGGCCAGGGCTTCGCGCTTGGCCGGATTGCGATTGCTGGCGCTCAGCTGCCGGGCCGGCACGCCCTGGGCGAGCAGGCCGCCGATGATGGCGCCGGCCATGTTGCCGGCGCCGATGAAGGCGATGCGGGTGTCGTTCATCGAGACTTCCTAGGTTGAAGAGGCGGCGCCGTAGTCGCGGGCGCCAAAGAGGGCGGTACCGACGCGGACCCAGGTGGCGCCCTCGGCGATGGCGGCTTCCAGATCCTGGCTCATGCCCATGGACAGGGTGTCCAGGCCCAGGTTCAGGGCTTCGCTCAGGGTGCGCAGCCGGGCGAAGGCGACGCGCTGGCTGGCCGGGTCGTCGGTGGGTTCGGGGATGGCCATCAGGCCACGCAGGCGCAGGTTGGGCAACCGGCTGACCGCGGCGGCCAGGGCCGGCAGCTCGTCGGGGTGGCAGCCGGACTTGCTGGCTTCGCCACTGACGTTGACCTGCAGGCAGATGTTCAGCGGGCCGCGCTCGGGCGGGCGCTGCTCGGCCAGGCGCTGGGCGATCTTCAGGCGATCCACCGAATGCACCCAGTCGAAATGGCTGGCGATGGCGCGGGTCTTGTTGGACTGGATGGGGCCGATGAAATGCCACACCAGGGGCAGGTCGGCCAGCGCCGGCTGTTTGTCCAGCGCCTCCTGCAGATAGTTCTCGCCAAAGTCGCGCAGCCCGGCGACGGCGGCCTCGCGCAAGGCGGCGGCGGGCTTGGTCTTGCTCACCGCCAGGAGGCCGACAGTCGCGGGATCGCGGCCTGCCGTCCGGCTGGCGGCGGCGATGCGTTCGAGTACGGTTGCGCTATTCTCGGCTATCGTGGACATTCAGCCCCTGCTTGCGTCGGCGCATCCGGCAGGCCTCGGCGTACCGGATGAGTGAGTGGCGGTGACCAGGTCAGACCGCCAGTGCTGCGCGGCATTCTACCTGCTTGCTCGACATCTGGGAGTCCCATGGATATCACCGAATTGCTGGCCTTTTCCGCGCGGCAAGGCGCCTCCGACCTGCACCTGTCCGCCGGCCTGCCGCCGATGATCCGCGTCGACGGCGACGTGCGCCGCATCAACCTGCCGGCCTTCGAGCACAAGCAGGTGCACGCGCTGATCTACGACATCATGAACGACAAGCAGCGCAAGGACTTCGAGGAATTCCTGGAGACCGACTTCTCCTTCGAGGTGCCGGGCGTGGCGCGCTTCCGGGTCAACGCCTTCAACCAGAATCGCGGCGCCGGCGCGGTGTTCCGGACCATTCCCTCCAAGGTGCTGAGCATGGAAGAGCTGGGCATGGGCGAGGTGTTCAAGAAGATCACCGACGTCCCGCGCGGCCTGGTGCTGGTGACCGGGCCGACCGGCTCGGGCAAGTCCACCACCCTGGCGGCCATGCTCGACTACCTCAACAACACCAAGTACCACCACATCCTCACCATCGAGGATCCCATCGAATTCGTCCACGAATCCAAGAAGTGCCTGGTCAACCAGCGCGAGGTGCACCGCGATACCCTGGGCTTCTCCGAGGCCCTGCGCTCGGCGCTACGCGAGGACCCGGACATCATCCTGGTGGGCGAGCTGCGTGACCTGGAGACCATCCGCCTGGCGCTGACCGCGGCCGAGACCGGGCACCTGGTGTTCGGCACCCTGCACACCACCTCGGCGGCCAAGACCATCGATCGGGTGGTGGACGTCTTTCCGGCGGAAGAGAAGTCGATGGTGCGTTCCATGTTGTCCGAATCCCTGCAGGCGGTGGTTTCCCAGACCCTGCTCAAGAAGGTCGGCGGCGGCCGGGTGGCGGCCCACGAGATCATGATCGGCACGCCGGCCATCCGTAACCTGATCCGCGAGGACAAGGTGGCGCAGATGTATTCCTCGATCCAGACCCTGGACATGTGCCTCAAGGCGCTCCTGGCCAAGGGCCTGATCAGCCGCGACGCGGCCCGCGAGAAGGCCAAGACGCCGGAGAACTTCTGATGGATTTCGACAGGTTCCTGCAGCTGATGGTGGACAAGGGGGCGTCCGACCTCTTCATCACCACCGGCGTGCCCCCTTCGATGAAGATCAACGGGCGCATGACGCCGGTCACCAAGGACTCGCTCACGCCCGAGCAGTGCCGGGCCCTGGTGCTGGGGGTGATGAACGACGAGCAGCGCCAGGAATTCCAGCAGAAGCGCGAATGCAACTTCGCCATCAGCGCCCGCGGCATCGGCCGCTTCCGGGTCAGCGCCTTCTATCAGCGCAACCTGGTGGGCATGGTGCTGCGCCGCATCGAGGTCAACATCCCCACCGTCGAGCAGCTGCGCCTGCCGGAGATCATCAAGAAGCTGGCCATGACCAAGCGCGGCCTAGTGATCTTCGTCGGCGCCACCGGCACCGGCAAGTCCACCTCGCTGGCGGCCATGATCGGCCACCGCAACAAGAACTCGGCGGGGCACATCATCTCCATCGAGGACCCCATCGAATACATCCACCAGCACCAGGGCTGCATCGTCACCCAGCGCGAGGTGGGCATCGACACCGAGTCCTTCGAGGTGGCGCTGAAGAACACCCTGCGCCAGGCGCCGGACGTCATCATGATCGGCGAGATCCGCAGCCGGGACACCATGGAGCACGCCCTGGCCTTCGCCGAGACCGGCCACCTGTGCCTGGCCACCCTGCACGCCAACAACGCCAACCAGGCGCTGGACCGCATCATCCACTTCTTCCCGGCCGATCGGCACAGCCAGACCTGGATGGACCTGTCGCTCAACCTAAAGGGCATCGTCGCCCAGCAACTGGTGCCCACCATCGATGGCCAGGGCCGCCGCGCGGTAATCGAGGTGCTGCTCAATACCCCGCTGGTCGCCGACCTGATCCGCAAGGGCGAGGTGCACGAACTCAAGGCGCTGATGAAGAAGTCCGGCGAGCTGGGCATGCAGACCTTCGACCAGTCGCTCTACGGGCTCTATCGCGATGGCGAGATCACCTACGAGGCCGCCCTGGCCCACGCCGATTCCGCCAACGACCTGCGCTTGATGATCAAGCTGGGTTCGGAAACGGATGCCGATCACCTCAATCAGATCACCCGCAACCTCTCGGTGGACATGGGCGACGAGCCGCCCAAGCGCTTCCGCTAGCCTTCGGCTGCGCTGCCGGCCGCCAGGGCCCTGGCCTCGCGCAGGGCGGCGACCAGGGCTTGGCGCGCCTGGTCCTGCTGCTCGGCATCCGGGGTACGCAGGATGTAGGAGGGGTGATAGGTGGCGATGATCCAGCGCTCGTCCAACCGCAGGGGCCGTCCCATGAATTGCGCCAGACCCCTTGGCTTGCGCTTGAGCAGGGCTTCCAGGGCAGTCGAGCCCAGGGCCACCACCACGGTCGGCTGGATGTCGCGCAATTCCTGCTCCAGCCAGTAGCGGCAGGGGGCGATCTCCGGTCCCGGGGTGACGTGCTTGCGTCTCCTGCCCTGGGGAATCCACTTGAAGTGCTTGACCGCATTGGTGAGGAACACCTCGTCGCGCGCAAGGCCGGCCTCGGCCAGCGCCGCCATCAGCACCTGGCCGGCCGGGCCGACGAAAGGCCGGCCCGCCAGGTCCTCCTGATCGCCAGGCTGTTCGCCCAACAGCAGGATACGCGCGGTGCGCGGGCCTTCGCCGGCCACCGGTTGGGTGGCCTTTTCCCACAGCTCGCAGCGACGGCACTCGTCGAGGGTGGTGGGCAGCGGGCGTTCGGGCTGGGCGCGCTCGGCTGCGATCAACACCTCGCGACCGCTCTGGCGGCCCACGGCCTCGGCCTGGGCCAGGCGCTGGGCGCCGGCCCGCGCCTCGCTGAGCAGCGCCGGGATCAGCGGCCCTTCCGGCAGATCCTTCCAGAAACGCGCCGGCATGTTGCCCCTCAGGGTGCGCGGATTGGCCCGCGCCGGATTGAAGGTGCTGCGGTAGTAGGCGCGCCAGAGTTCGTCACCGGCGTTGCGGTCGTCGTCTTCCGGCGCCTGTCGGGCCAGACGCTGCAGCTCGGCGGGGCAAGGCTCCACCAGTTGCAGCGCCTGACCGTCCCAGAGCGCGGCGGCTTCGGGAGTCGCGATCAGCCAGCTGCTGTTGCCCATGCGGTCGCAGAAGTGCGGCGCCGCCAGGGCCAGGACGTCGTGGGCCGGCTGGTGCCAGGCCACCCAGGCCGGCGGACCAGCGCTTTCCGCGCGCGGCCGAAAGCGCAGGAAGGCATGCACATGGTGGATCTCGCGGCGGATCGCCTTGACCCGGCGCTGCAATTCGCTGCCGTCTTCGTCACCGGCCAGCATGGCTGCGCGTTCGCCGCGGGCGACGCGCCAGAGCACCTGGTAGAGCAGCGCCCAGCGATCGTCGCTGCGAAAGCAGGCGGCGTAGGTCAGGGCTTCGGCCAGTTGCGGCGGGATGCGTATGGCGCCGCTGGGCGGGGGCGCCACGGCTTCGGCCGGTTCGTCGAACAGATCGCCCAGGCCGCGACTCTCCTGCCAGCTCACCTGGGCCGGCGGGATACCGGCCTGCAGCAGCCGCCGCGCCTCCTTGCGCCAGCCGGCGAAGGTGCCGTCGAAATCGACTCTCTGCATCTAGAGCAGGGCGAGCTGGGCGGGCGGTTCGGCGAGTTGCCGACGCAGGTCCAGGGACTCGGCCAGGCGCGGTTGCGGGCGATAGTCCTGGGTGACGATGAAAGGGCGCGCCTTTTCCACACTGCATTTCAGGCGGATCAGGTCGGCGTAGCGGATGCGCCGCTCGCGTCTGAGCTCCACCAGCCGCTTGGCGGAGAGGACGCCGATGCCGGGTACCCGGGCGATCAGCGCCTGGTCGGCGCGATTAAGATCCAGCGGGAAGATGGCCCGGTTGTGCAGCGCCCAGGCCAACTTGGGATCCACGTCCAGCGGCAGCTGGCCGTCTTCGGTGGGCAGTTCCTCCGCCTGGAAGCCATAGCCGCGCATGAGGAAATCGGCCTGGTACAGGCGGTGCTCGCGCAGCAGCGGCGGCGGTTGCAGCGGCACCGTGCCCGGGCTTTCCGGGATGGGGCTGAAGGCCGAATAGTAGACGCGCTTGAGGCGATAGGCGCCGTACAGCGTCTGGGCGGTATCGAGGATGGTGCGGTCGTCGGTGGCATCGGCACCCACGATCATCTGGGTGCTCTGGCCCGCCGGCGCGAAACGCGGCGCCTTGGCTTCGGCTTCGGCTTCTTCCAGGCCCAGACGGATATTGCCCATGGTCTTGCGGATGCTGCTGCCGTTCTTTTCCGGCGCCAGCTTGATCAGGCTGCTCTCGGTGGGCAGCTCGATGTTGACCGACAGGCGATCGGCATAGAGACCGGCCTGGGCAATGATCTCGGGATCGGCGTCGGGAATGGTCTTGAGGTGGATGTAGCCGCGGAACTGGTGCTGTTCGCGCAACAGCTGGGCCACCCGGGTCATCTGCTCCATGGTGTAGTTGGAAGAGCGGATGATGCCGGAGCTGAGAAACAGCCCGCTGATGACGTTGCGCCGATAGAAGTCGAGGGTCAGCTGCACCACTTCCTCGGGGGTGAAGCGCGCCCGCGGCACGTTGCTGCTGCGGCGATTGACGCAGTACTGGCAGTCGTACTGGCAGAAGTTGGTCAGCAGCACCTTGAGCAGCGCCACGCAGCGCCCATCCGGGGTGAAGCTGTGGCAGATGCCCATGCCATCGGTCGAGCCCAGGCCGTCCTTGCCCTTCGAGCTGCGTTTGGGCGCGCCGCTGCTGGCGCAGGACACGTCGTACTTGGCGGCATCGGCGAGAATGATCAGCTTGTCGGCGAGCTCCATCGAGATCTCCTGGACTGTGATTGCATACAGTATCCAGGAAGCGGAGCGTCGTTCAATGGCTTTGCGCCGGGCGGCGCCGAGTGGAGCGACACTCCGCCGGGCGGTAGTGCCCGGCGGAGCGAGGGGGAGGGATCAGGACTTGCGGGTACGCTTGGTACGCGGCTTGTCCGCAACGGGATCGGTTTCCGCCGCCAGGGTGGTGGGCTGCTGCAGCACGCGCTTGGCCGACGCGAAGCGCTTGGTCCAGTAGGGCTTGCTCAGGTGATCGACGCGCACGCTCTCGCCACTGCGCGGGGCATGGACGAATCTATCGTTGCCCAGGTAGATGGCGACGTGATCGATACCGCTGCGCTGACCGGTCTTGAAGAACACCAGGTCGCCGGCCTTGAGATCGCCACGGGCGACCTTGGGTCCCTTGAGCTGGGCCAGTTCCCGGGAAGTACGCGGCAGCTTGACGTTGTGCACGTCGCGATAGACGTAGTTGACCAGGCCGCTGCAATCCAGACCGTTCTGCGGATTGGTACCGCCGAAGCGATAGGGCGTGCCGACCAGGTCCATGGCGCGGGTCGCCACCTGGGCGCCGACGTTGCGGGTGGCAGCCTGGGCGGTGGCCTGTTTGCGGTGCAGGGCGCTGGTCGCACGGGCGGCGCGCTTGGCGCGGGCCGCGGAGGCTGCCTGGGCATGGTCGACGCTGGCAACGTGGCGAGCGGCGGCCTTGGGCGCGGGAGCAGCGGCGGCGTGCCGGGCGGTCTTGGGAGCTGAGGCGGCGATGACATGCCGGGCTGCGACCTTGTGGACCGGAGCGGCAGTGCGCGCTGCAGAGTTCTCTTTCGCTTGCACTGCCGCGGGCAGTACAAGACAGGCGGAGAGCCATGTCAGAAGAAATAAACGCATTGTCGTAGGGGTGTCTGAAGATCGAAGCGAGGGATTCTATACCAACCCTGTGGATATTTTGTGCACCTCTCATCAAGAAATTATGTAATTTTTAGCGGAAAGTGAGGTCCCTTGAGCGCCAACCAATGAGACTCCCTGGGCATTCATCCAGTTTTCGACATAAAGTCACGGTGAAGGTAAGGGTGTAGGTAAGGCGGGTCTTTTCCTTCAGTCGCGAGGTAGTAGGCATGCGGTATCAGGACACCCACAGCAAGGTCATGGGCTATCTGCTGTGGATCTTCGGCTTTCTCGGCGCCCACCGCTTCTACTATGGCAAGCCGGTCACCGGCACGATCTGGTTCTGCACCCTGGGCCTGTTGGGCATCGGCTGGCTGATCGACCTCTTCCTGATCCCGGCCATGGATCGCGAGGCGGATCTGCGCTTCCAGTCCGGTTCGCTCAACTACAGCCTGGGCTGGATCCTGCTGACCTTTCTCGGCATCTTTGGCGTGCACCGCCTCTACCTGGGCAAGTGGATCACCGCCATCCTCTATTTCTTTACGGCGGGTTTCTTCCTGCTGGGCGTGCTCTACGACTTCTGGACGCTCAATTCGCAGATCTCCGAAGAGAATCGCCGGCGGCTGGTGCGCTAGCGTCAGCTGGGTGGCAAGAAGAAGGGGCTCCATGGAGCCCCTTCTTCTATTCAGGCGTCACGGTGGTAGGTGGTGCGGCCACCCACCAGGGTGCGTTCGATGCGTCCCCCCAGGGTGAGGCCCTGGAAGGGGCAGTTGCGCCCACGGGACAGCCAGGGCGTGGCGGCCTGGGCGGTCGGCTGCTGGGCGAACAGCACCAGGTCCGCCGGCAGGCCCTTGGCCAGGCGGCCCGCCGCGAGGCGCAGGGCCTGGGCCGGGCCGCTGGTGAGGCGGGCCAGCAGGGTCGGCAGATCCAGAAGGCCATCGTCCACCAGGGTCAGGGCCAGGGGCAGCAGCAATTCGACACTGCTGATGCCCGGCTCGGTGGCGGCGAAAGGCGCCAGCTTGGCATCCGCCTCGTGGGGCTGGTGATGGCTGGAGATGGCGCCGATCACCCCGTCCCGTACCCCGGCGCGCAGGGCGTCGCGATCGCGTGCGGTGCGCAGCGGCGGCTTGACGTGATAGAGACTGGAAAAGCCCTGCAGGGCCTCGTCGGTGAGCAGCAGCTGGTAGAGCGCCACGTCGGCGGTCACCGGCAGGCCGCGCGCCTGGGCGGCGGCGATCATCTCCACCGCGCGGGCACTGGTCAGCTGCCCGAAGTGGGCGCGCACGCCGCTCTGCTCCACCAGCAGCAGGTCACGCGACAGGGCGATGGTCTCCGCGGTCTCCGGGATGCCGGTGAGCCCTAGGAAGCTGGCGGTGGGTCCTTCGTGGGCCAGGCCGCCGTGGGCCAGCTCGGCATCCAGGGCGGTAAAGACCACGGTGAGGTCGAAGGTGGCGGCATATTCCAGCGCGCGTCGCTGCACCCGCAGATTCTCGAAGGGCTGCAGGCCGTTGGTGAAGGCCACGCAACCGGCGTCGCGCAGGGCCATCAGTTCGGCCAGCTGTTCCCCGCCCAGGCCCTTGGTCAGGGCGCCGATGGGATGGACGCGGGCGTGATCGGCGGTGCGCGCCCGGTCGAGGATGAGTTCGGCCACCGCGGTGGTGTCCAGCACCGGGCGGGTGGTGGGCGGGCAGCAGAGGCTGGTGACGCCACCGGCCGCGGCGGCGCGGGTCTCGCTGTCGACGTTGCCCTTGCGGGTCAGGCCCGGTTCGCACAGGGCGACATCCAGGTCGACCAGGCCGGGCGCCAGGATCAGGCCGCTGGCGTCCAGCTGCTCGTCGGCCTGGAAGCCCTGAGGCGCCTCGCCGAGGGCGAGGATGCGACCCTGGTCGACATGGACGTCGCTGATCTGGTCGAGACCGGTGGCCGGGTCGATCACCCGGGCATTGCGGATGCTCAGGCTCACTGCGCATTCTCCTGTAGCTGACGCTGGGCCGTCTGCCCGCTCATGGTCATCGACAAGACCGCCATGCGGACCGCGATGCCGTAGGTGACCTGGTTCAGGATGACCGACTGCTCGCCATCGGCGACCGCGGATTCGATCTCCACGCCCCGGTTGATCGGCCCGGGGTGCATGACGATAGCATCGGGCTTGGCGCGCGCCAGGCGCTGGCGGGTCAGGCCGAACAGCCGGTAGTACTCGCCCTCGCTGGGCAGGAGGCCGCCCTGCATGCGCTCGCGTTGCAAGCGCAGCATGATCACCACGTCCACGCCGTCCAGGCCCTCGGCCAGGTCGGTGAAGGTGCGCACGCCATAGAGTTCTTCGAGGCCGACCGGCAGCAGGGTGCGCGGGGCGATCACGCGGATGTCGCGGCAACCCAGGGTGCGCAGCGCCAGCATGTCGGAGCGAGCGACCCGCGAATGCAGGATGTCGCCGACGATGGCCACCGACAGGTTGGCGAAATCGCCCTTGTGGCGGCGGATGGTCAGCATGTCGAGCATGCCCTGGGTGGGGTGGGCGTGGCGGCCGTCGCCACCGTTGATGATGGCCACATCGGGGCAGACGTGTTCGGCGATGAAGTGGGCGGCGCCGGAATCGGCGTGGCGCACCACGAACATGTCGGCGGCCATGGCCTCCAGGTTGCGCAGGGTGTCGAACAGCGTCTCGCCCTTGCTGGTGGAGGAGGTGGAGACGTTGAGGGTGATGACGTCCGCCGACAGCCGCTTGGCCGCCAGTTCGAAGGTGGTGCGGGTGCGCGTCGAATTCTCGAAGAAGACGTTGCACAC
Organism: Pseudomonas sp. JUb52; assembly: GCF_004341115.1. Lineage (NCBI taxonomy): Bacteria > Pseudomonadati > Pseudomonadota > Gammaproteobacteria > Pseudomonadales > Pseudomonadaceae > Pseudomonas > Pseudomonas sp. JUb52. The sequence continues at coordinate 188,790 of NZ_SLYS01000005.1, forward strand.
GGTCTTGCCGCGCAGCAGTGGCACCTTCTTCACCGCCCGGGCACCGACTTCGAGAAAGGAGTCGGCGGTGTCGAGCAATTCGGTGAGGAGTTCGGCGGGCAGGTCGTCGAGTGACAGGAAGTGGCGCAATTGGCCCTGGGCGTTGAGTTGCAGCGAACGCGTAGCGTCGGTCATGGCGGCAGATCCAGGTCAGGCGGCGGGGACGTCGCGATATTCGAGGGCGAGCGGCGAGGGGCCAGTCAACTTGACGCGCTGGGTGGGGGCCAGGGTCAGGGTGGCGCCCACCACGTCAGGCTGGATCGGCAATTCGCGGGCATTGACGTCCAGCAGGCAGACCAGGGTCACACTGGCGGGACGGCCATAGTCGAAGAGTTCGTTGAGCGCCGCGCGCACGGTGCGGCCACTCATCAGCACGTCGTCCACCAGCACCAGGTGGCGCCCATCGACCTCGAACGGCAGGGCCGAGGGGCGCACCTGGGGATGCAGCCCCTTCTGGGTGAAGTCGTCGCGGTAGAAGGAGACGTCCAGGCTGCCCAGCGGGGTGTCCAGGCCGAGTTCGGCCAGCAGGGCCTCGGCGACCCAGAGGCCGCCGGTGTGGATGCCGACGAAGCCGGGGTCGGTGATGCCACGACGATCCAACGACAGGCGCAGGTCGGCGGCCAGCCGCGGTAGGAGCTCGGCGGGAGAGGGCAGGTGCATGGCTACTCCGATTGCGGGCGCGCGGCCCGTTCCAATTGTTGGGTCAGCCAGCCTTCCAGGAGAAGGGCGGCGGCAAGGGCATCCACCGGGCGCTCGCGATAGCCGTCGCGCTGACCGCCCTGCAGGCGCTCGCCCTTGGCGGCATAGGTGGTGAGGCGCTCGTCATGGGTATGCACGGGCAGGCCGTAGCGACCCTGCAGGCGGCGGGCGAAACGTTCGGCGCGTTCGCTCATCTCGCTGGGCGTGCCGTCCATGTTCAGCGGCAGGCCGACCACCAGGGCGGTGGGCCGCCACTCGTCCAGCAGGCGCTGGATCTGCTGCCAGTCGGGCACGCCGTTCTGCGCCTTGAGGGTGAGCAATTCGCGGGCCTGACCGGTCACGGCCTGGCCGACGGCGACGCCGATCTGCCGGGTGCCGTAGTCGAAGCCCAGGTAGAGACCGCTGGGCGCGCTCATGCGTGGCCCGCCTGGCGCGAGAGCAGGCGCAGGTCGACCCCCAGCAGGGCGGCGGCCGCGCCGAGGCGCTGCTCGCTCGGCGTCTCGAACAGCAGGGCGCTGGTGGCCGGGGTGGTGAGCCAGAGATTGGCGGCGAGTTCTTCTTCCAGCTGGCCGGGACCCCAGCCGCTGTAGCCCAGGGTGATCAGGTGGCGGCTCGGGCCGGTGCCGTCGGAGAGGGCGAAGAGTACGTCCGGCGAGGTGGTCAGGCTCAGTTCTTCGAGTTCCAGGGTGTTCTGGAACACCGGGCCGGCGTCATGCAGGACGAAGCCGCGATCGGTCTGCACCGGACCGCCGGCATAGAGCACCACCCGGGTGTCTTCCGGGGTGGCCGGTATGTCCGGACGCAGCTGTTCGAGCAGGTCGTCCAGGTGCAGGCCATTGGGCCGGTTGATCACCAGGCCCATGGCGCCGTCCGGGCCATGGTCGACGAGGTAGATCACCGTCTCGGCGAAATTGGGATCGTCCATCTGCGGCATGGCGATCAGGAGCTGGTGCTGTAGGGTGGTGCTGGAGGTCGGCTTCATGACCGGCAAGTTTCCCGGTTGCGCGGTCCGGCTTCAAGTCCAACGGCGTCCTGGGCTATTGACTGGACAGGCGGTCGCCGCGCTCGAAGCGCCAGGTGCGGATGATCTCCAGGCGATCGATGTCGGCCAGATCGCCGCTGAAGGGGGCGAAGGGCGCCGCCAGCCGGACGATGCGCAGCGCCGCCTGATCCAGTACTTGGCGCCCCGAGGACTCCAGCACCTGGACCTCGTAGAGCGAGCCATCCTTGTTGATGGACACCAGCAGGCGCAGGCTGCCGTAGAGGCGATCGCGCTTGGCCTGTTCGGGGTAGTTGAGATTGCCGATGCGCTCGATCTTGCGCCGCCATTCTTCCTTGTAGCGGGCGCCCTTGTCCTTTTGCGTCGAGGCGGCGTTGATCCGCCAGATCTTTGGCCGCTTGGCGTATTGCTGGCGCTCCTCGGCGAGCTGGGCCTCCAGGCTGGCGAGCTCGGCGGCCTGGCTGTCGGACTCGGGACTCGGCGCATCGCGCTGTTCCCGCTCCGGCGTCTCGCGACTGGGTTCGGCCTTGGTCGGCCGCGCGGCGCGGGTGGTTACTGCCGCCTTGGGCGCCTGGGCGCGATCCGCCGCGGGCGGGCGGGCCGGGGGCGCGGCCTGGCGGATCTCGCTGTCGTGGAAGGGCGCCTGTACCGGGGTGCTCGGGGCCGCCGCCTTGTCCAGGGTGCCGCTACCCTGCTGGTTCTCCTGGGCGAGGAAGTCGGCCTGCTTGGGCGCCTCGTCGCTCTTGAAGCTGGCCAGCGTCACCTCCAGGGTACGGCTGATCTGGGTGGGCTCGGGCAGCGAAAAGCCGACGCCGAGAATCAGCACGACGTGCAGCAGGGTCGCGATGAGCAGCGTGAAGCCCAGGCGGTCGGCGGGACGAACCTGGCTGGCGGGGGAGGAGGCGGTGCTGGGCATTGACTGGGTCGGCAAGGGCAGAGGACGCGCGGCAGGGCTGGCGCCAGTCTGCGGATTGTGTCCGCGGTTGTCCATGCCGCCACGGGCGGCACGGACCCTCGCCTCAGCCCGCGCGTTGCTGCGCGATCACGTCCATGAGGCGCTCGGCGATGCGGGTGTCGTAGGCCGCGTCGATCTCGCGGATGCAGGTCGGACTGGTGACGTTGATCTCGGTCAGGTGCTCGCCGATCACGTCCAGGCCGACAAAGAGCAGGCCGCGCTTGCGCAGTTCCGGGCCCACCGTGGCGGCGATCTCGCGATCCCGCGGCGACAGCGGCTGGGCGACGCCACGACCACCGGCGGCCAGGTTGCCGCGGGTCTCGCCCTGGGCCGGAATGCGCGCCAGGCAATAGTCCACGGGTTCGCCGTTGATCATCAGGATGCGCTTGTCGCCGTCCTTGATGCCCGGCAGGTAGCGCTGGGCGATGATCTGCTGGGTGCCATGGGCGGTCAGGGTCTCGAGGATCACCGAGAGATTGGGATCGCCTTCGCGGTGGCGGAACACCGAGCTGCCGCCCATGCCGTCCAGCGGCTTGAGGATGACGTCGCCATGGGTACGGGCGAATTCGCGGATGATGTCGGCGCGGCGGCTGACCAGGGTCGGCGGCGCCAGCTCGGGAAACAGGGTGGCAAAGAACTTCTCGTTGCAGTCGCGCAGGCTGGCCGGGCGATTCACCACCAGGGTGCCGCCACGCTCGGCCTGCTCCAGCAGGTAGGTGGCATAGACGAATTCGTTGTCGAAGGGCGGATCCTTACGCATCAGGATCACGTCCAGTTCGCGCAGGGGCAGGTCGACTTCTTCGCCAAAGGCGAACCAGCGCTCCGGATCCTGGAACACGTCCAGCTGCCGGCCACGACCGCGGGCCTCACCATCGACCTGGTACAGGTCCTGCATCTCGAAATAGTGCAGCGTCCAGCCGCGCGCCTTGGCCGCCCACAGCATGGCCATGGAGCTGTCCTTCTTATAGGAGATGCGTTCGATGGGATCCATGACGATCCCCAGGCGGATACTCATTGACGCTAGACCTCGGTTGTACGTGGGCAAGGCGTCAGAATAGCCCTTCGATCCCCTCCAGTGCCAATGCTTGCGCGATCGTCGTGGCGGGCGGGCCGGTGGTCCGCCACCAGGGGATCTGCGTGGTGCGTCACGGTATTGTGTGCTACAAAGAGGCGCCGCCAAAGTGCCCGGATCGACATCATTCACGTTTCCTCGACGATGAGCTGGTAGCTTGAACATGGAACAGTATTCGGAAGGGCTGAAGGTCATGGTGATCGACGACTCGAAGACGATTCGTCGGACCGCCGAGACCCTGCTCAAGAAAGTTGGCTGCGAGGTCATCACCGCCATCGATGGATTCGATGCGCTCGCCAAGATCGCCGATAGTCACCCCCACATCATCTTCGTGGACATCATGATGCCGCGACTGGATGGCTATCAGATCTGCGCGCTGATCAAGAACAACAGCGCCTTCCGCGCGACGCCCGTCATCATGCTGTCCTCCCGTGACGGGCTCTTCGACAAGGCCAAGGGCCGCATCGTCGGCTCTGACCAGTACCTCACCAAACCCTTCAGCAAAGAAGAACTGATCGGTGCGATCAAGACCCACGTCCCCAGTTTCACTCCGCTCGAACAAGCGTCCTGAGTGTCCTGAGGCGGGCGATTCAATCTAGTAGGAAATTTTCATGGCTCGAATTCTGATCGTCGACGACTCTCCCACCGAGATGTACAAGCTCACCGCCATGCTGGAAAAGCATGGGCATCAGGTGCTCAAGGCCGAGAACGGTGCCGACGGCGTCGCCCTGGCCCGCCAGGAGAAGCCGGATGCGGTGCTGATGGATATCGTCATGCCCGGCCTCAATGGCTTCCAGGCCACCCGGCAGCTGACCAAGGACGCCGAGACCAGCCACATTCCGGTGGTCATCGTCACCACCAAGGACCAGGAAACCGACAAGGTCTGGGGCAAGCGCCAGGGCGCCAAGGACTACCTCACCAAGCCCATCGACGAAGACACCCTGCTGCGCACCCTGGCGGGTGTCCTGCAAGGCTGAGGTCTTTCGTCCGTTTCTCGCGGCAGCGCCCCACTGGGCAGGGAATCCTATGAGCGACGCCACCACGCCCTACGAACTCTTGCGCCTGATCGATCTGCGCTGCCGCGAGCGGGCGGCCGGCCTGCCGGCGCAGCAGGAAAATCAGCGCAGCTGGAGCGGTATCGGCTTTCGCCTCGGTGAATTGCGCTTCGTGATTCCCATGGGCGAGGTCAGCGAGATCCTGCCGGAGCCGCGCTTCACCGCGCTGCCCGGCGTCAAGCCGTGGCTCAAGGGGGTGGCCAACGTGCGCGGTCGCCTGCTGCCGATCGCCGACCTGGGGCAATTCCTCGGGGTGAAGATCCAGGCCCTGCGCAAACAGCGGCGCATCCTGATCGTCGACCATGGCGACCTCTTCGTCGGATTGGCGGTTGACGAAGTCCTGGGGATGCAGCATTTCGACATCGAGGCCTATCGCGAGCACGCCGACAGCGTGCCGGCGGGCCTGCACTTCTTTCTGGAAGGTGTCTTCCAACGCGACGTGCCCTGGCTGGTCTGCAGCCCGCGCGCCTTGGTCGAGCATCCCGAGTTCATGGACGTCGCGGCCTAGCGGGCCGGGCGTCCGGACGCTGCAAGGCGGATCGGGGTCGGGATGGCAGGAGCCGTCGCCGACGGGTGGGGGTAGGGCGACGAGCACCGGCTTCAAGCGAACCGGTCCGGCGTCCGACAAGGATAGAACTAAAGGAACCAAGGTCCAGGCGGGGGCCGCTGATGAACAAACTCAATACCGGGAAACTCAACGCGTGGGTCGCGGGCATGTTCGTGGTGCTGATCGTCGCGATCGTGCTGCTGTTCGCCAACTTCGCGTACCTGGGCACCCAGACCAACTACGACAACCAGTATCAGGGCCAGGCCACCGAGCTGCGCATCCTTTCGCAGCAGCTGGCCAAGAGCGCCAGTGAGGCCGCGACCGGCAAGGCCGACGCCTTCAAGGACCTGCGTCAGGCCCGTGCCGAATTCGAGCGCCGCCTGAACATCCTGCGCAGCGGCGATCCGCAGACCGGTCTGCCGGCGTCGCCGGCGATCCTCCGTCCGCGTCTCGATACCCTGGAATCCCAGTGGGAGGCCCAGCGCAAGCAGGTCGACACCATGCTTGGCAGCGAGCAGACGGTACTGTCCCTGCACCAGCTGTCCGGCGCCCTGGCCGATACCATCCCTCAGCTGCAGGTCGAGAACGAAGAGATCGTCGACATCCTGATCGAGCGCGGCGCGCCCGCCAGTCAGGTGGTGGTGGCTCAGCGTCAGGCACTGCTCGCCGAGCGGATCCTCGGTGCCATCAACAAGATCCTCACCGGCGACGAAGCCGCCGTGCAGGCGGCCGACAGCTTCGGCCGCGACGCCAGCCTGTTCGGCCGGGTGCTCAAGGCCATGCGTGAGGGCAACGCCTCCATGGGCATCGCCAAGATCACCGATCCCGAGGCGGTCGGTCGCCTGAACGAAGCCAACAAGCTGTTCGAATTCGTCTCCGGCAACGTCGACGAGATCCTCGCCACTTCGCCCGAACTGCTGCAGATCCGCTCCGCCGTGGGTCTGATCTACCGCGGTTCCCAGGCGCTGCTCGGTTCCGCCTCGGACCTGAGCGCCGGCTACGCGTCGCTGGCCCAGAGCCGCAAGATCAACACCGTGGGCAGCTACCTGCTGGTGTTCATCGCCCTCGGCGCCATCCTCTGCATCGGCTACATCCTGGTGCGCGACACCCGCCGCCGTCTGGCCGAGACCGACGAGAAGAACCAGCGCAACCAGACCGCCATTCTGCGTCTGCTGGACGAGATCGCCGACCTCGCCGACGGTGACCTGACCGTGCAGGCCACGGTGACCGAAGACTTCACCGGCGCCATCGCCGACTCCATCAACTACTCCATCGACCAGCTGCGCGAACTGGTGGAAACCATCAACCAGACCGCCGTCCAGGTGGCCGCCGCCGCCCAGGAATCCCAGGACACCGCCACGGTGCTGGCCGAGGCCTCGGAACACCAGGCCCAGGAAATCGCCGGGGCCTCCGCGGCGATCAACGAGATGGCCGTGTCCATCGACCAGGTATCCACCAACGCCTCCGAATCCAGCGCGGTGGCGGAGCGCTCCGTGGCCATCGCCAACAAGGGCAACCAGGTGGTGCACAACACCATCATCGGCATGGACAGCATCCGCGAGCAGATCCAGGACACCGCCAAGCGGATCAAGCGCCTGGGCGAATCCTCCCAGGAGATCGGCGACATCGTCGGCCTGATCAACGACATCGCCGACCAGACCAACATCCTGGCCCTGAACGCCGCCATCCAGGCCTCCATGGCCGGTGACGCCGGCCGCGGCTTCGCCGTGGTCGCCGACGAGGTCCAGCGCCTCGCCGAACGTTCCTCCGGTGCCACCAAGCAGATCGAGGCCCTGGTCAAGGCGATCCAGACCGACACCAACGAAGCGGTCATCTCCATGGAGCAGACCACCTCGGAAGTGGTGCGCGGGGCCGCCCTGGCCCAGGACGCCGGTGTGGCCCTGGAAGAGATCGAGAAGGTATCCCAGAGCCTCGCCGGGCTGATCCAGAACATCTCCAATGCCGCGCGCCAGCAGTCTTCGTCCGCCAGCCACATCTCCAGCACCATGAACGTGATTCAGGAGATCACCTCGCAGACCTCGGCCGGCACCACCGCCACTGCGCGCAGCATCGGCGAGCTGGCCAAGCTGGCCAGCGAGATGCGGCGTTCGGTTTCGGGCTTCAATCTGCCGAACGAGCAGCCGCTGGGCTGAACGCAGCGGCCGCATCGCGGTGTGGCGAGGGGGAGACGGGGTGAGGGAGTCGAGTTGGGCGTTGCGCCGTGCTCCCGAGCTGCCGGATGCGGACTTCGAGCGTTGGCGACAGCTGCTCGAGATGCGCGCCGGCATGGTGCTGGACGATCGCCAGCGCAGCTTTCTGCAGATCCAGCTGGCCGCGCGCATGCGCGAACTGGAGATCGCGGACTACGACAGCTACTACCAGGTCGTCTGCGCGGGCATCGGCGGACGCATCGAGTGGGTCCGGCTGCTCGATCGGCTGACCATCCAGGCCACCCGCTTCTTTCGCCATCCACCGTCCTTCGCGCTGCTGGAAGCCTTTGTGAGTGAATTCGCCCGGACCACCGAGGGCAACGGTCTGACCCTGTGGAGTCTGGGGTGCGCCAGTGGAGAGGAAGCGTTTTCGATGGCCATCAGTACCGCCGAAGCTCTGGCCCGGCAGCCACGCCCCCTGACGTTCGCCCTGACCGGTACCGACATCAGCAGCGAAGCCCTGCGCCAGGCGCGGCAGGGGACCTACAGCCTGCAGCGGCTGGCCGGGGTGCCGGCCAGCCTGCGCGAGCGCTATTTCCGCACCCATGCGGACGGCAGTTTCGAGGTCACCGCGGGCCTGGCGGAGCGACTGTGCTTCGCCCGACTCAATGTGCTGGAACTGGGGCAGGCCCCCTTGCAGGGGCTCAATGTCATTTTTTGTCAGAACTTGCTGATTTATTTCCGCCGCTGGCTGCGTCGAGACCTGCTCAACCAGCTGGTCCAGCGGCTTGCACCGGGTGGGCTCTTGGTCCTGGGTGTCGGTGAGGTGAGCAATTGGAGCCACCCGCAACTGGTACCCGTCGATCATCCCGAAGTCCTGGCGTTCACCCGCCAGCTGAGCCCCCCGGCATGACAGGAGCCGAGATGATCGATCGACACGACTACGTAGCCCTCGAGTGGGTCAAGGGAGAGATCGCCGAAACCTTGCAGCAGGCCCGCAAGGCGCTCGAGGCGTTCGTCGACAACCCGCACGACCGTAGCCGCCTGGGTTTCTGCCGGACCTATGTGCACCAGGTCTACGGCACCCTGCAGATGGTGGAGTTCTATGGCGCCGCGCTGCTCGCCGAAGAGATGGAGCTGCTGCTGCAGGCCCTTCACGAAGAGCGGGTGAACAGCTCGGACGAGGCGCTGGAAGTCCTGATGCAGGCCATCCTGCAGGTGCCGCCCTATCTGGACCGGGTCCTCGAGGCCCGCCGCGATCTGCCACTGGCCATCCTGCCGCTGCTCAACGACCTGCGCTCGGCGCGCGGGGAAAAGCTGCTCTCGGAAACCAGCCTGTTCTCGCCGGATCTGTCCGCCACGCCGCTGTCGCTGAGCGATGCCGAGCTGGCCGACCGCGCGGCGCCGGACTGGCTGCCACGCCTGCGCAAGCTGCGCCAGGCGCTGCAGGGCGCCCAGGTCGGACTGTTCCGCGACCGCGACGTCCAGTTGCACCTGGATTATCTGCTGCGGGTCTTCGAGCGGCTGGATCAGCTCTGCGCCGGCTCGCCCTTTGGCGCGCTCTGGCCGGTGGCGGCGGGTCTGACCGAGCTGTTGCAGGCCGGCGAGCTGGACAACAGCAGCTCGATCCGCGGTCTGCTCCGGCAACTGGATCGTGAACTCAAGCGACTCATCAGCGATGGGGTGACCACCCTCAACCAGCCGGCGCCGGCCGATCTGCTGAAGAATCTGCTGTTCTACCTGGCCAAGGCGCCGGTGCAGAGTCCGCGCATCGCCGCGCTCAAGGCGCACTATCGCCTCGACGAGGCCCTGCCGGATGCCGAGCTGGTGGGCTTCGAGCGTTCGCGCATCGTCGGCCCGGATCGCGAAGCCATGCGCTCGGTGGTGACCGCGCTTTGCGAAGAGCTGGTGCAGATCAAGGACAGCCTGGATCTGTTCGTGCGCAGCGATCGCCAGCAGCCCGCCAGCCTGCGCGGCCTCCTGGCGCCGCTCAAGCAGATCGCCGATACCCTGGCGGTGCTGGGCTTCGGCCAGCCGCGCAAGGTGGTGCTGGAACAGCACGAAGCCGTGGCCGAACTGGCCGAGGGCGCGCGCGAGGCCAGCGACGCCGCCCTGATGGATATCGCCGGGGCGCTGCTCTATGTCGAAGCCACCCTGGCCGGCATGGTCAGTGGCAACGAGGTCGGCGATGTCGAAGAGAGCCGGCTGCCCACCACCGACATCGATCAGCTGTATCGGGTGGTGGTGCGCGAGGCGCGCAACGGCCTGGAGCAATCCAAGGACGCCATCATCGAGTTCATCGCCTCCCAGTGGAATCATGTCCACCTGGAGTCGGTGCCCCTGCTGCTGACCCAGGTCCGTGGCGGCCTGGCGATGATTCCGCTGGAACGGGCCGCGGCCCAGGTCCAGGCGGCCAACGACTACATCTGCCAGCAGCTGCTGGGCAAGCAGGCCGTGCCCGACTGGCAGAGTCTGGACACCCTGGCCGACGCCATCACCAGCGTCGAGTACTACCTGGAGCGCCTGGCGGAAGACCCGTCCACGCCCCACGACATGATTCTCGACATCGCCGACGAAAGTCTCATCGCCCTCGGCTATCCGCCCAGGGCGGCCGGCGAAGACGAGGAGGCGGCCGCGCCCCTGGCCTCCGGCGAGGTCGAGCCGCCGCCTCAGGCGCTGCCCGAAGAAGCGCCGTTGCCGGCGGAGCCGGTGGCCGAAGAGACGCTGGAACCTACCGCCCTGTCGGTCGAGGAGCCTGCGGACGCCGACGATGAATTCCTGATCGAATTCGAGCCTGCCGCAGCGCAGGAGCCTCCGACCTCCACGCCCCAGGCGGACGAAGAGGACGCGGCCGCGGTGACCGATGAGGCGCCGCAGGCCGAGGCCGAGCCGGAGGGCGCGGAGCCCGAGGAGTTGCTGGCCGGCATCGAGCTGGACAGCCTGCCGCCCGCCACCCCCGATGCCGAGGCGATCGCCGAGGTGCTGGCGGCGCCGGTCAATCCCATCAATCCTCCAGCGGCGCAGGTGCCGCAGGCGTTGCTGCCGCCCGCGGCCGATGCCGAACCGGTCGAGGAGGAGCTGCGCGAGGTCTTTATCGAAGAGGCCGGCGAGGTCCAGGCCGAACTGGAGCGCTGGCTGCCGACCTGGCAGGCCGAGCCCGAGCAGCGCACCGCGCTGAGTGAATTGCGGCGCAACTTCCACACCCTCAAGGGCAGTGGCCGCATGGTCCAGGCGCTGGTGATCGGCGAGCTGGCCTGGGCGCTGGAGAATCTGTTCAATCGCCGGCTGGATCACAGCGTCGCGCACAGCGCTGCCGTGCAAACGGTGGTCGAGCAGACCTGCGCGCTGCTGCCGGAGCTGGTCGCGGAATACGCCGCGGATCGTCAACGGCAACGCGACGACGTCGACTGGCTGGCCCACGCCGCCCATGCGCTGGCCCGCAACGAAGCCCTGCCCGAGCGAGTGCCGGCAGGCAGCGCGGCCCTGTCCGCGGCAGCTGCGTTGCCCGTGGCAGAGGTCATCGAATCCGCGATCCCTGCACCTGCCGCCGCCGAAGCCGATACCCAGCTGCTGGATATCTTCCGCACCGAAGCCCAGGCGCACCTGGAAACCGTGCGCCGTTTCCTCGAGTCGGCCGACGCCGGCAGTGCCCAGCCGGTCTCCGACAATCTCCTGCGCGCCCTGCACACCCTCAAGGGCAGTGCCCATATGGCGGGCAGTTCGCCGATGGCCGAGCTGGCGTCGGCGCTGGAGCGGCTGGCCAAGGAATACAAGCTCGCCCATGTCGCCTTCGCCGAACCCGAGTGCGGACTGCTCGCCCAGGGCGCCGAGTTGCTGGAGCAGCGACTGGCCGAACTCGACGAAGGGTCGCTGGCGACCCCGCTGGCGGGCGCGGCGGAAGTGATCTCACGCTGCGAAGCGCTGCTGGAGGAGCTGAATCCCCAGTTGCCGATCCCTGCGGCGCCGCTGCCGGAGCAGCGTGACGTCCTGCGCCTGACCGATTTCCTGATGCCGGCCATGGATCTGCTGCTGGAAGCCGACGAGCGCCTGCATGCCTGGCGCACCGACGGTGATCTGGCCGCCTGCCCGGATCTGCTGGCCGAGCGCCTGAACACCTTTGCCGACGGGGCCGCCCGGGTCGGGCTGGCCGATGTCGAGCAACTGGCCGAAGCCCTGCAGGTGGTCTATGCCGCCGCGGCGAGCGGTTCGCTGCCCGCCGATGCGGCCTTCTTCCGCGAGGCGGAAGAGGCCCAGGAAGCCCTGATCAGCATGCTCAATCAGCTGGCCGGCGGCATGCGGGCGACGCCCAGCGAGGAACGCATCCAGGGCCTGCGCGGCCTGCTGGCCGGCATTCTCGCCGGGTTGCCCATGGCGGACACCAGCCTGCTGGCCGAGCCCGAACCCGAAGCGCTCTTCGATCCGGCAACGGCCACGCCGGTGGCACCCGAGCTGGCGCTGGACGTCGAACTGCCCGCCGAAGCCGAAGCCGAAGCCGAAGCCGAAGCCGAAGCCGAAGCCGAAGCCGAAGCCGAAGCCGAAGCCGAAGCCGAAGCCGAAGCCGAGCCTGACCTCGAGCGGCCGGAAGCGTCGGAAGAGACGCAGCCGCTGGCAGCGGACAGCGAGCCGGCCGCGGTCGAGCCCGAGACCACCGAGACCACCGAGACCACCGAGACCGCTGAGACCACCGAGACCGCTGAGCCCGTCGATCCGGAGATGCAGCTGATCTTCCTCGAGGAAGCCCAGGATCTGCTGGACAGCGCCGACCGGGCGCTGAAACGCTGGCTGGTGGAGCCGCAGCAGCGCTTCCACCTCGGCACCCTGCAGCGCGATCTGCATACCCTCAAGGGCGGCGCCCACCTCGCCGGGGTGGCGCCGGTCGCGCGTCTGGCCACGGAGCTGGACGCCATCTACGAAGGCCTGCTCGACGGCCGTCTCGCCGGCGGTGCCGAACTGGCCCAGCCCCTGCGCGATGCCCATGGCTGCCTGGCGGCGCAGCTCGAAGAACTAGCGGCGGGAGAGCCGGTCAGCGAGCATGCCGACCAAGTCGAGCGCCTGCAGCGGATCCGTACCGGTCATCTCGATGATCTGCCGGCGCTGGACGACAGCGGATCGGCCCCGAGCGAGCCCGCGCTCGGCGAATCGCCCGCGGAGCACCCGGCGGACGTCGAATCCGCGCTCCGGGAGCCGGCGCCAATAGCGACCGCGTCGGAGGCGGAGGAAGGTCCCGACGCCGAGTTGCTGGCCATCTACATCGAAGAGAGTCGCGACCTGCTCGACAGCATGGCGACCTCGCTGCGCGCCTGGGAAGCCGAGCCGCACAACAGTCTCGAACTGGAATCCCTGCTGCGCGACCTGCACACCCTCAAGGGCGGCGCGCGGCTGGCCGAGGTGGATGCCATCGGCGATCTCGCCCATGCCCTGGAGGCCTTCTACGAAGGACTGGCGCGCGGACGGATCAAGCCCGGCGCGGACCTGGGCGATTTGCTGCAGCGCTGCCATGACCGCCTGCACGAGCAACTCGAAGCCCTGGCCCGGGGCGAGACCCCGGTCCCGGCCGCCGATCTGATCGCGGCCTTGCGCGATTACCGCGGCGAGCCGCTGGCGACCGGCGTGACCGCCGCGGCCGTGGTGGCGGCACCGGTCTTCGACGCCGACACCGATGCGGAAATCCTCGAGATCTTCATCGAGGAAGCCCAGGACCTGCTGGTCAGCATGGACGAGGCCCTGGCGGACTGGTCGGCCGCGCCCGATGTGGCGGTGGACGAATTGCTGCGCTGCCTGCATACCCTCAAGGGTGGCGCGCGTCTGGCCGGTCTGCACGGCCTGGGCGAGCAGGCCCATGAACTGGAACAGCAACTGGCGGAATTACGCTCGCTCGCCGTGGGGCTGAGCGAGGGCGACCGCGAACGGGTACGCGCCCTGGCGACCCAGGGCGTCGACGGGCTGCAACTGGCGGTCGCCCAGCTGTCGCTGCCGGCCGCCGCCCAGGCGAGTGCGGCAGCCGAGCCGAGCGAGACGGCCGAGGCCGAACCGGACGCCGCGCACGAGGCTGAGCAGCCACCGGTCGCGGACGTCGCCGAAGAGGAGGCGCCTGCTGACCCGGACGTCGAGCCCGCCGTCGAGGGCCTGCCTGCTGCCCTGTCTGAGCAAGACGGCGCGGCGGCCCCCGTCATGGTCGCGGCCGAGACGCCCGCGGCCCCGGTGGCTCCGCTGCCCTTCGTGCAACGTCTGCAGCAGGTCCGCCAGCAGGCGGCGCAGCGGCGTTCGTCCCAGGAGCTGGTGCGGGTACCGGCCGCGCTGCTGGAACAACTGGTCAACCTGGCCGGCGAGACCTCGATCTTCCGCGGTCGCGTCGAACAGCAGGTCAGCGACATCGGCACCACCCTCGGCGAGATGGAAGCCACCATCGAGCGGGTGCGCGATCAGCTGCGCCGGCTGGATACCGAGACTCAGGCGCAGATCATCAGTCGTCACCACGAAGACGTGGATCGCGCCGGCTACGAGGATTTCGACCCCCTGGAGCTGGATCGCTATTCCCAGCTGCAGCAGCTGTCCCGCGCCCTGTTCGAATCGGCATCTGACCTCCTGGATCTGAAGAACACCCTGGGCCAGCGCAATCGCGATGCCGAGACCCTGCTGCTGCAACAGGCGCGGGTCAACACCGAGCTGCAGGAAAGCCTCATGCAGACGCGCATGGTGCCTTTCGAGCGCATGGTGCCGCGACTGCACCGGGTGGTACGCCAGGTCAGCGCCGAACTGGACAAGCCGATCGAGCTCAGGGTCGGCAACGCCGAAGGCGAGCTGGACCGCACGGTGCTCGAGCGGATCATTCCGCCGCTGGAGCACATGCTGCGCAACGCCATCGACCACGGGGTCGAGGACGCCGCCGGACGCCAGCGCGCCGGCAAGCCGGCCGAAGGCGTGATCAGCCTGGATCTGCGTCGTGAAGGTGGCGACATCATCCTGGCCCTGGCCGACGACGGCCGTGGCATCGACCTGGCCGCGGTGCGTCGCAAGGCTATCGAGCGCGGCCTGATGGCGGAAGACGCGCAGCTCGCCGATGAGGAGCTGCTGCAATTCATCCTCGAATCGGGCTTCTCCACCGCGCCGACCGTCACCCAGATCTCCGGGCGGGGCGTGGGCATGGACGTGGTGCACCAGGAGGTGAAGCAACTCGGCGGCAACATGGACATCCACAGCGTGGCGGGCGAGGGGACGCGCTTCACCATCCGCCTGCCGTTCACCGTGTCGGTGAACCGCGCGCTCATGGTGCATGCCGGCGACGACCTCTATGCCGTGCCGCTCAACACCATCGAAGGCATTGTGCGGGTGACCGCGGCCGATCTCGAACGCTATTACCGTCCGGGGGCGGGCACCTTCGAATACGGCGGCCAGCACTATGACCTGCGCTACCTGGGTCACCTGCTCGGCAATGGCCAGCAGCCCAAGCTGAGCGGCCAGAGTCTGCCGCTGCCGGTGGTGCTGGTGCGCGCCGCCGAATACGCGGTGGCCGTGCAGGTGGATGCGGTGGCCGGCTCGCGGGAGATCGTGGTGAAGAGCCTGGGTCCGCAATTCGCCGGGGTGCCGGGTCTGTCCGGTGCCACCCTGCTGGGGGACGGGCGCGTGGTGGTGATTCTCGACCTGCTGGCGATGATCCGCAGTCAGCGCGCCAGTGGCGAAGAGCTGGCGCGACTGGCGCAGGGTCCGGCCACCGTGGCCGAGGTCACCCGACCGGCGCTGGTCATGGTGGTCGACGATTCGGTCACGGTGCGCAAGGTCACCAGCCGCCTGCTGGAGCGCCACGGCATGGAGGTCTTCACCGCCAAGGACGGGGTGGACGCCATCGCCCAGTTGCAGGAGCGGCAGCCGGACATCCTGCTGCTGGACATCGAGATGCCGCGCATGGACGGCTTCGAGGTGGCGACCCTGGTGCGCCACGATGCGCGCCTCAAGGACCTGCCGATCGTGATGATCACCTCCCGTACCGGGGAAAAACACCGCGAGCGGGCGCTGAGCCTGGGCGTGAACGAATACCTGGGCAAGCCCTACCAGGAGAGCGAACTCCTGGCCCACATCCATCGGTTGGTCAGGGAACATGACTGAGATGCACACCGCCCGCGTCGCCATCCTGGCCGACAGTCCGCTGCAGCGTCACGTGCTGCAGCAGGTGCTGGCCGACAATGGCTATCACGTCGTCCTCAACAGCGATCCGGAGCGCTTCGACGAAGCGGCCTGGCCCACGGTCGCGACCGACCTGTGGCTGATCGACCTGAGCCAGACCGAGGAATCACCGCTGGTGGACGCGCTGCTGGAGGGGGCTGAGGTGCCCATCCTGTTCGGCGAAGGTCAGGCGCCGGAGCGCTTCACCGATCCCTTCACCCAGTGGGAGAAGCGCCTGATCGGCAAGCTCAAGCGGCTGATCGGCGATCCGGTGGCGGCGGTCGGTCCGGCCCTGGAGACCCTGCTGCAGGACCAGCCGCGACCGCCGCGCCTGACCCTGCCGGAACCCCTGGCCAACCTGCCGCTGCCCGCCGGCGATCCCGCTCCCGAGGTCTGGTTGCTGGCGGCCTCCCTGGGCGGTCCGGCGGCGGTAAAGGCCTTTCTCGACGCCTTGCCGGGCGGTCTGCCGGTCGGTTTTCTCTATGCGCAGCACATCGGTGACGGCTTTGCCGCCAACCTGCTGCGCGCGGTCGGCCGGCACAGTCAGTGGCACATCCAGGGCGTGCGCCCGGGTGAGCCGGTGCGCTGTGGCGAGGTGGTGGTGGTGCCGACCCAGCAGGAGCTGACCTTCCGGGCCAACGGCGCCCTGGACATCGTCGAGCGCGCCTGGCCCGAGCCCTATACGCCGTCGATCAGCCAGATGATGCTCAACCTGGCGCAGCACTTCGGTGCGCGCTGCGGGGTCATCGTGTTCAGCGGCATGGGCAACGACGGCACCGCCTCGGCGCCCTATGTGCGGCGGCGCGGTGGCACGCTCTGGACCCAGTCGGCGAGCACCTGCATCGCCCCGAGCATGCCGGAAAGCCTGCGCGAATCGGGTCTCGCGACCCTTACCGCCGATCCCCGCGGCCTGGCCGAAGCCCTGGTGGCGCGCCTGGCCGAGCAGCAAAGCTGAAGGAATCCCTCATGTCGACCGCCGCGCCCGCCGAACACCTGACCGGTCTGCTGCTGACCCTGGCCGATCGCACCCTGCTGCTGCCCAACGCGGCGGTGGCCGAGCTGGTGCCCTGTCGCGAGATCCGGCCACTGCCGGTGCAACCCGACTGGTGCCTGGGCCAGGTGGCCTGGCGCGACCTGCGTCTGCCGCTGATCAGTTTCGAGGCGCTGTCCAGTGGCAGTGCCGCGCAATTCGATGGGGATCGCCATGCGCGGGTAGCCATCCTCAACGCCCTGGGTGGGCGTGAGCGGGTGCGCTTCCTGGCCCTGCTGATCCGCAGCATTCCGCGCTCGTTGCGCATCACCCCCGAGCTGGTCGCCGCCGAGGTACCCCTGGCCGCCCTGGAGCTGGGCGCCGTGGCCTACGAAGGCGGCACGGCGCGCATTCCCGATCTGATCGGGGTGGAAGAGCGCCTCGCCGCCGCCGGCGTCTTCTAGTGTGGTGTTTCAGAGGTTGACTGCACAATTTTGGCGGCGCTTTTTCGTCTTGGGCGGCGTTGCCACTCCTCGCCATAGCCCTGCTATGACTCGTCGCGGCGCCTGGCCCAAGCCAAAAAATCACTCGCCAATTCTTGCACGAACTTCTTAAACACCACACTAGTCCTGCCGGATCAGGCGCAGGGCGCCGTCTTCATCACGGCTGATGCCGACACCGCGGTAGTCGGCCAGGGTCGGCAGCTCCAGGTCCAGCGGCTGGCGATGGGTCGCGGTGATGGCCACCGCATCGGCGCCGGCGGCCTTGGCCGCGGCAAAGCCGGCGTGGGCATCCTCGAACACCAGGCAGTCGCCGATCGCCACCCCCAGCTTGCGCGCACCCGCCAGGAAGCAGTCCGGCGCGGGCTTGCCCTGGGTGACGTCTTCGGCGCAGATCATCACCGGCGGCAGGGCCATGCCGGCGGCGGCGAGCCGCACTTCGGCCAGCCGGCGCGAAGCCGAGGTGACCAGCGCCCAGCTGCCGGCCGGCAGGCTGGCGAGAAAGGCCGCGGCACCGGGGATTTCCTGAATGTCGGCGACGTCGGCGATCTCCAGTTCGGTGATGGCGCGGGTCTCGGCGTCGATGTCCGCGCCCGCCGGGGCGAAGCGCCTGACCGTCTCCACCGCCCGCACCCCGTGCATCACGGCGAGGACGTCCGCCGGATCGAGGCCATGGCCGAGGGCCCAGGTGCTCCAGGCGCGTTCGGCGGAGGCCACGCTGGTGAGCAGGGTGCCGTCCATGTCGAACAGGAAGGCGGCGTAGGGGCGAGAGGGCAGGGTCATCCGGGGCTCCAAAACTATCCGTGGGGAAAGGGACGGGCCGCCGCAGGGCAGCGGCCCGAGGGGCAGGTCAGGGGGTCTGGAAATCACCCCAGAGTTGCTGGGCCACGCTCAGGGCCACCACCGGCGCGGTCTCGGTGCGCAGCACCCGCGGCCCCAGGCGGGCCGGCTGGAAACCGGCGGCGCGGGCGGCCGTGACTTCGGCCTCGCTCAGGCCGCCTTCCGGGCCGATCAGCAGGGCCAGGCGGGTGGGGCGGGCATGGCTTTCCAGGGGCTCGGCCACCGGGTGCAGGACCAGCTTGAGATCGGCGTCCAGCCCGGCCTGCCAGTCGGCCAGCAACTGCGGTGGATGGATCAGCGGCACCGTGGAGCGACCGCACTGTTCGCAGGCGCTGATGGCGACCTGGCGCCAGTGCTGCAGACGCTTGTCGGCGCGTTCGTCCTTGAGGCGCACCTCGCAGCGTTCGCTGACCAGTGGGGTGATCTCGGCCACGCCCAGTTCGGTGGCCTTCTGGATCGCCCAGTCCATGCGCTCGCCGCGGGACAGGCCCTGGCCGAGGTGGATCCGCAGCGGCGAATCGGGTTGGCCGGGCAGCTCTTCGGTCAGCTCGACGCTGAGGGTCTTCTTGCCCACCTCGGCGACCTGGCCGAGGTATTCGCGGCCGCTGCCGTCGAACAGTTGCACGGCATCCCCCGGCGCCAGGCGCAGCACGCGGCCCAGGTAGTGGGCCTGGGCCTCGGGCAGGTCGAGACGGCCAAGGGCCAGGGGCAGGTCGAGGTGGCAGCGGGTGAGACGCATGGCGGACTCCAGATCAGCCGGGATCGCGGTGGTTGGGGTGCAGGTCGCTCAGGGCGACGCTGACCGAGGTGCGGGTGGCGAGGTCGATGCCTTCGCTCGCCACCTCGGCGAGGAAGTCGATCTGCTCGGGGGTGATCACATAGGGCGGTAGGAAGTAGACCACGTTGCCCAGCGGCCGCAACAGGGCGCCGCGGGAGAGGGCGTGCTGGTAGACGGCCAGGCCGCGGCGCTCCTGCCAGGGGTAGGGCGTGCGGCGGGCCTTGTCGGCGGTCATCTCGATGGCCAGGGCCATGCCGGTCTGGCGCACCTCGCCGACCTGGGGATGCTCGGCCAGGTGCGCGGTGGCCTCGGCCATGCGTCGGGCCAGGGGCTTGTTGGCCTCGATGACGTCGTCCTGGGCAAAGATGTCCAGGGTCGCCAGGGCGGCGGCGCAGGCCAGCGGATTGCCGGTATAGCTGTGGGAATGCAGGAAGGCGCGCAGGGTGTGGTAGTCGTCGTAGAAGGCCTGGTAGACCGCATCGGTGGTCAGGCAGGCGGCCAGCGGCAGGTAGCCGCCGGTGAGGGCCTTGGACAGGCAGAGGAAATCCGGACGGATGCCGGCCTGCTCGCAGGCGAACATCGTCCCGGTACGGCCGAAGCCCACGGCGATCTCGTCATGGATCAGGTGCACGCCATAGCGATCGCAGGCCTCGCGCAGGAGGCGCAGGTAGACCGGGTGGTACATGCGCATGCCGGTGGCGCCCTGGATCAGCGGCTCGACGATCACGGCGGCGACGCTCTGGTGGTGCTCGGCCAGGGTGCGCTCCATGTGCGCGAACATCTGCCGCGAATGCTCTTCCCAGCCCATGCCCTCGGGGCGCAGGTAGCAATCGGGACTGGGCACCTTGAGGGTGTCCAGCAACAGGCCCTGGTAGGTCTCGGTGAACAGCGCCACGTCACCCACCGACATGGCCGCCACCGTCTCGCCGTGGTAGCTGTTGGTCAGGGTGACGAAGCGGCGCTTGTCCGGCTGGCCCACGTTGCGCCAGTAGTGGTAGCTCATCTTCAGGGCCACCTCGATGCACGAGGAGCCGTTGTCGGCATAGAACACCCGATCGAGACCGGCCGGGGTCAGGGCGACCAGGCGCTCGGACAGTTCGATCACCGGCTGGTGGCTGAAGCCGGCGAGGATGACGTGTTCCAGCTGGTCGACCTGGGCCTTGATGCGGTCGTTGATGCGCGGATTGGCGTGGCCGAAGACATTGACCCACCAGGAGCTGACGGCGTCCAGGTAGCGCCTGCCGTCGAAATCCTCAAGCCAGACGCCCTCGCCACGGCGGATCGGGATCACCGGCAGCTGCTCGTGATCCTTCATCTGGGTGCAGGGGTGCCAGAGCACCTCCAGGTCACGGCGCATCCAGTCGTGATTGGTCATTGGCGGTCTCCTGGCGACGGGCCCGGCGATAAAAAGGGGGCGCAAGCCTAAGCCAGGGCGCGCGACGGGAGCAAGGCGCGGGCCGATTGCCGGTCATGGCGCCGTCTGGTTGCCCCGGGGCCGCTGGCGTATGCTGCGCCACCGCCGTTTCCCGGTCCCAGGAGTCTAGAAAAGATGTCGTCGCGTTGGACAGGTTTTACCGTCTGCTTGGCAGCCGGCGTATTCGCTACCAGCCTGAGCGCAGGCGCTGCCGAGAAGGCCCATAAAGAGTCGCACAAGGCGCCGGAAAAGGCTGCCGTGGCGCCCGTCGCGCCCAGTGGTCCCTCGGTGATCGTGGTCGGTGCCGGCATGGCCGGTCTGGCCTCGGCTTATGAACTGCAGCAGGCCGGCTGGAACGTGACCCTGCTGGAAGCCGGCGCGCGCGTCGGCGGTCGTTCCGGTCTCGCCTCCAGCGAATGGATCGGCGACACCAAGGCCCAGCCGGTGCTCAACCACTACCTGGACACCTTCAAGCTCAAGACCGTGGACGCGCCGTCCTTCGTGCGCACCCCGGGCTATCTGATCGAAGGCCAGTACTATTCCCAGGACGACCTGGCGCAGAAGATGCCGGCCGTGGCCGATGCCCTGAAGCGCGTCGACAAGTCCCTGGACGACCTGGCCGCCGCCATCAGCGATCCGCTGCAGCCGACCGCCACCCCGACCCTGCACGCCCTCGACCAGATCAACGCCGCCACCTGGCTGGACAAGCAGAATCTGCCGCCGGTAGCCCGCCAGCTGATCAACCAGCGCATCCGCGTGCGCTACGACGAGCCCTCGCGGCTGTCGCTGCTCTATCTGGCCCAGCAGACCCGCGTCTATCGCGGCGTCGAGGACAAGGACCTGCGCGCCGCGCGGCTGCCCGGCGGCAGCGACGTCCTGGCCCAGGCCTTCGTCAAGCAGATCAAGACGATCAAGACCGACAGCAAGGTGTCGAGCATCGTCCAGGATCCGAGCGGCGTAACCGTCAAGGCCGGCGCCAATGGCTACAAGGCCGACTACGTGGTGATGGCGGTGCCCCTGCGCGCCCTCGGCCAGGTGCAGATGACCCCGGCGCTGGACGCCACCCAGCAGGCCGCTATCAAGGGCACCACCTACGGCTGGCGCGACCAGATCCTGCTCAAGTTCAAGACCCCGGTGTGGGACAGCAAGTCGCGCATGAGCGGCGAGATCTACAGCGACCAGGGCCTGGGCATGCTGTGGGTGGAGCCGGACGTCAAGGGCGGCGCCAATGTGCTGGTCAACCTGGCCGGCGACAGCGCGCGCCTGGTGCAGGCCTTTGGCGACAAGCAGATGGTCGATCAGGTGCTGATCCGCTTCCACGCCCTCTATCCCAAGGCGCGCGGTGCCTTCTCCGGCTACGAAGTCCGCCGCTACAGCCGCGATCCGGGCGTGGGCGGTGCCTACCTGGCCTATGGTCCGGGCCAGATCACCCGTTACTGGCGGCTGTGGGAAAAGCCCACCGGCCGGGTGATCTTTGCCGGCGAGCACACCGATCCGCTGCATCCGGGCACCCTGGAAGGCGCCCTGGCCAGCGGTCAGCGCGCCGCCGGCCAGGTCCGCGATCTCAAGGCCGGCAAGGCCGTGGTCCCGGTCGTCGCCAGCGCCAAGGCCCCGGCTCAGCCGGCTGCCGCGCCCAAGGCCGCCGACGCCGCGCCGGCCAAGGACAGTGGCGAGCACGGCTTCTTCTGGAAGCTGTTCCACTGGTCGTTCTGATCCAGACCCGCGCCCGGACGCTGCCCCTGCGCAGCCTCTGGGCCGGAGCGGACGGGGCCTTCGCGCCCCGTCCGATCCATCGATTCCTTCGATATTGATTCGATACTTTTTCCGCTTTCCATCGATACGTTTGCGGCTAGGCTTAGGCAAAGCTTTTTCAGGAGAGAAAAGCGATGCACTGGCGCAACGATGGCCTTCGCTACGGTCTGGTAAGTCTGGTTCTGCATTGGGTCATGGCCCTGGCGATCGTCGCCATGTTCGCCTCCGGCCTGTGGATGCGCACCCTGGACTACTACGACACCTGGTACCACACCGCCCCTGAATTGCATAAGAGCGCCGGCATCCTCTTGCTGATCGCCCTGGTGCTGCGCCTGCTCTGGCGCCTGGTCAGTCCGCCGCCGCCGGTGGAGGGCAGTGCCCTGGTGCGCCGCGCCGCCGGGGCCGGGCAATTCCTGCTCTATGCGCTGATGCTCAGCGTCATGGTGGCCGGCTACCTGATCTCCACCGCCGACGGCGTGGCCATCGATGTCTTCGGCTGGTTCAAGGTGCCGGCGACCCTGAGTGGCCTGCCGGACCAGGCCGATACCGCCGGCAAGATCCACCTCTGGTTCGCCTGGACGCTGATCGTCCTGGCCGGCCTGCATGTGCTGGCCGCGCTCAAGCACCATTTCGTCGACCGCGACGGCACCCTGGTGCGCATGCTCGGCCGCGTCCATACCCCTTCCTGATGTTCGCTTCCCACCACCACATGGAGCTCCATCCAATGCTGAAGAAAACCGTTGCCGCCCTGGCCCTGGGTACCGCTCTGCTGGGCGCCGGCCAGGCCATGGCCGCCGATTACAAGATCGACAAGCAGGGCCAGCACGCCTTCATCCAGTTCCGCATCCAGCACCTGGGCTACAGCTGGCTGTACGGCACCTTCAAGGACTTCGACGGCAACTTCAGCTTCGATGCCAAGGATCCGTCCGCCGACAAGATCAAGGTGACCATCAACACCGACAGCGTCGACACCAACCACGCCGAGCGTGACAAGCACCTGCGCAGCGCCGACTTCCTCAACGTCGCCGCCCATCCCCAGGCCAGCTTCGAATCCACCAAGGTCACCCCCACCGGCGACGGCACCGCCGACGTCACTGGCAACCTGACCCTGAACGGCGTGACCAAGCCGGTCACCATCAAGGCCCACTTCATGGGCGAGGGCAAGGATCCGTGGGGCGGCTACCGCGCCGGCTTCGAGGGCACCACCACCCTCAAGCTCAAGGATTTCAACATCCAGAAGGACCTCGGTCCGAAATCCCAGGAAGTGGAATTCATGCTGTCCTTCGAAGGCGTGCGCCAGTAACGGGACGCCCTCAGGTTGTAACCAAAGATGCCGGATTCGTCCGGCATTTTTGTGCCTGGTCGTTTTTGGTGAGGGGGCGGGCGCCAGGGCGATCCCCTGGCAGAACTCGCCTTCAGCCTCATGGTCTGCTACCGAGGTCGGTCGCCTGGGCCTGATGTCGTAGGAATAGCCGTTTTCACGAGGCGCCGGAGCCGCCAGCGAGATACCCGAGCATGGCACTTGGGTTATTTACAAACAGTCGTGAACGTAAGTATATTTGTCTGATAATAATTCCTATGCTCGAGCCGGTGCGGATCCACAAGGCGCGCTGCGCATGCTCATTTCCCCGCTTTCAAGGACTTTTGATATGCAGATCAAGCCGGCGCATGCCTTTTTCGCTCCCGCCCTGCTGGCCGTGGCCCTGGCCCTGGGCGCCTGCGGCAAGCAGGACAAGGACCAGCAGCAGCAACAGCAGCAGAAGCCCGCGGAGGTCGGGGTGGTGACGATGCAACCCCGCACCGTGACCCTGACCGACGAACTGCCCGGGCGCACCGCCGCCTTCCGCATCGCCGAGGTCCGTCCCCAGGTCAGCGGCATCCTGCTCAAGCGCTACTTCACCGAGGGCGCCGATGTTAAGGCCGGCACCCAGCTCTATCAGATCGATCCGCGCACCTACGAAGCCAACGTCAACTCGGCCAAGGCCTCGCTGGCCCAGGCCCAGGCGACCCTGGCCTCCAATCGGCTCAAGGCCCAGCGCTATGGCGCCCTGGTCAAGGAGCAGGCGATCAGCAAGCAGGAAGCGGACGACGCCCTGTCCATGCAGCGGCAGAACGAAGCCCAGGTGGAATCGGCCCGGGCCGCCCTGCGCAACGCCGAGATCAACCTGGCCTACACCAAGGTCGCCGCGCCCATTTCCGGCCGCATCGGTCGCTCGATGATGACCGAAGGCGCCCTGGTCACCGCCGACCAGACCAGCGCCCTGACCAGCATCACCCAGCTCGATCCCATCTATGTCGACGTGACCCAGTCCGCCACCGACCTGCTGCGCCTGCGTCGCGAACTGGACAGCGGTCAGCTGCAGAAGGTGCAGGGCGAGAACGCCGCCGAGGTCAAGCTGATGCTGGAGGACGGCAGCGCCTACAGCCGTTCCGGCAAGCTCAAGTTCGCCGAGGTCTCGGTGGATCAGGGCACCGGCTCGGTGACCATCCGCGCCGAATTCCCCAACCCCGACAAGCTGCTGCTGCCCGGCATGTTCGTGCGTGCCCAGCTGCAGTCCGGCGTCCGCCAGAATGCCCTGCTGGTGCCGCAACAGGGCGTGACCCGCGACATCAAGGGCCAACCCACCGCCATGGTGGTCAACGGCGAAGGCAAGGTCGAGCAGCGGATCCTCAAGACCGAGCGCACCGTGGGCTCCGACTGGCTGGTCACCGACGGCCTCAAGGCGGGTGACAAGGTCATCACCGAGGGCCTGCAGAAGATCAAGCCGGGCGCCACCGTCACCACCAAGCCGGCGAGCAACATCGCCTCCGCCGAGCAGAAGCCGGCGGGTCAGGCTCAGTAAGGGGAGCGCCCGATGTCCAAGTTCTTCATCGACCGGCCCATCTTCGCCTGGGTGATCGCCCTGGTGATCATGCTCGCCGGCATCCTGTCGATCCTCAATCTGCCGATCAACCAGTATCCGAACATCGCCGCCCCGGCGGTCTCGATCCAGGTGAGCTACCCGGGCGCCTCGGCGCAGACGGTGCAGGACACCGTGGTCCAGGTCATCGAGCAGCAGATGAACGGGATCGACAACCTCAGGTACATCTCCTCGGAGTCCAACTCCGATGGCAGCATGACCATCATCGTGACCTTCAACCAGGGTACCAACTCCGACATCGCCCAGGTCCAGGTGCAGAACAAGCTGCAGCTGGCGACGCCGCTGCTGCCGCAGGAAGTCCAGCAGCAGGGCATGCGCGTCGCCAAGTACCAGCGCAACTTCATGATGGTGGTGGGCCTGGTCTCCATGGACGGCTCCCTGACCAACGAAGACCTGTCCAACTACATCGTCTCCAACATGCGCGATCCCATCGCGCGGACCAGCGGTGTGGGTGACTTCCAGGTGTTCGGTGCCCAGTACGCCATGCGCATCTGGCTAGATCCGCAGAAGCTGGTGAAGTACCAGCTGACGCCGGTCGACGTCAGCAGCGCCATCCAAAGCCAGAACGTGCAGATCGCCTCCGGTCAGCTCGGCGGCCTGCCGGCGGTGCCGGGGCAGCAGCTCAACGCCACCATCATCGGCAAGACCCGCCTGACCAGCGTCGAGGAATTCGGCAAGATCTTCCTCAAGGTCGACCAGAGCGGCGCCCAGGTGCGCCTGCGCGACGTGGCGCGGGTGGAGCTGGGGGGCGAGAACTATTCCATCGACGCCCAGTTCAACGGCAAGCCGGCCTCCGGCATGGCCCTGCGTCTGGCGACTGGAGCCAACGCCCTGGACACCGCCAAGGCGGTCCGCGCCACCATCGAGCGGCTCAAGCCGTTCATGCCGCCGGGCATGGAAGTGGTCTATCCCTATGACACCACGCCGGTGGTGACCGCCTCCATCCATGAGGTGGTCAAGACCCTGGGCGAGGCGATCCTGCTGGTGTTCCTGGTGATGTTCCTGTTCCTGCAGAACTTCCGGGCCACCCTGATCCCCACCATCGCCGTACCCGTGGTTCTGCTGGGCACCTTCGCGGTGCTGCTGGCCGCCGGTTTCACCATCAACATCCTGACCATGTTCGGCATGGTGCTCGCCATCGGCCTGCTGGTGGACGATGCCATCGTGGTGGTGGAAAACGTCGAGCGGGTGATGGCCGAGGAGGGGCTCTCGCCCAAGGAGGCGACGCGCAAGTCCATGGGCCAGATCCAGGGCGCCCTGGTCGGTATCGCCATGGTGCTGTCGGCGGTGTTCGTGCCCATGGCCTTCTTTGGCGGCTCCACCGGGGTGATCTATCGCCAGTTCTCCATCACCATCGTTTCCTCGATGGTGCTCTCGGTGCTGGTGGCCCTGATCCTGACCCCGGCGCTGTGCGCCACCCTGCTCAAGCCGGTCAAGCAGGGGCACCACGAGAAGCGCGGTTTCTTCGGCTGGTTCAACCGCAAGTTCGAGAGCGGTCAGCACCGCTACGAGCGCAGCGTGGCCGCGGTGATCCGCCACAAGGTGCCCTTCCTGCTGCTGTACCTGCTGATCGTCGGCGTCATGGTGTTCCTGTTCACCCGCATCCAGTCGTCCTTCCTGCCGGAAGAGGACCAGGGCGTGATCTTCGCCCAGGTCACCACGCCACCGGGCTCCAGTGCCGAGCGGACGCAGAAGGTGCTCGACACCATGCGCGAGATGATGATGAAGAACGACTCGAGCGCGGTCAGCTCGATGTTCACCGTCAATGGCTTCAACTTCGCCGGTCGCGGCCAGAGCTCGGGCCTGGCCTTCATCCAGCTCAAGCCCTGGGAGGAGCGCCCGGACGCCAAGGATGGAGCCAGTGCCGTGGCCGGTCGCGCCATGGGCTACCTGTCGGGCATCAAAGACGCCATCGTCTACGCCATCGTCCCGCCGGCAGTGCTGGAGCTGGGTAACGCCACCGGCTTCGACTTCTATCTGCAGGACCAGGGCGGCATCGGCCACGAAGCGCTCATGGCCGCGCGCAACCAGCTGCTCGGCATGGCCGCGCAGAATCCCAAGCTGATGCAGACCCGTCCCAACGGCCTCAACGACGAGCCGCAATTCAAGCTCATCGTCGACGACGAGAAGGTACGCGCCCTGGGGCTGTCGCAGAGCGACGTCAACCAGACGCTGTCCATCGGCTGGGCCTCCAGCTACGTCAACGACTTCATCGACCGCGGTCGGGTGAAGAAGGTGTACCTGCAGGGCGAAGCCAGCGCGCGGATGAATCCCGAGGACTTCAACAAGTGGTACGTGCGCAACAGCGCCGGTGAGATGGTGCCGGTGTCGGCCTTCGCCCGCGGCGAGTGGATCTACGGCTCGCCCAAGCTGGAGCGCTACAACGGCATCTCCTCACTGGAGATCCTCGGTTCCGCGGCGCCCGGCTACAGCACCGGTGACGCCATGGCCGAGATCGAGCGCATGGCCAAGGACCTGCCGCAGGGCGTGGGTATCGCCTGGACCGGTCTGTCCTACGAGGAGCGCCTGTCGGGCTCCCAGGCGCCGGCGCTCTACGCCCTGTCGCTGCTGGTGGTGTTCCTCTGCCTCGCGGCGCTGTACGAGAGCTGGTCGATCCCAATCGCGGTCATCCTGGTGGTGCCGCTGGGGGTGGTGGGGGCCTTGCTGGCCACCTACTTCCGTGGCCTGGCCAACGACGTCTTCTTCCAGGTCGGTCTGTTGACGACCATCGGCCTGGCGGCGAAGAACGCCATCCTGATCGTGGAATTCGCCAAGGAGCTGCACGAAGGCGGCAAGAACATCGTCGATGCGGCGGTGGAAGCCTCGCGCATGCGCCTGCGGCCCATCATCATGACCTCCATGGCCTTCATCCTGGGCGTGGTGCCCCTGGCGATCTCCTCGGGCGCGAGCTCCGGCAGCCAGCACGCCGTGGGTACCGGCGTGATCGGCGGCATGCTCACCGCCACGATACTGGCGATCTTCTGGATTCCCATGTTCTACGTGGTGGTCAGCAGCCTGTTCAAGGACAAGGCCACCAAGGACCAAGAAGCCCATGGCAAGGAAGGACACTGATATGAAGAAGTCTCTCTTGGCGGTGGTCGTGGGCATGCTGGCCGTTTCCGGCTGCAGCCTGATCCCCGACTACCAGCGACCCAACGCGCCGGTGGAGAATGCCTGGCCCCATGGCCAGGCCTACGATGCCCTGACGGTCAATCGCGACCAGCAGGCGGCCGACATCGGCTGGCGCGATTTCTATCGCGACCCGGCCCTGCAGCGGCTGATCCAGCTGTCGCTGGACAACAACCGCGATCTGCGCCAGGCCGCGCTCAACGTACGCCTCTACCAGGCGCAGTACCGCGTGCAGCGCGCCGAGCTGTTTCCCGACATCAGTGTAAGCGGCACCGGGACCCGTACCCGCCAGCCGGAAGACCTGAGCCAGGTCTCCGCGATCCGCGAACTGCTCGCCGGCAACAGCGCCAACGGCGCGGGTGGCAGCGGTGGCGGCAGCATCAGCAGCCAGTACAGCGTGACCCTGGGCTTCACCTCCTATGAGCTGGACCTCTTCGGTCGCCTGCGCAGCCTCAGCGAGCAGGCGCTGCTCAACTACTTCGCCACCAGCGAAGGACGCCGTAGCACCCAGATCTCGCTGGTCTCGGAAGTGGCCAACGCCTACTACGCCTGGCTCACCGACCAGCGCATGCTGCAACTGACCCGCGAGACCCTGGACGCCTATCAGCGCTCCTACGACCTGACCCGCCAGACCGTGGAAAACGGTGTGGCCAGCGGCCTGGACCTGCGACAGTCGCGTACCGCCCTGGAAGGGGCGCGGGCGAATCTGGCGCAATACACCCGCCAGGTGGCCCAGGATCGCAATGCACTGACCCTGCTGCTGGGCACCTCGATCCCGGCGGACCTGCCGCAGGGCAAGGGCCTGGACGGCAAGGACCTGCTCGCCGACCTGCCGGCCAACCTGCCGTCGGATCTCCTGCAGAAGCGCCCGGACATCCTCCAGTCCGAGCTGCAGCTGCGCGCCGCCAACGCTAACATCGGCGCGGCGCGGGCGGCCTTCTTCCCGCGCATCAGCCTGACCGCCCAGGGCGGCACGGCCAGCCGCGATCTGAACGGCCTGTTCGACGCCGGCTCCGGCTACTGGACCTTCTCGCCGAGCATCAACATTCCGATCTTCACGGCCGGCAGCCTCAAGGCCAGCCTGGATGCGGCCAGGATCCAGAAGGACATCAACGTCGCCACCTACGAGAAGTCGATCCAGACCGCCTTCCGCGAAGTGGCCGATGCCCTGGCGGCGAAGGGCACCTACGACGACCAGCTGCAGGCCCAGCAGGACCTGGTGCAGGCCAGCCAGGAGTACTACGACCTGGCCAACCTGCGCTATCGCCAAGGCATCGACAACTACCTCACGGTGCTCGACGCCCAGCGCTCGCTGTACAGCGCCCAGCAGCAGCTGATCACCGATCGACTCAACCAGCTCAACAGCGAGGTCACCCTGTACAAGGCCCTCGGCGGTGGCTGGCTGGAGCGCAGCCAGACGCGACCGCCGCTGGCGGCCAAGCCCTGACCCTGCTCCAGGAAGACGCCGGCCCCGTGCCGGCGTCTTCTTGTCCAGGGTGCCCGTCTATCGACGCCGCCGGGGGGCTGGGTATACTGCCCCCTGTCCCTTTCTCTGGAGTCTCTGCATGCGCTATCGCCTGTTGCTCGGCCTGCTCGCCGCCACTGGTCTGACCCTGGCCGGCTGCGCCAGCAGCCCCCAGCAATTGAGTCCGCAACCCCAGATCACCGCGCCCATCGCGCCGGTCGGCCAGGGCCAGCCGGTCTCGGTCCGGGTGGTCGACGGTCGCTCCTCCTTTACCCTCGGCACCCGCGGCGGTCTCTATCCCGACACCAGCGTGGTGGTGGTGCAGACCCAGGACGTGATTCCCAAGCTGCAGGCCGAAGCCGAGAAGGCGGTCCGCCAGATGGGCTTCACCCCGTCGCCCAATGCCGGCCCCGGCGCGCCCCAGCTGACCCTGACCCTGGCCGAGCTGAACTACCAGTCGCCCAAGGAGCTGTACGTCACCGCCTCCGACGTCGCCGCGGCCTTCCAGGTCGACGTGCGCAACAGCCAGCGTGGTTACCGCGGCCGCTACGGCGCCAGCCTCAACCAGCGCTTCGGCATGGCACCCAACGCCGAGGCCAACACCAAGCTGGTCAGCGATGTGCTGAGCGATGCCCTGACCCGGGTGTTCAAGGATCCGACCGTGGTCCAGGTGCTCAGCGGTCGCTGAAAACCTGACGCCCACAAAAAAGCCCGGCCAGTGCCGGGCTTTTTTGTGGGTAGCCGACCGCTATTCCAGGCCGGCCAGCACGCGGTACTTGTTGAGCACCGGCTGGGCGTACTGGCGCACCAGCTGCGCGCGGTATTCCGCTGGGCAGTCGGCCAGACGCTTTTCCCATTCGCCACGGGCGACCGCGATTTCCTCGGCGGGAAACAGGGCGTCCACCGCGGGCACGGCCAGCTCCGGATCGCGACCCTCCCAGGCGGCATAGGCGAGGTAGCTGGCCGGGAACAGCCGGTAGTTGCCGAGGATCTGCCGGTCCATTTCCTGGGCCAGCGCCTTGGCATCCTCGAACTCCCCCGTGACCGGCTCGCCAAAGGCCACGTGCACCCGGCCCTTGTAGCCGGTGATGCCCAGGGCGATGCTGACGTCGTCCTCGCCCGGTGCCTTGGTATAGCCGCCAGTGGTGGCGCGGATGTGCAGTTCGCGGGCCTTGGCCTGGTCGCAGGGATCGAATTCGTAGCTGATCGACACCGGCACGATGTTCAGCGCCTTGACCAGCTCGGCGAAGGGCGCGTCTTTGCAGCTCATGTGGAACATCTTGAGGATGGCCGAATCGGTGCGGTCATCGCCGTCCTTGGCCCGGCCCTCGGCCTGGGCGATCCAGATGGACTGGCCGTCCTGGCGGATCGAGTGATTGATGTAGGCGGACAGATTCTGGTACGCCGCCAGCTTTTCGCGCCGACCGCTGATGGAGCGGTGCACGATGAAGCTCTTGTTCAGTCGCATCAGGTCGCTGACGAAGGGCTTCTGCAGGAGGTTGTCGCCGATGGCGATGCGCGGCGTTGGCAGACCGGCGTGGTAGACGGCATAGTTGACGAAGGCCGGGTCCATCACGATGTCGCGGTGGTTGGCCAGGAACAGATAGGCCCGGCCGCTGCGCAGCTGGTCGATACCGGAGTAGGTGACGCCGTCCGAGGCCTTTTCGATGGCGCGATCCACATAGGGTTCGAGCTTGTCCTGCAGCGCGGCGACGCTCTGGATGCCGCCCAGTTCCTGGCGCAGGCGGGTGCGCAACAGGGGCCGCACCACCCAGCCGAGGCCCTTGGACAGGCGCGGGAAACGGTAGCCGGCGAGGATGGCGATGAAGTGGTCGTCGTCGATCAGGCGGGCCAGAACCCCGGGGACTTCCGCGTCGTTATAGGGTCGAATGGCTTCGAACTCGCCCATGGTGTTCTCTTGTAGAAATTCCGGCGGCCATAGTAGTGGGCGTGGCGCCAGATGCAAGCGCCAGGGGCCGGATGGGCGGCAGGTTGGCGGTCGAGGAGTGCAGGCAGATGCTGGAAAGCCAGGAATACGATTGCCCTTATTGCGGCGAACCGGGCGAGGTGGTGCTCGACCTCAGCGGCGGTGATCAGGACTACTACGAAGACTGCGAAGTCTGCTGCCGGCCGATCCGCTTCGGCCTGCACACCGATGGCGAGGAGTGGAATCTCGAGGTTCGTCGGGAGGACGACTGATGCGTCGCATCTACGAGCCGGGTTCGCTGCACGAGGGCGAATTGCTCCTGGCGGTGCTGGCCAGCGAAGGCATCAGCGGCTTTCTCGCCGGGCGCCATCTGCTCGGGGGCATCGGCGACCTGCCGGCGGCCGGGCTGCTCGGCCTGCTGGTCGAGGATGAGGAGGCCCTCCGCGCGCAGGCGCTGATCGCCGCGTACAATGCCGCCACGCCCCTGCCGGGAGAGGATCCCTCCCCCGAGCAGGGCATCCTCGTCTGCTAGCAAGGTTTTCATGTCCGGACGCTACGCCCTGTTCCGCTGGCCCGCCGAATTCGCCGCCCTGGCGGGATTCCCCGAAAAGCATGCGCCGCGCTGGAACATCTCCCCCCATCAGCAGGTGCTGCTGCAGCGGCGGACCGCCGAGGGCGAGCGGGTCGACAGCGGCCGCTGGGGACTGACTCCACCCTGGCTCACCGATCTTTCCCGCACTCCCACCCACGCCCGCGCCGAAAGCCTGGTCACCCAGCCGATGTTTCGCGAGCCCTTTCGCCTGCGCCGTTGCCTGCTGCCCGCCAACGGCTTCTACGAATGGCGCGGCAATCACCGCAAGCGACCCTACTGGATGCTCAATGGCGAACCCCTGGCCTGGTTCGCCGCGCTCTGGGAGGCCTATCCGGCCGGGGACCAGCTCTGGCTGTCGGTGGCCATGGTCACCCAGGCCGCCGGCCCGCTGCGGCGGCCGATCCTGCTCGATGAAGCGGGGCGTGCCCTCTGGCAGGATCCGGACAGCCCGCCCGAAGCCCTGCAGGCGCTGTTGGCCGCGGGCGGCATGCCGCTGCGCGAGCGGGTGCTGGCCGATATCGTCAACCGGCCAGAGGTGGACGGGCCGGAGTGTCTGACACCGCTGTAGACGGGCCCTCACCCCGGCCCTCTCCCAGGGGGAGAGGGGGTGGCTTGGCACTTGAGGGGAGGGGGCTAGACCCGGAATCGTCCCGCCAGTTGGCGTTGCTGTTCGGCCAGTTCGCGCAGTTGCTGGCCGGCGCGGGAGGCGCTGTCGGCTTCGCCGTGGACCGCCTGGGCGCTCTGGCCGATGTTGACCACGTTGCGATTGATGTCCTCGGCCACCGCGCTCTGTTCTTCCGCGGCGCTGGCGATCTGCAGATTCATGCTGGTGATCTCGCCCACCGCCGCCAGGATGGTGTCCAGGGCATGCCGGGTGGCCTCGGTCTGGGCGACCTGGGTGCTGGTCTGGGCGCCGCTGGCCTGCATCACCGTCACCGCCTCGCGGGTGCCCTGCTGCAGACGCTGGATCATCTCCTGGATCTCGCCGGTGGCGACCTGGGTCTTTTGCGCCAGGTTGCGCACCTCGTCGGCCACCACGGCGAAGCCGCGGCCCTGCTCGCCGGCCCGCGCCGCCTCGATGGCGGCGTTGAGCGCCAGCAGATTGGTCTGCTCGGCGATGCCGTTGATGGTGGTGAGAATGGAGCCGATGTTCTCGCTGTCCTCGGCGACCCGGCGGACCTGCTCCACCGCGCGCTCGATCTCCTGGGCGAGGGCGGCGCTGCTGGCGACGTTCTGCTGCACCAGCCGCTGTCCTTCGTTGACCGCGCCGTCCGCTTCGGTGGCGGCCCGCGCCGCACGACCGGCATTGCCGGCCACGTCCTGGGCGGTGGCGGTCATCTCCTGCATGGCGGTGGCCAGCTGGTCGATCTCCTGTAGCTGGCGCTGCACGCCGTCGCGGGTGCGCTGGGCGATATGGGAGGTGTGCTCGGCCGCCGAGGCCACCTCGCCCACCGAGCGGATCAGCTGGCCGATGAGCCCCTGCAGCGAGGCCAGGAAGCGGTTGAAACCGCCGGCCATGGCGCCGACCTCGTCGCGGCGCTCGGTGGCGAGGCGCTGGGTGAGGTCACCGTCGCCCTGGCCGATGGCGTCGAGCATGGTCACCATCTGCCGCAGCGGCCGGGCGATGCGCAGGCTGATCAGCCAGAGCACCAGCAGACCGGCGCCGGCGACCGCCAGGCCCACCAGCAGCATGCCGACCACGTCCTGGTGGCGTTGGCTGCCGAGGGTGTCCTTGAGGCTGTAGAGATCGGCCAGCACGGCTTCGCGGGGGAGTTCGATGATCAGCGTCCAGACCTGGCGGTTGTCGCCGGCGAAGCGCAGCGGCAGATAGACCTGGTAACGCTGACTCTGGGCGTCGAAGCGGCGGGTGACGCCTTCGCCGAGATCCTTGAGGCCGGCCAGGGTCGCGCCCAGCGCCGGTTCGGCCGATTTGCCCAGCTGACTGGCGTCGGCGGTGTAGGCGACCAGGGTGCCGCGCCCGGCCACCAGGGCCATGCGGCCCACGCCGCCATAGAGGCGGTCATTGGCCTTGACCAGCTGGCGCTGGATGAAGTCCAGCGGCACGTCGGCACCGACCACGCCCTTGAAGGTGCCACCGACTAGGATCGGCACGTTGAAGGAGGCGATCAGCACCTGCTGCTCGTTGACCGTGTCGGGCATGGGGTCGAGCACGCAGGTGGTGCGATTTTCCCGCGGACAGAGGTAGTACTCGCCTTCGCGCACGCCCGACGGCAGCCGGGTCTGGCTTTCCACGGTCTCGCCGATCGGCTCCACCGTCACCCCGCCATCGAGGGTCCTGTGCCACCAGGGGGTGAAGCGACCCTGCTCATCGTAGCCGGTGGCGGCGTCGCCGCGATGGCGCTCGTCCTGGCCATCGATGGCATCCGGTTCCCAGACGGTATAGAGGCTGAGCAGGCCGGGCTGGCGCTTGAGAGTCTGGCTCAGCAGGCGGACCAGGCCCTGGCGATCCAGCTCGACCTGCTGGTCGCCCGGAGTGCCCATGGCCACGTTGAGTTGCGCCAGCTGATTGGCCAGTTGCAGGGGGACGTCCAGCTGGCGTTGCAGCTGGTTGCCCACGGCTTCGGCCTCGGCCGTGAGCCGGGCCTCGGCGGCGGTGGCGGCCAGGGCCTCGGTGTGGCTGTCGACCAGGGCGCGGGTGCGCTGACTGGCGAACAGGGTATAGGCGATCAGGGCAGCGACCACCGCCAGGATGCAGGCGCCGGCCAGCAGGGTGATGGAGGTGCGGATGGAGCGGAAATTCATGGGGGACTCCGGGGCGTTCGATACCGGGAGCTATCGGCGGTGACGCCTATTCATTGAGGCCTCCGGTCGCCTGGCAGTAGAACGTTGCCGGGCGTTACCGGACATTGCCGGCCCTGATGCCCCTCTCTAGACTGTATCCGCCTCGATACCTGGAGATTCCCATGCGCCGTATCCTTCCCCTCGCGGGCCTGTCCTTGAGTCTGCTGCTGGTCGCCTGCCAGACCGTCAACACCACCTCGGGTGGTGCGGTCGGGGTGCAGCGCAAGCAGTACATGTTCAGCATGCTGTCCGAGCAGCAGGTCAACCAGATGTACGCCCAGTCCTATGCCAAGACGGTCAGCGAGGCCAAGTCCGCCGGCAAGCTGGCCAACGACACGGCCGACGGCAAGCGCGTGGCCGCTATCGCCAAGCGGCTGATCCCGCAGACCGCGGCCTTCCGTCCGGACGCGGTGAACTGGGACTGGCAGGTCAACCTGGTGCAGAGCGACGAACTCAACGCCAACTGCGGCCCGGGCGGCAAGATCTTCGTCTACAGCGGGCTCATCGATCAGCTCAAGCTGACCGACGACGAACTGGCGGCGGTGATGGGCCACGAGATCGCCCACGCCCTGCGCGAGCACAGCCGCGAGCAGATGTCGCGGGCCTATGCCATCCAGATGGGCGAGAACCTCGGCGGGGCCCTGCTGGGCGTTGGCCAGGGTGGCATGCAGCTGGCCGACCAGGTGTCCCAGGTGGCCCTGACCCTGCCGTTCAGCCGCGGCAACGAGAACGAAGCCGACCTGATCGGCCTGGAGCTTTCGGCGCGCGCCGGCTACAACCCCAATGCCGCCATCACCCTCTGGCAGAAGATGGCCCAGGCCAGCCAGGGCAAGCAGCCGGCGGAATTCCTCAGCACCCACCCCTCCGACGCCAACCGCACCAAGGCCTTGCAGGCGGCGATTCCCAAGGTGATGCCGCTGTACGAGGCGGCGAAGAAGGGTTGAGGGTTTG
Source organism: Pseudomonas sp. JUb52 (assembly GCF_004341115.1). Lineage (NCBI taxonomy): Bacteria > Pseudomonadati > Pseudomonadota > Gammaproteobacteria > Pseudomonadales > Pseudomonadaceae > Pseudomonas > Pseudomonas sp. JUb52. Next base: position 224,508 of record NZ_SLYS01000005.1, read on the forward strand.
AGTTTGGGGAGGGGTTTCCCTCACCCCAGCCCTCTCCCAGGGGGAGAGGGAGCGGGTAGGCGCCGTAGGTTGGGTTGAGCGCAGCGAAGCCCGACAGGGCGCGGCGTCGCTACCGCCGCCGGGCGCTGTAGACCTTGAAGCCGTCGCGCTCGGCCAGGGTGCGGCAATTGCCGAAGGCGGCCTCGATCAGCGGCGGATAGCGCAGGAAGCTGTTGGCCACCAGGCGCAATTCGCCGCCGGGGCGCAGATGACGTACCGCCTCGGCCAGCAGGGTCTCGGTGGTGCGGTAGTCGGTCTTCACGCCGCTGTGGAAGGGCGGATTGCTGACGATGGCGGCAAGACCGCTGGGCGCCGCGGCGATGCCGTCACCGGCGATCACGGTTCCAGCCAGACCATTGGCCGCCAGGGTCTGGCGACTGCTGGCCACGGCGAAGGCGTCCACGTCGAGCAGGTGCAGGCTGCTGGCGGGATAGCGGCGGGCCAGGGCAGCGCCGACCACGCCGGCGCCACAACCGAAGTCCAGTACCGCCCCCTCGGGTAGGCTGTCGAGGTGCTCCAGCAGCAGCGCCGTGCCCACGTCCAGCCGGCCATGGCTGAACACGCCCGGCAGGCTGAGAATGTCCAGATTCAACCCCGCCCGCTCCAGCCGGTGGCGTTGCAGCCAGGCGTCCGGCTGCGGATCGGCCGAGGTGCGAGGGTCCTGCACCACCCACAGTTGGCAATGGCGAGCGCTGTCGAGCTTGCTGGCCTGGCCCAGGGCGCCCAGCTGGCGCGCCGCGCGTTCGATACCGGCCTTCTTTTCACCGACCAGATAGAGACTGCCCGCGGCCGGCAGGCGCTGGCTCAGGGCGGTGAGCAGGAAGTCGGTGGCCTCGCGGGACTTGGGCAGAAACAGCACGGCAGCGGTGAAGTCGCCTGCCGGGGGTTCGATCCCCAGGCTGACGCGACCCGGATAGCGCCGCATCAGTTGTTCGGCCTCGCCCGCCTGCCAGCTCCAGCCGCTGGCCGCGGGCAGGACGCCCAGCAGGTCGTCGGCCGGCAAGCCGGCCAGCAGCAAGGCGCCGCCAAAGCGCTCGGGGTGACGGAGGAGGACTTCGCTGCGCGGATCCATGGGGCTACCTGGCGAAAAAGCGCGAACTTTAGCAGACCACCCGCTGCGGCGTGCCGGCGAAATGGCCCTCGGCATTGGCGGCGAGCTGGCCAATGATCCGCTGGCGCGCTTCGCGACTGCCCCAGGCGTTGTGCGGGGTGACGATCAGTCGCGGAATGTCGCCGGCCAGCAGCGGATTGCCGTCGCGCGGGGGCTCGACGCTGAGCACGTCGGTGGCGGCGCCGGCCAGGTGGCCGCGTCTCAGGCAGTCGGCCAGGGCCTGTTCGTCGACGATGCCGCCGCGGGCGGTGTTGACCAGGAAGGCCGTGGGTTTCATCGCCGCCAGTTCCGCCGCACCGATCAGGCCGCGGGTCTGCTCGGTCAGCGGGCAGTGCATCGTCAGGGCATCCACCTGGGGCAGCAGCTCGGCCAGCGGCAGGCTGCCGGGGCGCGCCGGGCGACCGGGCAACTGGCCCACCAGGGTCCGCATGCCGAAGGCTTCGGCCAGCCGCTTGACCGCGCTGCCCAGTTCGCCGAGGCCGAGCAGGCCGAGGGTCTTGCCTTCCAGCTCGACGATGGGGTGATCGAGCAGGCAGAACTGGCTGGCGCTCTGCCAGCGACCGGCGCGGATGTCCGCCTGGTAGTCCGGCAACCGGGTGGCCAGGGCCAGCAGCAGCGCCAGGGTGTGCTGGGCGACCGAGGCGGTGCCGTAGCCCTGGCAGTTGCAGACGCGCACGCCCTGGGCGCGCGCGGCTTCCAGGTCGATGTTGTTGGTGCCGGTGGCGCTGACCAGGACCAGCTTCAACTCAGGGCAGGCGGCCAGGATGGCGGCGTCCAGCACCACCTTGTTGACGAGGGCGACCTGGGCGCCGGCCAGGCGCGCCGCGACCTCGTCCGGAGCGCTCGCCGGATGGAGTTCCAGTTCGTCGAACACCGCGCGCAAGGGCGCCGGGTCCAGATCGCCCAGGTCAAGAGAGGCATAGTCGAGGAACACGGCGCGAACGGGCATGACGACTCCAGCGGACAGGGAAGGGAGGTCCGAGCCTAGCAGCCGCGGGTCGTCCAGGAAAACCGCCCGGGCGCGGCTGGAGTATGCTGAGGGGATGAATTATCTCGCGCACTTGCACCTGGGCGGCCCCGGCCGCGAAGATCGCCTCGGCAGTCTCTATGGCGATTTCGTCAAGGGCTCGGCGGACGCCTGGCCGGCTGGGATCGCCGCCGGCATCCGGCTGCACCGGCGCATCGACGTCTATACCGACGACCACCCCCTGGTGATCAGGGCCAAGACCCGGCTCCCCGCGGCGCGGCGACGGGTGGCCGGACTGCTGGTGGATGTCTTCTTCGATCACTGCCTGGCGCGCCTCTGGCACCACTATGCCGAGCAGCCGCTGCCGAATTTCGTCGCGGACTGCTACCAGACCCTGCTGGAGGAGCCGGAGCTGCCGCCACGGCTGGCCCGCATCGCGCCCCTGATGGCCCGCCAGGACTGGCTGGGCAGCTACACGGACTTCGCCGTGCTGGAGCGGGTGGTGGAGGGCATGGCGCGGCGGCTGTCACGCCCGGAGCTGCTGGCCGGGGCCTTCGCCGAACTGGACGCCGCCTACGACGGCCTGCTGGAAGATTTCCGCGCCTTCTATCCGCAGTTGCAGGCCTTTGCCGCCGCCGAGCGGGCGGCGCGGGTTTCCAGCTGAATCCCGAGGCGGGCGGCGATGGCCGCCTGGCAGCGACCCGCCAGCACCTGGCGCGCCTGGCCCTGGGGCAGTACCGCGGGCAGCAACTCGATCCTCAGGGTGGTCCCGCCGTTGTCCAGCAGCCGCAGCAGATGACTCACCAGGTCGTCGTCGCCGATGAAGGCCGCGGCCCGATCCGGCTCGCCGTTGCGCCAGTAGCTCAGGGCCACGGGTTGCAGCGGGGTGCCGGTGGCGATGGCCGGACTCAGCAGCCGGCCGTGAAAGGTGCGCAGCACGCTGCCGTCGGTGGTGGTGCCCTCGGGAAAGAGCGCCAGCGACAGGCCCTGGGTCAGGCGCGTGGTCAGGGCCTCGCCCAGGGCGTCGCCGCGCTCGGCGCCACGGCGGATGAACAGGGTGCCGGCCTGGCGCGTCAACCAGCCGGCGAAGGGCCATTCCGCCACCTCCGTCTTGGACAGGAAGCCCAGCGGCCGCAGGCTGCCGAGGGCGACGATATCCAGCCAGGACACATGATTGGCCAACCACAGGTGGGTGCCGCGCGGCACCTCGCCGCGGACCTCCAGGCGCAGGCGCAGCGCCCGGGCCAGCAGCTGGAAGAAGCGCCGCGTCAGCCGTTGCCGTAGCCCCAGGCAGGGCCGGCGACCGAGCGTTACCGCCAGCGCCACCGTCAAGGCGAACAGCGCCCCGAGCAGCAGCGCGGCCAGCACCGGTAGCAGCCGCACGGCAAGGCGCAGTCGCTTCATACCGCGGCCTTGAAGTGGCGGGCATAGCGCGGGCAGAGGTCTTCGCGCTTGAGCAGAATGAAGACGTCGGCCACGCCGAATTCCGGATCCCAGCAGGGCGCGCCGCAGACCTGGGCGCCCAGGCGCAGATAGGCCTTGAGCAGGGGCGGCAGCTGCACCACCAGGTTGTCCGGCACGGCGACGAAGGGCAGCGGGCGCCGCGGCGTGGCGCGGATCGCCGGGATGCGTTCGTCCCGCGCGGCCTGGCGCAGCAGGGCAGCGGCCTGCAGACCGCCATCGGCCATGGGCACGCTGGCGCAGCCCATGAGGTAGCGATAGTCGCCGCAGGCCATGATCTCGGCCAGCTCCGCCCACAGCAGGGCGATGGCCGCGCCGGTGCGATGCCCGGGCGCCACGCAGGTGCGACCGATTTCCAGCAGCGGACCCTGCAGGCCGTCCAGACCTTCCAGCTGGAATTCGCTTTCGCTGTAGAGACTGCCCAGACGCTCGCGGCGGCGCCCGTCGAGCAGTCGCGTGGTGGCGATCAGCTCGCCGCTGCGCAGGTCGCGCACCCCCAGGTGCAGGCAGTGGGCGTCGTAGGCGTCCTGGTCGAGGTTGTCGGCGAAATGCACGCCGTAGGTGCTGCCGAAGACCGCGGCCCGCAGGCGCTGGGCAGCGCGGATATCCGCGGCGGTCGACAGGCGTTCGGCGCGCAGCGCGGGCGGTGCGGACACTGGAATCGGCATGGCAGGGCTCCGGCAGTGGGTATGCAGCAAACCCTAGGTAGCCGGGATGACAGCCCCGTGAAGCGGCCATGGCGATCTCGTGACGAGCGGTCGGGCACCGTTGCAGGGGCGCCCTCCAGATGCCTGCGGGCGCCAGGGGACTGACCGAACGCATTCGCAATTGCTAGGTTGGACGCGTAGACTGATGCGTCAATCCTATTTTTTCCCAGCATGAAGGTTCTGGCCATGCAGATCGCGGCGAACACGGCAGTATCCATCGACTACACCCTGACCAACGACGCCGGCGAAGTCATCGACAGCTCCGCTGGTGGTGCTCCGCTGGTGTACCTGCAAGGCGCGGGCAACATCATTCCCGGCCTCGAGCGCGCCCTGTCCGGCAAGCAGGCCGGCGACGAGCTGAAGGTGGCCATCGAGCCGGAAGACGCCTACGGCGAATACACCCCCGAATTGGTTGCCACCCTGGGCAAGGAAATGTTCGAAGGCGTGGACGAGCTGGAAGTGGGCATGCAGTTCCACGCTTCCGGCCCGGACGGCGCCATGCAGATCGTCACCGTGCGTGACATCGATGGCGACCAGGTCACCGTCGACGGCAACCACCCCCTGGCCGGCCAGCGTCTGAACTTCGACGTCAAGGTGGTCAACGTGCGTGCGGCCAGTGACGAAGAAATCGCCCATGGTCACATCCATGGCGAAGGTGGTCACCACCACTAAGCCTGGCCTCAGGCTCCCATGACGCCCGTGTCCGGCCCTGCCGGCGCGGGCGTCGTCGTTTGGGGCGTCCGTGCGGCGTGGCCCTCACCCCAACCCTCTCCCAAGGGGAGAGGGGGGCTGGTTGGGTGGGGCGCGTAGGGTGGATGACGGCGCAGCCTCATCCACGGTGGCACGCTGCCCGCGTGGAAAACGCTGCGCGGTTTTCCACCCTACCGGGCTGCCAGGCGTAGGGTGGATGACGGCGCAGCCTCATCCACGGAGGCACGATGGCCGCGTGGAAAACGCTGCGCGGTTTTCCACCCTACCGAACCCTGGCTGCCTTAGGGACGCACCACCAGGGCCTTGTCGCCCCCTTCACGTACCCAGAACAGCGTGGCCCCGGCCACGGCGGCGGGCATGAACAGGGCGTTCAGGCCGGGGACCAGCAGCGCCAGGTAGGTCACCCCGCCAAAGCCCAGGCAGCGCAGGCGGCGGGTGCGCAGCCAGGCGAGCATGGCGCGGAAATCCAGCTTGTGGTTGTCGGCGGGAAAGTCGATGTACTGCACCGCCATCATCCAGACGCCGAACAGGATCCACAGTGGCGCGGCGATCAGGTTTAGACCGGGGATGAAGGTCAGCACCAGCAGGCCCAGGGCGCGTGGCAGGTAGTAGCCCAGCTTGCGCAGTTCGCGCTGCAGGGTGCGCGGCACCATGGTGACCAGTTCGGTGAGGTTGAACGGCGGGAAGTCGTCCTGGCCACGCACCATGACCTCGACCTTTTCCGCCAGAAAGCCGTTGAAGGGCGCTGCCACCAGGTTGGCCAGCATCGTGAAGGTAAAGAAGATGATCGCCAGCAGCAGGAGCACGAACAGCGGCCAGAGCAGCCATTCGACGAAGCTCGCCCAGGCCGGCAGGCTCGGCATCAGCTGCTCCAGCCAACCCTCGAAGCCGCGCACGGCAAAGGTGAGGATGGCGGCGTAGAGCAGCAGGTTGATGGTCAGCGGGATGACCACGAAGCGGCGCATGCCGGGGCGGGTCACCAGGCGCAGCCCTTCGGCGAAGTAGGCGGAGCCGGACAGCGGAGCGACAGCCATGAAGATTCCTGACAGGTAACGGGAAGGCACAGCTTACCTCAGGGCTCCCTGGCCGAAGCGGTCGACATAGGCGCGCCCTATGGTCTGGATTTAGAATGGTCGCTTCTGTGGAGGGGCGGCACCCGGTAGGCTGAGCCCCATCCTTGGACCCGGTGTCCGCCTATCGGCGCCGGTCGCGCCGTCGCCAGGAGCGACCGGCGCTTGCGGAACGGCTCCGCACGCACACCGGCCGGCATGCCCATAGGGCGCGCCGGCCACTCTACTCTTAGGTCTGCCGGAGACCCCGGCAGGGAGAATGTCATGTCTGAAGTCAGCACCACGCGCCATTCGCGTCTCATCATCCTCGGTTCCGGTCCGGCCGGTTACACGGCCGCGGTCTATGCCGCCCGTGCCAACCTCAAGCCGCTCTTGATCACCGGCATGCAGATGGGCGGCCAGCTGACCACCACCACCGAAGTCGACAACTGGCCGGGCGACCCCCACGACCTGACCGGTCCGGCGCTGATGGAGCGGATGCGCGAGCACGCCGAGCGCTTCGAGACCGAGATCGTCTTCGATCACATCAACGCCGTGGACTTTGGCGGCAAGCCCTACACCCTCAAGGGTGACAGCGCTACCTACACCTGCGACGCCCTGATCATCGCCACCGGTGCCAGCGCCCGCTACCTGGGCCTGGCCAGCGAAGAGGCCTTCATGGGCAAGGGCGTGTCCGCCTGCGCCACCTGCGACGGCTTCTTCTATCGCAACCGCGAGGTGGCGGTGGTCGGCGGCGGCAACACCGCGGTCGAGGAAGCCCTGTACCTGGCCAACATCGCCAGCAAGGTGACCCTGATCCACCGCCGCGAGACCTTCCGCGCCGAGAAGATCCTGCAGGACAAGCTGCGCGCCCGGGTCGCCGAAGGCAAGATGGCGCTCAAGCTCAACGCCAGCGTCGACGAGGTGCTGGGCGACAACATGGGCGTCACCGGTGTGCGCATCAAGAACAACGACGGCAGCAGCGAAGAGCTGCAGGTGGCCGGTCTGTTCGTCGCCATCGGCCATACCCCCAACACCGGGCTGTTCGAAGGCCAGTTGGAGACCCACGACGGCTATCTGGTGGTGAAGGGCGGCCGCGAGGCCAATGCCACCGCCACCAACGTGCCGGGTGTGTTCGCCGCCGGCGACGTGGCCGACCACACCTACCGCCAGGCCATCACCTCGGCCGGTGCCGGCTGCATGGCGGCGCTGGACGCCGAGCGCTATCTGGACGGCCTGGGCGATCTGCAGGTGCTCTAAGGCCCGGTTGTCGCCTGACAAAGAAAAACCCCGGCAGTGGCCGGGGTTTTTCGTTTCCGGGGTCTTCCGGCAGGCGGCAAGGTCTGGCCTGGCTGCCTTGACGACCCCTCTGAAAATGCAAAGAGCCCCGGCCAATGGGTCGGGGCTCTTCGTTTTGGGTTTTTTCTCACCCCGGCCCTCTCCCTGGAGGAGAGGGGCAAGGCGTGCCTCTTACTTGCCGTATACCGGCAGGCGGGCGCAGACGGCCTTGACCTTTTCACGGACGGCGTCGATCACCGCTTCGTCGCCCATGTTGCCGAGGATGTCGCAGATCCAGCCGGCCAGTTCGCGGCACTCGGCTTCCTGGAAGCCACGGGTGGTGACGGCCGGGGTGCCGATGCGCAGACCGGAGGTGACGAAGGGCGAGCGCGGATCGTTCGGCACCGAGTTCTTGTTCACGGTGATGAAGGCGCGACCCAGGGCGGCGTCCGCGTCCTTGCCGGTGATTTCCTGCTTGATCAGGCTGAGCAGGAACAGGTGGTTGTCGGTGCCGCCGGAGACGACGTCGAAGCCACGCTCGATGAACACGCCGGCCATGGCCTGGGCGTTCTTGATCACCTGCTGCTGGTAGGTCTTGAACTCGGGCTGCAGGGCTTCCTTGAAGCATACGGCCTTGCCGGCGATGACGTGCATCAACGGGCCGCCCTGGGCACCGGGGAAGACAGCCGAGTTGAGCTTCTTCTCGATGGCTTCGTTGGCCTTGGCCAGGATCAGGCCGCCACGCGGACCGCGCAGGGTCTTGTGGGTGGTGCTGGTGACCACGTCGGCGAAGGGGACCGGGTTCGGGTAGACGCCGGCGGCGACCAGGCCGGCGAAGTGGGCCATGTCGACGAACAGGTAGGCACCCACGGCATCGGCGATGGCGCGGAAGCGGGCGAAGTCCAGCACCTGGGAGTAGGCAGAGTAGCCAGCCACGATGACCTTGGGCTTGTGCTCCCGGGCCAGGCGCTCGACCTCGGCGTAGTCGATCAGGCCCTGCTCGTCGATGCCGTACTGCACGGCGTTGTACAGCTTGCCGGAAGAGGACACGGTGGCGCCGTGGGTCAGGTGACCGCCGTGAGCCAGGCTCATGCCGAGGATGGTGTCACCGGCTTCGATCAGCGCCAGGTACACGGCCGAGTTGGCCTGGGAGCCGGAGTGCGGCTGGACGTTGGCGTAGTCGGCGCCGAACAGCTCTTTGGCGCGGTCGATGGCCAGTTGCTCGACCACGTCGACGTATTCGCAGCCGCCATAGTAGCGCTTGTGGGGATAGCCTTCGGCGTACTTGTTGGTCAGCACGCTGCCCTGGGCTTCCATGACCGCCGGGCTGGTGTAGTTTTCCGAAGCGATCAGCTCGATGTGATCTTCCTGACGCTGGGCTTCCTGCTGCATGGCGGCATACAGGTCGGCGTCGAAGCGGGCGAGGGTGGTTTCACGGCTGAACATGGCGGCAGGGTCCCCTGAGGCATGGCGAAGAGCGAGCCCGATCGGGCTCGTGAGGGGCAGTATTCTACCCCATCGCGGGAACTCTGAGGTATGAGCGCCGGTCATGCGGAGGCGCCATCGGTCTCATGTCAGGACTGGAAACAACCCTTGGTGCTCCAGCCGTTCGCGCAGCAGATCCGGGGGCAGCGGACGGTTGAAGAGGAAGCCCTGCACCTCGTCGCAGCCATGCAGGCGCAGGAATTCCAGTTGCGCCGGTTCCTCGACGCCTTCGGCGATCACCGAGAGATTGAGGCTATGGGCCATGGCGATTATGGCCCGGGCGATCTGCGCATCCTGCTCGCCGTGGGGCAGGCCGTCGACGAAGCTGCGGTCGATCTTGAGGATGTCGATGGGGAACTGCTTGAGGTAGTTGAGCGAGGAATAGCCGGTGCCGAAGTCATCCACCGCGATGCACAGGCCCAGGCTCTTGAGTTCGCCGAGCAGTTGCAGGGCCTCGCCGACGTCGCGCATCAGGATGCTCTCGGTCAGTTCCAGCTCCAGGCAGGCCGGCGCCAGGCCGGTCTCGGCGAGGATCGCGGCGATGCGCTGGCCGAGCTGGCCGTCGCTGAACTGCCGCGCGGAGAGATTCACCGAGACCTTGGGAATGCGCACCCTGGCCGCGTGCCATTCGCGCATCTGCCGGCAGGCCTCGCGAATCACCCAGTCCCCGACCTGGACCACCAGGCCGATCTCTTCCAGCACCGGGATGAATTCCGCCGGCGAGACGTGGCCGCGCACCGGATGCTCCCAGCGCAGCAGGGCCTCGACCCCGGTCAGGCGCCGGTTGTCGCAGCGGTACTGCGGCTGGTAGTGCAGGCGGAATTCGCCCTGCAGCAGGGCGTGCCGCAGATCGGCTTCCAGTTCCAGGCGTTCCAGGGCGCGGGCGTTCATCTCGGCCTGGTAGAACTGGAAGTTGTTCTTGCCCATCTCCTTGGCGTGGTACATGGCGGTGTCGGCGTTCTTCATCAGCTGGCTGAGCTCATGGCCATCCTGCGGCGAGAGGGCGATGCCGATGCTGGCGGAGACGAAGAATTCGCGGCCTTCGAGCACGAAGGCCTCGGACAGCTGGGTGAGGATCTGCTCGCCGACGCGGATCGCCTGGGCCAGGGCCACCTCGCGGGTTTCCAGGCCGGACAGCAGCAGGGTGAATTCGTCGCCGCCCATGCGCGCCACGCTGTCCTCGGTGCCGACGCAGGCGGTCAGGCGCATGGCCACCTCCTTGAGCAGGCGGTCACCGGCGGCGTGGCCGAGGCTGTCGTTGATCGGCTTGAAGCGGTCGAGGTCGAGGAACATCAGCACCACCCAGCTGCCGTTGTGGCGACTCAGCTGCAGGGCGTTGTGCAGGCGGTCTTGGAACAGGGTGCGGTTGGGCAGCAGGGTCAGGGCGTCGTAGTAGGCGAGGCGATGGATGCGTCTCTCGCTGGCCTTGCGCTCGCTGATGTCGACGAAGAAGCAGACATAGCTCATCAGGTCGCCGTCGTCGTCGCGGATGGCGGTGATGCCGACCCAGGAAGGGTAGGGCTCGTTGTCCTGGCGCCGCTGCCAGAGTTCGCCTTCCCAGCTCTCCTGGGTGCGCAGCTGCTGCATCACGTGCTGCAGCTGGTTGGCTTCCTGCTTGTCCGCGCAGAGCATCATCGGCTGCTGGTCGAACACCTCTTCGGGGCTGAAGCCGGTGATGCGGGTGAAGGTGCGGTTGACCCGCACGATGTAGCCGGCCGGATCGGTGACCAGGATGGCGCCAGCGGAGTGGTCGAAGACCGTGGCCGCCATGCGCATGTCCTTTTCCGTGCGGCGCTGGGCGGAGATGTCGCGGCAGATGCCGAGCAGGCCGGCGAAGCGCTCGTGGTCGTCCCACAGCGGCTTGAGACGCAGTTCGATCTGCAGGGTGTGACCCTGGGCGTGCAGGCAATCCAGCAGCAGGGGCGCGAAGTGCTCCCGGCGCAGCTCGGCCAGGGCGCGCGGATCGTCGAGGCTGCGCAGCAGCCGCTGCAGGGTGCGGCGGAATTCCTGTAGCTGGCGCGAATGCACCACCAGCTCGGCCAGGGTGCGCTGTTGCAGTTCGGCGACGGGATAGCCGAGCAGTTCCTCGACCGAGGGGCTGAGGTAGTTGAGCACCAGCTGGGCGTCGGTGGTGAAGATGACGTCGCTGATGCTTTCCGCCAGCTGCCGGTAGCGATTCTCGCTCTCGCGCAGGCGCTCGCTGGCGCGGACCATGTCGGTGACGTCCAGGGCCAGCCCGACCACGCTCGCCGCGCTGCCGTCCGCCGCACTGGCGAGGCGTTGCTCGCGCACGTCGAACCAGCGCCAGCCGCCGTTGCGGTGCTGCCAGCGCAGGAGGCTGCTGCTGGGCTGGTCGGACAGCGACGGCCGCATGCTGACCACCCGCTCGTGCAGCTCGACGTCGTCCGGGTGCAGGCGCGCGCGACCGAGGCTGGCGAAGGCCTCCGGCGGATAGCCGAGCTTGAGCGCCAGCGAATGACTCTCGTAGGTCAGCTCGCCGCTGGCCACGTCGTAGGTGTAGAGGGTGTCGGGAATGGCGCTGATCAGATTCGACCAGAAGCTGTCGCGCTCGAGCAGGCGCAATTCGCCGAGCTTGCGCTGGGTGATGTCGGTGAGGCTGAGCAGGGTGGCATCGAGGTGCTGGGGATCGGCCGGCAGGTGCATGGTCAGCCAAAGGTGGCGCTTGCCCTCGGCGGTGTCGATGCAGGTCTCGATTTCCAGCACCTGCTGGCCGGAGAGCAGACCGGCCAGCAGACGATAGCGCTTGCCGCCGAGCTGCACGCGGGAGTCGCCCACCAGCCGCGCCCAGGCCTGGTCAAGGTGACTGATGCCGAGCATTTCCAGGGCGCGCTGGTTGATCTCGGTGATGCGCACCTGACGACCCAGGGTATCCAGGGCCTCGGGCTGGCGGGCGAACAGCTCCGCCAGTTGCTCGGGGCGCTCCAGGCCCAGGGCGTGCATGTGGGGATGGATGGCACTCAGATCGACCACGCAGATGCCGGTGTGCACCCCGTTGAAGATGCTTTCGTAGCGCTGCCGGGTGGTCTGGATGGTCTCCAGGTTGCGCTGCTGCTCGGTGACGTCGCGCAGCACCCAGACGAAGCCGTCCTGGGTCTGGGTGCGGTCGCGCAGGACGCGCGCGCTGGGCTGGCTGTCCGCCAGGGCATGGCAGCTGACCGCGAAGCGGCGGAGCTGCCCTTCCACCGTCAGGGCGACCAGGGCGCCGCTGTCCCGCTCGGCGGGCGTCAGGGCGGTCAGCTGGGGCAGCAGACTGGCGAGGAAATACTGCTGGGCGTCGTCGGCGGCGATGCCCAGCAGGCGGGCGGCGGTGGCGTTGACATGGACCAGGCGACCGTCGGCCTGGGTCATGCAGACGGCTTCCTCGATGCCATTGAGGGCGATGCCGGCCAGGCGCAGGCCCCGCCGTGAGGCCAGGGTGAGGGCCCGCAGGCCCTGTTCTTCGCGCAGTAGCAGGTAGAGCAGGATGACGGCCACCACACCGGCCAGACTGAACAGGGCCAGGCGGCCGAAGGAGGCGCCCAGCAGTGTAGCGCCCATGTCCGTGGCGGAATGGATGCCCACCACCTGCCAATCGCTGTAGGCCAGCGCCTGGCGCATCTCGTCGACGCTCTGCTTGGCCGGCATCGCACCGCCACGGAACAGCAGGGTGCCCTGGGCGCGATCTTCCAGGCGCCAGTCGAGGCCCGACGGCACCCGGGTGGGTCGCCACAGGGGTTCGAGCAGGGGGGCGCTGGTCAGCACCCACCAGCCGTCCTGCAATTGCGGATCGCCGGCCAGCAGCACATAGAGGGGGGCGGCAGTGGCCTGAGCGTTGTAGCCGTAGCGGAAGTCGGCCTGGCCAGCGCGCGCGATCAGCTGCTGGATGAAGGCGGCGTCCGGCGAGTCACCCAGGCGCGCAGCGCGCAGGGTGGCGTTGGCCGGCAGCCAGCGCGCCTGTTGCAGCCCGGGAAAGAAGTCCTTGAGGCTGAGCAGCAGATTGGGTGCCAGCGGCAGGGTGGGGTCCAGCGACCAGCGCAGGGTGCTGCGCACCGCCTGGGCCTTGAGCGCCAGGCCGAATTCGACGGTGTTGGCCAGTTGTCGGGTCAGACCATCCAGCTGTTCGCGCCGCAGGGCCTCGCGCTCGGCCACGCTGGCGAAGGCCTGCCAGAACATCAGGGCCAGCATGGCCATCAGCGAGAGGATCAGCAGGCCACGGGTGAGGCGTCGCGAGGCGGGGGCGAGCGGCGCTTCCGGCAGCGAGGAGGGCGGGCTGTTCACGACGGACTGCGTTCCTGCAGAGGCGATGGCCGTTCGGCTGCGCCCGATTCCGCGGGGCAGGGATGGCCTATGATAAGGGACCGGACGGTGTCTCCGCCGGTTTTTTCCGCGTGATCAGCGCCGACGCTTTCGTCGCGCGGGGTTTCGACAGCGTTCGCTGCTGACGCCATACTGTGTCCCCTGTTTTTCATTCCGGTCCCAAGGTCCCACCATGGCTCAATACGTCTACACCATGCATCGGGTCGGCAAGGTCGTGCCGCCCAAGCGTGAAATCCTCAAGAACATCTCCCTGTCGTTCTTTCCCGGCGCCAAGATCGGCGTGCTCGGTCTGAACGGTGCGGGTAAATCGACGCTGCTACGCATCATGGCCGGCGTCGATACCGAGATCGAAGGTGAAGCGCGTCCGATGCCCGGTATCAATGTGGGTTATCTGCCGCAGGAACCGAAACTTGATCCCGAACAGACGGTTCGTGAGGTGGTCGAGGAAGCGGTCGGGCAGATCAAGCAGGCCCAGGCCCGCCTGGACGAGGTCTATGCCGCCTACGCCGAGCCGGATGCCGACTTCGACGCCCTGGCCGCCGAGCAGGCCAAGCTGGAAGCCATCCTCCAGGCTGCCGACGGCCACAACCTGGACCGCCAGTTGGAAGTCGCCGCCGATGCCCTGCGCCTGCCGGCCTGGGACGCCAAGGTCGGGGTGCTCTCCGGTGGCGAGAAGCGCCGCGTGGCGCTGTGCCGCCTGCTGCTGTCGGCTCCCGACATGCTGCTGCTGGACGAACCCACCAACCACCTGGACGCCGACTCGGTGGCCTGGCTGGAGCACTTCCTCCACGACTTCCCCGGCACCGTGGTGGCCATCACCCACGACCGCTACTTCCTCGACAACGTCGCCGGCTGGATCCTGGAACTGGACCGTGGCCAGGGCATCCCCTTCGAGGGCAACTACTCCGGCTGGCTGGAATCCAAGGCCGCGCGCCTGACCCAGGAAGCCAAGCAGGAAGCCGCCCATGCCAAGGCCATGAAGGCCGAACTGGAATGGGTGCGCTCCGGTGCCAAGGCCCGCCAGTCCAAGTCCAAGGCCCGCCTGCAGCGCTTCGAGGAAATGCAGTCCCAGGAATTCCAGAAGCGCAGCGAGACCAACGAGATCTACATCCCTGCCGGCCAGCGCCTGGGCGACAAGGTCATCGAGTTCAAGAACGTCAGCAAGGGTTATGGCGACCGCCTGCTGATCGACGACCTGAGCTTCGTGGTGCCCAAGGGCGCCATCGTCGGCGTCATCGGTGGCAACGGCGCGGGCAAGTCGACCCTGTTCCGCATGATCATGGGCAAGGAGCAGCCGGATTCGGGCAGCATCGAGATCGGCGATACCGTGCAACTGGCCAGCGTCGACCAGAGCCGCGAGAACCTGTCCGACACCAAGACCGTCTGGGAACAGGTCTCCGACGGCTCCGACGTGATCAAGATCGGCAACTACGAGGTGCCCTCGCGCAGCTACGTGGGTCGTTTCAACTTCAAGGGCGCCGACCAGCAGAAGTTCGTCAAGGACCTCTCCGGCGGTGAGCGCGGTCGTCTGCACCTGGCGCTGACCCTCAAGCAGGGCGGCAACGTGCTGCTGCTGGACGAACCCTCCAACGACCTGGACGTGGAAACCCTGCGCGCCCTGGAAGACGCCCTGCTGGACTTCCCCGGCGCGGCCATCGTGATCTCCCACGATCGCTGGTTCCTCGACCGTATCGCCACCCACATCCTCTCCTACGAGGATGACTCCAACGTGGTGTTCTTCGAAGGCAACTACACCGAGTACGAAGCCGATCGCAAGAAGCGCCTGGGCGAGGCCGCGGCCCAGCCCAAGCGGGTCAAGTACAAGAAGCTGGCCTAAGCGCCAGAACCAACGCCGGCGGGGAAACCTGCCGGCGTTTTCTTTTGTGCCCTCGGCAGCCGCCAGCGTCTTGCGGCTGCCGCTGGGCTGACAGCCCCAATGGAGAAAGCCCGATGCTGTCCAACCGTTCCCGCCTGTCGCTGCTGCTGCTCACCGCGACGCTGGCCACCCCGGCCCTGGCCGATGAGGTCCAGGTGGCCGTGGCCGCCAACTTCAGCGCGCCGCTCAAGGCCATCGGCGAGCGCTTCGCCCAGGACACCGGCCATCGGCTGGTGATTTCCAGCGGCGCCACCGGCCAGCTCTATAGCCAGATCAGGAATGGCGCGCCCTTCGCGGTCTTTCTCTCCGCCGACGACAGCACCCCGGCCAAGCTGGAAAGCGAGGGCGCGGCGGTCAAGGGCTCGCGCTTCACCTATGCCATCGGCACCCTGGCGCTCTGGTCGCCCAAGCCCGGCTATGTGGACGGCGACGGCGCGGTGCTCAAGCGGAACGCCTTCACCCACCTGGCCGTGGCCAATCCCAAGACCGCGCCCTATGGCCTGGCCGCCACCCAGGTACTGGCCAAGCTGGGCCTGACCGAGGCGGTCGCGGCCAAGCGGGTGGAAGGCCAGAACATCACCCAGACCTACCAGTTCGTCGCCACCGGCAATGCCGAGCTGGGCTTCGTCGCCCTGTCGCAGATCTACAGGGACGGCAAGATCAGGGAAGGCTCGGCCTGGATCGTGCCGGCCGAGCTCTATGCGCCGATCCGCCAGGACGCCGTATTGCTGGACAAGGGCCAGGACCAGCCGGCGGCCAAGGCGCTGCTGGCCTATCTCAAGGGCCCCCAGGCGGCCGCGGTGCTCAAGGCCTACGGCTACCGGCAGTGACGCCATGAGTCTGAGCGCGGCGGACTGGGCGGCGATCCGCCTGACCCTGGAGCTGGCCAGCGTGACCACCCTGCTGCTCTTGGTGCTGGGTACGCCCCTCGCCTGGTGGCTGGCGCGCACCCGCTCCCGGCTCAAGGGGCCGGTCGGCGCCCTGGTGGCCCTGCCGCTGGTGCTGCCGCCCACGGTGATCGGCTTCTACCTGCTGCTGGCCATGGGACCGGAGGGCTGGGTGGGGCAACTGACCGAGGCGCTGGGGCTGGGGCGCTTGCCCTTCACCTTCGCCGGGCTGGTGGTGGGTTCGCTGTGCTATTCACTGCCCTTCGTGGTGCAGCCGCTGCAGAACGCCTTCGAGGCCATCGGTCCGCGCCCGCTGGAAGCGGCGGCCACCCTCAGAGCCGGCCCCCTGGATACCTTCTTCCACGTGGTGCTGCCGCTGGCGCGGCCGGGCTTCGTCACCGCCGCCATCCTCGGCTTCGCCCATACCGTGGGCGAATTCGGCGTGGTGCTGATGATCGGCGGCAACATCCCCGGACGTACCCAGGTGGTCTCCACCCAGATCTTCAATCACGTGGAAGCCATGGAATATCCCCAGGCGCACCTGCTGGCCGGGGGCATGGTGGCCTTCTCCTTCGTGATCCTGCTGCTGCTCTATGGGCGCCGTGGGCGGTCGGCCTGGACATGAGTCTCGCTGCGCGCTTCGAACTGCGGCATGCCGACTTCGTGCTGGACGTGGACCTCGCCCTGCCCGGCAGGGGCGTCACCGCCCTGTTCGGTCCCTCGGGCTCGGGCAAGACCAGTTGCCTGAGGTGCGTGGCCGGACTCGAACCCGCCGCCCGTGGCCGCCTGGTGGTGGCGGGAGAGACCTGGCAGGACAGCGACTGCGGCCTGTTCCTGCCGCCGCACAAACGCGCCTTGGGCTACGTCTTCCAGGACGCCAATCTGTTCGAGCACCTGGACGTGCGCCGCAACCTGCTGTTCGGCTGGAAGCGGGTGGCGCCCGCTGCGCGTCGACTGGAACTGGAGCAAGTCGTCGAGTTGCTGGGCATCGAAGGACTGCTCGCGCGGATGCCGGCGCGCCTGTCCGGCGGCGAACGCCAGCGGGTCGGCATCGCCCGCGCGCTGCTGACCAGTCCGCGGCTGCTGCTGATGGACGAACCCCTGGCGGCGCTGGACGCCGAGCGCAAGGCCGAGATCCTGCCCTACCTGGAGCGCCTGACCGGGGAGCTGGCGCTGCCGATCCTCTATGTCAGCCATGCCCCCGACGAGGTGGCGCGGCTGGCCGATCACCTGGTGCTGCTGGAGCGGGGCCGGGTGCTGGCCAGTGGGCCGACCACCGAGGTGCTGGCACGCCTCGACCTGCCCATCGCCCTGGCCGACGACGCCGGGGTGGTGCTGGCAGGGCGGGTGCTCGGCCATGACCCGGACTACGGCCTGCTCAGCCTGGGGCTGGCGGGCGAGCAGCGCGTGCTGCTGGCCCATGCGCCGCTGCCGCCCGGGCAGGCGCTGCGCATCAAGGTGCTGGCGCGGGATGTCAGCCTCAGCCTGGAGCGCCAGCACAGCAGCATCCTCAATGTGCTGCCGGCCACCGTCGCCGAGATCGCCCCGACCCGTTCGCCGGCCCAGGTGCTCTTGCGCCTGGACCTGGGCGGCGCGGCGCTGCTGGCGCGGATCACCCGCTATTCGCTGGAGAGGCTGGCGTTGCGGCCGGGCAGCCGGGTCTGGGCACAGCTCAAGTCGGTGGCGGTGCTAGCCTGAGCCTGGGGTTGGCCCGAGCCGCTCCAGCAGAAAATCCACCAGCGCCCTGACCGCCGCCGGCAACTGGCGATCCGGCGGATAGAGCAGCCAGGCGGTACCCTGGTAGGGACCCAGGTATTGCCAGTCGGGCAGCACCCGTTGCAGGCGGCCGTCGGCCAGGCCGGCTTCAGCGGCGAAGGCCGGCAGGCAGGCGATGCCCAGGTCGGCGAGGGTCGCCTCCAGGCGCACGCCGCTGTGGTTGCAGGCCAGGCGGCCGCGCACCGTCACGCTTTCCACCCGGCCGCCGCGACGCAGTTGCCAGCGCTGGTCGCCCGGGGTTTCGCCCAAGTAGAGGCAATCGTGCTCGGCCAGCGCCTGGGGCTGCTGCGGCATACCGCGGCGCCCGAGATAGGCCGGGCTGGCGCAGAGCACGAAGTCCATCTCGCGCAATGGCCGGGCGACGAAGCCGGCGGGTGGCTGCTCGGTGATGCGCACCAGCAGATCCTGGTCGTCGGCGATGGGGTCCAGCGGACGATCGTCCAGGCGCAGTTGCAGATCCACCTCGGGATAGCGCTGGAAGAAGTCCGGCAGCAGCGGCGCGATCAGCCGGTAGCCGACCGCCTTGGGCACCGCCAGCCGCACCTGGCCGCGGGGCTCCTCGCGATGCTGCAGACCGCTGTCCAGCGCCGCACCGGCGGCGGCCAGCAGCTGGCGGCAGTGGCCGAGCACCTCGCGGCCGGCCTCGCTCAGGCGCAGCTGGCGGGTAGTGCGCTGCAACAGGCGCACGCCCAGCTCCCGCTCCAGCCGCGCCACCTGGCGACTGACCGCCGAAGGCGTGGCATCCAGGAGGCGGGCGGCGGCGGTAAAGCTGCCGGTCTCCACCACCTTGGCGAAGGCGACCAGACAGGGCAGCAGGGGAAGGGCGCGCACGAGATCCATGCCAAATCCGCGGGAAGCAATGGGGCTGGAAAGACTGGCATTGCTTCCCTGGCGGAACAAGAGCTATGCGCGCGGACGGGCTTATCGCGCCTGCCGCGGGACGGGCACACTGGCGGCCTGATCCAGGGAGAAGCCGTCATGTCGCCACGCCCCACCTTCGGTCTCGCCGAAGGCCTGCTGCTCGCCACCGCCCTGGTCTGGGGGACCAGCTACGCCGTGGTCAAGGACGCCGTGATGCTCTATCCGGTGCTAGGCTACCTGGCGCTGCGCTTCTGCCTCACTGCGGCGCTGCTGCTGCCCACCCTGAGGGGCGAAGGCCGGCGGGCCTGGCGGCCCGGGGTGCCGACCGGTCTGCTGCTGCTGGCGATCTTTCTCGCCGAGACCTATGGCGTGGCCCTGACCAGCGCCAGCAACGCCGCCTTTCTCATCAGCCTGTGCGTGGCCCTGACGCCCTTCGTCGAATGGTGGCTGCTCGGCCAGCGTCCCGAGCCTCGCGCCCTGGGCGCCGCGGCCCTGGCGGTGGCGGGCGCCGGGCTGCTGACCCGCGGGGTGACCCTGAGCTTCAACCTGGGTGATGGCCTGATCCTGTTGGCAGCCGTATTGCGCGCGGTCAATGTCTGCGTGGTGCGTCGGCGTCTGCAGCGGGCCAGTACCCCGGTGCCGGCCCTGGCGCTGACCGCGGTGCAGACCGGCGTGGTCGGCCTGGCCTGTCTGCTGCTGTTCGCCCTTGGCCCGGGTCTGACGCCGTTGCCCGTACAGCCAGGCTTCTGGCTAGCCACCGGCTACCTAGTGCTGTTCTGCACCCTGGGCGCCTTTCTTGCCCAGAACTTTGCCCTGGGCCGCACCAGCGCCACCCGCGTCGCCCTGCTGATGGGCGCCGAGCCGCTGTTCGGCGCGCTGTTCGCCAGCATCTGGTTGGACGAACGCCTGGGCCTCTGGGGCTGGCTGGGCGGCCTGCTGATCGTCATCGCCTCGCTGTGGGGGACCTTGCCGCGGCGCGCGCCAGAACACTCGGCCCCGGCTATTCGAACACGATCCGCGGAAAATAGAAGCTGACTACCCAGTTGGGCACGTCGACGATCTCGCTGATGCGCAGGTCGCCGCAGACCGAGCAGAGCAGATAGGCCTGTTCCGCCGGCAGGTTGCGGCTCTGCCCGAGCCAGTCGATGGCGCCGCTGACGGCCATGCGCGCCGCGGCCAGCAGGTCCGGTCCGATCCCGGTGAAGACCTCGTAGCCGGCGCCGTCCAGGTGCCGGGTGACCGGTCCCGGGGTGCTGAAGCGCGGCATGGCCAGCGGTTGCCCCTTGATCAGCTCGAAGGTGGCGGTGACCGCCATGGCGGTCTCGATGGCGGTGCCGCAGACCTCGCCATCGCCCTGGGCGGCATGGGTGTCACCAATGGAAAACAGTGCTCCGGCGACCTCCACTGGCAGGTAGAGGCTGGTGCCGGCGGCCAAGTCGCGGATATCCAGATTGCCGCCCACCCGCCGCGGTGGCACCACCGAGTGCAGCCCCGGCGCCGCGGGCGCCACCCCCAGGGTGCCGGCGAAGGGCTTGAGCGGGACCCGCGCCAACTCGCCGAAGGCCGCCGGCGTCTGACCGCTGCGGTCGTACTGCCAGAGTTGCAGCACCGGGTCCGGAAACTGGTCGGCGAGCAGGCCGAAGCCGGGGATGTTGGCGGTCCAGCCAAAGCCGCTGGGGGTGAAGCTGTCCAGGGTCACCTTGAGCACGTCGCCCGGCTCGGCGCCATCGATCCACAGCGGACCACAGACCGGATTGACCCGCTCGAAGGGCAGGGTGGCGATGTCGGCGGCGCTGGAGTGGTCGTGGAAGTGGCCGTCCGCCGCGTCGCGGCAGGCAAAGCTGACCGTCTCGCCCGGCGCGACCTCCAGCGCCGGAGCGAGGCTGTGATCCCAGCCGCAATGGCAGTGCTGACTGTGCAGGGTCTTGATCATCTGAAGCCTCCGCGGCGGGTCTGTGCCTAATGGACGGCGTCGTTGGCCTTGAATTCCGTGGTCCGGCCGCTGAGCTTGAGGAAGGCCAGCACGGCCAGGCCCAGCACCATCCAGCAGCTGCCACCGACCTTGGCGTAGACGTCGGCGTTGAACAGCACATAGGCGAGGATGATGAAGCCGATCAGCGGGACCAGCGCATGGAGCAACGGGCGACCGGCGCCGCGGTGATGCCAGGCCACTGCCACATGCAGGAGCAGGAAGGCGGTCAGCGCACCGAAGTTGCACATGGAGGCGAGCAGATTGATCTGGCCGACAAAGAACAGCCCCAGCACCAGACTCAGGGCCGCCACCAGCAGGATGGCGCGCTGCGGCACCCGGGTCGCGGGGTGGATCTGGCGCAGGAACTGCGGCAGCTGGCGGTCACGGGCCATGGCGAACAGCAGGCGCGAGGTGGCGGCCTGGGCCACCAGGGCGTTGGCGATGGCGGCGCCGATGGCCACTGCCAGAGCGATCACCACCTGCAGCCAGGGGCCGGCGATCAGCCGACCGATCTCGTAGAAGGCGTTGTTGGAGGCGTCGGCGTCGGGGTACTGGATCAGGTTGGGTTGCAGCAGGGCGGCCAGCCAGGTCTGCACCATGAACAGCGCCGCCACCAGGGTCAGGGCCAGCAGGGTGGCGCGGCCCACCACGCGGCTGCCGCCGCGGGTTTCTTCGGAAAGGGTGGAGATGGCGTCGAAACCGAGAAAGGACAGCACCGCCACCGACAGGGCGCTGAAGATCAGCGGCAGGGAGAATTCCTGGGGGTTGTACAGCGGCTTCAGGCTCCACTCGGCGCCATTCACGCCGCGGCTGATGGCCAGCGACGCCAGCACCACGAACACCAGCAGCACCGCCAGCTGGCCATAGAGGAACAGCCGGTTGGCGCGGGCGGTGGTCTCGATGCCGCGCAGGTTGACCAGGGTGTTGAGGCCGACGAAGAAGAGGATCCACAGCGGCTGGGGAAGCGCCGGGATGACGTTGGCCATGGCATTGGCGCCGATCACATAGAGCAGCGTGGGCACCAGCAGATAGTCGAGCAGGATGGCCCAGCCGGCAAGAAAGCCCAGCGCCGGGTGCAGGCCGCGGCCGACATAGGCATAGACCGAGCCGGCCACCGGGAAGGCGCGCGACATCTGCTGGTAGCTGACCGCGGTGAACAGCATGGCGACGAAGCCGATCAGGTAGGTGAGGGGCACCATGCCGTGGCTGGCGTCGAACACCCCGCCAAAGATGGAAAAGGGCGCGATGGGCACCATGAACACCAGGCCGTAGATCAGCAGGTCCTTCAACCCGAGCTGGCGCCTGAGTTCCTGGGTGTAGCCGAAGCGGGCGAGGTCGGCGGCGTCGCCGGACGGAGCGTGCTGAGTCATGGGGGCTTCCTCGAAGGGGCGGGGTAGGCTCGACTCTAGGCCAGGGTGGGCCCTGGCCCCATCCACAAAAGTGCTAGGTTTGCGGCCGGCCGGGGACGACTGGCAGAGCCTTTGCTTCGCTTTCCCCATCGCGATCCAGGGGAGGAGCTCCAAGATGCATGCCGATCTGCTCACCGTCAGCAGCCGCCTTGCCGGACTGCCCACGCTCGATGCCTGTCTGGATGCCGTCCAGGCCAGTGCCGACCACCTAGGGTGCAAGGCGCTGATCTACGACTACGCGCCGGTGCCCCTCAGTCACGAGGGCGTACTCATCACCCCCTCGGTGTTCAAGGTGCGCAACGCCCCGGCGGACATGCAGGCCTTCTGGTGCGAGCGCGGCTACTACCAGATCGATCCGGTGCAGCAATGCGCCAGTCGGCGCGCGGCGCCCTTCGTCTGGTCGTTTCGCAGCGAAACCCGCAGCGCCCTGCGCGAGTACCTGGGTGACAGTCATAGGCCGGTCACCTGCTATGTGCGTGACAGCGGCCTGGCCACCGGGGTGACGGTGCCGCTGCACCTGCCGGGCGGTGCCTTCGCCACCCTGACCGGCATCCTCGACGCCGATGCCCCGGACGCCGAGGCCGCCGGCGAAGCCTGCCTGGGCGCCTTCCTGGTGCTGGCCCATGCCTTCCAGGCCCGGGCCGACGAACTGCTCGCGCCGGCCGAACGCCGCTGCGGTCAGGTCCGCCTGACGCCGCGCGAGCGCGAATGCCTGCAGTACTCGGCCAAGGGCCTGACCGCCAAGCGCATCGCCGCGACCCTCAACCGATCCACCGCCACGGTCAACCTGCACCTCAACTCCGCCGCCCGCAAACTGGGCGCACGCAACCGGGTGGAGGCGGTGGTGCGGGGCTTGCACTATCGCCTGGTAGAGGTCTGAGCGACTTGGCCGGATCCGTGGGCCGTTCGACCTTGTGACACCTTCGCTGCGGCCTGACACTGGGGCCCTGTCTGCCAAGGAGAGTCCCCATGAGCGCTGCCCGTCCCCCCGTTCCGCCCTTTACCCTAGAGTCCGCCCGGCAAAAGGTCCGCGCCGCCGAAGACGGCTGGAACAGCCGCGATCCGGCCAAGGTGGCCCTGGCCTATACCGCCGACAGCCGCTGGCGCAATCGCAACGATTTCCTCCAGGGCCGCGCCGCCATCGAGGCCTTTCTCACCCGCAAGTGGCAGCGCGAGCACGAATACCGGTTGATCAAGGAACTCTGGGCCCATGACGGTCCGCGCATCGCCGTGCGCTTCGCCTATGAATGGCGGGACGAAGACGGCCAGTGGTACCGCGCCTACGGCAACGAGAACTGGCACTTCGACGACCAGGGCCTGATGGCCGAGCGTCACGCCAGCATCAACGACCTGCCGATCAGCGAGGCCGAGCGGCTGTTTCATTGGCCCCAGGGGCGGCGCCCGGATGACCATCCCGGCCTGAGCGACCTGGGTCTCTAACCTGAGGCGGGCGGCTACCCCGGGCGCGCCGGCTCCTGTACAAGGACCGCTGGCCGCCTGGACCCCAAGATGATGCACTACCGCAACCTGCTCCGCCGCCTCGACCTGGTCTCGCTGCAGCTGCTGCTGGCGGTGCACGAGGAGGGCACCCTGACCCGCGCCGCCGAACGCGAGATGATCGCCCTGTCCGCCGCCAGCAAGCGACTGCACGACCTGGAGCGCTCGCTCGACATCGAACTCTTCGAGCGCAACGCCAAGGGCACCACCCTCACCCCGGTCGGCGAGACGCTGCTGCATTACGCCAAGCGCATCCTCGCCGACGTCGAGCGCATCAGCATCGATGTCGGCGAGCACCTGCAGGGCGTGCGCGGCTACGTGCGGATGATGGCCAACATCTCCGCCATCATCGAATTCCTCCCCGAAGACCTGCAGGCCTTCACCGTCGGCCATCCCCAGGTCAAGGTCAGCCTGGACGAACGACCCAGCGCCGGGGTGGTGAAGGGGGTGCTGGAAGGCGCCGCCGACCTGGGCATCTGTTCCTCGGACACCGACACCCGCGGCCTGCTGGCCGTGCCCTATCGGCAGGACACCCTGGTGGTGGTCATGCGTCCGGATCATCGCCTGGCCGCACGCCCGCGGCTGGCCTTCGCCGAGACCCTGGACGACGACCACGTCGGCCTGCACGCCGACAGCTTCATCAACCTGCGCACCAAGGCGGCTGCGCGCAGTCACGGCAAGGCCCTGCGCCTGCGCATCCATGTGCCCGGCTTCGACGCCGTGTGCCGCATGGTGCAGGCGGGCTTCGGCCTGGGCGTGCTGCCGCTGCAGGCCTTCGAACTCATCGGGCGACCGCTCGGACTGATCGCCGCGACGCTGGATGACGACTGGTCCCAGCGCAGCCTGGCGCTGGTAGTACGTGACGTCGAGTCGCTGTCACCGGTCAGCCGGCTGCTCTACGACCACCTGCTGGACGTGTGAGTCGGGTCTTCGCGATCTGCGAAGACCCCTTGCCGAAAGACGTTAACCACCGGCTGCACTATTGTCCTAGCATCGGCCTCATTCCAATAACAAGAGAGGCTAGCCCGCCATGACGGCTCTCACCGGACTCCGTGTCATCGAGATCGGCACGCTCATCGCCGCCCCCTTCGCCGCTCGGCTGATGGCCGAATTCGGCGCCGAGGTGATCAAGATCGAAGCCCTCGACAAGGGCGATCCCCTGCGCAAGTGGCGCAAGCTGCACGAGGGCACCTCGCTGTGGTGGTACCTCCAGTCGCGCAACAAGAAGTCCCTCGCCCTGAATCTGCGCTCCGCCGAAGGCGTGGCCCTGGTCAAGCAGCTGGTCGAGGGCGCCGACGTGCTCATCGAGAATCTGCGCCCGGGCGCCCTGGAAAAGCTCGGCCTCGGCTGGGACGACCTGCACGCCCTCAATCCCAAGCTCACCCTGGTGCGCATCTCCGGCTACGGCCAGACCGGCCCCTATCGTGATCGCCCCGGCTTCGGTGCCATCGGCGAGGCCATGGGCGGCATCCGCTACACCACCGGTACCCCGGGCGTGCCGCCGGCGCGGGTCGGGGTCAGCCTCGGTGATTCCCTGGCCTCCATGCACGCGGTGATCGGCGCCCTGATGTCGGTGCTGCGGGTCAAGACCGGCCAGGGCGACGGCCAGGTGGTCGATGTCTCCCTGGTCGAGAGCGTGTTCAACGTCATGGAAAGCCTGGTGCCCGAATACTCCATGCTCGGCCATGTGCGCGAGCGCACCGGCGGGGCGTTGCCGGGCATCGCGCCGTCCAACACCTATCCCACCGGCGATGGCGGTTTCGTGGTGATCGCCGGCAACAGCGATCCCATCTATGTGCGGCTGATGCAGGCCATCGGCCGACCTGACCTGGCCGAGCGCCCCGACCTTGCGCAGAACGACGGGCGCGCCCGCCACTGCGAGCTGATCGACGAGGCCATCGCCGCCTGGACCGGCAGTCGCGGCATCGACGAGGTGCTGGAGATCCTCGAAGGCGCCGAGGTCCCGGCCGGTCGTATCTATTCGGCCGCCGACATCGTCGCCGATCCCCATTACCAGGCGCGGGACATGCTGCTAGACACCACCTTGCCCGACGGCGCGAACCTGAAGATGCCGGGCATCGTGCCCAAGCTGTCGGCCACTCCGGGCCAGGTCAACTGGCAGGGTCCGACCCTGGGTCAGCACACCGATGGCCTGCTGGCCGAACTGGGGCTGAGCGACGCGGACATCCAGCGACTCAGGAAGGGCGGGGTGGTGCAATGAGTACCGAACGCCTGATCGTCCAGGAAGTCGCCCCCCGCGATGGCTTGCAGATCGAGCCGAGCTGGGTGGAAACCGCCGACAAGATCGCCCTGATCGACGAGCTTTCGGCGCTGGGTTTCTCGCGGATCGAAGCCGGTTCCTTCGTCTCGCCCAAGGCGGTGCCCATGCTGCGCGACGGCGAGGCGGTGTTCCAGGGCATCGCCCGCCGGCCCGGGGTGACCTATGTCGCCCTGGTGCCCAATCTCAAGGGCGCCCAGCGCGCCCTGGAAGCAGGCGCCGACGAGCTGAACCTGGTGCTCTCCGCCAGCCAGACCCACAATCGCGCCAACATGCGCATGAGTTGCGAGCAGTCCCTCGCCAGCTTCGCCGAGGTGGTGCAGCTGGCCAAGGGGAAGGCGGTCTCGCTCAACGGCACGGTGGCGACCACCTTCGGTTGCCCCTTCGAGGGGCGCATCGACGAAGGCTGGGTGTTCGAGCTGGTGCAGCGCTATCTGGCGCTGGGCATGACCGGCATCACCCTCGCAGACACCACCGGCATGGCCAATCCGCGGCAGGTCGCGCGGATCGTCCGCCAGGTGCTGGAACTGATCCCGGCGTCCGCCCTGACCCTGCACTTCCACAACACCCGCGGCCTCGGCCTGTGCAACGTGCTGGCGGCTTATGAAGCCGGCGCGCGCCGCTTCGACGCCGCCCTCGGCGGCCTCGGCGGCTGCCCCTTCGCGCCCGGCGCGTCCGGCAACATCTGCACCGAGGACCTGGTGAATCTCTGCGTGGAAACCGGGGTGGAGACCGGGATCGACCTGGAGCGGCTGATCGCGCTGTCGCGTACCCTGCCGGCGCTGCTCGGCCACGATACCCCCGGTCAGCTGGCCAAGGCCGGTCGCAACTGCGATCTGCATCCGCCGCCCGCGGCCACTGGCTGAGCCGCACCCGTTTTCATTCGTTCGCCCTGACTACAACAACAAAGGAGCGCCAGCCTGGCCGCTCCCGGGAGACCGCTATGTCCTCATCCGCAACCTCCGCCGCCCTGGCGGCCACCGAACAGGCCATCGTCCGCAAGGTCGCCTGGCGGCTCATGCCGCTGATCATGGTCTGCTACCTGTTCGCCTTCTTCGATCGCATCAACATCAGCTTCGCCAAGTTCCAGCTGCAGGCCGACCTGTCGCTGAGCAACACCGCCTATGGCCTGGGCGCGGGACTCTTCGTGGTGGGCTATGTGCTGTTCGAGGTACCCAGCAACATGATGCTGTACAAGGTCGGCGCCCGGCGCTGGATCGCCCGCATCATGATCTCCTGGGGCATCGCCACGGCGCTGATGATGTTCGTCACCGCCGAATGGCAGTTCTATGTGCTGCGCTTCCTGATCGGCGCCATGGAAGCCGGCTTCGCGCCGGGCATCCTCTACTACCTGACGCTGTGGTTTCCGCAGAGCTATCGCGGCCGCATCACCTCGACGCTGTTTCTCGCTTCGGCCTTTGCCGGGCTGATCGGCGCCCCGGTCTCGGGGGTGATCCTCGGCCAGATGGACGGTCTGCTGGGCATGCGCGGCTGGCACTGGCTGTTCCTGGTCGGTGGCATCCTCTGCGTGCTGCTCGGCGTGCTGGTGCTGCGCCTGCTGCACGACCGCATCGCCGATGCGCCCTGGCTCAACGCCGACGAGAAGACCTTCCTGGCCAGCCGCATCGCCCGGCATGAAAACAACAGCCATGGCTCGCTGCTGGCGGCAATCCGGCTGCCGGGCTTCCTGCTGCTCGGGCTGATCTACTTCCTGATCCAGGTCGCCTCCTATGGCCTCAACTTCTGGGCGCCGCAGCTGATCCGCAGCGCCGGTACCGAAAGCCCGACCGTCATCGGCCTGCTCACCGCCGTGCCCTACGTCTTCGGCGCCATCACCATGGTGGTGGTAGGCCGGCTGTCGGACGCCAGCGGCGAGCGGCGCAAGTTCGTCTGCGGCCTGGTGATCGCCGGCGCCCTGGGCTTCTTCAGTGCAGGACTCTTCGCCGACCACACCCTCTTCCTGATCCTGTCCCTGGCCCTGATGGGCGCCGGCATCATCGCTGCCATCCCGGCCTTCTGGGCCCTGCCGCCGAAGCTGCTGGCCGGGGCCGGTGCGGGCGCCGCGGGGGGTATCGCCCTGATCAACACCCTGGGGCAGTTCGGCGGCATCGTCAGCCCGGTGATGGTGGGCTACATCAAGGACCTGACCGGCAGCACCACCCCGGCGCTCTACCTCATCGGCTGCACCAGCCTGCTGGCCGCCGGCCTGCTGTTCTGGGCGCTGCCGCAGAGCCTGCGGACCTCGGACAAGCTCGGCGCCCGCAAGCCCGAGCCCGCGCCGGTCGAGGACGCCACGCTGCTGGGCGACAAGCGGCCCCATAACGCCTGAGGCTAACGGTCCGGCGCGCGCCAGCGCCGGACCAGCCGCAGCACCCCCACGAAGAACACCGGCACGAAGACCAGCGCCAGGGTGGCGCTGAGCATGCCGCCGATCACCCCGGTGCCCACCGCCTGCTGGCTCGCCGAGCTGGCCCCGGTGGCCAGGGCCAGGGGCACCACGCCGAGGATGAAGGCCAGCGAGGTCATGACGATGGGTCGCAGGCGCAGGCGGGCGGCGCGGCAGGTGGCCTGGTACAGGTCCATACCTTCGTCGTGCAGGCGCTTGGCGAATTCGATGAGCAGGATGGCGTTCTTCGCCGTGAGGCCGATCACCGTGATCAGCCCGACCTTGAAGAAGACGTCGTTGGGCATCCCCCTCAGGGTCACCGCCAGCACCGCGCCGAGCACGCCCAGCGGCACCACCAGCAGCACCGCGGTGGGAATCGACCAGCTCTCGTAGAGCGCCGCCAGGCAGAGGAACACCACCAGCAGCGACAGCCCCAGCAGCAGGGGCGCCTGGCCGGCGGAGAGGCGTTCCTGCAGCGACAGCGCCGTCCACTCCAGGGCGAAACCGTGCGGCAACTCGGCGGCCAGGCGCTCCAGTTCGGCCATGGCCTCGCCGGTGGTGTGACCGGGCAGCGGCTCGCCGGCCAGGCTGATGGCCGGGTAGCCGTTGTAGCGCGACAGCTGTGCCGGGCCCTGGGTCCAGTCGGCGCTGACAAAGGCGGACAGCGGCACCATGCGTCCGCGCTCGTTGCGTACCTCCAGGCGCAGCAGGTCGTCCACCTGGCTGCGGGTGCCCAGGTCGGCCTGGACGATCACCTGCTGCATCCGCCCGCGATTGGGGAAGTCGTTGACGTAGCTGGAGCCCAGGGCGGTGCCCAGGGTCTCGCCGAGGGCGCTGAAGCCTACCCCCAGCGCGGCGGCCTGGCGGCGATCCACCACCAGCTGCACCTGGGCGCTGTCGGCCAGGGCAGTCTCCCGCACGTAGGCGATGATCGGATTGCCCGCCAGCCTGGCCTGCAGTTCATCGCGTGCCGCCTTGAGCGCCGCCTGGCCGCGATTGGACCTGTCCTGCAGGCGCACCTCGAAGCCGCTGGAGGTGCCCAGGCCTTCCACCGGCGGCGGCAGCACGGCGAAGCCCTGGGCCTCGCTCTCGCCCGCCAGGGCGGCATTGGCCCGCTCGGCGATGGCTGCGGCGGAGTCGGCCGGGCCGCGGGCGGACCAGTCCTTGAGGGTGGTGAAGGCCAGCGCGGCGTTCTGGCCGCTGCCGGAAAAGCTGAAGCCGAGCAGCACGAGATCGTTGGCCACTCCGGGTTCGTCGGCGTAATGGCGCTCCAGGCGCTCGAGCACCTTGAGGGTGCGCTCCTGGGTGGCGCCCGGCGGCAGCTGGATGTCGGTGATCACATAGCCTTGGTCCTCGGTGGGCAGAAAGGCGCCGGGCAGGCGGCCATAGAGCGCCACCAGGGCCGCCAGCAGGACGGCGAACAGCAGGAGATTGGGCAGCAGTCGGCGGATGGCGCGGGCCACCCAGCCTTCGAAGCCGCCGGTCAGACGTTCGAAACCCCGGTTGAAGGCGGCAAAGAAGCCGCCGTGGGCATGGGCGCCCTGGGGAATCGGCTTGAGCAGGGTGGCGCACAGCGCAGGGGTCAGGCTCAGGGCGAGAAAGGCGGACAAGAGGATGGCCACCGCCATGGACGCCGAGAACTGGCGATAGATGACGCCCACCGAACCGCTCATGAAGGCCATGGGCACGAAGACCGCGGTCAGCACCAGGGTGATGCCGACGATGGCGCCGGCGATCTCGCCCATGGCCTTGCGCGTGGCGGCGCGCTGATCCAGGCCTTCGCTGGCCATCAGTCGCTCGACGTTCTCCACCACCACGATGGCGTCGTCCACCAGGATGCCGATGGCCAGCACCATGCCGAACAGGGTCAGCACATTGATCGAATAGCCCAGCGCCAGGAGCACGGCGCAGGTGCCCAGCAGCGCCACCGGCACTACCAGGGTCGGGATCAGGGTGTAGCGCAGATTCTGCAGGAACAGGTACATCACCGCAAACACCAGCGCCATGGCCTCCAGCAGGGTGTGGATGACCTGGGTGATGGAGATCTCGACGAAGGGCGCCGTGTCGTAGGGGATGTCGTACTTCATCCCCGGCGGAAAGTACCGGGACAACTCGGCCAGCTTGGCGCGCACCGCCTTGGCGGTGGCCAGGGCATTGGCGGTGGGCGCCAGCTGCACCCCGACCGCCACCGAGGGCTTGCCGTCCAGGCGGGTGCCGAAATTGTAGCTCTGGCTGCCCACCTCGACCCGGGCGACATCGCCCAGGGTCACGCTGGAGCCATCGACCCCGGCGCGCAGCAGGATGCCGGCGAATTCCGTCGGGTCGCTCAGTTGGCCCTTGATCAGCACCGGCGCGCTCAACTCCTGGCCCGCAGGGGCGGGCAGCTCGCCGAGACTGCCGGCCGCCACCTGGACGTTCTGCTCGGCGATGGCGCGGGTCACGTCGGCCGGGGTCAGGCCGACCGCCACCAGGCGACTGGGGTCGAGCCAGACGCGCAGGGCGTGTTCGGCGCCAAACAGCTGGGCCTTGCCCACGCCGTTCAGTCGGCGCAGTTCATTGACCACGTTGCGCGCCAGGTAGTCGCTCAGCGCGGTGGTGTCGAGGCGCTCGTCGGTGGCGGTAAGGGTGACGAACAGCAGATAGCCGGCGGAGGTTTCCTCGATCTGGATGCCCTGCTGGGTGACCGCCCGCGGCAGGCGCGGCTCCACCACCTTGAGGCGATTCTGGATGTCCACCTTGGCCAGCTCCGGATCGGTGCCGGGCTGGAAGGTCACGGTCAGGGTGGCGCTGCCCTGGCTGCTGCTGGACGAGAAGTAGAGCAGGTGATTGACGCCATTGAGTTCCTGCTCGACCAGGCTGACCACGCTCTCGTCCAGGGTCTGCGGCGAGGCGCCCGGATAGCTCAGGGTCAACTCGATCTGCGGCGGCGCCACGTTGGGGTACTGGGCCACCGGCAACTGCGGCAGCGCTAGCAGGCCGGCGAGCAGGATGAACAGCGCCACCACCCAGGCGAACACCGGGCGGTCGATGAAGAAATTGGCCATCAGCGCCCCTCCGCCGGGGCGGCCTGGGCTTCCTGGGGCGCGACCACCAGGCCTGGCTGCGCCTGTTGCAGGCCCGAAAGCAGTACCCGCTCACCGGCGGCGAGGCCCGACTCCACCACCCAGCGACCCTCCACCACCGGTCCCAGGCGCACCTCGCGCAGGGCGAGCCGGTCTTCGGCATCCACCACCCAGACCTGGGCCTGGCCGCCGGCGCTGCGCTGCACCGCCCGCTGCGCCACGCTCAGGCCCTGGTCGAGGCGCGCCTGCTCCAGGCGCACCCGCACGAAGCTGCCCGGCAGGAGCTCGCGCCGTGGATTGGGAAACTGGCTGCGCAGGGTAATCTGGCCGGTGCTGGCGTCCACCGCCAGATCGGCGAACAGCAGGCGGCCGCTCTCCGGGTAGGGGCTGCCGTCTTCCTGCAGCAGGGTTACCTGGGCCTGATCCGGCGCCACCTGCTGCAGCCGACCGTCGCGCAGGGCATCGCGCAGCGCCTTGAGCTGACGGGTCGACTGGGTGACGTCGGCCTGGATGGGGTCCAGCTGCTGGATGATCGCCAGCGGCGTGGCGTCGCCCTGGCCGACCAGGGCGCCTTCGCTGACCAGGGCCTTGCCGATGCGCCCGGCGATGGGCGTGGTGACCGTGGCATAGCCCAGATTCAGCCGCGCCCGCTTGAGCGCCGCCTGGGCCGCGGCCACCTCGGCCTGCGCTTGCAGACTGGCACCGCGGGCATCGTCCTGCGCCTGACGACTGATCGCCTCGCTCTCCACCAGCGCCGCATAGCGCTCGGCCAGCCGGCGCGCCTGGAAGGCGCTGGCCTCGGCCTTGCGCAAGGCGGCGGCACTGTCCACCTCGGCCTGCAGCGGCGCCGGATCGATACGGAACAGCACTTCACCGGCCTTGACCTCGCTGCCTTCGCGAAACACCCGCTGCAGCACGATGCCGGCGACCCGCGCCCGTACCTCGGCGGTCCGCGGCGCCACCAGGCGGCCACTGAGTTCGCTGGCGATGGCCAGGGGCGTGGGGTGCAGCGTCTCCACCTGCACCCTGGGCGCGGGCGGGGCGGCGGCCTCCGGGGCCGGGCGGTCGCAGGCGGCGAGCAGCAGGCAGAGCAGCGCGAGGCTGCCGAGGGCAGGGCGGGACAGAGACATCGGGGCTTCCTCCAGGAGAGCGCCATGGTAGGCGTCCCGCTCGGGCCTCCCTGTAAACGTCTGTAGGTCTCTTGTGAAAGAGTGTTAAGCCCGGCGCCCGCCTGCCCGGGGCTCGGCTATGCTCGGCACTTTCCGCCACGAAGACCTGCCGTGATCCCCTTGCTCATTGTCGAAGACGACACCGCCCTGGCCGAGCTCATCGCCACCTACCTGGGCCGTCAGGGCTATGCCGTGACGGTGATCGGTCGCGGCGACGAGGCGCTGGCCGCGGTGCAGCGCCTGCGCCCGCACCTGGTGGTGCTCGACGTCATGCTGCCGGGGCTGGACGGCCTGCAGGTCTGCCGTCAGCTGCGCGCGGCCCAGCCGGGCCTGCCGATCCTGATGCTCACCGCCCTGGACGACAGCCACGACCAGGTGCTGGGCCTGGAGATCGGCGCCGACGACTACGTCAGCAAGCCTTGCGAACCGCGGGTGCTGCTGGCACGCATCCGCACCCTGCTGCGCCGTTGCCAGCTGGGCGAGGCGCCCGCCGATGACCGCCTGACGATCGGCCAGCTGCGGTTGCTGCCGGGTGAACGCCAGGTCTGGTGGCGCGACCAGCTGGTGGAACTGTCGTCCACCGAATTCAACCTGCTGGCGATCCTCATGCGCCATGCCGGCGAGGTGCTCAGCCGCGACCAGTTGATCCAGCAACTGCGCGGCATCGAATTCAACGGCGTCGATCGCTCGGTGGACGTGGCCATCTCCGGCTGCGCCGGCGCTTCGAAGAGCACCCCGGCGACGCCCGGCGGATCAAGACCGTCTGGGGCAAGGGTTATCTGCTGTCTCGCGCCGAGTGGGAATAGATGCTCAAGATCCTCGTCCGCCTCTACCTCATCCTGCTGGTCACCTACGGCGCCGCTAGCTACCTGGTGCCCGAGGCACTGCTGCAGGTGTTCTACGAGCGCTACAGTCGCTACACCCTCGAACAACTGCACGGCCCGCTCAGCCTGGTGCAGCGCACCTTCAACCAGGCGCCGCCGGCGCGTTGGCCAGCCCTGCAGGACGAGTTGGCCGCGGAGCTGGCGCCCATCAGCCTGCGTCTGGTCCCGCTTGAGGATCCGGCTCTCAGTCCGGAGGAGCGCGCAGGCCTGGCCGCCGGCCAGCGCCGGGTACGGCTGGGCGACTATGGCGAGCCCAGCGCGGCCCTGGTACCCCTGCCTGAGAATCAGGTGCTCTGGGTCGGCATCCCCGAGGCGCCCACCGACATCGCCCTGACCTACTGGGCCATGAACGCCCTGATCGGCGCGGCCCTGTTGGTCTGCCTCTATGTCTGGCTGCGACCGCACTGGCGCGACCTGGAGCGGCTGCGGCGTACCGCGGCGCGGCTGGGCAAGGGCCATCTGGGCGAGCGCACGGCCATCTCGCCGCGCTCGGACATCGGCGAGGTGGCGCGGGCCTTCGATGACATGGCCCAGGAACTGGAAGCGCTGATCGTCCAGCAGCGCGACCTGCTCAACGCCGTCTCCCACGAATTGCGCACGCCGCTGTCACGCCTGGAATTCGGCCTGGCGCTGTTGCAGGCCGATCCGCTGCCCGCCGAGACCCACCGCCAGCTGGAACAACTGGTGCGCCACGTCCGCGAACTGGATGCCCTGGTCGACGAACTGCTGTCCTTCGCCCGCCTGCAGAGCAGTCAGCAACCGCCCGAACGCCTGAGCCTGGAACTCGAAGCCTTTCTCGACAGCGTGCTGGCCGACTTCGCCGAAGAGCAGGAGCGGTGCGGCGTCTTGGTGCACCTGGACCTGACGCAGGCGCCCAGGCGGGTCGAACTGGCGCCACGCCTCACCGCCCGCGCCCTGCAGAATCTCGTCGGCAACGCCTTGCGTTACTGCCAGCGCGAGATCTGGGTAGCGGTCCGGGGCGACGGCGACGCGTTGCTGATCGCCGTCGAGGATGACGGCGAGGGGATTCCCGCGGCGGAGCGCGAGCGGGTCTTCGAACCCTTCTATCGCCTGGATCGCAGTCGCGACCGCGCCACCGGCGGCTTCGGCCTGGGCCTGGCCATCAGCCGCCGCGCGGTGGAAAACCAGGGCGGCCGGCTGGACCTGAGCGCCGGTGCCCAGGGCGGCGCTCGATTCGAGATCCGCCTGCCGCTGCCGCCGCGCCTGGGGCTCGCCTGAGGCCGCCGCGGCCCCTACACTTGGCGCCCCCGCCCGTTTCGGAATTGTCATGGCAGAGCCCTTCGACCGCCAATTGCTGCAACCCCTGCTCGACCGTATCGCCGCCGCCGCGCCGCGCCATTTCGGCGACGGCGAGGTGGCCGACTACATCCCGGCCCTGGCCGAGGTGGCGCCGGATCAGTTCGGCATCGCCGTCTGCGACGTCAACGGCCAGGTCTGGCGCGCCGGGGCGGCCGACACGGCCTTTTCCATCCAGTCGATCTCCAAGGTGCTCAACCTGGTGATCGCCATGCAGCGCCTGGACGAGCCGGACATCTGGACCCGCGTCGGCCGCGAGCCCTCCGGCCATGCCTTCAACTCCATGGCCCAGCTGGAAGAAGAGAAGGGCGTGCCGCGCAATCCCTTCATCAATGCCGGCGCCGTGCAGGTCTGCGAATTGCTGGTGTCGCGCATCATGTCGATCCACTGGATGATGCGCGAACAGGCGCGCCGTCTGGCCGGCAATCCGGCGATCAACTTCGACGACCGCGTGGCCCGCTCGGAGATGGACCACAAGGCGCGCAACGCCGCCCTGGCCTATCTGATGAAGGCTTACGGCAACCTGCACAGCGAGGTCGATGACGTTCTCGACGTCTATTTCCACGGCTGCGCCCTGGCCATGAGCTGCGTCGACGTGGCCCGTGCCTTCGCCTTTCTCGCCAACGGCGGCATCAATCCCCAGGATGGCCAGGCCGTGGTGACGCCCCAGCAGACCCGCCAGCTCAACGCCTTGCTGCTGACCTGCGGTCTCTACGATGCCGCAGGCGACTTCGCCTGGCGCGTCGGCCTGCCGGGCAAGAGCGGGGTAGGGGGCGGCATCGTCGCCATCGTGCCGGGGCAGATGAGCATCTGCGTCTGGTCGCCCCGGCTGGACAGCTACGGCAACTCGGTGGCCGGCCTGCGCGCCCTGGAGACCCTGGTGGAGGGGCTGGGCGTGGCGCCGCTGGGCTAAGAAGCTATTCACGATCTGCTGCGCGTCGGCCAAACGGCGTTGAAAAGCCCTTCGGAATGCTCATTTACGCCGAGTAAACTCCGCTTCCTCAGGTCTTTTCGCCTTGTTTGGCTCTAGCTCGCGAGATCGTGAACAGCTTCTAATAGGCCATGGACAGGCTGAGGGTCACCTGGGGCACCACGCCGTCGGTCTCGCCCTCCGGACCGCTCAACTCGCGCAGGGCGCCGTCGCGATAGAGCGCCAGGGCTTCGGCGCGAGCGCTCCAGCGCGTCTCGCCCCAGCGAAAGGGCTGCTCCAGCGCCAGCCCGGTGCGGGCATAGAGGCGATCGCCGGAATCCGGTCCATAGAAGCCGTTCCAGCCCACCCCCAGGGCACTGGGGAAACTTAGGCGCAGGCCACTGGCCGAGAGGTCCAGTCCGGGTTCCAGGCTGCCCTGGGTGTAGAGACCGCTGTCGCCCTGGGTGCGGGTGGTCACCGCCAGCCCCGGACGCCAGGCGCCTAGGCCCGACTCGGCCTGATAGGCCAGGGTCAGGCTGGCTTCCTGAGTGGTCGCGGCGACGTCGTTGGGGCTGCTCTTTACCGTGTAGACGAAGCCGACCCTCAGGCCCTCGGCCGGTGACACCACCAGGCCCAGCAGGTTGTTGCTCTCGTACCAGCGCCGCGGGCTGACCCGCTCCTCGCTGGACGGGCTATGCAGGCCGTTGCTGCTGCTGAACACCAGCCAGGCATCGGCATTGCCGTCGCTTCCCTGGTGCAGATCCAGGGCGAAGCCCGCCTGGAGGTGCAGCGGGACGCGGTCGAGGCTGGCCGCGTCGTCATCGTAGTTGCCGCGGGAAAAGTCGCCGTTGCGCACGTCCATGCCCAATTGCGGATGGAAGCGCCCGGAGTTTTCGCTGACCTCCACGCTGCCCAGGGCGGCGTCTTCGCTTTCGATGGAGGGCACGCTGCGCGGCGCGGCGGTGGCCGTCAGGGCCAGACCACCTGCCAGCAGGCAGACGCAACGCAGGGGCGATGGGGATGGCATGGCGGGCGACTCCAGGGCGCGGGGCGCTCCGGGCACGGCGCCATTGCGTATCGGACCGGGCCGTCGCAGAGCGGGTTCCGGCCCCTAGAGCACCGGCGAAAACACCCGCGCCACCCGCATGGCCACTCGCCGCCAGCGGCGCAGGGCGGCGTTGTCCTCGGGGGTGAGTTCGCGGGAGCGACTGAAGTCCTGCTCCAGCATCTTGCGCACTTCCCAGGCGAAGGGCACGTCCATCACCATCACCATGACCTCGAAGTTGAGGCGGAAGGAGCGGTTGTCCAGGTTGGCGCTGCCCACCGCGGCCACGTCCTCGTCGATCAGCACCACCTTCTGATGCAAGAAGCCCGGGCCGTAGCGGAACACCCGTACCCCGGCATGCACCGCTTCGAAGGCATAGAGATAGGAGGCGGCATAGACCACCTTGTGGTCCGGTCGCGAGGGCAGCAGGATGCGCACGTCCACCCCGCGCAGGGCGGCCAGGCGCAGGGCCGCCGAAACGGCTTCGTCGGGAATGAAGTAGGGGGTGGTGATCCAGACGCGGTGGCGCGCCGAGTGGATGGCCTCGACAAAGAACAGCGAGCAGGTCTCCTGATCGTCCGCCGGCCCGCTGGGCACCACCTGGCAGAGCACGCCGCCCTCTTCGTAGCGCTCCGGCAGCAGCAGGGTGGGCAGCTTTCTGGTCACCCAGTACCAGTCCTGGGCAAAGGTCTCCTGCAGGGTGGCCAGGGCCGGACCGCGCAATTCCAGGTGGGTATCGCGCCAGGGCGCCAGGGGCGGCTTGAGGCCCATGTATTCGTCGCCGACGTTGAGCCCGCCGGTAAAGCCCACCTCGCCATCGACGATGACGATCTTGCGGTGGTTGCGGAAGTTGACCTGAAACCTGTTGATCAGCCCGCGTCTGTTGCTGAAGCCCTTCACCTCGCAACCGGCCTCGCGCAGCTTTTCCACATAGGCGCGCGGCAGGGCATGGCTGCCGATGGCGTCGTACAGCAGAAAGACCTGGACCCCAGCGCGGGCGCGGTCCAGCAGGGTGTTCTGCAGGGCCAGGCCCAGGGCGTCGTCGTGGATGATGAAGAACTGCACCAGCACCACCTTCTGCGCCCCGCGGATGGCCGCGAGGATGGCGGCGAAGGTCTCCTCGCCGTTGATCAGCAGCCGCACCTGGTTGTTGGCGACGCAAGGCGTGCCGGTGAGGGCGGTCATGGCCTTGAGCTTCCGATTGGCCGCGCTGCACTGCTGGGCGGCCATGGCCTCGGCGATCCAGGGCCGCCAGTCCAGTTCGGCGGCCTGGCGCGCCATCTCCTCGTCGGCCTGACGCCGCGCCTTCACATAGCTGTCGAAGCGCCGCCGGCCGAATACCAGATAGGGAATCAGGCTGAGGAAGGGCATGAACACCAGGGCCATGGCCCAGGCCATGGCGCCCTGGGCGGTACGCACCGTGATGATGGCGTGGATCGCCGCGCTGATGCCGATCAGTTCGAGGACCAGGGCGATGTAGTGGAGATCGAGGGGCAGGGAAGGCACGCGGGCAGCTCTCGCTCCTGGGTGGATGTCAGAGGGGTTGGACCGCCCTGAGCACCACGAATTTCGGCGTGGCCGCGATCTGTTCGACACGCCTGAACAGCCGCTTGAGCTTGACGTGATAACCCAGGTGGCGATTGCCCACCAGCCAGAGTTCGCCCTGCTCGGTCAGCGCCGCCCGCGCCTGCTGGAACATGCGCCAGGCGAGGAAATCCCCCACCACCTGCTGCTGGTGAAAGGGCGGATTGCACAGGATCAGCTCCAGCGACCGCGGCGGCTGGTCGGCGAGGCCGTCGGCCGCGCGGATCGCCACCGGTCGCTCGCCGAAGGCCGCGCTCCAGTTCTCCCTCGCCGACTGCACCGCCATGTAGGACTCGTCCACCAGGGTGAATTGCGCCTCCGGATTGGCCAGGGCGCAGGCCAGCGCCAGCACGCCGTTGCCGCAGCCGAGATCGGCCACCCGGGCCTGGCCCAGGTCCTGGGGCAGGTGTGGGAGGAAGGCACGGGTGCCGATGTCCAGGCCCTCGCGGCAGAAGACGTTGGCATGGTTGACCAGGGTCAGTGGCGGCGCATCCAGGCGATAGCGACTCGGGTAGGGCGAGGCCACCGCCGCTCGCGCCTCGGGCGTGGCGAAGAGCAGCCGCGCCTTCTTTACCGCCAGCGAAGCCTGCACCGGGCCGATATGCCGCTCCAGCAGGTCGCCGGCGGCGCGTGGCAGGTGCTTGATCATGCCGGCGGCGATCACCCGGGCACCCGGCGCCAGCTGGCCGTGCAGGCGGATCAGTTGCTCTTCCAGCAACGCCAGGGTCTTGGGCACCCGCACCAGCACCAGGTCGAAGGGACCGCTGATCGCCTCGCTGGCCGGGACGAAGGTCACCGCCTCGGCGGCGAGGCCGTTGCGCGCCAGGTTGGCCGCCAGCGCCAGGGCCGCCAGGTGCGAGTCGCCACTGGAGGTCACCCGGGCATGGCCGGCAAGGCTGGCGGCCAGGGCGCCGAAGCCGTCGTTGAGCACCAGCACCCGAGCGGATGGCGCCAGGCCATCCGCGGCGACCTGCTGCAGCAGGTATTCGTCGGCGGCGTCGAAGGCCTGCAGGGGATCGTCGCGGCGCGGGGGCTGACGGTCGAGTTCGAGGGTGGCGAAGGGCGAGACGAGAGAAGGCATGGTTTCTGTCGGTGTTTATCGGCGGCTCACTGCGGGACAATGGCGCCAAGCAATCGGGAAAAAGAGGCCAGTATGACCGCCACCGAAGACAAGTTCACCCGCGAGACGATCACCGCCGTCTGGCCCTGGAGCGACAACCTCTTCAGTCTGAGGACCACGCGCGATGCGCGCTATCGCTTTCGCGCCGGCCAGTTCGCCCGGCTGGGCGTGCGCAAGGCCGATGGCGACATCGTCTGGCGGGCCTACTCCATGGTCTCGGCGCCCCACGATGACTTCCTCGAATTCTTTTCCATCGTGGTGCCGGGTGGCGCCTTCACCAGCGAACTGAGCCGCCTGCGCAAGGGCGACGAACTGCTGGTGGAAAAGCAGCCCTATGGCTATCTCACCCTGGAGCGCTTCGGTGGCGGTCGTGATCTCTGGTTGCTGGCCACCGGCACCGGCCTCGCGCCCTTCCTGTCGATGCTGCAGGAACCCGATACCTGGGAACGCTTCGAGCGCATCGTGCTGGTCTACAGCGTGCGCGAAGCCCGCGACCTGGCCTACCAGGAGGTCATCCGCGGGTACGGCGAGGTGGAGCACCTCGAAGGCCTCACCGACCGCCTGGTCTATGTCCCCGTGGTCACCCGCGAGGATCATCCCGGCGCCCTGCGTGGCCGCATCACCACCCTGATCGAGAACGGCGAGCTGGAACGCGCCGCCGGCGTCGAACTCTCGCCCGAGCACTCGCGCATCCTCATCTGCGGCAATCCGGAGATGGTCGACGACACCCGCCAGCTGCTCAAGACCCGTGATCTGCAGCTGGCCCTGAGTCGCCGACCCGGGCAGGTGGCGGTGGAAAACTACTGGTAACAGGGGCCACCACCGGCGTCTTTACGTTTTCTTCACAATTGGAAAAGGTTGGGCCTTTAGCTTTGGCCCCGCCTTGCTCTAGGATCGGAAATTCCAAGGCTACTTTCCGAGTCCCGATGAGCAGTGACAGATCCGAGCCGCCCCCGGCCCCCTGGCCAGGTGCGGCTGACACCCCCTCCCGCTCTACCCCCTCCGTGGCCGTTCGGCCCCTTCAGACGGAGGTCCGCTGCTGATGGAATGGATCGCCGATCCCACCGCCTGGTTGGGACTTCTCACCCTGATCGTCCTGGAAATCGTCCTGGGCATCGACAACCTGGTCTTCATCGCCATCCTCGCCGACAAGCTGCCGCCCGCGCAGCGTGACAAGGCACGGGTCATCGGCCTGTCGCTGGCGCTGATCATGCGCCTGGGCCTGCTGGCCAGCATTTCCTGGATGGTGACCCTTACCGAACCGTTGTTCGAGGTCTTCGGCAAGGCCTTCTCCGGTCGCGACCTCATCATGTTGTTCGGCGGTATCTTCCTGCTGTTCAAGGCCACCACCGAACTGCACGAGCGCATCGAGGGCCATACCCACAAGACCGGTGGCAGCCGCGCCTACGCCGCCTTCTGGCCGGTGGTCGCGCAGATCGTGGTGCTCGACGCCGTGTTCTCGCTGGACGCCGTCATCACCGCCGTGGGCATGGTCGAGCACCTGAGCGTGATGATGATCGCCGTGATCATCTCCATCGGCCTGATGCTGGTGGCGAGCAAGCCGTTGACCGCCTTCGTCAACGCCCACCCCACGGTGATCATGCTGTGCCTGGGCTTCCTGATGATGATCGGTCTGAGCCTGACCGCCGAAGGCCTGGGCTTTCACATTCCCAAGGGCTACCTCTATGCCGCCATCGGCTTCTCGATCCTCATCGAGCTG
The DNA here is from genome assembly GCF_004341115.1 of Pseudomonas sp. JUb52. Taxonomy (NCBI): domain Bacteria; kingdom Pseudomonadati; phylum Pseudomonadota; class Gammaproteobacteria; order Pseudomonadales; family Pseudomonadaceae; genus Pseudomonas; species Pseudomonas sp. JUb52. The sequence continues at coordinate 265,386 of NZ_SLYS01000005.1, forward strand.
GCCAACCAGGTGGTGCGCTGGAAGCGCAAGCGGCAGCTGCACGAGCGCCTCGGCATGCGCGCCCGTACCTCCCAGGCGGTACTGCGCCTGCTGGGTGGCCGCCTGCGTGAAGACGAGGTGGACGAGGACATCGCCGAGCTGATGGAAGGCGAGAAGGGCGAAGGCCCGGTCTTCGATCGTCGTGAGCGGCTGATGATCAGTGGCGTGCTGCAACTGGGTGAGCGCCCGGTGCGCACGGTGATGACCGCCCGCGCCGACGTCGACATCCTCGATGCCGACGCCGCTCCGGAACGGCTGCGCGAGCAGTTGCTGGCCTCGGCCCACTCGCGCCTGCCGCTGGTGGTCAACGGCAACATCGACGAGCCCCTGGGCTACATCCACAAGAAGGAGCTGTTCGCCGACATCCTGCAAGGCCAGTCGCCGGATCTGCGTGCCCGGGTACGCACCCCCATCCATCTGCCGGCCCAGGCCACGGTGCTGGGCGCCCTGGAACAACTGCGCGCCGCCTCGACCCATGTGGCCTTCGTGGTCAATGAATTCGGCGGCTTCGAAGGTCTGCTGACCCTCACCGACATCCTTGAGGCCATCGCCGGCGAATTGCCGGACGCCAGCGAGGAGAGCCTGCCGGAATTGGAAAAGGTGGAGAACGGCTACCGGGCCAGCGGTGGCCTGAATCTGCATCCCCTGGCCCAGCGCACCGGTTTCCAGATTCCGGAAAACGAGGACTACCAGACCCTGGGCGGGCTGGTGGTGGACCTCTTGGGACGCCTGCCGACGGTGGGTGATCGTCTCGAATACCAGGGCTGGCAACTGACGGTCGAGTCGGTGAAGGATCGGCGGATCGGCTGGATCCGCCTGGAGCGACCCGCCTCCTAGCGAGGCGGGTTCAGCGAAGGCCTTACAGCGGGTTGATCGGCGGTTCCTGCTTCACCACGGGAACCTCGGTCGCCTTGCTGTTCTGCTCCTTGAGCAGGTCGCGGATCTCGGTCAGCAGCACCTGATCCTTGGTCGGGCCGGAGGGTGCAGCGTCCTGGTGCAGGCGCAGACGGTTGAGCACCTTGATCGCCATGAAGATGGCGAAGGCGATGATCACGAAGTCGAAGATGGTCTGCAGGAATTTGCCGTAGGACATGACCACGGCTGGCTGGTCACCCACGGCGGCCCTCAGGGTGATCGCCAGTTGCGAGAAATCCACACCCCCCAGCAACAGACCCAGCGGCGGCGTGACGATATCGGCCACGAAGGACGACACGATCTTGCCGAAAGCCGCGCCCAGGATGATGCCGACCGCCAGGTCGACCACGTTGCCTCTCATGGCGAATTTCTTGAACTCGGCAATGATGCTCATGCTGCACTCCTTTGGATGGTTTCGAAGAGACGATAGACGATTGTGCTCGCTTCGCTCGGGTTTGGAACCTTGCTGAGGGTCTCCAGGTTCCCCGGAAGCGGCAAATCGCCGCGCGATCGGCAACTGGTCGCGGCTGTCGCACTTTGTCGAAGGGGCCGGGTCCACCCTTGTACGCCGAGGGCTGCAACCCTCGCGACCTCTACCTCTCGCCCTCAAGGAGCCCCTGATGGTTGCCAAACACGACCTGCACAAAGACTTTCCCGAGTACGCCGAGCAGCTGGACAGCCGTCCGCAGACCGATGCGGCCTTCGCCAAGCTGCTGGAAGACTACGCCAAGCTCGACCAGCAGATCCTCGATCTGGAAGAAGTGGAAGAATCCAGTGGCGACGAGGAACTGGGTCGCCTGCGCCGCGAGCGCGTCCTGCTCAAGGACAAGATCGCTCAGCAGCTGAAATACCCGTCCTAGCCGTACCGGGCTCGACCGGCGGGGTCGAGCCCTACCTGGCGCGATTGGCAAGAGCCGCTGGCGTTGCCATCATGGCCTCCCAGGAGAGGAGCCGATGACCGACGAAGTGGCGATGTACCAGCAGTGGCACCTGTGGATCACCGAGGCGGCCGTGGAAGCCCAGCGCCGTCGCGTGCAGCTCGAATTCGCCGAATACAGCCGGTTGCTGGCCGACCTGCAACTGCTCGAACAGCAGCGCTGGCAACAGGCGTTGCCGGTCTGGTTGCGTGGCGAGGCGGAAATGGTGTCGACGCTCAAGCACTAGCGCCTGATCGGCGAATCCCCCCCTGCAGAGCCTGATGACAGAGCGATGAACGACCAGCGGTGCCCGGCGGTCAATGGGTTACCCCAGGCTACTTTCGCGGGGTGAGCGAGGTTTATCCGGCCTACCTGGCCCTCTCAACGAGGATGTCCCCATGAAGCGTACCGCCCTGATCGCCCTGATGATGTTTGCCGCCGCCCCCGTATTCGCCAAGGATCTGTGCGCGGTCCAGTTGCAGAAGCTGGACGATGCCAGCAAGATGAAGACCAACATGATCGGCCCGGGCAGTTCCCAGGCCCAGCAGATCGCCGAATTCCGCAAGAACGCCATGGCTGCCCAGAAAGCCGGCGACGAGAAGAAGTGCATCGCTCAGGCCAACCAGGCCCTGACCATGCTGCGTCAGCCGGGTGGCGAGGGCAACTAAGGCTCAAGCCCGCAGTTCAGAAAGGCGCGCTCCCCCCGGGGAATGCGCCTTTTTACTGTCTATGCATCCAGTCGTGTTATGCTGGACGTCTTCCCTTCTCGACTGGAGAATTCCGCCATGGCCAAGGCCAAGCGTCTCTACGGCTGCACCGAATGCGGCGCTACCTTTCCCAAGTGGGCGGGCCAGTGCGGTGAGTGCGGCGCCTGGAACACCCTGGTGGAAACCGTCGTCGAGACCTCCGCCGTCCCTTCCGGACGCGCCGGCTGGGCCGGAGCCCAGGCGACCATCAAGACCCTAGCCGAGGTCAGCGTCGAGGAAACCCCGCGCTTCACCACCGACTCCACCGAACTCGACCGGGTGCTGGGTGGCGGCCTGGTGGATGGCTCCGTGGTGCTGATCGGCGGCGATCCCGGCATCGGCAAGTCCACCATCCTCTTGCAGACCCTCTGCCACCTGGCTGCGCGCATGCCGGCGCTCTATGTCACCGGCGAGGAATCCCAGCAGCAGGTGGCCATGCGCGCCCGCCGCTTGGGCCTGCCGGAAGACAAACTCAAGGTCATGACCGAGACCTGCATCGAGTCCATCGTCGCCACCGCCCGCCAGGAGAAGCCGCGGGTCATGGTGATCGACTCCATCCAGACCATCTTCACCGAGCAGCTGCAGTCCGCGCCCGGCGGCGTGGCCCAGGTACGCGAGAGTGCGGCCCTGCTGGTGCGTTTCGCCAAGCAGACCGGTACCGCCATCTTTCTGGTCGGCCACGTCACCAAGGAAGGCGCCCTGGCCGGACCGCGGGTTCTGGAGCACATGGTCGACACCGTGCTCTATTTCGAAGGCGAATCCGACGGCCGTCTGCGCATGCTGCGAGCGGTCAAGAACCGCTTTGGCGCGGTCAACGAACTGGGCGTGTTCGGCATGACCGACAAGGGTCTCAAGGAGGTCTCCAACCCCTCGGCGATCTTTCTCAACCGCGCCCAGGAGGCAGTCGCCGGTAGCGTGGTGATGGCGACCTGGGAAGGCTCGCGGCCCATGCTGGTGGAGGTGCAGGCACTGGTGGACACCAGTCATCTGGCCAATCCGCGGCGGGTCACCGTAGGCCTGGACCAGAATCGCCTGGCCATGCTGCTGGCGGTGCTGCACCGCCACGGCAGCATTCCCACCTACGATCAGGACGTCTTCATCAACGTGGTCGGCGGGGTCAAGGTGCTGGAGACGGCGGTGGACCTGGCGCTGATGTCGGCGGTGATCTCCAGCCTGAGGGACCGCGCCCTGCCGCACGACCTGCTGGTGTTCGGCGAGATCGGCCTGTCTGGTGAGATCCGCCCGGTGCCCAGTGGCCAGGAACGGCTCAAGGAGGCGGCCAAGCACGGCTTCAAGCGGGCTATCGTGCCCAAGGGCAATGCGCCCAAGGACCCGCCATCCGGCTTGCAGGTGGTCGCGGTGACGCGTCTGGAGCAGGCGCTGGATGCCCTGTTCGAATAGCCCTGGGCGGCTTTTGTAATATTTTTTAAAACTCTCGGCGGGGCAGGGTGGTCTATCAGGCGCTTCCATGACCCTGGATACCGCCATGTCTCGTCTGCTCCCGCTTTCCGTATTCCTTGCCGGCTTCGCCACCAGTGCCCTGGTCCAGGCCGCCGATCCCAGCAGCTCCGCACCGGCCAGTCTGGAGGTGGATCAGCTGGAGTGGCAGCACGCCGACGAAGGCAGCGTCTTCAACTGGGATCTGGAAGGCTGGGCCCTGGGCGGCGGCGCCAATCGCCTGGATTTCCGCAGCCAGGGCGAGCGTACCAACGGCCACACCGAGCAGGCCGAGGTGCAGGCGCTCTGGGGGCGCGCCCTGGCCAAGGGCTGGGGCAGCGTGGCCGGCATCCGCCAGGATTTCAAACCCGGCTCGCCGCAGACCTGGGCCGCCCTGGGCATCCAGGAACACGATCCCGAGGATCTCGACATCGAGATCACCGCCTTCTTCGGCGAAAACAACCAGACCGCCCTGCGCCTGGAGGCCGAATACGACTGGGCCCTGACCCAGCGGCTGATCCTCCAGCCCCATACCGAACTCAATTTTTACGGCCGCAACGACGAATCCCGTGGCCAGGGCGCCGGTTTCGCCGAAAGCGAAGCCGGGCTGCGCCTGAGATACCAGGTGACCCCGGAGGTCGCGCCCTATGTCGGGGTGTCCTGGAACGCCACCCACGGCAACACCGCCGCCATGGCGCGGGAAGAGGGCGAAGACACCCACGACGCGCGGTTGGTCGTAGGTCTGCATCTGGAGTTCTAGGCTCGGTCCTACGGAAGACTTCGCCCTTCGCTTCGGACAGGCGCCCTCGCTCAGGCGGTAGGCAGAGGTGACCCGGCTGTTCTATCGCGGCCACGGGCCGTTCCTGCAGCGCTTTCCGTGTACCTGTAGGAGCGATCGCTACGGCGCACCGGCATGGCCGCGATAGAGATCAAGCAGAACAGTAGCGTGGAAAACGGCGTAGCCTTTTCCACTGGGCCTTCGTGGCGAGGGACACCCTCACCCCAACCCTCTCCCGAGGGGAGAGGGGGCTATCCGTGCAGGTGTTCATCTCCATCGGCTTCAAGATCGCGATCAGCTGTCTGCCTACACCTGTAGGAGCACCCCGTGACCGCGATAAGGTGCAATCAGCACAGACGATAAAGCGCTAGCCAGTACCGTCGATCCCAAGACCTAGGGCGTACCCAGCGCCGCCAACTCGCGTTCCAGCAGGGTCTCGTCGCCCAGGTTCAGCTCCACCAGGCGGCGCAGGTGGCTGATGGAATCCAGGTCGATCTGGCGGCAGGCGAAGGCCAGCTGTTCCGGGGTTTCCCGTACCAGCTCCACGTCCATGCTCACCTGGGTCTCGTCGTTCAGCAGGATGCGCAGTTGATAGGCCGCGCTGGGCTGGGCCGACCACTCGGCAGGCCGCGCCAGCAGCACGCCCTTGAGCGAGATGTCGTCCACGGGCGCCGCCCACTGGCGCTCACCCTGGTGCAACTGGGCAGGGGCATCGAAGGTGAAGCGGGTAAAGCGGCGACGCTCGTTGGTGTCGTTCATGGAAGGGCTTCCTGAGGTTTCCTGATCACTGTAGACGACCGTGGCCGTCCCGTATCGACTGCGCCTGGAAGGGTAGCCGGCGGCGGCCAGTGGGGCCAGGACGAGAGGGCTCATTGGTCGCCAGGGGGCGAGCAGCGGCCCAATTCGTCAGACGTTGGACGTGCCCTCCGGGCGCCAGCCGTACTCGCGCGCATGACGGACCAGATCGGCCGGCTTCTGGATGTCCAGCTTGCGACGGATGCTCAGGCGGTGGGTCTCCACCGTGCGCACGCTGAGTCCCAGCTGCTGGGCCATGGTCTTGTTGTTGAGGCCCTGGGCCATGAGCAGCAGCACCTGGCGCTCCCGGGGGGTGAGGTCGCCGTCACTGGCGCCCCCTTCGCCCAGGCGGGCGGCGATGGCGCTGCTGTAGAAGCGCCCGCCGACCGCCAGGGCTTCCACCGCGGCGATGATCTCCTCGGACGGCGCGTCCTTGATCACATAGCCGGCCGCGCCGACCCGCAACGAGGTGCTCACGTATTCACGATTGTCGTACATGCTCAGGATCAGCACCCGGGCGCGCGGGGCGCGTTCGGCGATCAGGGCGGTCAGCTCCAGGCCGTTGATGTCCTTGAGGCCGATGTCCACCAGCAGGATGTCCGGATCGAGGCGCGCCAGCAGGTCGAGGGCTTCCGCGCCACTGCCGGCCTCGCCGACCACGACGAAGCGCTCGATGGTGCCCAGCAGCGCCCGCACCCCGGCGCGGACCAGGGCATGGTCGTCGACCAAGAGGATGCGGATGGGCGTCATGTCGGGCTTTCCTCGTCGGCCGGGAGGTCCGAGCGTAGCAGAACCACGTCCAGGGTCGTGCCGCCGGGGCCGGACTGGATGGCGCAGCGACCGCCGAACAGCTCCACCCGCTCGCGGATGTTGCGCAGGCCGATGCCGCCGCTGAGGCGTTCCACCTGGCCGGTATCGAAGCCGCGGCCGTCGTCGTGCACGGTCAGGCAGATCCAGCGCCCGCGCCGCTGCAGGTCGATGACGACCTTGCGCGCCGCCGCGTGGCGCTCGATGTTGGTCAGGGCCTCCTGGACGATGCGGAACAGGGCGACGTCCATGTCGCCGCCGGCGGTGCTGTCGTCCAGGGTCTGCCGATAGTCCACGTCCAGGCCGCTGCGCTGGCGGAATTCCTCCACCAGCTGGCCGAGCGCCGCGGGCAGGCCAAGGGTATCCAACAGGGAAGGGTGCAGGTCGTGGGAGATGCGGCGGATCTCGCCGATGGCGGCGGCCAGACGCTGGGTGCCTTCGCGCAGGGTCTCGCCGGCGCTGGGCTTGCCGGTCCCCAGTTCGCGGCTGGCCAGTTCGAACTGGAACTTGATGGACACCAGCAACTGGCTGATGCCGTCGTGCAGCTCCCGCGACAGTCGCGATCTTTCCTCTTCCTGGGAGGTGATGAGTCTCTGGGTCAGCTGCTTGAGCTTGCGATCGGCCAGGCGGTGCTCGCTGACGTTGAGCGTCAGGCCGCCGGCGAACACCAGCAGCACCGCCACCAGGGCCACCCCGGCGCTGGCCAGCAGGGTGGTGCGGATGCCGGCGGCCACGTCGTGGCGCACCTGGGCGAGGGCGGCGTCCACGTCGTCCAGGTAGAGGCCGGTGCCCAGCACCCAGCCCCAGCGCTGCAGCTGGGTCACGTAGGCGAGCTTTTCCGCCATCTGGCCGCTGGAGGGCTTCTGCCAGCCATAGCGCTGGAAGCCGTCGCCCTGACTGGCACTGCGCAGCAGCGCCTGGATCACCAGCAGGCCGTTGCCGTCGGTGAGTTGCCAGAGATCCTGGCCGACCAGTTCGGGCTGGCGCGGATGCATGAGATTGCGGCCATGCTGGTCGTAGACGAAGAAGTAGCCGTCGCTGCCGAAGTTCAGGCTGGCCAGCAGCGCCAGTACCCTGGCCTTGGTCTCTTCGTCGTCGCGACCGCTGCCGTACAGCGGCTGGATGGCACTGACGCCCATCTCCACATAGTTGCGCAACTCGGTCTTCTTGCTGCCGAGGATGCTGTGTTCGAGCAGCCGCGCCTGCTGCTCGCCCAGGCGCTGGCTCTGTTCCAGGACCACCAGGCAGACCGCGGCCACCGCCAGCAGCAGCGGCAGGAGTCCGAGGGCGACCATCTTGTATTTGAGCTGCATCGGCACCTGTCCGGGCGGGCGGCTACGTAGAACTACGTAGCGGGCCTTGGGTAGTTCTGCGAATTTCGCTGTCGCGTCGAGCCGCCGATAGTAATATGGCTCCGCTGTGGGCTCTCACAATAACAAGTATCGCCGCGGCCACCGGTGCGCGGCAGGAGAACAAGCATGACCCGAATGGCCAGCCATCTTGCCTGGTTCGCCGTTGCCGTACTGGGCGCCTTCGCGCTGGGTACCGTGGCGCTGAGTCGAGGCGAAGCGATCAACGCCCTCTGGATCGTGGTCGCCGCCGTGGCGATCTACCTCGTTGCCTACCGCTACTACAGCCTGTTCATCGCCACCAAGGTGATGGGCCTGGACGCCAAGAGAGCCACGCCCGCCGTGCTCAACAACGACGGCCTGGACTACGTCCCCACCAACAAGCACATCCTCTTCGGCCACCACTTCGCCGCCATCGCCGGCGCCGGTCCGCTGGTAGGCCCGGTGCTCGCCGCCCAGATGGGCTATCTGCCCGGCACCCTCTGGCTGATCGCCGGGGTGGTCTTCGCCGGTGCGGTGCAGGACTTCATGATCCTGTTCCTCTCCACCCGCCGCAACGGCCGCTCCCTGGGCGACATGGTGCGCGAGGAGATGGGGCGCATCCCCGGCACCATCGCCCTGTTCGGCTGCTTCCTGATCATGATCATCATCCTCGCGGTGCTGGCGCTGATCGTGGTCAAGGCCCTGGCCGAGAGCCCGTGGGGCATGTTCACGGTGATCGCCACCCTGCCGATCGCCATGTTCATGGGCGTCTACATGAGATACATCCGCCCCGGGCGCATCGGCGAGATCTCGCTGATCGGCGTGGTACTGCTGCTGGCTTCCATCTGGGTGGGTGGCCTGGTCGCCGCCGATCCGGTCTGGGGTCCGGCCTTCACCTTCACCGGCGTGCAGATCACCTGGATGCTGATCGGCTACGGCTTCGTCGCCGCCGTGCTGCCGGTCTGGTTGGTGCTGGCCCCGCGTGACTACCTGTCCACCTTCCTCAAGATCGGCACCATCATCGCCCTGGCCATCGGCATCCTGGTGACCATGCCGATGCTCAAGATGCCGGCCCTGACCCAGTTCGTCGACGGCACCGGTCCGGTGTGGAAGGGCACCCTGTTCCCCTTCCTGTTCATCACCATCGCCTGTGGCGCGGTGTCCGGCTTCCATGCCCTGATCAGCTCGGGCACCACGCCCAAGCTGATCGCCAAGGAAACCCATGCCCGCTACATCGGCTACGGCGCCATGCTGATGGAGTCCTTTGTCGCCATCATGGCCATGGTCGCCGCCTCGGTGATCGAGCCGGGCGTCTACTTCGCCATGAACAGCCCGGCCGCCGTGGTCGGCGCCGACGTGGTGTCGGTGGCCGCCAAGATCAGCACCTGGGGCTTCGTGGTGACGCCCGAGATGCTGCAGGCCACCGCCACCGAGATCGGCGAGCACACCATCCTGGCCCGTGCCGGTGGTGCGCCGACCCTGGCGGTGGGCATCGCCCAGATCATGCACAACGTGCTGCCGGGCGAAAACACCATGGCCTTCTGGTACCACTTCGCCATCCTGTTCGAGGCGCTGTTCATCCTGACCGCGGTGGACGCCGGCACCCGCGCCGGACGCTTCATGCTGCAGGACCTGCTGGGCAGCTTCGTACCGGCGCTGAAGCGCACCGACTCCTGGACCGCCAACGTCATCGGCACCGCCGGTTGCGTCGCCCTCTGGGGCTGGCTGCTGTATCAGGGCGTGGTCGATCCGCTGGGCGGCATCAACACCCTCTGGCCGCTGTTCGGCATCTCCAACCAGATGCTCGCCGGTATCGCCCTGATGCTGGGCTCGGTGGTGCTGATCAAGATGAAGCGCCAGCGCTATGTCTGGGTGACCCTGGTGCCGGCCGTCTGGCTGCTGATCTGCACCACCACCGCCAGCCTGATCAAGCTGTTCGATTCCAATCCGGCGGTCGGCTTCCTGGCCCTGGCCAAGAAGTACAGCACCGCCATGGCCCAGGGCCAGGTGATCGCCCCGGCCAAGAGCATGGAGCAGATGCAGCACATCGTCTTCAACGCCTACACCAACGCCACCCTCTCGGTGCTGTTCCTGGTGGTGGTGATGAGCATCCTGTTCTTTTCCATCAAGGTCGGTCGCGCCGCCCTGGCCAAGCCCGAGCGCAGCGACCGCGAGACCCCGTTCCAGCCGGCCACGGGCGTTTAAAGGAGAATCCCTATGTTCAATGACCTGGGTCGCATGGGTAAGTACCTGGGGCAGGCCGCCAAGATGCTGGTGGGCATGCCCGACTACGACACCTATGTTGAGCACATGCGCGGCAAGCACCCGGACCAGCCGGTGATGAGCTACGAAGCCTTCTTCCGCGAGCGCCAGGAAGCGCGCTACGGTGGCGGCAAGTCCGGCGCCATCCGCTGCTGCTGACCCCAGGGTCTCCTCCAGGCCGGGCCTCAAGCCCGGCCTCTTTCTGTCTGGAGTGTTCTATGCACGAACCCATCCCCGTCACCGTCCTGACCGGCTTTCTCGGCGCCGGCAAGACCACCCTGCTCAGGCACATCCTGCAGGCCGAGCACGGCCTCAAGATCGCCGTGATCGAAAACGAATTCAGCGCCCTCGACGTCGACGGCGAATTGCTGGAAGACGCGGGCGCGGTACAACTGATGAAGGTCGCCAACGGCTGCGTCTGCTGCACCGGCAGCAAGGACCTGGCCTATGCCCTGACCGTGCTGCTGGAGCGGCTGGACAGCGGCGAGCTGGATTTCGAGCGCCTGGTGGTGGAATGCACCGGTCTCGCCGATCCCGGTCCGGTGGCCCAGACCTTCTTTACCGACGACCTGCTGCGCGAGCGCTATTTGCTCGACGGGGTGCTGACCCTGGTGGACGCCGTCCATGCCAGCGAGCAACTGAGCGATCCGCTGCTGCAGGCGCAGATCGGTTTCGCCGACCGCCTGCTGCTGACCAAGCTCGACCTGGCCGAGCCGGCCGCCGTCGAGGCGCTGGAGAATCGCCTGCAGCGCATCAACCGCCGTGCGCCCATCCGCCATGTCGATCACGGCCGCATCGAGCTGGCCGAATTGCTCGACATCCGCGGTTTCAACCTGCACGACGAAGACCTGGCGCCGCCCACGCTGTTTCGCCCGCTGCGCCCGGTGTCGGAAGCCGTCAGTCTCACCGAGCGCATCCAGTCCATCGCCATCCGCGAGTCGCGCCCCTACGACCAAGACAAGATCGGCAAGGTCATGGAGATGCTGCTCGACACCCTCGGCTGCGACCTGTTGCGCTACAAGGGGCTGCTCAACATCGCCGGCGAGGAGCGCCGCCTGCTGTTCCAGGGCGTGCAGCAGATCTATGCCGCCGACTGGGAGCGTGACTGGCTGGCCGACGAGGAGCGTGAGAGTCGCGTGGTGCTGATCGGCATGGACCTGCCGGAAGAGCGCATCCGCGCTGCCTTCGAGCGGGCGGTGGCACGGGCCTGAGGCGGGCTGGATCACCAGTCACTGGCCCAGGATGGGAAGCACCGCGGGGCGCAGAATCCCAGGGCGCCTTCGATACGGGCTTCAGCGATCCGGCGTCCGGCCATGCCTGAGCGCGGTATCGGCGCCAGTGAGGTGGCGTAGCGGCAACCCGGTCGATGACGCCGGACGAGGCGTAGCGCCACCGGACCAAATATCCCTTACCGAGGACGCTCTGCATGCTCCTGCTATGGCAAGCCCTGGCCACCGGTGGTCTGATCCTGCTGGGCGCATTGCTGATCGATCACCTGTTGCCGCACCGGGAGACGCGCGCGCGCCGCTGGTCGCGGCGTATCGCCCTGGTCGTCATGGGCGGTCTGGCCGGCATCGCCGGGCGGCTGTTGGTGGGCTGGCCCTAGGCGTCGCCGTCCGCGGCAGGCACCTTGGGCGCGGCGCGGCTGGCCAGGCGTTCCAGGGCCGCCTTGAGCTTGGGATCGCGGATGCCGGCGGCCACGTCGCGCAGGCTGTCGGCGCCCACCTGACTGACCTGGCGCACCGGTCGGACCCGGGTGGCGACGCCGGGACTCGGCTGCATCTTGAATTGCAGGCGCATCAGGCCGGCGAATTCCGGCGCCTGCTGCAGCAGCCTGAGCAGGCGGCGCTGCTGATAGCGCAGCCGCGTCGCCCAGTGGGCATCGTTGACCACCAGCAGCAGGGTGCCCTCGCGCCAGCTGGCCACCCGGCAGTGGGGGCGGGCAGCGGGTTGCAGCTGTTCTTCCAGCAACTGTTGCAGGCGCCCCAGTCGCTCGGCTTCGCGAAACAGCGACTTGAGCGGTTTGGCCTGGCGCAGCAGGGCAGCGGGAGCGACGGCGGAGAGAGGGCGAAAGGCCATGCGCAGGACTCGCGATGGGCGAAGAGAAGACGCCGATGGTAACAGATCGCTCTGGCGTCCTGGCGGCTGGGGGCCCGTCGTTCTTTCCTCATCGGCATTTCCGAGTAGAATGCCCGATTACCATCGCGGGACACCGCGGGTCTCAACCCCCGCGCCCAGGCGTCTGGCCAGGCTCTGCAGAGGCCTTGCCGCCCGTTTCGCTCCCCTCATTCCAGCGGAAGAATTCCAGTCGATATGTTTGCGCCTTTGTTGAAGAAATTCTTTGGAAGCAAGAACGAACGAGATGTCAAACGCCTAGGCAAGGTCGTGGTGGCCACCAATGCGTTGGAATCCCAGATTGCCTCCTTGAGCGACGAGCAACTGCGCGCCAAGACCGAGGAATTCAAGCAGCGCGTGGCCAAGGGCGAGTCCCTCGATGCCCTGATGCCGGAAGCCTTCGCCGTGGTCCGCGAGGCCGGCAAGCGCGTCATGGGCATGCGCCACTTCGACGTCCAGCTGATCGGTGGCGCGGCGCTGCACGAAGGCAAGATCGCCGAGATGCGCACCGGTGAGGGCAAGACCCTGGTGGGTACCCTGCCGGTCTACCTCAATGCTCTGTCCGGCAAGGGCGTCCACGTGGTCACGGTGAACGACTACCTGGCCCGCCGCGACGCCAACTGGATGCGGCCACTGTACGAATTCCTCGGCCTGTCGGTGGGCATCATCCTGCCGTTCCAGCCGCCGGAAGAGAAACGCGCCGCCTACGCCTCGGACATCACCTACGGCACCAACAACGAATTCGGCTTCGACTACCTGCGCGACAACATGGCCTTCAGCATGGCCGAGAAGTACCAGCGCGAGCTGAACTTCGCGGTGGTCGACGAGGTGGACTCCATCCTCATCGACGAAGCCCGGACTCCGCTGATCATCTCCGGTCAGGCCGAAGACAGCTCCGAGCTCTATCAGAAGATCAACCAGCTGATCCCGCGTCTGCAGCAGCACATCGAGGAAGAGGAAGGCAATCCGACCCAGGTCGGCCACTACACCATCGATGAAAAGACCCGCCAGGTGGAGATCACCGAGCTGGGTCACCAGTACATCGAGGAGATGCTCACCGAGGCCGGGCTGCTGGCCGAGGGCGAGAGCCTCTACTCGGCGCACAACCTGGGCCTGCTGACCCACGTGTTCGCCGGTCTGCGCGCCCACACCCTGTTTCATCGCAACGTCGAGTACATCGTCCAGCAGGACCAGGTGCTGCTGATCGACGAGCACACCGGCCGGACCATGCCGGGTCGCCGCCTTTCCGAAGGCCTGCACCAGGCCATCGAGGCCAAGGAAGGACTGCCGATCCAGCCCGAGAGCCAGACCCTGGCCTCGACCACCTTCCAGAACTACTTCCGCCTCTACAACAAGCTCGGTGGCATGACCGGTACCGCCGACACCGAGGCCTTCGAATTCCGCCAGATCTACAACCTCGACGTGCTGGTCATCCCGACCCACCGCGAGATCGCCCGTAAGGACTTCAACGACCTGGTCTACCTGACCCAGGCCGAGAAGTACCAGGCCATCATCGAGGACGTGAAGCAGTGCCAGGCTGAAGGCCGCCCGGTGCTGGTGGGTACCGCCTCCATCGAGAGCTCCGAGTACGTCGACCAGCTGCTGACCCAGGCCGGCATCGAGCACAAGGTGCTCAACGCCAAGTACCACGAACGCGAAGCCGAGATCATCGCCCAGGCCGGGCGTCCGGGCGCCGTGACCATCGCCACCAACATGGCCGGTCGTGGTACCGACATCCTGCTCGGCGGTAACTGGGAAGTGGAAGTCGCGGCCCTGGAGAATCCTTCCGAGGAGCAGATCGCCGCGATCAAGGCCGCCTGGCAGGCGCGCCACAAGCAGGTCATCGACGCCGGCGGCCTGCACGTGATCGCCTCCGAACGCCACGAATCCCGTCGGATCGACAACCAGCTGCGCGGCCGTGCCGGGCGCCAGGGCGACCCGGGTTCCAGCCGCTTCTACCTGTCGCTGGAAGACAGCCTGATGCGCATCTTTGCCTCCGACAGGGTGAAGAACTTCATGAAGGCCCTGGGCATGCAGGGCGGCGAGGCCATCGAGCACCGCATGGTCACCAACGCCATCGAAAAGGCGCAGCGCAAGGTCGAAGGCCGCAACTTCGACATCCGCAAGCAGCTGCTGGAATACGATGACGTGGCCAACGAGCAGCGCAAGGTGATCTATCACATGCGCGACACCCTGCTGGCCAACGAAGACGTCGGCGACACCATCAGGGGCTTCCGCGAGGAAACCCTGACCCAGGTGATCAACGAGCACATCCCGCCGCAATCGCTGCCCGAGCAGTGGGACATCCCCGGCCTGGAAGCCGAGCTGTACAGCGTCTTCGGTCTGCAACTGCCCATCGGCCAGTGGCTGGACGAAGACGACAAGCTGTACGAGGACACCCTGCGGGTGAAGATCCTCGAGCAGCTCGAAGCCGCCTACATGGAAAAGGAAGACCTCGCCGGTCGCGAGGCCCTGCGCAACTTCGAGAAGCAGATGCTGCTGCGGGTGGTCGACGACCTCTGGAAGGACCACCTCACCACCATGGACCACCTGCGCCACGGTATCCATCTGCGCGGCTACGCCCAGAAGAACCCCAAGCAGGAATACAAGCGCGAGTCCTTCACCCTGTTCCAGGAGCTGCTGGACAGCATCAAGCGCGACACCATCCGCGTCCTGTCCCACGTCCAGGTGCGTCGCGAAGATCCGGCCGAGGAAGAGGAGCGCATGCGCCGCGAGGCCGAGGCCATGGCCGAGCGCATGCAGTTCCAGCACGCCGAGGCGCCTTCGCTGGTCGATCCCGAGGTGCTCGAGGACGAGCAGGGCGAAGACACCGTGGTGCCCTTGCAGCCCCAGCGCAATGACCAGAAGATCGGTCGCAACGAGCCGTGCCCCTGTGGCTCCGGCAAGAAGTACAAGCAGTGCCACGGCAAGCTCGATTGAAGGCCTGCCCAGGCAGTCGAGGCGACGGCAACCTGTCGGCATAGCCGCCGACAGGTTGTAAACTCCACTCGCTAGGCTGTTTGCGCCCCTTGCCCCGGCTGGGCGAGGCGGGCGCTGGAAGGCTGCTTTCCACGCCGCGACCGGTTTTCCGCTCGCGGCGTTTCCTTTTCTTTCACTGGAGTTTTCCCATGGCTGTCGGTCTCGGTCCGCTCTCCACGCTGCACCCGGTTCCCGGTTTCGAACTCGGTATCGCCTCTGCCGGCATCAAGCGCCCCGGGCGCAAGGATGTGGTGGTGATGCGCTGTGCCGAAGGCTCCAGCGTGGCCGGGGTCTTTACCCTGAACGCCTTCTGCGCGGCCCCGGTGATCATTGCTCGTCAGCGCTTCGCCGGCCCCGTGCGTTACCTGTTGACCAACACCGGCAATGCCAACGCCGGCACCGGACAGCCCGGCCTGGCCGCGGCCGAGCGCACCACCAAGACCCTGGCGACCCTGGCCAGCGTCGGCGAGGAGGCGGTACTGCCGTTCTCCACCGGCGTGATCGGCGAACCGCTGCCGGTGGAAAAGATCGAAGCCGCGCTGCCGGCCGCCCTGGCCGACCTGGCCGAGGACAACTGGGCCGCCGCCGCCACCGGCATCATGACCACCGATACCCTGCCCAAGGGCGCCAGCCGCCAGTTCCAGGTGGACGGCACCACCGTCACAGTGACCGGCATCAGCAAGGGCGCCGGCATGATCAAGCCGAACATGGCGACCATGCTCGGCTATGTGGCCACCGACGCCAAGGTCGCGCGCGGTCTCTTGCAGGATCTGCTGGCCGACGCCGCCAATCGCTCCTTCAACCGCATCACCATCGACGGCGACACCTCCACCAACGACTGCTGCATGCTGGTGGCCACCGGTCAGGCGGCCATGGCGGAAATCACCCAGGCCAGCGGTGCGGCCTTCGAGCAACTGCGCGAGGCGGTGTTCGCGGTATTCGCCGAACTGGCCCAGGCCATCGTGCGTGACGGCGAGGGTGCCACCAAGTTCGTCACCGTGCAGGTCAATGGTGGTGGCAATGCCCAGGAATGCCTGGACGTCGGCTACGCCGTGGCCCATTCGCCGCTGATCAAGACCGCGCTGTTCGCCTCCGATCCCAACTGGGGGCGCATCCTCGCCGCCGTCGGCCGGGCCGGCGTGCCCCAGCTGGACGTCAGCCTGATCGACGTCTTCCTGGGTGGCGTGCAGATCTGCCAGCAGGGCGGTCGCGCGGCCACCTATACGGAAGAGCAGGGCGCGCGGGTCATGGCCCAGGCCGAGATCGAGATCCGCATCGAGCTGGGTCGCGGCAGCCACAGCGAGACCATCTGGACCACCGACCTCTCCCACGACTATGTGAAGATCAACGCCGAGTACCGTACCTGACGGCTACCCGACGCCTTGGCGTCCGCTCCGGCGGGCGCCTGCGGCGGTCCTCGCGGGCCGCATCGTTTCGAGGAATCCCCGCATGTCCCAGCTGCAACTCGTGATCGGCAACAAGAATTTCTCCTCCTGGTCGTTGCGGGCCTGGCTGGCCATAGAGCTTAGCGGCGCCGCCTTTGAAGAGGTGTCGATCCCGCTCTATGCGCCCAACAGCCGCGCCTTGCTCAAGGCCCAGTCGCCCACCGGCAAGGTGCCGGTGCTCAAGCTGGCCGAGGGCACCATCTGGGATTCCCTGGCCATCGTCGAATACCTCGCCGAGGCCTATCCCGACGCCGGGCTGTGGCCCGCCGAGACGCTGGCCCGCGCCCATGCCCGGGCGCTGTGCGCGGAGATGCACAGCGGCTTCCTGGCCCTGCGCCGCGAGCTGCCCATGGATCTGCGTCGCCGCCAGCGGTTGAAGTCGACCACCGCCGAGGCGGTGGAAGACATCCAGCGCATCCAGCGCCTGTGGCGCGAATGCCGCGAGCGCTACGGCCAGCAGGGTCCCTATCTGTTCGGCACCCCGACCATCGCCGATGCCTTCTATGCCCCGGTCGCCAGTCGCTTCCGCAGCTACGGGGTGGAACTGTCGGCCGAGGCGGCCGCCTATGTCGAAACCATCTACGCCTGGCCAGCCTTCCAGCGCTGGCTGGCGGAGGCCGAAGCCGAGGAGCAGAGCGCATGACTCGTCTGCATGTCGTCGCCGCGGTGATCCGCGACCCCCAGGGCCGGATCCTCATCGCCCAGCGCCCGGCGCACAAGCACCAGGGCGGTCTCTGGGAATTCCCCGGAGGCAAGGTCGAGGCCGGTGAGGCCCCGGCCGCGGCCCTGGCCCGCGAACTGGCCGAGGAGCTGGGCATCCAGGTCACAAGGGCGCGGCCGCTGCTACAGGTGCGCCACGACTATCCCGACCAGGCGGTACTGCTGGATGTCTGGCAGGTGGACGCCTTCACCGGTGACGCTCATGGCGCCGAAGGCCAGCCCTTGGCCTGGGTCGCGCCTCGCGAATTGGCCGACTACGACTTCCCGGCGGCCAACCGGCCCATCGTCCAGGCGGCGCGGCTGCCCGAGCGCTACCTCATCACCCCCGGCGAGCTGACCACTGCGGAATTGCTCAATGGCCTGCACCGGGCGCTGGACAGCGGCATCCGCCTGGTCCAGCTGCGCACGCCGGACAACTTCGATCCCCAGTACCGCGACCTGGCCGGCGATGTCCAGGGCCTCTGCACCGGCCGCGCCCAGTTGATGCTCAAGGGGCCGCTGGAGTGGCTGGGGGATTTTCCCGCGGCGGGCTGGCACCTGACCGCCGAGCAGTTGCGCCGCTATGCGCCCAATGGCCGGCCTTTTCCAGAGCACCGTCTGCTGGCGGCTTCCTGCCATGACGCCGAGGAACTGGCCCTGGCCCAGCAGATGGGCGTGGACTTCGTCACCCTGTCGCCGGTGATGCCCACCACGAGCCATCCCGGCGCCCCGACCCTGGGCTGGGTCAAGGCCCAGCAGCTGCTGGCCGACTGCAATCTGCCGGCCTATCTGCTCGGCGGGCTGGGCGAGGATGACCTCACCAGCGCCTGGCAGGCCGGCGCCCAGGGCGTGGCGGCGATCCGGGCGTTCTGGCCTGGGGGCGTTTGAGACAAATGGTGTAATCCAATCGCGGCCATGCCGGTGCGCCGTAGCGACCGCTCCTACAGGGGCACCGAACACCTGTAGGAGCGGCCGCATCGGCGGACCGCCATGGCCGCGATATCGGCACAAAAAAAGCCCGCCAACAGGCGGGCTTTTTTTATCCACGGAAAAACCTACAGCCGCGGATAGTCGATGTAGCCCACCGGGCCCTTGCTGTAGAAGGTGTCCGGGTGCGGCTCGTTCAGCGCGGCGTCCTGTTCCAGGCGTTGCGGCAGGTCCGGGTTGGCGATGAAAGGCACGCCAAAGGCCACGGCATCGGCCTTGCCTTCGTCCAGCCAGGCATTGGCCTTGGCCTTGTCGAATTTCTCGTTGGCGATGTAGACGCCACCGAAGGCCGCCTTGAGGTCCGGGCCAAGGCTGTCGCTGCCGGCCGCTTCGCGGATGCAGATGAAGGCGACCTGGCGCTGCCCCAGCTCCCGGGCGACATGGCCAAAGGTGGCGGCGGGGTCGTTGTCGCCCATGGTGTGCATGTCGCCACGGGTGGACAGGTGCACGCCGACGCGATCGGCGCCCCAGACGTCGATGCAGGCATCGGTCACTTCCAGCAGCAGACGGGCGCGATTCTCGATGGAGCCGCCGTAGTTGTCGGTGCGCTGGTTGGTGTCGCTCTGCAGGAACTGGTCGAGCAGATAGCCATTGGCCCCATGGACCTCGACGCCATCGAAGCCGGCGCGCTTGGCGTTCTCGGCGCCATGGCGATAGGCGGCGACGATGCCGGGGATCTCGGCGGTTTCCAGTGCCCGCGGGGTGACATAGTCGCGCTTGGGGCGCAGCAGGCTGACGTGCCCCTGGGCGGCGATGGCGCTCGGCGCCACCGGCAGTTCGCCGTCGAGGTAGCTGGGATCGGAGATGCGGCCCACATGCCAGAGTTGCAGCACGATGCGGCCACCGGCCTTGTGCACGGCGGTGGTCACGCGCTGCCAGCCGGCCACCTGCTCGTCGGACCAGATGCCGGGGGTGTCGGGATAGCCCACGCCCATAGGGTCCACCGAGGTGGCCTCGGTGATGATCAGGCCGGCGGATGCGCGTTGCACGTAGTACTCGACCATCAGGTCGCCCGGGACCCGTCCCGGTTCGGCGCGGCAGCGAGTGAGGGGCGCCATGATGACGCGGTTGGGCAGTTCCAGGGCGCCGATCTTGATCGGGTCGAACAGCTGAGTCATGGCTAGCTCTCTTTATTAGCTGGAGGTCGCCAGGCCGCTCTTGCGGGCCTGGCTGGCGGTCAGCAGGGTGGCGATAAGGGCCAGCAGGGCGAGCCCGCTGGCGGCGAGGGGTACCGCGGTAAGACCCAGGCCGTGGTCGATCACCAGGCCGCCGACCCAGGCGCCGAGGGCATTGCCCACGTTGAAGGCGCCGATGTTGAGGGTCGAGACCAGATTCGGCGCGTCCTTGCCGAAGGTGACCACGTTGATCTGCAGGGCCGGCACGGCGGCGAAGGCGGCCGCGGCCCAGAGGAAGAGGGTGATCTCGGCGGGCACGAAGGCCTGGCCGGTCCAGCGCAGGGCGGCGGAGGTCAGGGCCAGGGCGACGAAGATGCCTACCAGGCTGGTGGCCAGGCGCCAGTCGGCCAGGCGACCGCCGATGAAGTTGCCCAGGGTCAGGCCCAGACCGATCAGCAGCAGGGTACCGGTGACGCCACGCGGCGAGACGCCGGTGACCTCCTGCAGCAGCGGCGCCACATAGGTGAAGAGGGCGAACATGGAGGCGGCGAAGAACACCGTCATCGACAGCGCCAGCCAGAAGCCCAGGCCGCGCAGGGCGAGCAATTCCCGGCGCAGGTCGGCGCGCGGCTGGTTGCGGTCGGCCGGCAGCACCCGCCAGAGACCGATCAGAGCGACCACGCCGATCGCCACCACCGCCCAGAAGGTCGAGCGCCAGCCGGCGGCCTGGCCGAGGGCGGTACCCAGGGGCACGCCCAGCACATTGGCCAGGGTCAGACCGGTGAACATCAGGGCCACCGCCGAGGCGCGGCGATTCTCCGGGACCAGGCTCGCCGCCACGACCGCGCCGATGCCGAAGAAGGCGCCATGGCAGAGGGCGGTGACCACCCGCGCCAGCATCAGCATGTTGTAGCCGCTGGCCACGGCGCAGAGCAGGTTGCCGACGATGAAGATGCCCATCAGGGCGAGGAGGGCACGCTTGCGCGGCCAGTGGGCGGTGGCCAGTGCCATGAAGGGCGCGCCGACGGCCACCCCCAGGGCATAGCCGGTGACCAGCCAGCCGGCGCTGGGAATGGACACGCCGAGATCGGCGGCGACGTTGGGCAGCAGCCCCATGATGACGAATTCGGTGGTGCCGATGGCGAAAGCGCTCAGCGCCAGCACGATGAGAGAAGCGGGCATCAGGATTCCTTGCAGACTAGAGTTCGCGGGCGAGACGTTGCAGAAAGGCCTGGATGGCGGCCTCGTCGCGTTGGTAGAACACCCATTGGCCGATGCGCCGCGTGGTGACCAGGCCAGCCCGGGTCAACACCGCCAGGTGCGCCGAGACCGTGGACTGCGAGAGTCCGGCACGGGCTTCGATCTGTCCGGCACAGACGCCCGTACCCAGGTCGTGTTCCTGGTGCGGGAAATACTGCCGGGGATCGCGCAGCCAGCCGAGGATCTGGCGGCGCAGGGGGTTGGCCAGGGCTTTGAGGATCACGTCCATCACGGTCGCATCGTCATATTGGGTTGTAACGAACCTTAGATCGCAAAAAATCGATATGCAAGCTATCTATCTTCGATTCTGCCTATCGCGGACTTAGAGGCTCACTATCGCGATAAGTGTCCGCGAGCGCCGCTTCGTTCAGTTGCGATTCAGATCACGCGGCTAGAATTGCCGGGTGCGGCCCCATTCGCCGCAATGGATTTCCAAGGAGCAAAGACATGGCGCTGCCCACCCGTATCCTTCTCGCCAGCCTGGCCCTGGCCACCCTGGCCGGATGCGCATCCCCCAATCCCTACGAAAACCAGGGTCAGGCCAGCGGTGGTACCTCCAAGACCGCCAAGTACGGCGGCCTGGGTGCCCTGGCCGGTGCCGTCGCCGGTGCCGCCATCGATCACAACCACCGCGGCAAGGGTGCGCTGATCGGCGCCGCCGCCGTGGGTGCGGCCGCTGCCGGTTACGGCTATTACGCCGATCGCCAGGAAGCCGAGTTGCGCCGGCAGATGGAAAACACCGGCGTCGAGGTGCAGCGCCAGGGCGATGACATCAAGCTGATCATGCCTGGCAACATCACCTTCGCCACCGATTCGGCCGATATCGCCAACAGCTTCTACAAGCCGCTGAACGACCTGGCCAATTCCTTCAAGCAATTCGATCAGAACAGCATCGAGATCGTCGGCTACACCGACAGCACCGGCAGCCGTGCCCACAACGTCGAACTGTCCCAGCGCCGCGCCCAGAACGTTGCCGGCTACCTGACCGCCCAGGGCGTGCCGGCAGCGCGCCTGAGCACCCGGGGCGCCGGTCCCGATGCCCCCATCGCCAGCAACGCCACCGCCGATGGCCGCGCGCAGAATCGCCGCGTCGAGGTCAATCTGCGCCCCCTGCCCGGAGCCACCGGCACCCCCGCCCAGTAGCGACCGCTCGTCGCCGGCGACCGGCAGTTTCCGCGCCTTAGTGCCGCCTGGCGGAAACTGCTTTTTCATTTTGCGCTCTGATAGACGTCGCGAAGGGTCCCGCCTGCCAATCGGCAGGCGGCAGACCCCTGTCCGGCTGCTACGCTAGTAGGGTTGAGAGCGACGCGTCGCATAACGGTCACGACGGGAAGAGGTAGCCAGCCGCGCATGGCTGCTGCACGGCGGCAGAGGCCGCGGGGAGAAGAGGCTTGATGGAGTGCCCGTTGCCGCAGACAGAGCAAGGTCCGGTGTTGCTGGTGGTCGACGACCGCCTGGAGAACCTGTTCGCCATGCAGGCGGTACTGGAGGTCGGAAACTGGCGGGTGATCACGGCCGCTTCGGGTGAGCGTGCCCTGCAATACCTGCTGGACGAAACCGTGGATCTGGTGCTGCTCGACGTCCAGATGCCGATCATGGACGGCTTCGAGGTGGCGCGCATCATGCGCAGCAACCTGCGCACCCGCTTCACCCCGATCATCTTCGTCTCCGCCGAAGCCCACTCCTACGAATCGGTCCTGCGGGGCTATGCCACCGGCGCGGTCGACTACCTGCTCAAGCCGGTCGATCCCAATATCCTCAGGCACAAGGTGCGCTCGTTGCTTGATCACGAGCGCAATCGCCGCGAATTGCTGCAGGCCACCCAGCAGCTGGAACTGGCCAAGTCCTTCAGCGATTCGCTGCTCGACAATGCCGCCGAAGGCATCCTCACCGTCAACGAACAGGGCCGGGTGACCTTCGCCAACGCCGCCATCGCCCGCATGCTGAGATGCAGCGTCAGCGACCTGGTGCACGCCAATTTCCTCGACTTCCTCGAAGGCGGCAGCGGTCTCGACGACTGGCAGACCTCGCCCTTCATGGAGCACTACGACCGCCGCGAGACCTATCGCCTGCACGATGCCCGCCTGCGCACCAATCGTGGCGACAGCCTGCCGGTGGCGCTGTCCTGCGCGCCGCTGCCGCGCATGCAGCGGGCCATGGTCATCATCGCCCTGGACATGTCGCGCATGCGCGAGCTGCAGGACCAGCTGGAATCCCAGGCCGTCACCGATGCCCTGACCGGTCTGCTCAATCGCCGCGGCTTCAACCAGACGCTGGAAGCCGCGCTGGCGCGCAGCGGCCGCAACGGCAAGCGCATGGCGGTGCTCTACATAGATCTCGACGGCTTCAAGCGCATCAACGATTCCCTCGGTCACGAGGCCGGGGATCGGGTGCTGTGCATCGTCGCCGAGCAGCTCAAGAGCTGCATGCGACCCTACGACATTCTGGCGCGCATGGGCGGTGACGAATTCACCGCGCTGCTCGACTCCCTGGAGCATCCCGAGGACGCCGCTCGCGTGGCCGAGAAGCTGCTGGAGCTGCTGGCCACGGTGCATCGCATCGACGGCATGGAAGTCAGCCTGGGCGCCAGCATCGGCATCGCCAGCTATCCCGACTGCGGCCATACCGTGGACGGCCTGCTGAGATCCGCCGACATCGCCATGTACGAGGCCAAGCGCGGCGGGCGCCAGCAATACCGCTTCTTCTCGCCGGACATGAACGGCCGCGCCCGTTCCCGGCTGATGCTCGAAGAGAGCGTGCGCAACGCCATCGACAACAAGGACTTCGTGCTCGCCTACCAGCCGCAGGTCTATCTGCGCGACGGCCGCCTGCGCGGCTTCGAGGCGCTGCTGCGCTGGGAGCACACGGTGGCCGGCAAGGTTTCGCCGAGCGTCTTCATCCCGCTGCTGGAAGAGACCCGGCTGATCAACCGCATCGGTGACTGGATCTTCCGCGAAGGCGCGACCAAGCTGCAGTCCCTGCAGGAGATCTATGGTGACGAACTGCTGCTGAGCATCAACCTAAGCCCGGTGCAGTTCGGCATGCCGCAGCTGGCGGAAAGCCTTCGCCAGATCATCGAGACCCATGGGCTGCGACCCGAGCAGCTGGAAATCGAGGTGACCGAATCGGCGCTGATGCACGATATCGACTACACCCGCGCACAGCTGTCGCAACTGCGCGCCCTCGGCGTGCGCATCGCGGTGGATGATTTCGGCACCGGCTATTCCTCGCTGGCCTATCTGCGCCACTTCGAGCTCGACACCCTCAAGATCGATCAGCTGTTCATCGCCAACATGCTGGATTCTTCCCGCGACGCCGCCATCGTCAGCACCATCCTAGAACTGGGCCGCAACCTGGATCTGGAGGTCATCGCCGAAGGGGTGGAGACCCTGGAACAGCGCGATTGGCTGATCGAGCACGGCTGCGAGATCATGCAGGGCTTCCTGGTCTCCCGGCCGCTGAGCGCCGAGGTGACCGGTCGCTTTCCCCAGCAGGTCGACTGGACCGCCCGGCGCCCCGAGCCCACACTCTAGGCGCCCTGACGGCCTGCTCCAGGAGCAGGCCTCCGTCCATCGGCGCAGCCCGCCGAGCAGGCGCCGCGCCAGAGCCGGCGGTGCTCCCCTGGCCAGCCAAACCACGCCTGTGACTGAACGAACCCCCGTCCGCGCCTTCTTATGCAATGGCCACAGGCACGGAGTAGGAAGCATGCGGGGCGCCGTCTTTCCATGGCGGGAAAACAACAGGTTCGAATTGCTGGTGGACGGCGGTCGGTTCTTTCCGGCCATGCTCGAATCCATCGCCGGCGCCAGTCGCCGGATCGATGTCGAACTCTATCTGGTGGAAGCCGGCAGTTGCTCCGAACAGTTGCTCGTGGCCCTGACCGAAGCGGCCCGACGCGGCGTCGCGGTGCGTTGCCTGTTCGATGGCTTCGGCACCCTGCGCATGGATGCCGGCTTGCGCCGCCAGCTGGAAGAGGCGGGCGCGGAGCTGCGCATCTTCAACCCCGTGCGCTTCGGTCACGGCTTGCACAACCTGCACCGCGACCATCGCAAGATCTTCATCATCGACGGCGAAGAGGCCTTCGTCGGTGGCAGCGGCGCGACCGATGACTTCTGGGATCCGGCCAAGAGCGACTGCAACTGGCACGAGGTGATGGTACGCATCCAGGGACCGCTGGTGGAGGACTGGCTGGCGCTGTTCGAGCGGCAATGGGAAGCGGTGGGTCGCCGCCGCGCCTGGAAGCCACGCCCGCGGCGGGGTCGCGAGCGGCCACCGCCGCCACCCGCCGCCCAGGAAGGGCAGGGCCGGGTCGCCTACGCCGATGCCCGCCAGCACCGCGACATCCTGCAGGCGCTGATCCGCGCCCTGGTGGGTGGCCGCGAGCGCATCTGGTTCGCCACCCCCTATTTTCTCCCGACCTGGCGCGTGCGCTGGGCCTTGCGGCGGGCGGCGCGGCGCGGCGTCGACGTACGGCTGCTGCTCACCGGCCGGCACACCGACAATCCGCCGGTGCGTTTCGCCGGGCAGCGCTACTACCGCAGCCTGTTGCGCGCCGGTGTGCGCATTTACGAATACCAGCCGAGATTCATCCACGCCAAGATGGTGCTAGTGGATAACTGGGTCAGCGTCGGCTCCTGCAATTTCGATCACTGGAATCTGAGGTTCAACCTGGAGGCCAATGTCGAGGCGGTGGATCGCGGCCTGAGTCAGGCGGTGGCGGCCAGCTTCGTCAAGGATTTCGCCCAGAGTCGCGAGATCACCCTGGAATTCTGGCGCAGTCGGCCCTGGTGGCGGCGCGCGCGCGAGTGGCTCTGGGGTTCGCTGGATCGCCTGGTGATCGGTGTACTGGGGCGCGGTTAGCAGCCCCGGGTGTCAGGTGCGGGTAACATAACCGATCCGGCGCTGTAGGCCGGACCCATCGTCCCGCGGACGAGGCCAGACGAGTAACGCCTTAGTGCAGACTTTAGATAAACACCGCTTCATCGGTCTGGAGTGGCTCAGGTTCCTGATGGGTTTCTATGTGGTCGTCTACCACACCATCCATTTCTATCCCGAGCGCAAGACCATTCCCCTGCTGGACGAGATCACCAGCATGGGCTTCTTCGCCACCAGTACCTTCTTCGTGCTCTCCGGCTTTCTGCTCGCCCACGTCTATTGCGGCCGTGGCAGCCTGCGCGAGCCGGCGCGCAGCTTCTGGGTCAAGCGCTTCGCCAACCTCTATCCGATCCACATCTTCGCCCTGCTGCTGGCGATGGCGGTGGTGACCTGGATCGGCAGTCTGGGGATTCCACCGGGCGCCGCCACGGCGAGCATCCGCTTCGTGGTGTTCGACACCAACGAGCCCCTGGCGCGGACCAATCCCGAGTTGTTCCAGCACTTCATGAGCAACGCGGAGCTGGCTTTCAACGCCGTGCTGCAACTGTTCATGCTGCAGGCCTGGAATCCTTACTACCTGACCTTCAACGCGCCGCTCTGGTCGATCTCGGCGCTGTTCTTCTTCTACCTGACCTTTCCCAAGCTGGCCCCCCGGCTGATGACCAGCGAGCGTCCCTGGCAGCTGTTGCTGCTGGTCTGGGTGCTCTATCTGATTCCGCCGCTGCTGGTGATCCTGCACCAGAACTACGGCATGCCCTTTACCGGTCTGCTGCAGCGAGTGCCCCTGTTCCGGCTGCCGGAATTTCTCGCCGGCATCCTGCTGTACGCCATCTTCCGCCGCCAGCACGCGCGGGGCTGGACACCCTCGGAGCGGCAGCGGTTGCTGCTGGCGAGCTACCTGATCCTGAGTTTCGCCCTGGGCACGGCGCTGTTCACCCACGGGCCCAAGTTCTGGTACTTCCTGTTCCACAACGGTCTGTTCCTGCCGTCGCAGCTGATCCTGGTCTATCTGGCCGCGCTGGCGCAGGAGCCGGCCAGCGAGCGCATCCGCCACTGGTCGCCACGACTCGGCGGTGCGTCGCTGTCGATGTTCGCCCTGCACGTGCCCCTGTCGGGGATCTACATGACCCTGGAACAGCTGATCGGCGGCAATCTCAAGGCCTGCCTGAGTGGCGATCGCGAGGTCTGCATCGCCGCCGCCGGGGCCTATACCAACTCCATCGAGTGGTACTGGCTGTTCCTGCTGGCAGTGGTGGTGCTTTGCGTGCTGTTCCAGGAGCGGCTGGTGGTGCCGACTCGCAAGCGCATCCTCGCGGTGCTGCTGCCACGGCTGGCGCCGCCGCAGCAGCCACCCCAGGCTAGCGGCGGAAGCCTGCGGCCATGACGAAGAAGCGGGCGTTCAGGGCCGCCAGCGGCTCGCGCAGCTGCTCCAACTGATCGGCCGCACCGAATACCTCGAAGCGTTCCAGGGTGGCGATGGCCTGGGCCTGCTCCAGCAGATCGCCGATGTTGTCCAGGTGCGCCAGTAGCGCCTGGGCATCGCGATAGCCTTCGCGGCAACGCGCCGTGGTGCCGTCATAGCAGAAGCCGTAGTAGAGGCAGCCGGGTTCGTTGCGGGTGCGCTCCAGCATGGCCTCGCCCAGGCGCTTGAAGGCTTCGAGCTGATCGGGCTGGACGGCGAAGACGGGGGCCAGGCTGCAGACGGAATCGCTGGGAAGAGTGGGCATGGGGGCTCCGGGGTCGGGGATGGTCTCCATGCGACCCCTGCCGCTCGGCAAGGCTCCCACCGGCTGACGGACGTGCGCCCAAAGAAAAAGCCCAGCACGGGGCTGGGCTTTTCCGTCGCGACGGGCGCTTAGATCTCGACGGCCAGGCTGTCGGCGATCTTCTTCTGCCACACCTGCGGACCGGTGATGTGCACCGACTCGCCACGGGTGTCCACGGCTACGGTCACCGGCATGTCCTTGACCTCGAACTCATAGATGGCTTCCATCCCCAGTTCCGGGAAGGCCAGCACCTGAGCGCCCTTGATGGCCTGGGCCACCAGGTAGGCGGCGCCGCCGACGGCCATCAGGTAGACGGCCTTGTGGTCCTTGATCGCCTCGATGGCGATGGGGCCACGCTCGGACTTGCCGATCATGCCCAGCAGACCGGTCTGGTCGAGGATCTGGCGGGTGAATTTGTCCATGCGGGTCGCCGTGGTGGGACCGGCCGGGCCGACCACCTCGTCGCCCACCGGATCGACCGGGCCGACGTAGTAGATGAAGCGACCCTTGAGGTCCACCGGCAGTGGCTCGCCCTTGTTGAGCATGTCGACCATGCGCTTGTGAGCGGCATCGCGACCGGTCAGCATCTTGCCGTTGAGCAGTACGGTCTCGCCCGGTTGCCAGCTCTGCACCTCTTCCGGGGTCAGGGTGTCCAGGTTGACCCGACGGGCACTCGGACCGGCTTCCCAGACGATTTCCGGATAGGCGTCCAGCGACGGAGCTTCCAGGCTGGCGGGGCCGGAGCCGTCGAGCACGAAGTGAGCGTGACGGGTGGCGGCGCAGTTGGGGATCATGCACACCGGCAGGGAGGCGGCGTGGGTCGGGTAGTCCTTGATCTTGACGTCCAGCACCGTGGTCAGGCCGCCCAGGCCCTGGGCACCGATGCCCAGCTGGTTGACCTTGTCGAAGATCTCCAGGCGCAGCTCTTCCAGGCGATTCTGCGGACCGCGGGCTTTCAGCTCATGGATGTCGATCTCGTCCATCAGCGATTCCTTGGCCAGTACCGCGGCCTTCTCGGCGGTCCCGCCGATGCCGATGCCGAGCATGCCCGGCGGGCACCAGCCGGCGCCCATGGTCGGCACGGTCTTGAGCACCCAGTCGACGATGGAGTCGGAGGGGTTGAGCATGGCCATCTTCGACTTGTTCTCGGAGCCGCCGCCCTTGGCCGCGACATCGATCTCCACGGTGTTGCCCGGGACGATCTGGTAGTGGATCACCGCCGGGGTGTTGTCCTTGGTGTTCTTGCGGGCACCGGCCGGGTCGGCCAGGATCGAGGCGCGCAGGACGTTTTCCGGCAGGTTGTAGGCGCGGCGCACGCCTTCGTTGATCATCTCGTCCAAGCTCAGGGTGGCGCCGTCCCAGCGCACGTCCATGCCGACCTTGGCGAAGACGGTGACGATGCCGGTGTCCTGGCAGATCGGCCGGTGGCCGGTGGCGCACATCCGCGAGTTGATCAGGATCTGGGCGATGGAATCGCGCGCGGCGGCGGATTCTTCGCGCAGATAGGCCTCGTGCATGGCCTGGATGAAATCGACGGGGTGGTAATAGGAGATGAACTGCAGGGCGTCGGCAACGCTCTGGATCAGGTCATCCTGCTTGATCACGGTCATGTACGCGCTCCTCTTGGCGGTTTCTTGCGTCTCGGCCACAGCGGTGGCGAGACGGGCGCGCAATTCGGGTCGCACGGACCGGGCCGCGAAGGAGCCCGATCGGAGGGGTGGCCTGACACACTGAGAGAGGCCCACCCGGCCAGGGCGGCCGACCCGAGAGCGGCGCGGCAGTATAGCCTTTAAGCGCCCGGACGGCACGCCACCTGGGTCGACGGTGGGCGATCAGCGCCTAGCGGCGATCCAGCGCCGCCGGATTGACCAGGTCGGACGGGCGCTCACCGGTAAGGGCCGCGATCAGGTTGTTCACCGCGCGTTCGGCCATGGCGTAGCGGGTCTCGTGGGTGGCCGAGCCGATGTGCGGCAGGGTGACCACGTTGGGCAGTTCGAACAGCGGCGAGGCCTCCAGCGGCTCGCGGGTATAGACGTCCAAGCCGGCGCCGCGGATCTGGCCCTGACGCAGCGCCTCGATCAGCGCCGGCTCGTCGATGACCGGGCCACGCGCCAGGTTGATCAGGATAGCGCTGGACTTCATCAGCCCCAGTTCGCGGGCGCCGATGAGGCCTTCGGTGGCGGCCGACAGGGGCACCACCAGGCAGACGAAGTCGGCTTCCTTGAGCAACTCGTCCAGCTCGCGGCGCTGGGCTCCCATCTGCTCTTCCAGCTCGGGCTTGGCGCTGTTGGCGGTATAGAGGATCGGCATGTCGAAGCCGAAGTGGCCACGCTTGGCGATGGCCGCGCCGATGCGACCGGCGCCGACGATGCCCAGGGTACGGCCATGGATGTCGGTGCCGAAGTGTTCTTCGCCGATACCCTTGCGCCAGTGTCCGGCCTTGACGAAGGCATCCAGCTCCGGCACCCGCCGGGCGGCGCTGACCAGCAGGGTGAAGCCGAGGTCGGCGGTGGTATCGGTGAGCACGTCCGGGGTGTTGGTGAGCAGGATGCCGCGCTCGGTCAGGTAGTCCACGTCATAGCTGTCGTAGCCGACCGAGACGCTGGCGATGGCTTCCAGGGTCGTGGCCATTTCCAGTTCCTTCTCGCCCAGCTTGCGACTGGCGCCGATCAGGCCCTGGGCCTTGGCGGCGGAAGCGGCGAACAGGTCGATGTTGGCACTGGCGGGAATCACCTCGACGGAGAAATGTTCGCGCAAACGTTCCACCAGCGTTTCGGGCAGGCGGTTGAAGACCACTACGTGCTTCTTGCTCATCGATACCTCGGCGTGCGGAAAAGGATTAGGCCAGACCGGCCGCGGCGAAGCGCGGCCGCTCGGGATGTTGCCTGAGCAGCGGCTCGAGTCCCTCGCGGGTCGGCTCCTGGTTGAAGTCCAGACCGAGGGCCTCGCGGTGGATGCCGGTGGCCGCCAGCCAGAGACAGTCGATGCCCGCCGCCACCGCGCCGGGTACATCGGTCACCAGCGAGTCGCCCACGAACAGCAGGCGCTTGGCGCCACGCTCGGCCAGGGCGCCTGCCGCGCAATGGAAGGCATAGGGATCGGGCTTGCCGTACCAGGTGACCGCGCCACCCAGGGCGGCGAAGCGATCGGCCAGCTTGCCGGCTGCATAGAAGGGTAGACCCCCGGACACCACGTTGCGATCCGGATTGGCGCAGAGAAAAGGCTTGTCCAGCGCCGTGGCCAGGGGCGCGAAGCGCGCCTCTAGTTCGTCTTCCGGAAAGCTGCCGACGCCTAGGATGATGGCTGCCTGCTCGATGTCCTCGACGAAGCGCGCGCGGATTTCCGCGGGCCAGCCCACCTGGCCGGTGCCAGGGCCGGAGAGGTAGATGCCGCCTTCGCTGAAGGTCGGGTCCTGCTGAAAGGCATCAATGGCCAGCTGACCCGAGGTGGTGATGCCGGCGAAGAGCTCGCGCGGCACGCCCAGCTTGCCCAGTTCTTCGACCATGCCGTCCGCATCGCGCGAGGCATTGCTGAGGAACCACACCGGCTTGCCTTCGGCGGCGCGGCGCTCCAGCCAGGCGCGAGCGCCGGGAAAGGTTTCGTAGCCGTCGATCAGCACGCCCCAGAGGTCGAGGATGAAGCCGTCGTAGGCGGCCAGGGCCTCGTCCAGTTGATCGAGGCGGAGCAGGGTGGGAGCGGTCATGCGGCGGATCCGATGGCGAAAGGGGAAACGACAAGCCTAACCGGTTTTGCCGAGCGGCTGCCGAAAATGCAGACACCGGCCGAAGCCGGTGTCTGTTCATTGCCGTGCAGCGAGGCTTAGCGGGTCGACGCCTTGCCGGCCTTGGCGACTTCCAGGGCCTGGGTGTCGACGCGGCCGTAGATGTCTTCGAAGCGGACGATGTCGTCCTCGCCCAGGTAGCCACCGGACTGCACTTCGATCAGCTCCAGCGGTACCTTGCCGGGGTTGGCCAGGCGGTGCACGGAGGTCATCGGCAGGTAGGTGGACTGGTTTTCGGTCAGCAGGAAGACCTTGTCGTCACAGGTGACCTCGGCGGTACCCGAGACCACGATCCAGTGCTCGGCACGGTGGTGGTGCATCTGCAGCGACAGCTGGGCGCCCGGCTTGACGGTGATACGCTTGACCTGGAAGCGCTGGCCCATGTCGATGGAGTCGTAGGAACCCCAGGGACGGAAGACTTCCTGGTGGGCCTTAACCTCGTTGCGGTTCTGCTTCTCGAGGGTGTTGACCAGCTTCTTGACGTCCTGGACCTTGTCCTTGTGGGCGATCATGACGGCGTCCTTGGTTTCCACCACGACCACGTCGTCCAGACCGACCAGGGTCACCAGCTTGCCGTTGCCGTGCACCAGGCAGTTGCGGCTGTCATGCAGGACGACGTCGCCCTTGATGACGTTGCCGTTGTTGTCCTTGGCATGCACGTCCCACAGCGCGGACCAGGAACCGACGTCGTTCCAGCCGGCGGTCATGGGCACCACGCAGGCGCGGGTGGTCTTTTCCATCACGGCGTAGTCGATGGAATTGTCCGGGCAGACGGCGAATGTGGCGGCATCGATGCTGATGTTGATGCCGTCGATGCTGCTGCGCTCCAGCGCCAGCAGGCAGGTGTCATAGATGTCGGTGTCGTGCTTCTTCAGCTCTTCCAGGAAACGGCTGGCGCGGAACAGGAAGATACCGCTGTTCCAGCAGTAGTCGCCGGAGGCCACGTATTCGGTGGCGGTGACGGCATCGGGCTTCTCGACGAAGCGCTCGACGCGGGACACGCCCTGGGGCAGACCGTCGTTGGAGCCGGTCTTGATGTAGCCGTAGCCGGTCTCGGGCGCGGTGGCCGGGATACCGAACAGCACCATCTCGCCACGCTCGGCGGCGGCGGCGGCCTGTTGCAGGGCGGCCTTGAATTCGGCTTCGTCCTCGATCACGTGATCGGCGGGCAGCACCAGCATCAGGTCGTCCTTGCCGTCAGCGACCAGTTGCATGGCGGCGATGGCCACGGCCGGCGCGGTGTTGCGACCGAAGGGCTCCATGATCAGCGCCTGGGGCTTGCACTCGACGGCCTTGAGCTGCTCTTCCACCAGGTAACGGTGTTCGGCATTGCAGACGATGATGGGGCAATCGATGCTGCCCTCGCAGCCCAGGCGATTGATGGTCTCCTGGAACATGGTCTGTTCGCTGGTCAGTGCCAGGAACTGCTTGGGGTAGAGCTTGCGCGAGAGGGGCCAGAGTCGCGAGCCGCTACCACCGGACAGGATGACGGGAATCATGGGCGTTACTCCTTCAGCGTCTGCTGATTTGTGGCCGCTGTCCCTGAGGTCGGGACGAAGCGTCCGTGCTTCGAAAGATCAACCGGCCGAAATGTCGACCGGTACAAATTGAACGTGCGGACTGATTGCCATTGGCCAGCATGACCCAGGGCAAGGACCAGACAAAGACAGAATCAAACGAAAGTGGTTCTCAGCGAATTTTCCTTTTTCCGGAAAGGCAGCGGTTTTGAGATGTCCGGCAACTTTTCGTGCCTGAACCGTCTCCGCTACGAGGCTGAAACCTTTTTTATTGGAGGGAGATGACAGTCTTTCATGGACGCATTCCACCGATTGTGACTTCCTAGCCAGTTTGAAGGCAAAGCAAGCCAGCGCCTCTGCCATCCGTCGATTACCCGGCTATTCAAGAGGATTGTCCCGCAAGAATACCAGCTTGTCTGAGCTGGAGCGCTCGCTTGAATAGCGATAGCCCTGGTCATCGAAGTTGCGCAGGTCGTCCACCGCGGTGACGCGCTGCTTGATCACGTGCCGCGCCATCAGGCCGCGGGCCTTCTTGGCATAGAAGCTGATGATCTTGTAGTCGTCATTCTTGAGATCGCGAAACTCCACGTCCACGACCCGGGCCTGCAGGTGCGCGCGGCGTACCGCGCTGAAATACTCGTTCGAGGCCAGATTCAGCAGGACATCGTCACCCTGGGCCGCGAGATCCGCCTTGAGCCAGTCGCTGATGCGCTCGCCCCAGAAGGCGTAGAGGTCCTTGCCCCGGGCATTGGCGAAGCGGGTGCCCATCTCCAGGCGATAGGGTTGCATCAGGTCCAGCGGACGCAACAGGCCATAGAGTCCGGAGAGCATGCGCAGGTGGCGCTGGGCGAAGTCGAAATCGTCTTCCTGGAAGTCTTCGGCGGCAAGCCCGGTGTAGACGTCGCCCTTGAAGGCCAGCAGCGCCTGCTTGGCATTCTCCGGCGTGAAGTCCGGGGTCCAGCTGCCGAAGCGGGCGACATTGAGGGTGGCGATCTTGTCGGACACCCCCATGAGCGCGGCGACCTCCGCCGGCGCGAGCTGCCGGAGTCCGTCGATCAGCTCACGGGAGTGCTCCAGGTATTGCGGCAGGGTATGGCGGGACGTGCTCGGCGGTGTGCTGTAGTCCAGCGTCTTGGCGGGTGAAATCACCATCAGCATCGGCTTGGCTCCTCTTGGCGAGGCGCCATTCTAGAAGCCTCCGCCGCTGGGCTCCAGTGGCCCTTGCCGATGGGATCGATAGGTATTGACCACGCTCCCGGGGCTAGGTTGCCAGGCCAGGCGGCAGGAAATACCGGTCCGCGAAAAAAACCGGGTACCGCCAAAAAAAGCCTTTGTGCCCAAGGCCTTTTGCGTTATTACCGAAGTGTCCGTCGCATCTCTCGGGTCCCGTGCCCTCATGTTGGCCGGTCCGTGAACCCGTTGCTGGAGCGACGGCACCTTTCGCAGCGGAGCGTCGTCTGGCGCTCCGTCGACAGGCTTGCGAGTCAAGCGTTTCTACGAGGTGACCGAGTATGGATGATCACGGACGTTCCCGCCCCACCCAGCCCACCCTCTATGTGCTCGACACCAACGTACTGATCCACGACCCCAACGCGCTGCTCAATTTCGAGGAGCACCACGTCGCCATTCCCATGACGGTCCTGGAGGAACTCGACAAGCTCAAGACCGGCAAGCACAACGTTGCCGCCGAATGCCGGCAGGCGATCCGCCTGATCGACAGCGTCCTCGCCGAATCCTCGCCCGAGGACGTCGAGCGGGGCGTACCCATCCCCCGTGGCAAGGGCGAGGCCAAGGGGCGGCTGTCCATCCTCATGGGTCGTCGCGCCGGGCCCATGGCCTGTCTGCCCGACGACATCAACGACAACCGCATCATCAACCAGCTCGTCGAATTGCGTACCCAGCATCCCCAGGAGCGGGTCGTGCTGGTGACCAAGGACATCAATATGCGCCTCAAGGCGCGGGGTTGCGGCATTGCCGCCGAGGACTACCAGACCGACCAGTTGCTCGACGACGTCTCCCTGCTGTCCCAGGGTTACCACAATCTGCCGGGGTCCTTCTGGGACAATGTCAGCAAGGTGGAAAGCCGGCAGGAGCTGGGCCGGGTCTGGCACCGGGTGCAGCTGGCGGCCGAGATGCCGCCTTTCAACGTCAACGACTTCGTGCTCGACGAGCAGGGCTTCGTCGGCTGGGTCAAGGCGGTGCGCGATGGCGAGGTCATTCTGCTCGACATGCACCAGGAACCCCTGATGCACCAGGAAGCCTGGGGCCTCAAGCCGCGCGACATCTATCAGGCGCTGGCGCTGTTCGCCCTGCTGGAGCCGGATATCCATCTGGTCAACCTGACCGGCGCGGCGGGTTCCGGCAAGACCATCCTGGCGCTGGCCGCGGCCATTGAACAGACCATGGTTACCAAGAGATACCGGCGGATCATCGCCACCCGTAGCGTCCAGGGTCTGGACGAGGACATCGGCTTCCTGCCCGGGACCGAGGCCGAGAAGATGGAACCCTGGCTGGGCGCCATCACCGACAACCTCGAAGCCCTGCACATGGATGACCACAATCCCCACGGCAGCGTGGACTACATCCTCAGCAAGGTACCGCTGCAGTTCAAGTCGCTGAACTACATCCGCGGCCGCAGTTTCCAGCAGAGTCTGATCCTCATCGACGAATGCCAGAACCTTACCCCGCACCAGATGAAGACCATCATCACCCGTGCCGGCAGTGGCTCTAAGGTGATCTGCCTGGGTAACCTGGCGCAGATCGACACGCCGTACCTCTCGGCCACCAGCTCGGGCCTCACCTATCTCTCCGAGCGCTTCAAGGGCTTCAACCACGGGGTGCACATCACCCTGCAGGGTGTGCCCCGTTCCGTCCTCGCCGAATACGCCGAGGCCCATCTGTAACTCCCCCGATCCCCGTCCGGTCACGGGCGGGGATCAAATCCCCAACCGCGGGTCTACAATGGCAGGTCTTTTCCAGGAGTCATGCCGTGCTGACCCATCTCGATTCCCAAGGCCGTGCCAACATGGTCGATGTCACCGACAAGCAGGTGACCTTCCGTGAAGCCACCGCCGAAGCCCGGGTGCGCATGCGTCCGGAAACCCTCGACCTGATCCAGAGCGGCGGCCACCCCAAGGGCGATGTTTTCGCCGTGGCCCGTATCGCCGGCATCCAGGCGGCCAAGAAGACCGCCGACCTCATCCCGCTCTGCCATCCGCTGATGCTGACCGGCGTCAAGGTCCAACTGGCCGCCGAAGCGCCCGATGCGGTGCGGATCACCGCCACCTGCAAGCTGTCCGGCCAGACCGGGGTGGAGATGGAGGCCCTGACCGCCGCCAGCGTTGCAGCCCTGACCCTTTACGACATGTGCAAGGCGGTCGATCGGGGCATGACCATCGAGGCGGTGCGGCTGCTGGAAAAGAATGGCGGCAAGAGCGGTCATTTCCGCGCCGAGGAGCAATCGGCATGATCCGCGTGCAATTCTTCGCCCGCTATCGCGAAATGCTGGGCCGTGCCGAGGACAGCCTGGCATGGGCGCCTGAGCTGGCCACCGTTGGCGACCTGCGCGAGCACCTGGTACAGCGCGGCGGAAGCTGGGCCGAGACCCTGGGTGAACGAGGGCTGATGTGCGCGCGCAACGAAGAACTCTGCGGCCTGGCCGAGCCGCTGCGTGATGGCGACGAGGTCGCCTTCTTTCCCACCGTGACCGGAGGCTAGACATGGCCATTCGTGTGCAGGCCGCGGCCTTCGATCCCGGCCAGGAGCTCAATGCCCTGCATGCCGCCAACACCGGTATCGGTGCCGTGGTGGGTTTCGTGGGGTACGTGCGGGATTTCAATGACGGGCGCGACGTCGGCGGGCTGTTCCTCGAACACTTTCCCGGCATGACCGAAAAGGCCCTGGCGCGCATCGTCGAAGAGGCGAAGCAGCGCTGGCCGCTGCTCGGGGTCGATATCCTGCATCGCATCGGTCGCCTGGAACCGGGCGAGCCCATCGTCTTCGTCGGCACCGCCAGCGCCCATCGCCAGGCCGCCTTCGACGCCTGCAATTTCGTGATGGACTATCTCAAGACCCGCGCACCCTTCTGGAAGAAGGAAGATACGGCCGAAGGCCCGCGCTGGGTGGAAGGCCGCGCCAGCGATCAGGATGCCGCGGGGCGTTGGGCGAAGGCCTGATGGGGTAGGGTGGAAAACCGCGTTAGCGTTTTCCACCTGCTGCCTAAAGGCTGGCGGTGGATGAGGCTACGCCGTCATCCACCCTACGACAGGTGATTTCCAGCGGCTGGCAATCACCGCGCGTGCGCAGCGCTAAGACTTATCGCGGCCATGGGCCGCTCCTACAGAGGCGCGATATAGGTGTAGGAGCGGCCGCATCGGCGGACCGCCATGGCCGCGATCGAGCAGCACTCTATTAACGCTGCCGCGGCACCGACTTGAGCAATTCGGCCGGGGGCATTTCGCAGGAGATCTTGCGACCCAGCAGGGTCTCGATGGGCGGCAGGGCGAAGGCGTCGTCCTCGCCGGCGAAGCTGATTGAGGTGCCGCTGGCGCCAGCCCGACCGGTACGGCCGATGCGGTGCACGTAGTCGTCCGGATCTTCCGGCAGGGTGAAGTTGATCACGTGGCTGATGCCGTCGACGTGAATGCCGCGACCGGCCACGTCGGTGGCCACCAGCACGCGGATCTTGCCGGCGCGGAAGCCTTCCAGGGTCTTGATGCGCTTGTGCTGGGGTACGTCGCCGGACATCTGGGCGGCGCTGATGCCGTCCTTGGTCAGGCGTTCCTCGATGCGGCGCACCTCGTCACGACGGTTGGCGAACACCATCACCCGCTCCCAGTTGTTCTGGGCCACCAGGTTGTAGAGCAGCTTGTATTTGTCGCTGGAAGAGACCGCATAGACGTGCTGCTCGACGGTGTCGCTGGCCACGTTTTCCGGCTCGATCTCGACGATGGCCGGATCAGTGGTCCACTGCCGCGCCAGGTTCATCACATCGTCGGTGAAGGTGGCGGAGAACAGCAGGGTCTGGCGTTCGCTCTTGGGCGGCGTCTGGCGGATGATCTGGCGAACCTGGGGAATGAAGCCCATGTCCAGCATGCGATCGGCCTCGTCCAGCACCATCACCTCGACCATGTCCAGGTGCACCTCGCCGCGCTGGTTGAAGTCCAGCAGGCGGCCCGGGGTGGCGACCAGGATGTCGCAATAGCGCGCTTCGAGCTGCTTGAGTTGCTTGTCGAAGTCCATGCCGCCGACAAAGCTCATGACGTTGAGACCGGTGTACTTGGCCAGGTCCAGGGCGTCGTTGGCGATCTGCACCACCAGTTCACGGGTCGGCGCGATGATCAGTGCCCGCGGTTCGCCCATGTACCTTTCCTTGGGCGGCGGGGTGGTCAGCAACTGGGTGATCGTCGAGATCAGGAAGGCAGCGGTCTTGCCGGTACCGGTCTGGGCGCGACCGATGGCGTCC
Organism: Pseudomonas sp. JUb52; assembly: GCF_004341115.1. Taxonomy (NCBI): domain Bacteria; kingdom Pseudomonadati; phylum Pseudomonadota; class Gammaproteobacteria; order Pseudomonadales; family Pseudomonadaceae; genus Pseudomonas; species Pseudomonas sp. JUb52. The sequence continues at coordinate 303,416 of NZ_SLYS01000005.1, forward strand.
TTGCCCTTGAGCGTGAAGCCCAGCACCTGCGCCTGGATCGGCGTGCAGTAGGGAAAGCCGAGGTCATGGATGCCGTGCATCAGCCGCGGATCCAGCTTGAAGTCGTGGAAGCGGGTCTTGCCTTCCTGCGGCTCGACCACGAAGTCTTCCAGTTTCCAGGTGTCGACCGGCTTGGGCTTGCGCGGGCTGCGTTCGCGACGCGGCTTGGCGGCTCTTTCCGCCTGGGCGCGCGGCTCCTGTTTTTCGGCCTGGACGCGCGGCTCCTGGCTACGGGATTCGCCTGGGTTGCGCGGTTTGCGTGGCGCACGCTCGGCCTGGGGCTCGGGCGCCAGGGATGCAGGAGAGGAGGGGGCTGCAGGAGCGACGCTGGGGGTAGCTTGGGGCGCAGGGGAGGGAGTCGGCTGAGCGACCTCCTGATCCTTGCCCAGAAATTTTTTGAGTGCCTTGAGCACGGAGGGTCTCGATCATCGAAAGCGGAATGAGACCGCAGTGTAAAGCAACCTACGTGCCCGGCAACAACTACCTGCCGAACGCAAGCGCAATCCGCTCAGCCGCTGATCCGATTGCGCCCGGCATCCTTGGCCTGGTAGAGCGACTTGTCCGCACGCCCTACCAGTTCGTCCAGGGAGTCGGCCTTGCGCATCTGGGCCAGTCCGATGGACACGGTCACCCCCGGCAGCTTGCCGCAGGGCGAATAGAAGTCCTTGATCTCCGCCAGGCTCTGGCGCAGGCGCTCGGCGATGGCGATGGCTTCGTCGCGGTCGATCTCCGGCAGCAGGATGACGAACTCCTCGCCGCCATAGCGCGCCATGCTGTCCTTGGGTCTCAGCTGGTCGCGCAGGGTGTTGGCCACCAGGCACAGGGCATAGTCGCCCGCCAGGTGACCATGGGTGTCGTTGTAGCGCTTGAAGTGATCCACATCCAGCATCAGCAGGCTCAAGGGCTGCCGATTGAAGGCGCAACGGGTGCTCTCGCGCTCGAACAGCTGTTCGAGCCGCCGACGATTGAAGAGGCCGGTCAGGGTGTCGACGTTGGCATTGCGTTCGGTATCGACGATGAGCTGGTTGCCACGGCGCATCCGCTCGCAGAGGATGCCGAGCAGGTTGTGCATGGCCTTGGAAGAGCGCTCGATCAGCTCCAGCACCAGATCGCGGTGCAGGCAGAGCACCTGGGTGTCGGCTTCGGCGATGACGTGGGCGCTAGGCCGCTCGCTGTCCATGAAGCTGATCTCGCCCGAGCATTCGCCCGGACCCAGCAGATAGATGGGCGGATTTTCCGGCGAGCCTAGGTGGACCCGCAGGCGGCCTTCCAGGATGAGATACATGTACTGGTTGAGCATGGCGGGCGAGAGCAGGCACTCGCCAGCGACCAGGCTGCGCGTGGCCGAGCGGGCGATCAGGGCTTCCAGCAGATAGGTCTCCACGCCCTTGAACAGGCGCAGGTCCTTCAGGGAATCGACCGGGACTTCGGCCAACCAGACCGACAAGGGGGCAGCCATCAAAGGATCACCCCTGGGACTGAAAGGAAAACTCGGGCCATAGCTGCTCCATGCACATCACGACCTTCAGGCACCCACACTGGACCGGATGGGTACCTCAAAGTTCGTTCGCTTTGCCCTTTTCAGGCCTCCCTTCGCGTCCAGATTCTGCAAATTGTCGACCGGTTTCCAAAAACGAAGCGGTCCGGCAATTCGCCCTTTATTTTCCGCCGAGACGTGCCAGCAGCCAGCCCTGGATGTCCTGGATCTCCGCGGGGATGACCTCGTGGCGCATGGGGTAGCTGTGCCAGAGCGCTTCCACGCCCGCGGCCACCAGCGCCTCGTAGGCGGCTCGCCCCAGGGCCAGGGGTACCACGTCGTCCTGCTCGCCGTGCAAGCACAGCACCGGGGTGGCCCCGCCCCGATTGACCTGGGCGTCCTCGAAGCTGGGTGCATAGGTCGACAGTGCCATGACGCCGCCCAGTGTCGGGCAGGCGGTGTTGTAGGCGGTGTGCAGGACCACGGCGCCGCCCTGGGAAAAGCCGGCCAGCACGATGCGTTCGGCCGCAATGCCCTGGGCCTGCTGGGCGTCGATCAGCGCCCGGACCGTGGCGGCCGAGGCGTCCAGCTGGGCGCGGTCTATGGCCCGGGCCGGATTCATGGCCAGGATGTCGTACCAGGACGGCATGGCCCAGCCGCCATTGATGGTGACCGCCTGGATGGGCGCCTGGGGCAGGACGAAACGGGTCGACGTCAGGCTGCGCTGCAACAATTCGGCAACGGGTTCGAAGTCATGCTGGGTTGCCCCCAGGCCATGCAACCAAATGACGCAGCTATCGGCGGTTCCGCTGGGCGATTCCAGCACAAGAGGCGAATTTTCCAAGGCTTTGCTCCAGTTTGGTGCCACTAAAAATGGGTGTGGTAACAGATGGTGCACAAAATGCGTGTCGCATTTTCGTAATTCTGTTGTCCGGCTTTTTGCTCGAAGTCACGCAGTTGCCGGGTTTGAGCGAAGTGAGCAGCTGTCGCATTCACTGGTCCGCAAATTGCCTCATCTAGGCTGCGGCCAGGTAGTGCACTAACAGGTAACACTGACTCACTGCTTCGTCACGCCTTCCAGCGCGTCTCCTCCATCCCTTGATCGAGGACGCCCAGGGACCGGGTGGGCGGGTTACACGGCAATCAGGCGAGAGACATCGCTGCCGTGCGACTGGAAACGTAATTCATAAACAAAGTGGAGCTTATCGATGAAGATGGTGAAGTCTACCCTGGCAATTCTGACCACCGCCGCTGCTCTGGGCCTGTCCGGCATGGCTCACGCGGGCGCTACCCTGGATGCGGTGAAGAACAAAGGTTTCGTGCAATGCGGCGTCAGCGATGGCCTGCCGGGCTTCTCCTACACCGACTCCAAGGGTGACTACAAGGGCATCGACGTCGACGTATGCCGCGCCGTGGCCGCTGCGGTCTTCGGTGACTCCACCAAGGTTCGCTTCACGCCCCTGACCGCCAAGGAGCGCTTCACCGCGCTGCAATCCGGCGAAATCGACGTGCTGTCGCGCAACACCACCTGGACCAGCTCCCGCGATGGCGGCATGGGTCTGATCTTCGCCGGCGTCACCTACTACGACGGTCAGGGCTTCCTGGTGAACAAGAAGCTGGGTGTGAAGAGCGCCAAGGAACTGGACGGCGCCACCGTGTGCATCCAGGCCGGCACCACCACCGAACTCAACTTGGCCGACTACTTCCGTTCCAACGGCATGAAGTTCACCCCCATCACCTACAGCACCTCGGACGAGAGCGCCAAGTCCATGGAAGCCGGTCGTTGCGACGTGCTGACCTCCGACCAGTCGCAGCTCTATGCCCAGCGCAACAAGCTGGCCAGCCCTGACGACTACGTCGTGCTGCCCGAGGTGATCTCCAAGGAGCCCCTGGCGCCGGCCGTCCGTCGTGGCGACGAAGACTGGCTGACCGTGGTCAAGTGGTCGCTGTTCGCCATGGTCAACGCCGAAGAACTGGGTCTGACCTCCGCCAACGTCGAAGCCCAGGCCAAGGATTCCAAGAATCCTGACGTGCGTCGTCTGCTGGGTGCCGATGGCGAATTCGGCAAGGATCTGAAGCTGCCGAAGGACTGGGCGGTGAAGATCGTCAAGCAGGTCGGCAACTACGGCGAAGTCTTCGAGCGTAACGTCGGCATGGGCAGCGATCTGAAGATCAAGCGCGGCCTCAACGCCCTGTGGAATGCAGGCGGTCTGCAGTACGCCCCGCCGGTCCGTTGATCTCGGCGCCTTAGTCGCCGAACACCTTCCGGATGTGCAGATTCTCGCCCTGCAGCGCTGCCCGCGCTGTGGGGCGAGAATTTAATGAGGCTCCTAGTAGATGCAAAACGTTAGCAAACCGTCCGCGCCGGTTCGTGGGTCGCTGCTCACCGACCCGCAGGTTCGTTCCTGGCTGTTCCAGATCGTGGCCGTGGTCGCCGTGGTGTCCTTTGGCTGGTTCCTGTTCAACAACACCCAGACCAACCTCGCCAACCGGGGTATCACCTCGGGCTTCGGCTTTCTCAACAACACCGCCGGTTTCGGCATTCCCCAGCACCTGATTCCCTACAGCGAGGGCGACACCTACGGGCGCGTCTTCCTGGTCGGGCTGCTCAACACCCTGCTGGTTTCGGTGATCGGCATCGTCCTGGCGACCATCATCGGCTTCACTGTGGGTGTGGCGCGCCTGTCGAACAACTGGCTGCTGCGCAAGGTCGCCACGGTCTACATCGAGACCTTCCGCAACATTCCACCGCTGCTGCTGATCTTCTTCGTCTATTTCGCCGTGCTCGCGCCCCTGCCGGGCCCGCGACAAAGCCTGAGCCTGGGCGGCGCGCTGTTCGTCAACAACCGCGGCCTGTACATGCCGGCGCCGATCGCCGACGCCGGCTTGCTGCCCGGCCTGATCGCGCTGCTCATCGCCATCGTCGCCAGCGTGGTGGTGGTGCGCTGGGCGCGCAAGCGTCGGCATGCCACGGGGCAGCGCTTTCCGGTGCTCTGGACGGTGCTGGCACTGCTGATCGGGATTCCGCTGCTGGCGGCCCTGGTCTTTGGCAAGCCGCTGCACTGGGAGCTGCCGGAACTGCAGGGCTTCAACCTGCGCGGTGGCTGGGTGATCATCCCCGAGCTGGTGTCCCTGGCGGTGGCCCTGTCGGTCTATACCGCGGCCTTCATCGGGGAAACGGTGCGCGGCGGCATCCAGGCGGTCAGCCATGGCCAGACCGAGGCGGCCAGCTCCCTGGGCCTGCGTCCGGGGCTGACCCTGCGGCTGGTGATCATTCCCCAGGCCCTGCGGGTGATCATTCCCCCGCTGACCAACCAGTATCTGAACCTGATGAAGAACTCCTCGCTGGGCGCCGCGGTGGGCTATCCGGAGATGGTGGCGCTGTTCGCCGGCACCACCCTGAACCAGACCGGTCAGGCCATCGAGACCATGGCCATCACCATGAGCGTCTACCTGGCCATCAGCATCAGCATCAGTCTCCTGATGAACTGGTACAACAAGCGCATCGCGCTGATCGAGCGTTAAGGAGCGCGTATGAGTAACCAGACCCATACCTTCAAACCGGACCTGCCGCCGCCGCCTTCCAGCGTCGGTGCCCTGGCCTGGATCCGTGGCAACCTGTTTTCCAGTATCGGCAATACCCTGCTGACGCTGTTCGGTCTCTATATCGTCTGGCTGATCGTGCCGCCGGTGGTGAACTGGGCCTTCATCAACGCCACCTGGAGCGGCAGCACCCGTGCCGATTGCGTGCCGGGCGGCGCCTGCTGGGTGTTCATCAAGGAGCGCTTCGGCCAGTTCATGTACGGCTTCTATCCCGGCGATCAGCGCTGGCGCGTGGACCTGACCGTGGTGATCGCCGTGGTCGGGGCGATTCCGCTGTTCCTCGACAGCTTCAAGCACAAGGCTCGCTACGGCCTGGCCCTGCTGGTGATCTATCCGCTGGTGGCCTTCTGGCTGCTGTATGGCGGCTTCGGTCTGCGTGTGGTGCCCACCAGCGAGTGGGGCGGCCTGATGCTGACCGTGGTGATCGCCGCGGTGGGCATCGTCGGCGCCTTGCCGCTGGGTATCCTGCTGGCCCTGGGACGGCGCTCCAAGCTGCCGGCGATCAAGGTCATCTGCGTGACCATGATCGAGTTCTGGCGCGGCATTCCGCTGATCACCGTGCTGTTCCTGTCCTCGGTGATGCTGCCGCTGTTCCTGCCCGATGGCATGAACCTGGACAAGCTGCTGCGCGCCATCGTCATGGTCATCATCTTCGAGGCGGCCTATATCGCCGAGGTGGTGCGGGGTGGCATGCAAGCCATTCCCAAGGGGCAGTACGAAGCCGCCGCCGCCATGGGCCTGGGCTACTGGCGGACCACCGGCCTGGTGATCCTGCCGCAGGCGCTCAAGCTGGTGATCCCGGGCATCGTCAACACCTTCATCGCGCTGTTCAAGGATTCGAGCCTGGTGGTCATCATCGGCCTGTTCGACCTGCTCAACAGCATCAAGCGCGCCACCTCCGACCCGGCCTGGCCTGGTCTGTCCACCGAAGGCTATGTGTTCGCCGCCCTGGTCTTCTGGATTTTCTGTTTCGCCATGTCCAGCTACTCCGCCCGTCTGGAGCGCAAGCTGAACACCGGCCACAAGCGTTAGGAGTCAACAGATGAACGTAAGCAACAAGCAGCCGGTCGACAGCAGCAAGGTCATGATCCAGCTCAAGGACGTGAACAAGTGGTACGGCCAGTTCCACGTGCTCAAGGACATCAACCTGACCGTCACCCAGGGCGAGCGCATCGTGCTGTGCGGGCCGTCCGGTTCGGGCAAGTCCACCACCATCCGCTGCATCAACCGGCTGGAAGAGCACCAGAAGGGCCAGATCATCGTCGACGGCACCGAGCTGACCAACGATCTCAAGCAGATCGAGACCATTCGCAGCGAAGTCGGCATGGTGTTCCAGCACTTCAACCTCTTCCCGCACCTGACCGTGCTGCAGAACTGCACCCTGGCACCCATGTGGGTGCGCAAGCTGCCGAAGAAGCAGGCCGAAGAGATCGCCATGCACTACCTGCAGCGGGTGCGCATTCCCGAGCAGGCCAACAAGTTTCCGGGCCAGCTGTCCGGCGGCCAGCAGCAGCGCGTGGCCATCGCCCGGGCGCTGTGCATGCAGCCGCGCATCATGCTGTTCGATGAGCCGACCTCGGCGCTCGACCCGGAGATGGTGAAGGAGGTGCTGGACACCATGATCGGTCTGGCCCAGGACGGCATGACCATGCTCTGCGTGACCCACGAGATGGGCTTTGCCCGCACCGTGGCCAACCGGGTGATCTTCATGGACAAGGGCGAAATCGTCGAACAGGCCGCTCCGGACCAGTTCTTCGACAACCCGCAGAACGAGCGTACCCGCCTGTTCCTCGGGCAGATCCTGCACTAAGCGTGTCCGGGGCGGAGACCTGTCCGCCCCGGTCGTCCTGCGAACCCAGTCACGGGCGTTCGGCGGGAAGGCGGGCAAAGGGCCGCAAGGCGCGGTATCCTCGACGTTTGGCGCCCGGTTTCCGGGGTCGGCGGTCAAGGTCCGCCTTGCCGTTCACCGGCTTCATTGTCGATTTCGTAGCGTATCGCCAGAACGGGCGGTGCGCTGGGCAGTCGAAGCCGTCATCATAGAGAGACGCCCGTGAACTCCATTTCCCATCCGCTCATGCTGACAAAAGCCAAGGCCTGGGGCGCCCATGCGGTGACCTCCAGTGGTGTGATCCTCGCGCTTCTGGCGCTGCTCGCTCTGGTCGACGGTCAACCCAAGGGTTGCCTAATGTGGCTGGGCATCGCCCTGCTCGTCGACGGTCTCGACGGCACCCTGGCGCGCAAGTTCGAAGTCAAGCGGGTACTGCCCCATTTCGACGGCTCGGCGCTGGACCTGGTGGTCGACTACCTGACCTATGTGTTCATTCCGGCCATCTTCATCTATCGCTTCGTGCCCTTGCCGCCGCATTTCGAACTGGTGGCGGTGGGCATCATCCTATTGTCGTCGCTGTTCTGTTTCTGCAATGTGAACATGAAGAGCGCCGACAACTATTTCGTTGGCTTTCCCGCGGCCTGGAACGTGGTGGCGCTGTATTTCTACGTGCTGGACCTGGCGCCCTGGTTCAGCATGGCGGTGGTGCTGGTGCTGGCCGCCCTGACCCTGACCCGGGTCAAGTTCCTGCATCCCTTCCGCGTGCGCCAGCTGATGGCGGTGAACATCACCGTGACCTCCATCTGGCTGCTCAGCAGCGCCATGATGGTGTTCGTGCATCCCGACAAGCCGCTGTGGCTGATGGTGCTCTGGTTCGCCAGCGGCATCTACTTCGTCGGCGTGTGCGTCTGGCGTACCGCCCGGGAGTGGTTCGCCTGAGGGTGAGCGACGTATCCCTGTCACCCACGCGCACCTGGTATGTCTACCTAGTGCGCGCCGAGAATCAGGCGCTCTATTGCGGCATCAGCGATGATCCCGAGCGCCGTTTCGCCCAGCACCGCAGTGGCCGCGGTGCTCGCTTCTTCGCCTCCAGTCCGGCCCAGGCGCTGGTCTATGTGGAAGCCTGTGGCGACAAGTCGACCGCCCTGCGTCGCGAAATCCAGATCAAGAAGCTGCCCAAAAAAGCCAAGGAATCCCTGGTGCTGGCCCGCGCCGGCCTGGCGTCCGCGGCCCCTTCAGGAGAGCTGTCATGTCCGAGCTGATTCTGCATCACTACTGGCAATCGCCCTTCGCCGAGAAGGCGCGCCTGCTGCTGGGCTTCAAGGGCCTGGCCTGGCGCTCGGTGATCATTCCGCGGATGCTGCCCAAGCCCGAGCTGGTGGCGCTCACCGGTGGCTATCGCAAGACGCCGGTGCTGCAGGTCGGCGCCGATGTCTATTGCGACACGGCGCTGATCGCGCGCCGCCTGGAGGCGGAAAAAGCCGTGCCGGCGCTGTTTCCGGAAGGCCAGGAAGCGGTGGTGGCCGCCCTTGCCGGCTGGGCGGACTCGGTGCTGTTCCAGCATGCCGTGGCGCTGATGTTCCAGCCGGAGATCATGGGTCCGCGGCTGGCCAGCCTGCCGCCGGAGCAGGCCCAGGCGTTCCTGGACGATCGCAAGGCGCTGTTCAACGGTGGCAGCCTGAGCCGGCTGAGTCCCGAGCAGGCCCGGCAACAGTTGCCGACCCTGCTGACCCGCCTGGAGACCCAGCTCCAGCGCAGCGCCGGCGACTTCCTGTTCGGCGCGCCCTCGGTGGCCGACATCGCCCTGGCGCACAACTTCTGGTTTCTCAAGAGCACGCCGCAACTGGCGCCCCTGGTCGACGAGCGTCCCGAGATCGCCGCCTGGTTCGCCCGGGTGCTGGGGTTCGGTCATGGTACCCATGAGGAACTCGGCGCCGCCGAGGCGCTGGAGATCGCCAGGGCGGCGGAGCCGCTGGCCTTGCCGCGCGACCAGGCCCTCGCCGTGGAAGGCTTCGCCTGGGGTGACCGGGTGAGTGTGGCGGCAACCGACTATGGGGTGGGTCCGGTGGTGGGTGAACTGGTGCATGCCGATAGCGAAGCCCTGGTGATCCGCCGTCACGACGGGCACCTGGGGGCGATCCAGGTGCATTTCCCGCGCCTGAATTTTCGCGTCAGCGCAGCGGGCTAGAGATCGCGACAACGACAACGGCGCCCGAGGGCGCCGTTTTGCATTCCAGAGCCTACCGGTCAGTCGGGGCGCCGCATGCGGAACAGCGCGGCCTCGGTGATCTCGAAATAGTCGGCCGGGCCACCGCCGCGGACGATGGGGCGAGCGGCCGCGGTCTGGTAGATGCCGTCCTTGAGCAGGCGCTTGTCGATATGGGCGGCCACCACCTCGCCCAGTACCAGCCACTGATCCAGTTCGTCTCCGGCGGCGGTCTTGAGGCGGACGATCTGGCTCAGCTTGCATTCGAAGGCCACCTGGGCACGGGCCACACGCGGCACCTTGACCACCGTCGAAGCGGCAGGCTCCAGGCCAGCCAGGGCGAATTCGTCTACCTCGGGTCCGACCATGGCGCTGCTGGTGTTCATTTCCTCGGCCAGTTCGCGGGTGGCCAGGTTCCAGACGAATTCGCCGGTACGCTCGATGTTGGCCACGCTGTCCTTGTAGCCCTGGCTGGAAAAGCCGATCAGCGGCGGCTTGTAGTTGAAGGCATTGAAGAAGCTGTAGGGCGCCAGGTTGAGGATGCCGGTTTCGCTCTGGGAGGAGATCCAGCCGATGGGGCGCGGCGCGATGATGGCGTTGAAGGGATCGTGGGGCAGGCCATGGCCCTGGCTGGGTTCGTAGAAGTGGTAATCGATGCTCATCGGGATTCCTTCAGGGGGTGAGTTCCAGGATCTCGGCCTGGATCTGGCCGGCGTCCAGGGTCAGGCGGCCGACGCTGATCGGCAGCCGAAAGCGCCGTGGGCCAGCGCTGCCGGGGTTTATGTAGAGTACGCCATCGCGCTCTTCGATCAGCGGCTTGTGCGAGTGCCCGCTGACCACCACCCGCACCTGGGCACCGGCGGCCGCCAGGTCGAGCTCGGGCAGGATGTGCAGCATATGGATGTCGATGCCGCCCAGGGTCAGGGTGACGCGTTCGGGGATGTCGTCGGCCCAGGGCACGTCGTCGTTGTTGCCCCGGACCACCGCCAGCGGCGCCAGCTCGCGCAGGGCGTCGAGGATCTCGGGCTTGCCGATGTCGCCGGCGTGCAGGATGAAGTCGCTGCCGGCGAGGACCTCCAGGGCCTGGGGCCGAAGCAGGCCATGGGTGTCGGCGATCAGGCCGACGCGATAGGGATGGGCCATGGCAGCTCCTTTAGTTGGCCTGGACGATGTCCAGGGCCTCGGCGCGTCCCAGCGGCTGGCGCATACGCTGGGCCAGGATGGCGGTGGCACGCTCGCGCTGGCAGGCCACCACGCCCACCACCCGATCCTCGGCCAGCAGCAGGGCGACAAAGGTCTGGTCACCGAGGCTGCCATCCAGATGCATGTCGTCCCAGTGGCGGGGATGGCCGAGGTATTCGTAACGCTTGCCGTGGTGCAGGGTCCAGAAGAAGGGCACGTCCGCATAGCGCTCGGCGTGGCCCAACAGATTGCGCGCCGCCAGGCGGCCGTGTTGCTGGGCCAGGCGCCAGTGTTCGATGCGGGTCGGCTGACCGGCAAAGGGAAAGGTCGCCAGGTCGCCGACGGCGTAGAGGCCCTCGGTGGCCCGGAGCTCGGCGTCCACCGGAACGCTGCCGTCATTCGCCAGGGACAGATCAGTGAGGAAAGTGGTGGCCGGCGTGATGCCGGTACCCACCAGCACCAGGTCGGCGGGCAGCTGGCTGCCGTCCTTGAGATTGACCTGGCGGACGTGAGCGTCGCCGGTGAAGCCCACTACCTCGCTGGGGGCGTGGAAGGTCACGCCATTGGCCTCGTGCAGGGTCTTGAAGTGCTGCCCGAGGGTCTCGCCCATCTGCTTGACGAAGGGCAGGGAAGCGGGGGAGACCACGTCCACCGCCAGGCCCTGCTTGCGCAGGGCGGAGGCGGCTTCCAGGCCGATGAAGCTGGCACCGACGATCACCGCGCGGCCCTTGGCGGGCAGATCGGCGAGGATCGCGGCGGCGTCGGCGCGGGTCCGCAGCAGGTGGATGCCCTCGAGCTGGGCGCCGGGAACGTCTAGCGGCTTGGGTTCGCCACCGGTGGCGAGCACGCAGCCGTCGTAGCTCAGGGTCTGGCCGTTGGCCAGTTCCAGCTGACGGGTCTGGGGATCCAGGCGGGTCACCTCGGCATGCAGGCGTTCGATGCGCTGCTGGCGGAAGAACTCGGTCTCGCGCAGCGGCGGGGCTTCGTCGGGGGCCTTGTCGCCCTGGAGGACGAATTTGGACAGGGCCGTCCGGTCATAGGGCTCGCCCGGTTCGCGACCTATCAGCAGCAGGCGTCCGCCATAGCCGAATTCGCGCAGGGCGGCGGCCGCGGCGGTACCCGCGGCGCCGGCGCCGACGATGACGAACAGGCGGTCGTCGGGCCGAGGTTCCGCCGCCTGTGCGGGCAGGGGATCGCGGCCGACCAGCACCTCGCCATCGCGCACCTCCACCGGATAGCGCTGCAGGGCGTCCAGCGCCGGTGGTTCGCACAGGCCGCCATCCGCGACGGCAAAGCTCGCCTTGTGCCAGGGACAGATCAGGCGACCCTGGCAGACCGCGCCGTCGGCCAGGGGCGCGCCGGCGTGGGGGCATTTGGCCTGGAAGGCGCGGGCCTCGTCGCCGACGCGCAGCAGCAGGATCTCGGTGTCTTCGATCTTGACCGCGGTGCCACAGTCTTCGCGCAGGTCGGCGAAGCGCGCGACCGGATGCATGGCTTTCATGGTGGACTCCGGCGCCGTCGGGGGCGCTCTCAAATCAGGCTCAACAGATTCGAGAGAGCGCAGCGGCGCCGGGTTCCGCTCAGGTGGCGGGCGGCAGCGGATGTCGGTGCGGAACGTCGGGTGCGTCCAGCGGATCGGCGTGGACCAAGACTTCGGCCTGAGGATATTCGGCGCGGATGGCGGCTTCCACCTCGTCGCACAGCACATGGGCGCGGGACAGGCTCATCTCGCCCGGCAGCTCCAGGTGCAGTTGCACGAACCAGTGATTGCCGGAGAGGCGGGTGCGCAGGTCATGGGCACCTTCCACGCCCGGCACCTGGCAGGCCAGCTGCAGCATGTGCTCGCTGATGTCGGCGGGCAGTTCCTGGTCCATCAGTACGCCAAAGGAGTCGCGGGCGATGCCGTAGGCGCTCCAGAGGATGTAGAGGGCGATGGCCAGGCCGAACAGCGGATCCAGCCAGTACCAGCCGAAGCCGGTCAGCGCCAGGGCGACCAGGATGCCGACGTTGAGCAGCAGATCGGAGCGGTAGTGCAGGGCGTCGGCGCGGACCACCGTGGAGTCGGTGAGGCGGATGACGTGCTGCTGGTAGGCCACCAGCATGGCGGTCAGGGCCAGGGAAAACAGGGTGACGGCGATGCCCAGGCCATGGGCGCCCAGGGGCTCGGGTTGCTGCAGGCGTCCGATCGCCTGCCAGGCGATGAGCACGGCGCTGACGCCGATGAAGACCGCCTGGGCGATGCCGGCGAGGGACTCGGCCTTGCCATGGCCATAGCGATGGTCGTCGTCCGCCGGCTTGAGGGCGTAGTGTACCGCCAGCAGGTTGAACATCGAGGCCAGGCCGTCGAGCAGCGAATCGGTCAGGCCGGCGAGCAGGCTGACCGAGCCGCTGAACCACCAGGCCACGGCCTTGGCCAGGATCAGCGTCGTCGCCACCGCCACCGAGACGGCGGTGGCGCGACGCAGGAGCCGCTCGGTGCGGTGCGGGTCGCTCATCAGGCGCGCGGGGCGAGCCCCAGGCTGGCGAGCTGCTCGTTGCTGCCGCTGCGCTGCAGCAGGCGCGGATCGTCCAGCGGCAGGCTGTGGCCGGTGGCCTGCTGGATGATGGCCTTGAGGCGCGCGCGATCGACGCTGCCGTCCGAATTGACCGCCTTGTTCAGCTCGCTCGGATCGACCTCGGCGCGCTTGTTGTCGGGCAGGTAGATGGCGCCGGTGGCGAAGTCCACGCCAAAGGCGATCAGGCCGGGAATGATGTAGAACAGCAGGCCGATGGCATCGAGGGCGACGATGCCCGGATCGATCCGGCCACTGCCGGTGATCTGGCCGCGACGCTCGGGATAGAACAGCGAACCGCAAGCGGTCAGCTGGGTGAACAGGGCGGCGGCGAGGACGCCACACACCGCGCGGGTACGCATCGACATAGACAACCTCCGGTTGGATGAGGCCGCCACTATAGCGGCCGGAATCACGGCGGGCGAGACGCTTTATACTGCCCGCCCCGTTGAGACCACCGGCCGTGCCCAATGACGCCCTTGCCCATCGATGTTGTCCTGCCCGAGCTGCGCCAGGCCCTCGCCCACCGTGACGACTGCGTGCTGGAAGCGCCGCCCGGGGCGGGCAAGACCACCCGGGTGCCCCTGGCGCTGTTGCAGGAGCCCTGGCTGGCCGGCCAGCGCATCCTGCTGCTGGAGCCGCGCCGGCTGGCGGCGCGCGCGGCCGCCGAGCGCCTGGCCGCGGAGCTGGGCGAAGGCGTCGGCGAGACGGTGGGCTATCGCATCCGCCTGGAGAGCCGGGTGGGCCCGCGAACCCGTATCGAGGTGGTCACCGAGGGCATCCTCACCCGGCGCCTGCAGGACGATCCGGCGCTGGACGGCGTCGGCCTGGTGATCTTCGACGAATTCCACGAACGCAGCCTGGACGCCGACCTGGCCCTGGCGCTGACCCTGAGCGGTCGCGAACTGCTGCGCGATACCCCGCTCAAGCTGCTGGTGATGTCGGCCACCCTGGAAGGCGAACGCCTCGCCGCGCTGCTCGGCGGCGCGCCGGTGGTGCGCAGCGAAGGACGGATGTTTCCGGTGACGACCCGCTGGAGCCGACCGCTCGGCCAGGACGAGCGCCTGGAGGCACGGGTGGCCGCCACGGTGCTCCAGGCGCTGGACGAGGAAGCCGGCAGCCTGCTGGTGTTCCTGCCCGGCCAGGCGGAGATCCGCCGCACCGCCGAGCGACTGGCCGAGCAGTTGCCGGCCGGTGTGCTGCTCTGTCCGCTGCACGGCGAGCTGGAGCTGGCCGCCCAGCGTGCGGCCATCGAGCCGGCGCCGCCAGGTAGCCGCAAGGTGGTGCTGGCCACCAACATCGCCGAGACCAGCCTGACCATCGAAGGGGTGCGAGTGGTGGTGGACGCGGGCCTGGCGCGAGTACCGGCCTTCGATCCCGGCAGTGGCATGACCCGCCTGACCACCCGGCGCATTTCCCGCGCCTCGGCGACCCAGCGCCAGGGCCGCGCCGGCCGCCTGGAGCCGGGCGTCTGCTATCGACTCTGGTCGGAGGAAGGGCATCAGCAGTTGCCGGCCTATGACAGCGCCGAGATCCTCCAGACCGATCTGGCCGGGCTGGCGCTGCAACTGGCGCGCTGGGGCATGAACGCCGAGGAGCTGGCCTGGCTCGATCCGCCACCCGCCGCCGCCCTGGCCCAGGCCCGCGATCTGCTGGTGCGCCTGGGCGCCCTGGACGACCAGGGCGTGCTCACCCCTCACGGCCAGGCCATGAGTGGCCTGCCGGCCCATCCACGGCTGGCGCACCTGCTGTTGCGGGGGCAGGCCTGGGGCCTGGCCGAGCGCGCCTGCGAGATCGCCGCGCTCTTGGGCGAGCGCGACCTGGCCCCGGGGCAGGGTGCCGATCTGCACACCCGCCTGCTGCTCCTGGGCGGTGACGGCCGCGGTCCACGCGGCGGCGTGGCGCGGATTCGGCAGCTGGTCCGCCAGTATCGCGGCCTGCTGCGTGGCCCGGCCGGGCAGCCGGTGGCCGATCCCGAGCACCCGCGCTGGACCGGTGCCCTGCTGGCCTGCGCCTATCCGGATCGCATCGCCCAGCAGCGCAAGGCCGGCGGCAAGGACTATCGCCTGGCCAATGGCCGGGCCGCCAGCTTTGGCGAACCGGATGGACTGATGAAATCGCCCTGGCTGGTGGTGGCCGATCTGGACAGTCGCCAGGGACAGCGCGAAGAGCGTATCTACCTGGCCGCGGAACTGGATCCGGCGCTGTTCGAGGGGCCACTGGCCGAGCAGGTGGCAGGCCACGACGAACTGGACTGGGACGAGCGCGAGGGAGTGCTGCGCGCCGAACGCCAGCGGCGGATCGGCCAGCTGGTGCTGAGCCGCGAACCCTTGAAGAATCTGGACGCCGCCGCCCGCAGCCGGGCGCTGCTCGGGCTGGTGCGGCGCAAGGGGCTGGAGCTGCTGCCCTGGACGCCGGAACTGCGCCAGTGGCAGGCGCGGGTGGCGCTGCTGCGCCAACTGGATCTGCAGCAGCAGCCGACGAGCGACTGGCCGGATGTGAGCGACGCCGCCCTGCTGGCCAGCCTGGAGGTCTGGCTGCTGCCTTATCTGGATCGCGTCAGCCGCCTGGCCCACTTCGCCACCCTGGACCTGGCCGCCATGCTCCAGGGCCTGCTGCCCTGGCCGCTGCCCCGTCAGCTCGACGAGCTGGCCCCGCGCGGTCTGGCCGTGCCCTCGGGTTCCACGATCCGCCTGGACTACAGCGAGCAGCCGCCGGTGCTGGCGGTGCGGCTGCAGGAGCTGTTCGGCCTGGCCGCCACCCCGCGCCTCGCCGGAGGGCGGCTGGCGGTCAAGCTGCACCTGCTCTCGCCCGCGCGGCGACCGGTACAGGTCACCCAGGACCTGGCCAGCTTCTGGGCCAATACCTACGGCGAGGTGAAGAAGGATCTCAAGGGACGCTATCCCAAGCACTACTGGCCGGACGATCCCCTGATCGCCGAACCCACGGCGCGCGCCAAGCCGCGAGGTCAGTGAGGGCGCGTATCACCCACCGCGCCCTGGCCATGGGCTAGTCGCTCTCCCAGGCTTTGCGCAGATTGGACCAGAAGGCTCCGCCATCCTTGAAGGGCACGTTGGCCGCGCCGAAGTCGTAGCTGTTCAGGGTGTTCTTGGCGGGGACCGGCATCCGGCTCCAGCTGATCAGCGGCTGGCTGCGGCCCATGTCGTTGGTGGCATCGGGAGAGTGGTCGGCGAAGCCCTTGTAGGTCGCATGGTAGGTGACCTTGGGATGTACGCCCTCGGCAAGATAACCGCTGTGGCCTCGCCAGACGGGCGGATTGAAGTTCACCTGGTATTTGCCGTGAGTGGAATAGTCTATCTTCAGTATGGGAGAGCCGACTTTGCACTCGTTGGTCCAGACGACGATATCTTCCCAGTCATGGCGATGACCGCCGGCAGCGCCCAGATAGTTCGGCGGCTGATCCTTGGGGAAATACCAGGAATACATGATCGCGCAATGTTTGAAATATTCGGCCATGCGCGAATAAACCTGGCCATTGGTGCCGCGACAATGACCATCCGGGGCGCCCGAAGGATGCAGGCCGCCACTGACGTTGCCCGCGGAATCCACGGCCGGATAGTTGTTGCAGGAGTCCGGACCGTCGGCAATCATCGGCTGATAATAGTATTCGACGGCGGTGGCATCGGCGGGAATCTGTTGTACCTGGTCGTGGTTGAGCACGGCGGCGAACGCGGGTGCCGTCAGGCAGAGTGTCGTGGACACCATCAATAGCGAGACCTTACTGCTCATGAAGAATCTCTCCACTAAGTAATAGGGTGGTCGTTCATTAAAAGGTGAGTTGCTTTCTGAAAGTTGCTGTATCGGCAACCCAGTCAAACTTGGTCCGTCACAATTTTCTATAGCGCTCTTGTTGGTTTTATTTAACTGCGGTGACACTTGAATGGCAGGTGCGGCTTAAGGAAAGGGGGCACTGGCGCGAGGCGATTGGTGGATACCGAGCTGGGTCAGCGCAGGTCGTTTCTGCCGAACGCCCTCCGTCCGAAAAGGCCGGGCGACGCCGCTGCGCCGGAACCAAGCGGCCGCCGCCCCCGGTCTGAATGCAGACGGGCACTGCCTGCCCGCCCAACCGGAGCGACCCCCATGGCCGACAAGACCCTGCACGACCTTTCCAAAGCGATGCGCGATCTGGATTTCTGCATGCTGACCACCGGTACCGGCCGCCTGACCAGCCGGCCGATGAGCAACAACGGCGACGTCGAATACGACGGGGACTCCTGGTTCTATGCCTACGAGGACTCGGCCAAGATCCGGGACATCGAGCAGGATCCGGCGGTGGGGCTGAGCTTCAGCGAGGGCAAGAGCCTGCTCGGCAAGCCCGGCATCTTCATCGGCATCGAAGGGCACGCCGAGCTGATCCGTGACAAGGCGCAATTCGAGGCGCACTGGACCAAGAATCTGGACCGCTGGTTTCCCCAGGGCACCGACACGCCCGGCATGATCCTCATCAAGGTGCATGCCGAGCGCATCCGTTACTGGGATGGCGAGGAGGAAGGCGAGCTGCGCCCCTGAGGTCCTAGAAGCAGGTCGCGAAGGTCTCCACGACCTCCAGTCCTCCGTCGACGATGCAGCCCTGGCGCCACTTGTCGAAGGTCAGGCAAGGGTGGGAGGTGCCCAGGGCGATGATGTCGCCGATGGCCAGCGCGGTCTCCGGGGCGACGACCATGAAGGCGTGCTGGTCCATGATCGCCGTGACCGTGCAGCCGCTGACGTCGACGGCCTCGGCAGCGGTCTGGCCGGGCCGGTAACGGCGCAGCGGCAGCGGCAGGCCGGCGTCGTGGGCGATGTCGCGCTTGCCCAGGGCGAGGATGGCGAAACCGGGTTCGGGCAGGGATTGCACGTGAGCCCAGACCTCCAGCGCCGGTTGCAGGCCTTCGTTCAGACCGGTGCGGGCCAGGACGCCACGCTGGGCATCGCGATAGATCCCGTGGTCATGGACCACATAGCTGCCGGGGCGCATGACGGCGAGAAAGCGCTCGCGCACTGCCAGCTGGTCGAAGGCGGCGGCGATCAGGTCGTACCAGGCCGAACCCGAGGCGGTGACGATGGGCCGGTCGAGGGCGAAGGCGCCCTGGCCGCGCAACTCTTCGGCCAGGCGCACCAGGGAATCGGCGAAGGCGCGGATGTCGGTGGCCGCCTCGGCGCCGTGGATCACTCCCTCGTAACCTTCGATGCCGGTCAGGCGCAGCGCCGGTTGCCCGGCGATGGCCCGGGCCAGTTCTCGTACCTCGGCTTCGCTGCGGCAACCGCAACGGCCGCCGGGTACGCCGTATTCGATCATCACCTGCAAGGCCAGGCCGCGTGCGCCAAAGAAGTCGCCCAGGGCGGAGACCTGATCGGGATGATCCACTAGGCAATGGAAGTCGAAGTCCGGATCGGCGGCGAGCAACTCGGCGATCAGCGCCATGTTCGGCGCCCCCACCAGCTGGTTGGCCATCAGCACCCGACGCACGCCCTGAGCCTGGGCGGCGCGGGTCTGCACCGCGGTGGCCAGGGTCATGCCCCAGGCACCCGCGGCCAGCTGGCGCTGAAACAGCGCCGGCGCCATGCTGGTCTTGCCATGGGGTGCGAGTTCGGCGCCGCGATCGCTGGCGAAGGCCTGCATCCAGGCGATGTTGTGGTCGAGCGCAGCCTGGTGGATGACCAGGGCGGGCAGGGGCACGTCGCTGAGCAGGCTGGCGCCAGGGGTGGCGGCACCTTTCTCGGGAGCTTTGAGGATGGTCATGGATTCTCCTGGCCGCCCAGGCGCTGGGACAGGCGGCGGGCGCTGTCGATCAGCACCTGGCGGTACTCGGCATGGTGGGCCTGGGCGTCGGCGCGGGGCGCTACTATGCACAGGGTGGCGATGCTCAGGCCGCTGGCGTCCTGCACCGGGGCGGCGAAGCAGTGGGTGTAGGTGTCGGCGATGCTGTCGAAGGAAAAAAAGCCTTCGGCGCAGGCGCTGCGGATCTCGGCGATAAAGGTCGCCGGGGGCAGGCGGCTGCCGTCGGGCAGGATGAAGTCGTCCGGATCGATCAGGGCGAGGATCTCGGCATCGCTCAGGTGACCGAGCAGCAGTCGCCCGGACGCGGTCCAGGGAATGGGCGCGTCCTCGCCGACATTGGACGAGATGCGAAAGGCGCGGGCGCCTTCCTTCATCAGCGAGACGGTGTACTTGCGGCCGTTGAGCTGGCACAGCTGGGCGGTCTCGCGGGTCTGGGCGACGATGTCGTCCAGCAGCAGCCCGGCCTCGCGGGCCAGATCGAAGTGGCGCAGGTGCGCCTGGCCGAGAAAGTACAGCTCGCGGCCCAGGTAGACCTGACCGTCGCGGCCCACGGCATCGAGCATGTGCCGCTCCAGCAGCAGGCCGACCAGGTCGTAGACGGTGGACTTGGGAATGCCCAGGCCCGCGGCGATCTCGTTGGGGCGCAGCGGCCGACCTACCCGCTTGAGGTGATCGAGGATGTCGAAGGCGCGGTCCAGGCCACGGGCTCGTTGGCGGGTAGGTTCGGTCATCTGTGCGGTTTGTCTCAGGCCTTGGGTTTGTAGGCGATGCAGTCGATCTCGACCTTGCAGTCCACCATCATGGAGGACTGCACGCAGGCGCGCGCCGGGGCGTGGCCGGCGAAGTACTCGGCGAACACCTTGTTGAAGCTCCAGAAATCACGCGGATCGTCCAGCCAGACGCCGGCACGCACCACGTGCTCCAGACCGTAGCCGGCTTCGTGCAGGATGGCGATCAGATTCTGCATGGTCTTGTGGGTCTGGGCGACGATGCCGCCGTCGATGATCTCGCCATTCTCCATGGCCACCTGGCCGGAGACGTGCAGCCAGCCATCGGCTTCCACCGCTCGGGCGAAGGGCAGGGGTTGGCCGCCTGCGCCGCGTTCGCCGGCGCCGTATCGGGTGATGCTCATAAGGATGCTCCTGTAGCGGGGGAAGGATTCAGAAGGAGGTCCGGCCGAGAAATTCGGCGAGACGGGTGGAACGGGGGCGCTCGAAGAGTTCGCGAGGCGGGCCCTGCTCCTCGATGCGGCCCTGGCTCATGAAGACGATGCGATCGGACACCTCGTAGGCGAATCTCATCTCGTGGGTCACCAGCAGCATGGTCATGCCGTCCTGGGCCAGGTCCTTGATCACCGCCAGCACCTCGCCGACCAGCTCGGGGTCCAGCGCCGAGGTGGGTTCGTCGAACAGCATCAGGCTGGGATTCATGGCGATGGCGCGGGCGATGGCCACCCGCTGCTGCTGACCGCCAGAGAGTTGGCCGGGATGATGGTCGCGTCTTTCGATCAGGCCGACCCGGCGCAGCCACTGTTCGCCCAGGGCGATGGCTTCGTCCTTGCCCATCTTCTTGACCTTGCGCAGGCCGAGGGTGACGTTTTCCAGGGCGGTGAGGTGGGGAAACAGATTGAATTGCTGGAAGGCCATGCCGGTGAGCGAGCGCTGGCGGGCGATCTCGCGCTCCGGCAGGCGCTGGCGGCGACCGCCTTCCTCGCGGTAGCCGATGGCCTCGCCGGCCAGCTGGATGCTGCCGCCCTGGAAGTCTTCCAGCAGGTTGACGCAGCGCAGCAGGGTGGTCTTGCCCGAGCCGCTGGAGCCGATCAGGGTGACCACGTCACCGCGGTCCAGAGACAGGTCGATGCCCTTGAGCACCTCGGTGGCGCCGAAACTCTTGTGCAGGCCGTTGATGCTCAGCAGCGGGGCGTTGGCGTCGGTCATGGCAGGGTCACCCGTTTTTCCAGATAGCGGCCGAACCGCTCGATGGCGAAGTTGATGAGAAAGAACAGCAGCCCGGCGAACAGATAGAACTGCAGGGTCATGAAGGTGCGGGCGATGACCTGCTGGCTGCTCAGCAGCAACTCGGCCACGCCGATCACCGAGAGCAGGGTGGAGGCCTTGACGATCTCGGTGGAGGCATTGACCCAGGTCGGCAGGATCTGGCGCAGCGCCTGGGGCAGCAGCACCTCCTTGAGACTCTGGGCGAAGGTCAGGCCGATGGCCTTGGCCGCCTCGTGCTGCCCGCGGGGAATGGCCTGCAGCGCGCCGCGGACGATCTCCGCCACGTGGGAACCGCAGAACAGCAGCAGCGCCGCGGTGCCGGCCTGGAAGGGCGTGGGCCGCAGGCCCAGTGCCGGCGCCATGTAGTAGCAGGCCAGCACCAGCACGAACACCGGGGTGCCGCGGATCAGATCGGCATAGACGCGGAACGGCAGGCGCAGCGGCCAGCGGCCATAGGTCAGCGCCAGGCCGCCGAGGGTCCCGAACAGGGTGCCGCCGAGCACCGCCAGTACCGAGCAGGCCAGGGTGGTGGCGAACCCGGCGGCCAGGGTCTGGCGCGCGTTCCACAATTCCAGGAACCAGGAGGGGGCTTCGTACACGATCGGGCTCCTAGCGGGTCAGGCTCAGGCGTCGCTCCAGCTGGCGCAGCAGCAGGGCGATGACGTAGCAGGTGAGGATGTAGAGGGCGCTGGTCACCAGCCAGGTCTCGATGACCCGGTAGCTTTCCAGGTTGATCTTGCGCGCCTGGTAGGTCAGCTCCGGCACGGCGATGGCCGCCGCCAGGGAGGTGTCCTTGAACAGCGAGATGAAGCTGTTGGACAGCGACGGCAGCACGTTGCGCAGCATCACCGGAATGATGACGTAGGCCTTGATCTGCCACTCGCGCAGGCCGATGGCCAGGCCCGCCTCGCGCTGGCCCTTGGGAATGGCCATGAGCCCGCCGCGAAACACCTCGGCCAGGTAGGCCCCGGCATAGAGCGCCAGGGTGATGAGAAAGGAGCTGAGCTTGTCCAGGCGGATGCCGACGCTGGGCAGGGCGAAGTACAGCAGCAGGATCAGCACCAGGATCGGGGTATTGCGCACCAGGGTGACATAGCCCCCCGCCAGCCAGCGCAGCGCCCGCACCGGCGAGAGCAGGGCGAAGGCGGTGGCCAGGCCGATCAGGCAGCCGATGGCAATGCCCACCAGCGCCAGCTGCAGGCCGAGGGCGAGCCCGGCCAGCAGGTGGTCCAGGTTCTGCCACACGGGGGCGAAGTTGAGGGTGTAGTTCATGCTCTGCCGTTACCTAGAAAGCACCTAGAGGGCGCGGACGGACCGCGCCGGGGCCAGGATCACTTGAACTCGACGGGGAAGCCGATCGCCGGAGAGGGCAGCTCGACGCCAAACCACTTCTTGAAGGACGCCTGATAGGTGGGGAATTCCACACCGGTCATGGCCTCGTGCAGGGCGGTGTTGACGAAGTTCAGCCAGTCCTGGTCGCCGCGCTTGACCGCGCAGGCGTAGGTCTGGGGACTCCAGGCGTAGTCGGGCGAGCGGTAGCGGCCGGGATTCTGAGTCATCAGGTACTTGACCGAGGACTGGTCGGTGGCCACGGCGTCGGCGCGGCCGGTGCCCAGGGCCTGGTAGAGCAGGTCGACGCTGTCGTACTGGTCGACCTTGGCGCCGGGCAGCGCCTGGTGCACCAGTTCCTCGGCATAGACGTTCTGCAGCACGGCCACGGTCAGGTCGCCCTTGGCCGCCTTGAGGTCGTCGATCTGCTGGTAGCGGCTGTTGGCCGGCAGGAGCAGGGCCACGCCTTCGCGGTAGTAGGGCAGGGTGAAGGCCACCTGCTGGGCGCGGCTGGCGGTCACGGTGATGAACTGGCAGCTGATGTCGACCTTGTCGGTGAGCAGGTTGGGGATGCGCGCATCCGAGCCCTGGACCACGAATTCGACCTTTTCCGGATCGTTGAACAGGCCCTTGGCGATGACCTTGGAGATATCGATATCGAAGCCCTGCAACTTGCCGTCGGCGCCCTGGAAGTGCCAGGGCGCATTGGTGCTGCCGGTGCCCACCACCAGATGGCCGCGCTTGAGCACGTCATCCAGCTTGGCCGCCTGAGCGCCGGTCATGGCGACCAGGCCGATCAGCAACGCCAGCGTTTTCCACCCCTTCGTCTTGCCTGTCATCGCGCGTCTCCTGTTCCGTTATAGCGGAAGTGTGTTCGTAACAACGGAATAGGTTGCAGCGACTGTGCCAGCTTTTGGCATGACGTTGCAAATCAAGGGCTTGGCGTGAGGAACAGGCAGCGGAAGGGGCTCCCGGTGCGCCAGGGGGCACCGGGAGGTGGCGGAAGGTAACGGAGATGCACCAGCTAGAGGCGTTACCCGGTAGCGCTTAACCGGAATGGGGGAAGGTCGACCGCAGATCCCCAGCGCGCGGCAGGAAGCGACCATGACGCTCGCCAATGGCCTGCCCGGGTGCATAGGCCAGGTGCCCATTCACCCAGACCGCTTCGATGCCTTCGGCAGGCCGTTGCGGCTCGCTGAAGTCGGCCACGTCGCGGATACGGGCGGGGTCGAACAACACCAGATCGGCCTGGGCGCCGGGCTCGATCAGGCCGCGATCCGCCAAGCCGAAGCGGGCGGCGGAGAGGCCGGTCATCTTGTGCACGGCGGTGTGCAAGGGAAAAAGGCCGAGGTCGCGGCTGAAGTGACCGAGCACCCGTGGGAAGGCGCCCCAGAGGCGTGGATGGGGGAAGGGGTCCTCGGGCAGGCCATCGGAGCCGATCATGCTTAGCGGATGGGCGAGAATGAGGCGCACGTCGGCTTCGCTCATGCCGTAGTAGACGGCACCGGCCGGTTGCAGGCGGTGGGCGGTTTCCTGCAGGTCCAGGCCCCAGTCGGCGGCGATGTCGGCCAGGTCGCGGCCGCCGCACTCGGGATGCGGGGTGGACCAGGTGATGGTGATGCGGTGGCGGTCGGTGACCTGCTTGAGATCCAGGGTGGAGGAGCTGGCGGCATAGGGATAGCAGTCGCAGCCGACCGGCTGGCTGTGGGCGGCCCGCGCCAGGGCGCCGAGCAACTCCGGCGCGCGGCCCCAGTTGTCCACCCCGGCGCACTTGAAGTGGGACACCACCACCGGCGCCCGGGTCTGGCGGCCGATGGCCAGGGCTTCGTCCAGGGCCTCGTGCACCGCGGCGAATTCGCTGCGCAGGTGGGTCGCATAGAGTCCGCCCACGGCGTCCAGCTCGGCGGCCAGCTCCGCCACCTCCGCGGTCGGCGCCGCCATGGCGGAGGCGTAGGCCAGGCCGGTGGAGAGCCCCAGGGCGCCAGCGGCCAGGCTGTCGCGCAATTCGGCGCGCATGGCGGCGATCTCGGCAGGGGTGGCAGCCCGCTGGAGATCGTCCAGGTGATTGCTGCGCAGCGCCGTGTGCCCGACCAGGGCGGCGACGTTGACCCCGGGGCGGGCCTGCTCCACCGCCGCGCGGTAGGCGGCAAAGGTGGGATAACCGAAGGCCGCCGCCGGGCCGAGCAGATTCAAGGGATCCGGCGGCTCGCCGCGTAGCCGCACCGGGGCGGCGCTGATGCCGCAGTTGCCCACCACCACCGTGGTGACCCCCTGGCTGAGCTTGGGCAACTGCTCGGGGCGGCGGATGACCATGGTGTCGTCATGGGTGTGGACATCGATGAAGCCGGGAGCCAGGGCCAGGCCGCGGCCATCGCGGACCTCCCGTGCCGGTTGCCCGGCCAACTGACCGAGTGCCTGGATACGCTCGCCGGCAATCGCCACGTCGATTACCCGGCCCGGACGGTCGCGACCATCCAGCACAAGGGCATTGAGAATCACTACATCATGCATGCCAGAGCCATCCTGCGACCGTTGGGGGACGCCTTTCGACCGCCGGGTGGCAAAGAGCCATATAAGCGAGACGGCAGACCGATAGCGATAGAACTGTTACAAAATACTCTGTCTATTAGGTCACAAATTGGGCGGTACAGCCCGAGTGTTCCTTCCTGCCGCCCGTGAGCTCACCATGAATCTGTTGACCCCTGCTGTAGCCCTAATGAATCGCCTGAGATTCTCCGCCAAATTCGCCTGCCTGGCGGCCATCGTCCTGGTGCCCCTGGTGTTTCTCAGTGTCTACCTCTATCAGGATATCCAGGAACAGCGGGTCGGCCTGGCCCAGGAAATAGACGGTCAGCGCTATCTGACGCAACTGACCCCAGTCGCCCGCCTGAGCATGTTGCAGCGCGCCCTGACCAAGCGACTCCAGGATGGCGATGCCTCCGCCCAGCAGGACTGGCAGAACAACCGTGACAACCTGCTCAAGGCCTATGACGATCTGGGCCGGCTGGATCGCGAACTCGGCACCCAGCTGGAAATCGGGGATCGCCTGAGCCAGTTGCGGCGGGGCGCCGAGCGCCTGATGCAGGGGACCACGGGCACCCCGCTGGAGGTGTTCGAGGCCTGGAACGAGCAGCTGACCCAGACCCTCAATCTCTTCTATTACGTCTCGGCCACCTCCGGCCTGGCGCTGGACTCTGATTACGCCAGCCTCTTTCTGATCGACATCACCTCCGTGCGTCTGCCGCGAGAAATCAACCTCATCGGCCAGCTGCGCGGCCTGGCTACCGGTCTGAGTGCCACCAACCGCTTCGATCCCGCCAGTCTGAATCTGGCGCGCAGCGTGGTGAGACAGGAACGGCAGAGCGCCGACGAACTGGAGCAGGGTCTCGGCCTCCTGGCGCGGCAGGCGCCGGAGCTGGCCCAGCGCCTCAAGGGCTCCCTGGCCCAGGCGGCGGACGACTATGCCAACTTCCGTCAGGGCATGCAGGCGGCCATGACCAATGAGGGTACGGTTTCCGGTCGCGCCCTGGGTACCCAGGGCAATGCCGTGGTCGCCCGCTACTACAAGGTGCAGGACGAGGCGCAGGGCCAGCTCTCCCAGCTGCTGGCCGAGCGTCTGGCGCATGCGACCATGCTGCGTAATCTGGTCGTGGGCATGATCCTGGGCGCCCTGCTGCTGCTGGCCTACACCTTCGCCGGCATCTACCAGGCCCTGCGCCTGGGGATCGCCGAACTGGTCGGGGTGACTGCCGCCGCGGCCCAGGGTGATCTGAGTCGCCGCGCCGCCCTGCGCGGGCGTGACGAGATCGCCGACATCGGCCGTAGCCTGGACGCGATGCTGGAGGCCTTCGGTCGCTCGCTGCGCGAGGTCGATCAGGCCTCCAACGCGGTGGCCGAGGCCTCGGGATCCCTGGCCGGCTCCATCGGCCAGGCCCGTTCGACCATGCAGACGCAACAGGGCGAGACCGATCAGGTCGCCACCGCCATCACCGAGATGACCGCCAGCGTGGCGGACGTCGCCAACAACACCGAAGGCGCCGTGGCCGCCGCCCAGCAGGCCGATCAGGCCACCCGCGAAGGCACCCGGGTGATGCAGCAGACGCAACAGGCCATCGAAGCCCTGGCCGCCGAGGTGGACCTCAGCGCCACCAAGGTCGCGGCCTTGGAAACCCATAGCCAGGCCATTGGGGGTGTCATCGCGGTGATTCGCACCATCGCCGAGCAGACCAATCTGCTGGCGCTCAACGCCGCCATCGAGGCCGCTCGGGCCGGCGAGCAGGGCCGCGGCTTCGCCGTGGTGGCCGACGAGGTCCGCACCCTGGCCTCGCGCACCCAGACCTCCACCGAGGAAATCCGCCGCATCATCGAGCAGTTGCAAGCTGCCACCGGCGAGGCCGTCGGGCAGATGCAGGCCAGCCGCGGCCATGCCCTGACCGGCGTCGCGGCCGCCGAACAGGCCAGCGTCAGCCTGACCAGCATCGGCGCCGCCGTGGAGCGCATCGTCGACGTCAACGTGCAGATCGCCAGTGCCGCGGAACAGCAGGCGGCGGTCTCCGAAGACATCAACCGCAACACCACCGGCATCCGCGCCAGCACCCTGCAGGTCCTGACCGGTATCGAGTCCGATGCCGGTACCGCCGAACGCCTCGCTGGTCTCTCCCAGGACCTGCGCGGCATCGTCTCGCGCTTCCGCCTCAGCGCCTGATGGCGCCGCTCATCGGCGCAGATTAGGTCGGACTTTACAACACGGCAGCTGCGAATAACTGTATAAATAGACAGTTATCCGCAGGAGCGCCTTGTCATGTCCGTTACCGTCCTGGGTTGCCTGGAATCGTCCGACACCTGGCTGCCGCTCTATGATTTTCGCCTGCCGTGCGGCTTTCCGTCGCCGGCCCAGGATCATCTGGAGCGCCAGGTCTCGCTGGACGAGCTGGTCGACCTGCGCGCGCCCCACACCTATGTCATCCAGGTCAGTGGCGACAGCATGACCGGCGCCGGCATCTTTGCCGGCGACCTGGTGATCGTCGATCGCGCCCGGCCGGCACGGGTCGGCGACATCGTGGTGGCGGTGCGCGATCGCGAACCCACCCTCAAGCGCCTCGGCCGGCGCGGCGCCAATTTCGTCCTGCTGGCGGAAAATCCCGCCTATGCCCCCCTGGTCATCGGCGAGCGCGACGACTTCGAGGTCTGGGGCGTGGCCACCCACAGCCTGAGGCGCTTCGGCCATGGCTGAGTCGGTGCTGGCGCTGATCGACTGCAACGCCTTTTATTGCAGTTGCGAGCGGGTCTTCCGCCCCGATCTCGCCGGGCGCCCGGTGGTGGTGCTGTCCAACAACGACGGCTGCGTGATCGCCCGCTCGCCCGAGGCCAAGCGCCTGGGCATCGCCATGGCGGCGCCCTGGTTCCAGGTGCGCGAACTGGCCCAGCGCGGCGAAGTGACGGCCTTCAGTTCCAACTACGCCCTCTACGGCGATCTCAGCGATCGGGTGATGCGCACCCTGGCGACCCTGGTGCCGCGTCTGGAGCGGTACAGCATCGACGAGGTGTTCGCCGATCTGGCCGGCCTGCCCGAACCCCTGGATGCCCTCGGCCATCGCCTGCAGGCGCGGGTGCAGAAGTGGACGGGCATCCCGGTCAGCATCGGCATCGCCGGCACCAAGACCCTGGCCAAGCTGGCCAACGCCGCCGCCAAGCGCTGGCCGGAGCGCACCGGCGGGGTGCTGGATCTGCGCGATCCGGCGGTGCATGACTGGGTGCTCAAGCATTCGCCCATCGAAGACGTCTGGGGCGTCGGCCGGCGCCTGGCCGCGCGGCTGCGCGGGGAGGGGGTCACCACGGCCTGGGAATTGGCCGGGCAGGATGCCTGGTCGCTGCGCCAGCGCTACAGCGTGGTGCTGGAAAAGACCGCGCGGGAATTGCGCGGCCTGGCCTGCCTGAGCCTGGAAGAATTGGAAGCGCCGCGGCAGAGCATCTGCAGCAGTCGCATGTTCGGCCGCCGCCAGTACCAGTTCGGCGCTCTGGCCGAGGCGGTGGCCAGCTACACCGCCCGCGCCGCGGAAAAGCTGCGCGCCCAGGGCTCGCTCTGTCGCACCCTCAGGGTCAGCATCCAGACCGGCATGCACGGCGCCGACGAAGGCCGCTACGCCAATGCCGCCCTGCTCAACCTGCCGGTGCCCAGCGACGACACCCGGGTGCTCAACGACCATGCCCAGGCGGGCCTGCGCGAGATCTTTCGCGACGGCTTCGGCTACGCCAAGGCCGAGGTGCTGCTGCTCGAGCTCTGCGGCCGAGGCGAGGTGGCGGCGGATCTCTTCGCCGCCGCCCCGGATCCGGCCGCGGCCCGGCTGATGGCGACCCTGGACGCCATCAACGGCCGGTTTGGTCGCGAGACCCTGAGACCCGCACGGATCCCGCGCGATCCCGCCTGGCAGATGCGCCGTGACCTGCTCAGCCCGCGCTACACCACCCGGCTCGCTGAACTCTGGACGGTGGGTTGAGCGTCGGAACCGCCATCACCAGTCGAGGGCATAGGCCAGGCTGAAGGTGCGGCCCTGGCCTTCGGGGTAGGGCGCCCGACCGCTGGCCTGGGCCAGCAAGGTCTGATAGCTGCGGTTGGTCAGGTTGTAGATGCCGCCTTCCAGGCGCCCCTTGGGCAATGCGACGGTACCCAGCAGATCCACAAGGGTATAGCCGTCGATGCTGCGGCCGTTGCCATCGCGATCGGCGGCGTCGTAGTCGGCCAGGCGCATGCCCTGCAGGCGCAGGTTGTAGGCCTGCTGGGTGTAGCCGAGGAACAGCGTGGTCTTGGCCGGCGAGATGCGGGTGGCCGGCAGGTCGATCCACTGGCCGTTCTGCCGGGTCTCGCCCTTGGACCAGGCGTAGGTGCCGCCCAGCGACCAGCTGTCGTCGAGTTTCCAGGTCAGGCTGCTCTCCACGCCGCGCACCCGCTCGCGCTGGTCGATCAGGCGCAGGACCCGGTCGGTGGCGTCATAGAACTGGGTGACGTCCGAGGTGTTCTGGTAGAGCGTGACCTGGGCCTGAACTGGCCGCCAGTTGCCGCGCCAGCCGAGTTCGTAGCTGTCGACCTTGATCGCCTGGGCATTGAGATTCTGGATGTCGTAGGTGCTGCCGACGTCGCGCAGGAAGCGCTGGATGTCCGGCAGCGAGAAGCCCTGGCTGAAATTGGCGAACAGGTCCTGCTGCGCCGAGAGATGGTAGACGGCGCCCAGGTTGTAGAGGGTGGCGTCGTATTTCAGGGTGCCGCCCTGGAGGGTGCCGCCGCGGCCAGTGCGGACCACATCGCCAAAGGCGATGCTGTCTTCTACCTCGCTGTCGATCCACTCGCGCCGGACGCCGCCGCGGATGGTCCAGTCGCCAATATCCCAGGCGGTCTGGGCGAACAGGGCCTTGGTCGCGGTGGCCAGTTCCGGACCGAGATCGTAGGTCACACCGGTCTTGCGGTAGTCCAGGCCGTTGACCGCGTACTGATCGCCGGTCTGCTCGGCGCGTTCGTGGCTGTAGTCCACGCCCCAGACCAGGTTGCCCATGGCTTCGCCGATCTGCGGCAGCGGGGTATCGACCGCGGTGCGCAGGCCGTAGACGGTCTGGCGACTGTCGGTGGCCGAGTAGCCCGCCCGGCCGCGGGAGATGTCGGGAAAGAACAGCGCATCGGACTTGCGCCGGTAGCTCTCGACGTTCAGCGTCTGGCCGAAAAACGCCGCGTCGCTGTAGTTGAGGTTGATGGCCTGGTTGGTGGTTTCCGGCTGGTCGTCCAGCTGCAGGCCCTTGACCGCCACCGCCTGGCGGCTGTTGCGTGGATCCTTGGTGTAGTCGGTGTCCTGCCGATCGCGGTAATCCTGCAGGCCCAGGGTCAGCTTGCGGTCTTCGTCCAGGGCGTAACCGAAGCGTCCCTGCAGATCACTGGTGTCGGTGTCCATGTTGCTGCCCTGGGATGTGTCCTGGGGAATGCGCTGGCCGTGGGCGTCGAACTGGTCGTTGCGTTGGGTATAGGCGCCCGAGAGGTACCAGTCGAAGGGCCCCTGGCGGCCGGTGGCGCTCTGGAAGCCTTCATAGGCGAAACCCTTGCGTTCGAAATTCTTGCCCGCGGTCAGGCCGAGCTTGCTGCTGAAGGCCAGGTCCTGGCCCTGGTTGCGCTTGGTGATGATGTTGATGATGCCGCCGGACGCGCCCGCGCCATAGATGCTGCTGGCGCCGGAGATCACCTCGATGCGCTCGATACTCTCTGGCGCGATGCTGTTGAGCTGGCGGAAGTTGTCCCGGGTGGCGTTCTGCGAGACCCCATCGATCAGCACCAGGGTGTTGCGCCCTCGTAGGGTCTGGCCGTAGTTGCTCATGCCCCCGCTGGACGGCGCCATGCCGGGCACCAGCTCGCCCAGGATATCGGCGATGCGCCGGCCGGCACCCGTCTGTTCGCGCACCTGAGCGGCATCGATCACCTGAACCGAACCGGGGATGGAGGCGATGGTGCTTTCCGCGCGGGTGGCCGAGATCACCGTGGGTTGCAGATCGGCGACCTGGTCGGTGGCGGCGTCCGTGGCCCAGGCGGCTGGGCCGAACAGGGCGGTGGCGATGAGTGCAGCGAGTCGAGTGGGATGCATGACGATACTTCTTATTGAGGGGTGGTTGGGGAGGGGTTGGGCGCCTGACAAGCCGGCGTCAGGCGAGACTGGCGGATCAATCGGATGCCCAGGGCGGCGGTGAAATAGAGGGCCGCGACCAGCCAGAACGCCTGGCCCAGACCGGCCACGGCCATGGCCGCGCCGCCGAGCAGGGTGCCGATCAGGGCGCCGGCCTTGGCCGCGCTGTTGCCCAGGCCCAGGGCGAAGCCCTGCTGACTAACGCTCAGGGTGTTGGCGATCAGGGCATAGGCCACCGGCAGCAGCGCACCCTGCCAGAGGCCCCAGAGCAGACGGGTGGCGAGAAAGCTCGGCCAGCTGCCGGCCAGGGCGGTGGCGGCCAGGGTCAGGGCGCAGGCCCAGGCCACGCCTTCGATGAGGGCCAGGGTCCGCGCCGGTTGCCAGCGATCGAATAGCCGCGCCCAGAGCGGTGCGGACAGCGCCAGGCTCAGGGCGCTGGCGCCGTAGGTGGCGCCGATCAGCCAGCCCGGTGCCTGCAGCACCTGGGCGACATAGAGGGCATAGAAGGGCTGCGGCATGAGCTTGGCCGCCTGTACCAGCACGATCACCAGCAGGATGCCGGCCAGCCAGCCACGGGGTAGGGCCTGCGTCTGCGCGCCTCGGTGGGTGCGGGGTTGGGGGCGATCCGCCGGTAGCCAGAGCGCCGCCAGGGCGCACAGCAGGCAGATGGCCAGGGCGCTGGTGCAGAGCAGGCGAAAGCCTGCCGCGTCCAGCAGCCAGCCGCCCATCACAGGGCCGAGCAGAGAGCCGAGGGCGGTGACCGATTGCAACTGGGCGAGGGTGCGGCCGCGACTGCCGCCGGCGCACCAGACCAGCGCATAGGCCTGGGCCGCCGCCAGAAAGCCGGCCAGGCCACCCTGGACCACTCGCACCGCGACCAGCGCCCAGGCGTCGCTGACCACCGCCGCCAGGCCCTGGCAGAGCGCCAGGGCCAGCAGGGCGCGCAGAATCATCGGCCGGTGGCCGGTGCGGTCGCCGAGGCGCCCCCAGAAGGGGGTCAACAGCATGGCCGCCAGCAGCGGACCGGCATAGACCGCCGCGGACAGCAACGCTGTGTACTGGGCGCCCTCCGGCCCGAGCAGGCTGGCAATCTGCAACGGCCAGAAGGGTCCGCTCATCTCCATGGCGCCCATCGATAACAGCTGGATCGCCAGCAGCAGCCGCAGACCGCGGACTTCAGCAGTCATCCCGGGAGGTCCGCAACGGATTGGCCAGGCGACCGACGACATCGGTCTGGCTGTCGAGCAGGCGCATGCGCAGAAAAGCCTTGGCCGGCCAGGGCTCTTCCAGCAGCGCCGCCCGCTCGCGGTGCCAGCGCTGCGCGTCCACCCGGGGGCCTGCTTCGTCGAAGCAGCGGGCGACGGCGTCGGCCAGCAATTGCCAGGGGCTGGCTTCGGGCAGTTGCCAATACCGCGCGCCCAGTAGCGCGAGCTCGCCCAGATGGCACATTAAGGTGGTGTGCAGCAGCTTGTCGCGGACAAAGGCGGCGTCATCGAACAGCGTCAGCGCCGGATCGTGCAGTTCCAGGTCAAGTCCCTGACCGTGCAGGGTGGCGCGGTCGATGCGGATGTCGCCAAAGTCCCGCAGCAGCAGACGGATCGGTCGGCCCATGGCGTCCATGACCATGAAGCTGTTTTGCTGGTGCGCCTCGAAGGCCACGCCGTACCTGAGGTAGATCCCCAGCAGGGCGGGCACGGCAACGGCCAGATAGTCGGCGAAAAAGGCCAGGAAGGCGGCGCCGTCGTCGCGGCCTTTTGCCAGGGCCACCCATTCGCGCAGCAAGGGGCGCTGCTGCTCGTCCTGGGCGAACAGGCTGCCGACCGGAACCGCCAGCTCGCCCGGCGCCAGGCGACTCCAGGGGTTGTCGCGATAGAGCACGCCCAGGTGGCGAGCGCGCTCGTCGTCCGCCGGCTGTGGCTGATAATGCACGCCGAGACGCTCGGGAATGATGTCCAGCTGCCGCTGCAGCTCGGGCTCGCGCTGCAGGATCCGCAGCAGCAATTCGCTGACTCTGGGTCCCATGCGCGCCGAGCGCGGCGAGACGGTGCGCTGCACGCTGGTCAGGCGCAGCGAAACCGGCAGCTTCAGCATGGGCGCCGTACGGCTGGCCGCGGGCAATACGGTACGAAACGACATGGTGGGCGCTGCTTCGCAGGCGGGGATGTCGGTCAGGACCAGCAGGCGATCGGCGATCTCAGCGGCAAATTCCCCCGGCAGGACATCCTCGGCCTGCCAGGGATGCACCGGCAGCGGCCAGTAGTCGTCACTGTCGAGACCCAGCGCGGTGAGATGCTGGCGCAGACGCGTCGCGGCCTCCGGGAAACGTTCCGCCCACCAGCTCTGGTAGTCGGGGGTACCGGGCAGCCGCTGCACATGGGCGCACTGGCGATGCAAGGCGCACAGGCGGATTTCGATGCGGGCGGCGAATTCGGGCGCGTAGCTGATCAGGCGGCTGGTATCGAGACCCAGCTTGGTCTTGTAGTTCGGGTGCCAGGGATGCCCGAGGGTCCCCCACTGCTCCAGCTGCAGCGTCGGATTGGCGGGCGCCGCCGCGAGGCGCATGCCGGCCAGCAGCCCCTGCCCGGGATGCTGCGCCTGCAGGCTCGCGCTCCAATGGGCGTTGAAGGCCAGGCAGAGGGTGTCGTTGACCAGACTGTCGTCCAGCTCCTCGGCCAGACGCTGCAGAGCCTCCCGGCCAGGCGGCTGGACCAGGTGTTCGCTGAGGCGGATCAGCAGTTGCGACGGCCAGCGGATCGCCTCGCTCCGCGCGCCGGGACGCTGCAGCCAGACCGCGCCACGCAGGTCCCAGCTGTCCATCCGCCCAGGCATCAGGTGCTCGGCCCGCAACCGGGTACCGTCGCGCAACACCAGGGTGGCGGCGCCGGCTTCGTCCGGATGGAAGTCGGCTTCGATCAGCCCCTCTCTGAGCACGGCCTGCAGCAGGCGCTGCAGGCTGCGTGCCCGCGCGGGCGCCAGGGTCGCGCGCAACTGGGCGAGATCGATGCCCGCGTCTTGAAAGGCCGTGGAGGCGAGCGCCTGCTGCCAACGCAGCTGCAGGCGTTCTTCCTGGATAAGAGACGGTAACGACATGCAAAGCTCCTCTGTGCCCGGCTGAAAGGTGCGGGCTAGAGCTTATGCAGGTCGCCTATCGGTGTAAATGAGAATTTATATCAAACGAAATAAATTCACATACGAGACTCTTTCTTTTTGGCTGGACAAGCCTGCCGCCGCCCGCGCCACCAGTAGCCCACCCCCAGCAGCAGGAACCACAGCGGACTGGCCAGCAGCGCCTGGCGGGTGTCGTCCTGCAGGGTCAGCAGCACCAGCACCGCGGCAAAGAAAGCCAGCACCCCGTAGCACACCCAGCGCCCGCCGGGCAGGCGAAAGACTGAGGCGGCATGGCGCTCCGGACGGGTACGGCGGTAGGCCAGCCAGGCCAGCAGGATCAGCGACCAGACGAACATGAACAGCACCGCGGCCAGGGTGGTGACCAGGGTGAAGGCGGTGACCAGGTTGGGGATCAGGTAGATCAGCACCGTACCCAGCAGCAGGCACAGGCAGGACAGCACCAGGCCACGCGCCGGCACCGCCGCCCGCGAAAGGCGAGTGAGACCGCGCGGCGCATGGCCTTCGCGGGCCAGGCCATAGAGCATCCGGCTGGTGGAGAAGATGCCGCTGTTGGCCGAGGAGGTGGCCGAGGTCAGCACCACGAAATTGATCAGGCTGGCGGCCATGGGCACGCCGGCCAGCACGAAGAGTTCGACGAAGGGACTCTTGTCCGGCACCACCTGGCGCCAGGGCGTCACCGCCATGATCACCACCAGCGCCAGCACATAGAACACCAGGATGCGTACCGGGATGGAGTTGATCGCCCGTGGCAGGTTGCGGCGCGGATCGGCGGTCTCGGCGGCGGTGGTGCCCACCAGTTCGATACCGACGAAGGCGAAGACGGCGATCTGGAAGCCGGCGAAGAAACCGCCCAGCCCCATGGGAAAGACGCCGCCGTCGTTCCACAGATTGGCGAGACTGGCGACGTTGCCCGAGGGCGACTGGAAGCCCCAGAGCACCAGGCCGAATCCGGTGACGATCAGGGCGCAGATGGCGACGATCTTGATCAGCGCGAACCAGAATTCCAGTTCGCCGAACAGCCGCACCGTGACCAGATTCAGGCCCAGCAGGAGCAGCACGCAGAGCAGCGCCGGGATCCAAGGCGCGAGGCTGGGAAACCAGAACTGCGCATAGGCGGCGATGGCGATGACATCGGCGATGGCGGTGACGATCCAGCAGAACCAGTAGGTCCAGCCACAGAAGAAGCCGGCCCAGGGCCCGAGCAGATCGGTGCAGAAGTCGATGAAGGACTTGTACGCCAGATCCGACAGCAGCAACTCGCCCAGGGCGCGCATGACAAAGAACAGGGCGCTGCCGATGATCAGATAGACCAGCAGGATCGAGGGGCCGGCCAGGGCGATGGTCTTGCCCGAGCCCATGAACAGGCCGGTGCCTATGGCGCCGCCGATGGCGATCAGTTGCAGATGGCGATTGGACAGGCTGCGTTGCAGCCCCTCGGGCGGGGTGGGAGACGCGGACATGACGAGCGGATACCTGACAGCGACAGCGGGGGCCACACGGTAAGAGATGCACGGCGCCGGTGCCAGTCGTTTCACCGGGACAGCATGCCGCAGGCCCGGTCCCGCCTCGGATGGGCAAGGCGGCGCCGGCGATGGATCGCGGTACTGGCAGGGGCTTGCGTACCTGCCTATCATGGGCATCCGGGCGCCTCGCGGCAGGCCCGGACGGCCACGAGATCCCTCCGTGCCTCTGTCAGTGAGTCGTCCCTTGTCCTATCTCGAAAGTTTCGCCTGGGAAACCACGCCACTGGGCGCGCGCGCCAGCTGGCCCGTGGCCCTCCGGACCACCTACGACCTGCTCATGGCGTCTCCCTTCGCCATGTGCGCCACCTGGGGCGCCGAGCAGACGCTGATCTACAACCAGGCCTACGCCCCCTTTCTCGGCGCCCGCCATCCGGCCGCCCTGGGGCAGCCGATCGACGAGGTCTGGGCGGAGTTGTGGGACGAGATCGCGCCGCTGATCGCGCGGACGCTGGCCGGCGAGGCGCTGCACTTCGTCGACAAGCACTTCGTGATGACCCGCAACGGGTATCCCGAGGACACCTACTGGAGCTTTTCCTACAGCCCGCTGCGCGATGGCGAGCGCATCGTCGGCATGCTCAACATCACCACCGAGACCACCGCCAGCGTCCTGGCCCATCGCCAGCGCGACGCCGCCGAGGCCGCCCTGCGCCGGCACAACCTGACCCTCGAGCAGGAGCTTTCGGCGCGCATCGACGAGCGTGACAGCGCCCGCGCCGCGGAGAGCAGCGTGCTGGCCGCTGCCGAGCGCGTGCAGCTGGCCCTTGCCGCCGGCGCCATCATCGGCACCTGGTACTGGGATCTGCCCACCGACAGATTCACCGTCGACGAGGCCTTCGCCATCAACTTCGGCCTCGACCCGGCCCTGGGGCGCGATGGCCTGAGCCTGGCGCAGGTGGTGGCCACCGTCCATCCGGACGACCAGGCCGGCCTGGCCGCGGCCATCGCCGACGTCCTCGGGCGCGGCGGGCGCTATGCCCACCAGTACCGGGTCCGCCGCAGTGATGGCCGCTACTACTGGCTGGAGGCCAACGGCCACGTCGAACTGGCGCCAGATGGCACCCCGCTGCGCTTTCCCGGTGTGCTGCTGGACGTGGACGCCCGCCGTGCCCTGGCCGACGAGCGCGACCGCGCCCTGGCGGACCTGCGGGACCTGACCGCCACCCTGGAACAGCGGGTCGAAGAACGCACCGAAGAATTGCGGCGCTCGGAAGAGGCCCTGCGTCAGTCGCAGAAGATGGAAGCCGTGGGGCAACTCACCGGCGGCCTGGCCCACGATTTCAACAACCTGCTCGCCGGGATCTCGGGCAGCCTCGACCTCATGAGTCGGAGAATCGACCAGGGACGCTTCACCGAGCTGGAAAAATACCTGACGGCCGCCCAGGGCAGCACCCGGCGCGCCGCGGCCCTGACCCATCGGCTGCTGGCCTTTGCCCGCCGCCATACCCTGGCCCCGGAAGCCACCGAGATCAACCAGCTGGTGGGCGGCCTGCTCGACCTGGTGCAGCGCACCGTGGGACCGGCCATCCAGGTGCAATTCAGCAGCCTGCCGGACGACCAGCCCCTGCTGGTGGACCAGTCCCAGCTGGAGAACGCCCTGCTCAATCTGTGCATCAACGCCCGCGACGCCATGCCCGCTGGCGGGCGCATCCTCATCGAGGCCAGGCATCGCACCCTCGATGCGGCGGCTGCCCGCGAATTCGAGTTGGCCGCGGGGCGCTATCTGCACCTGAGCGTGACCGACAGCGGCAGCGGCATGACCCCGGAGGTCGCCGCCAAGGCCTTCGAGCCCTTCTTCACCACCAAGCCCATGGGGCAGGGCACGGGCCTGGGGCTGTCGATGATCTATGGCTTCGCCCGCCAGTCGGGCGGCCAGCTGCGGCTGCGCTCGACGCCCGGCGAAGGCACCACCGTCTGCCTGTACCTGCCCCTGCGACCGGTGGAGCGGCCGTGCGGGCTGCCTCGGGTGGAGAACCAGCCCGCTCTGCTGGAGGGCGCCAATGCCACGGTGCTGGTGGTCGACGACGAACCCACGGTGCGCATGCTGGTGACCGATCTGCTGCGCGAACTGGGCTACGTCATCATCGAGGCCGCCGATGGCGCCGGCGGCCTGGAAGTGCTGCATTCCGATGCGCGCATCGATCTGCTGGTCACCGACGTCGGCCTGCCCGGCGGCATGAACGGTCGCCAGCTGGCCGACGCCGCGCGCGTCCAGCGCCCGGCGCTCAAGGTGCTGTTCATCACCGGCTTCGCCGAAACCTCGCTGCTCAGCGACGGCCACCTGGAACCGGGCATGGCGATCCTGACCAAGCCCTTCGCGGTGGAGGCCCTGGCGCAGCGGGTGAAGGGGCTGGTGGCGGGCTAGGTTTCGCGCGCGCGAAACCCCTTGGCAGGGCCCGGAAACGCAACGGCCCCCAATCAGTGTGTGCGCAAGGACTGATTGGAGGCCGTCTGGAATCTGGAGCGGGCGAAGGGAATCGAACCCTCGTCATGAGCTTGGGAAGCTCAGGTAATGCCATTATACGACGCCCGCGTGGGGTGCCTTTGTACCAGAAGCCTGCCTCCGGGTGAAGAGGCGGGAGCCGTCTGGTCGTTTCGTGGTCCAAGAAACACGGACCGCACGCTGCGGTGATCGGGGACCTTTGTCCCCCAGAGGAGGAGGGCGCGCATGTCTCGTAACCCGGGCACCTACCAGGGGGTGATTCCCCCCTACATTCTTGGTCGCATCATCGATCATGGCGACGAACACCAGCGTTCCTGCGCCCTGACCACCCTGAGTCACGTCCAGAGTCTGCTGCACAATCCCGGTCGCCCCGGCGTGCGCCAGGCACCGGTCGGGCCGCTGCCGCGTACCGATGACGCCAGTCCGCAGCGCAGCATCTTCGATGCCGGCAATGCCATGCAGCTGCCCGGGCGTCTGGTGCGCCAGGAAGGGCAGCCGGCACTGAGCGATGTGGCGGTGGACGAGGCCTATGACTACCTGGGCGCCACCTTCAAATTCTTCAACGAGGTCTTCGGGCGCAACTCCATCGATGGCCAGGGCCTGCCGCTGGCCGGCACCGTCCACTACGGCCAGGAATACCAGAACGCCTTCTGGAACGGCGAGCAGATGGTGTTCGGCGATGGCGACGGCGAGATCTTCAACCGTTTCACCATCGCCCTGGACGTCATCGCCCACGAACTGGTGCATGGCGTCACCGAGAGCGAGGCGGGACTGGTGTACTTCAACCAGTCCGGCGCGCTCAACGAGTC
The DNA here is from genome assembly GCF_004341115.1 of Pseudomonas sp. JUb52. Classification (NCBI taxonomy): domain Bacteria; kingdom Pseudomonadati; phylum Pseudomonadota; class Gammaproteobacteria; order Pseudomonadales; family Pseudomonadaceae; genus Pseudomonas; species Pseudomonas sp. JUb52. The sequence continues at coordinate 341,969 of NZ_SLYS01000005.1, forward strand.
GGTCTCCGACGTCTTCGGCATCCTGGTCAAGCAGTACGAACTCAAGCAGACCGCCGCCGAGGCGGACTGGCTCATCGGCGCCGGGCTGCTGACCCGGAAGATCAACGGCAAGGGCCTGAGGTCCATGGCCGAGCCGGGCACCGCCTACAACGATCCGACCCTGGGCAAGGATCCCCAGCCCGGGCATATGCGCGACTACATCGAGACCCGCGAAGACAACGGCGGTGTCCACCTCAACTCGGGCATTCCCAACCGGGCCTTCTATCTGGCGGCGATGGCCCTGGGTGGCTACGCCTGGGAAAAGGCCGGGCCGATCTGGTACGACACCCTCTGCGACAGTCGCCTGGCCAACGATGCGGATTTCGCCGCTTTCGCCCGCCTGACCGTCTCCAATGCCGGTCGCCGTTTCGGCGCCGAGTCGTCGGAGGTGCGTGCGGTCGAGGAGGCCTGGGCTGGCGTGGGCGTCACTCTCATCTAGAGGAGCAGGGCAATGCGCGAACTTCCCCCGCTGGGCAAGGACACCGTGGTGCGACTCTCGCGACAGGGCGGCTTCGCGCCCCTGCACGCGCTGAGCAAGCCGCGGGAGATCGAATTCGGCCAGTACGACAGCGCCCAGCGTGGGCGCATCTGCTCGGTGCTGGAGCGTTGCCTGCCGGAGTCGGGCGAGCCGACCCAGGTCGGGCGGGGCGATCAGCGCTACTTCAAGGTTGAATTGCGCTTCCGCCCCCAGCCCGCCGAGCAGCAGGACGAGCTGACCCTGCTGATCCCCGAGGACCGCGCGCCCAGCGAGCTGGTACGACTCTGGGACAAGGGTCTGGTGGAGTAGCGCCCAGTCCCTTTCGCCTTGAACCTAGGGCACCGACCAGACCTCGCCCGGCGCCAGTGTCCGGAACGCCTCGTCCGCCAGGCCATGCAGGGTGCGGGCATGGGCCAGGTCGCGGGGTGGGGCGAACTGGGCTTCGTCGCTCAGGGAGAAGGTGTCGAAGTGGATGCCCAGGCTGCTGGCGGCGCCCAGTGCCTGATGGGCGCGCACGGCATCGTCCGGGTTGAGGTGGCTGTCCTGCATGAACCAGCGCGGTTCGTAGGCGCCGATGGGCAGGGCGGCGAAACGCGGTGCCCCCAGGCGTTCGCGGATCTGCGCGAAGTGCGGCCCCCAGCCGGTGTCGCCGGCGAAATAGACCGGTCCGGTCGGCGCCTCCAGCACGAAGCCGCCCCACAGCCGGCGGTTGGTGTCGAAGCGACTGCGCGCCGACCAGTGCTGGCCCGGCACCAGGTGCAGGCGCAGGCCGTCCTTGAGCGGCAGGCTCTGCCACCAGTCCAGTTCGCTGACGGTGACGAAACCGGTCTCGCGGCGGATCAGCTCGGCGTTGCCCAGGGGCGTCACCACCGGCGTCAGGGGCGCACGCTCGGCCAGGCGCCGCAGCGTCGCCAGATCCATGTGGTCGTAGTGACTGTGGCTGACGAAGATCAGGTCCAGCGGCGGCAGGTCATCCAGGGCCACGCCCGGCGCGTGATAGCGCCGCGGGCCGATGAAGCTGAAGGGACTGATCCGCTCCGACCACACCGGATCGGCGAGGATGTTGAGACCCTGATGCTGGATCAGCAGGGTGGCATGGTTGACGAAGGTCACCCGCAATTCGCCACCCTCGACCCGGGCCACTGGCCGCGTCGGCACGGCCGGCCCTTCCTGCCAGGTCCACTCGGGACGGGTGCGGGTGAACTGCCATTTCAGCAGGGTCCAGAGGCTCTTGTCTTCGCGCGGCGCCAGGTTGTGAAAGCGCTCGCCGTCGAAGTGATCGGAGCGCGGACCCTCGTAGGCGGAGGAGGCGCAGCCGGCCAGGGTCAGCAGGTGGATCAGCCACAGCGGACGAAAGATGCGCATGGGACCTCGGACGAATAGACTGGGCGGTCCAGATTACCCTTTGGCTAGCCGCCGTCGATCCCCATGTCGCGAAATACCCGTTCCACCCCCGCCCAGCGTCCGCGTCGCCAGGCCAAGGCCCCGCCGGTCACGCCGCGGTTGCTGCTGCTCAACAAGCCCTTCGACGTGCTCACCCAGTTCGCCGACGCCGACGGCCGCGCGACCCTCAAGGCCTATGTCGAGGTGCCGGGCGTCTATCCCGCTGGCCGCCTGGATCGCGACAGCGAAGGCCTGCTCCTGCTGACCAACGATGGCCAGTTGCAGGCGCGCATCGCCGATCCCCGGCACAAGCTGCCCAAGACCTACTGGGCCCAGGTGGAGGGCACACCTGGAGAAGAGCAGCTGCAGCGCCTGCGCCAGGGCGTCGACCTCAATGACGGCCCCACGCTGCCGGCCGAGGCGCGCCTGCTGGCGGAGCCGCCAGCACTGTGGGAGCGCGATCCGCCGGTGCGCTTTCGCAAGAGCGTGCCGACCGCCTGGATCGAGCTGACCATTCGCGAAGGGCGCAATCGCCAGGTGCGGCGCATGACCGCCGCGGTGGGCCTGCCGACCCTGCGCCTGGTGCGCGTCCGCATCGGCCCCTGGACGCTGGACGACCTGGCGCCGGGCGCGTGGCGCGAGGTGCCGGCGCAGCTCTAGCGCCGCAGCTCAGTCCTGCCGCTGGCTGGCAGCTTCCTGCAGATCGCCGGCGATGTCGGCAAGACGGCGGCTGACGTCCTTGAGCACCTGCGGATCGACCTCTCGCGGCGGCTGGCCCGGTTCGGTCACCAGCTGACTCGCCAGCAGGGCGCTCAGGGCGCCCACCTCGCCGGCCTGGTGGCGCAGGTCGTGGGTGTGCTGCACGGCGGCGTCGCGCAAGAGATTGGTGCTGAGGATCAGGCGCCCCATTTCGTCATCGCGGCCGCCGGGCAGGCGCTCGCCGAAACGCCCGCGGGCCAGCAGCCCCAGTTGCCGGGCGCAGGCCACCAGCGGATCCACCAGCCGCCGCTCCACCAGCCGTACCCCGAGGAACAGCAGGCCGCCGCCACAAAGCAGCAGGGCCAGGCCGGCGAGCAGGATGTCACGCTGCGCCTCGGCGCGGATGGCGGCGATCTGCGCGGCGGTGCGGCCGTGCAGGTCGTCGACCAGGGCGGCGAAGCCCTCGGCGGTCTCGCGGTCGATGCCGCGGACCTCGGCATCGCCGCGACGCGGATCACGGTCATGTTCCAGATAGGCCGTGTGGCCGGCGCGATAGCGCTCGCCCAGGCGGCCGTGCTGAGCCCGCAGGGCCTGGAGCCGCGGTTGCAGATCGGGATCGACGCTGCCGGTCAGCTGCTGCAGACGCCGGTCGACCTCCGCCTCGCGGGTCAGGAAGGCCTGCCAGTAGCGCTCGGCGGTCGCGGCATCGCCGCCGCGCAGGAGAAAATTCTTCCACTCCTGGACCTGGATCTTGAAGATGAGGTGGGTGTCGTCGATTTCCACCAGGCGCTCCAGCGGGCCTTCGATCAGGTGCTGGTAGCGATGCAACTCGCGGGAGAGCAGGCCGAAGCCGGCCAGGGCGATCAGCAGCATCAGCAGCAGGCTGCCGCCGAACAGGAGCAGGCTCTGACTGCGGAGCGAGCGGGCGAAGGGCATGAGGACTCTCGACAGGAAACGCAGAGCCGCAGCTTAGGGCGCTCGCCCGGCGAAGGCCAGCCTCAGGTCGAGACCAGCAACTGGGCGGCGACGGCGAACATCACCCCGGCCACCAGCAGATCGATCAACCGCCACACCCCCGGACGGGCCAGGTAGGGCGCGGCCCAGGCAGCGCCCAGGGCGAGGCCGAAGAACCACAGCATGGAGGCCGTGGCCGCGCCGAACACATAGGCCAGGGGCGCGGCCTGCTGGCTGCCCAGGGAGCCCACCAGCAGCACCGTGTCCAGATAGACATGGGGATTGAGCAGGGAGACGGCGGCGGCGGCGAGCAGCGCCTGCCGTCGGCTGCGTGGCTCCGCCGCGGCCAGGGTGCCCATGGCCGCCGGCCGCCAGGCCCGGCGCAGCGCCTGGGCGCCATACCAGAGCAGAAAGGCCGCGCCGCCCCAGCGCAGGATGTCCACCAGCAACGGACTGTGCTGGATCAGCGCGGCCAGGCCCAGCACCCCGGCGGCCACCAGGATCACGTCGCAGGTAAGGCAGAAGGCGGCGATGGCCAGATGATGCTCGCGGCGCAGCCCCTGGGCCAGCAGATAGGTGTTCTGCGCGCCCAGCGCCATGATGAGACTGGCCATGGTCAGGAGGCCGGTGACGTAGCTGTTCATTGCGAAGGTGGTGCCCTGTCGTGCTGGATTGGCTGCCACCTTGCCGCGTCCGGGTGTATAAGAAAAACCAATATTCCTTATGCAGCATTAGCTGAATCGATGATTGACTACAAGTTGCTGGAAGCCCTGGCGGTGGTGGTGGAAGAGGGCGGATTCGAACGGGCGGCGCGGCGCCTGGGGCTGTCGCAATCGGCGGTGTCCCAGCGCATCAAGTTGCTCGAAGCCCGGGTCGGCCAGGCGGTGCTGGTGCGGGAGACACCCCCGCAGCCGACGGCGCCGGGTCTGCGGCTGCTGCGCCATATCCAGCAGGTGCGGCTGCTGGAAGCCGATCTGGGCAGCGAGGTACCGGGCCTGGCCGACGAGGCGCCGCAGCGCCTGCGCATCGCCCTCAATGCCGACAGCCTGGCCAACTGGTGGCCGCTGGCGGTTGGCCCCTGGGTCCGGGCGCAGCGGATGTTGCTGGATCTGGTGGTGGAAGACCAGGACGTGGTGCTCAGACGGATGCGCGCGGGGGAGGTGGCGGCCTGCCTCTGTGCCAATGGCCAGCCGCTGGCCGGGGCGCGGGTCAGCGCCCTGGGCGCCATGCGCTACCGGGCCCTGGCCAGTCCGGAATTCCGCGCCCGGCAACTGGCCGCGTTGCCGGATCCCCAGGCCCTGGCACGCGCGCCGGCCATCGTCTTCGGCCCGGATGATCGCCTGCAGCATCGATATCTGGAGCAGCTCGGCGTCACCCAGACCTTCGACTACCACCTCTGTCCTTCCGCCGAAGGCTTTCTGCAGATGACCCTGGGCGGCATCGGCTGGGGCCTCCTGCCGGATATCCAGAGCGCGGCCGCCCGGGCGCGCGGCGCGCTGGTGGATCTGGCGCCCGGTCACTGGGTGGACGTGCCGCTGTTCTGGCATCACTGGCGCAATGGCGGCGCCGCCTTGCAGGCCCTGACCCGGCACCTCGAACAGGTCGCCGGCCAGTGGCTGGTGCGCGACTAGCGGCGCCTGTCGAAGGCTTTGGTTACACTGACGAATGGGTCGCCCCGGGCGACCGCGGACAGCTTCGGGAATCCCAGCGACATGCGTATCTTGATCACGGGCGCCAGCGAGCCGCTCGGTGCGGGCCTGGCCTGCGACCTGCTCGACCGCGGCCAACTGGTGCGGGTGCACGGCCGCCCCGGGGCGACCCTGGACGCCCTGGTCGAGCGCGGCGCCGACTATCACCCGGCCTTGCTCGACCAGCCCGCGCAGGTGGTGGCGCTGTGCGACGACATCGACGCCATCGCCCACTGTACCGATGTGGCCGGTGTGCCGAGCGCGGCCGATCTCGACCACGGTCAGGTGCTGATCGAAGCCGCCCTGCAGCAGCAGGTCGCGCAATTCGTCTATGTCTCGTCCGCCCGCGTCTACGAGCGGGGCGGCGAAGCGCTCAAGGAAGACCAGGTGCCGGCCAAACCCGGCAGCAGCGAGGCCCAGCGCCGGCTGCAACTGGAGCGCCTGGCCCTGGCCGCCGGCGAATTCGGCCCCCAGGTCACGGTGTTGCGGCCGGCCCAGGTGCTCGGCCTGGCCGATCGCGACTGGGCGCGCTGGTTGCTGGAAAGGGCCAAGGCCAGGCAGCTGGGCCGCAGCGGCAACGGTCTCAATCGCTGGGACTTCACCAGCGCCGGCAATCTGCGCAAGGCCCTGGTGACCCTGCTGCTCAGGCAGCCGGCCGCCACCCGGGGCAAGGTCTTCAACCTCAGCGATGGCCAGCCGCTGGTGTGCTGGGATGCGATCAATTTCCTGCTGCGGCGCTTCGAGTTGCCGCCGGTGGTCGAGCGCAAGGCCTTCGATCCCCGGCGTCTCTATGCCCGCCTGCGCACCCCGGGTCACGAGTCGCGTTGGCCGGAGCTGCTCGACAGTCCCTTCACCCTGGACATTCGCGCCGCCCAGGAGGCCTTTGGTTACTTGCCCGAGCCCAGCTCCTGGACCGCCCTGGAAGAATACCGCCCGCGGGCGCCCCAAGTCCGTAGCGGCCCGGTCTAGCTCCGCACCCGAGGGCGCCCAGGATATGGCATGCTGGCGCTTTGCTATCGGCGCAGACTGCGTTTCCGAGCACGCTCCCGGGGCGAATCCGTCTGCGCACGGCCTCGCGTCGGCGCCGACGGCCGTTATACTGGCCGCGATTTCGTCTTTCTGCCTTTGCTCACAGGTCTGCCATGCGCAACGATCTTCTCGATGAAATGGATAACGTCCCGAGTCTGACGCCGGAGCGTGACGATCGCCGTCCCGCGGGTCGCCGGTCGGTCGAAGCCGAGGAGGTCTATCGCGAACCCGCGACCGGTCATGCCCGCGCGGTACGCCGCGGCCCGTCCACCGCGCCACTGTGGGTGCTGGTCGCGGCCCTGACCCTGGCCCTGGCCGGAGTCGCCTGGTGGAGTCACCAGCAACTGGTGCTGATGCAGGAGCAGGTGGTGGCCACCCAGGAAAACTTCGCGCGCATCAGCGAAGACGCCCAGGGTCGTCTGAGGGACATCTCCGGCAAGCTGGTGGAAAGCGAATCCTCCGGCACCACCAGTCGCGAGGCCCTGTTGCTGCAGGTCAAGACCTTGCAGACCAAGGTCGCCGAACTCACCCGCCAGCAGCAGGGGGTGACGGACAACCAGCAGGCCCAGGACAACCGCCTGCAGAATCTTTCCACCGCGGTGCAGACGGTGCAGACCGGCAGTGGCGAGGTGGATAACCGCCTCAAGGCCCTGGCCGATGAGCAGGCCGCACTGAAGAACGGCCTGGCGCAGACTGCCAGCCTGACCGAGCAGGTCGCCAGCCTCACCGCGCAGAACAAGGCGCTGCAGGCCGACATCGCCGCGCTGAAGAAGCCCAGTGCCCAGAATCAGGCCCTGGGCGAGATGCAGCAGGACCTGCTGGTGCTGCGCAGCGAGCTGGACGCCCGCCCGGTGGGTCCGGACAGCAAGGAATTCGACGCCTTCCGCCTGCAGACCACCCGCAACATCACCACCCTGCAGACCCAGGTGCAGAATCTGCAGCAGCAGATCAGCGCTGGGGCGCGTTGATCGGATCGATCTCGCTGCGCTGCCATTCCTGCGGCCAGAGCTCGCCATCGAGTTGATCGAGCCGGCGCTGCAGGACCTTCTGCTTGAACACCTCGAGAATCTCCACCAGCACCTCGTCCAGGGCATTGTCCTGGGCGCCGCTGGGCAGACTCTGATCGAAGCCGTGATTGGCCAGGCGACTGGCCAGGGCGCGGAAGTCGCGGGTGCGCAGGCTGGCCGCCGCTTCCCTGACCAGGCCGTTGACGATATCGGTGAGCACCCCGTCCAGGGTGTCGGCCAGGCGCTCGCCCATGGGTAGCCGCTTGAGCCGGGCCAGGTCGGGATTTTCGTCCAGGGCACGCTGCACCACGTCGCCGACCAGACGCTCCAGGGTGGCGCGATTCTGGCTGTAGCCCTGTTCCACCATCGCTTGAATGCGCAGCGCCATGCCGTCGATCAGTCGCTGCTTGCGCGGGCGGATGACGCGGTCGATCACGCTCTGGGAGAAGTCGTCGCGGGTGTTGAGTTCGTCCTGCAATTCACCGCAGATCTTGATCATCACCCGGTCGGACAAATCTTCCATGAGCAGCTGGTAATAGTGGTTGAACAGCCGATAGGGCCGCCAGCGGCGCATGTCGATCAGCCCCAGGCGTTGCAGGCGCAAGAGCAGCGAGACGATGCGCAGCGCCCGCAGCAGGCGGAAGCCGCCCAGGGGGATGCAGCCGAGCACGTCGTACCAGTGGATGAAGGGGTAGTGGTACCAGCGCGCATGGCGGCGTTCGATCACCGCCACCAGCCAGCCCAGCAGCACATCGGCGATGAAGAAGGCGACGAACACCAGGTCGATGCGGGTGAAATGGGCGTGGATGCGTTCGCCATAGAAGGCGTGGAAGCCGGGCAACACCGAGGCCAGGGCCTGGTTGAGCGGTCCCAGGGCATAGAGGCTGTCGAACAGGATCAGCGCCAGGTTCACGCAGACCAGGATCAGGATCAGGCCGTCCCAGAGCGCCAGCAGGCCCTCGTGGCGGCGCGGCGGTGGCGCGGCGGGTGCGGCCGGCGCGCTCATGGCCGCGCGGCCTGCCAGAGCACCTCGCTCACCCCCTGGCGCCGGGCGACGATGCGGGCGGCGACGAACAGCAGGTCGGACAGGCGATTGAGATAGGGCAGGCCCTGGCCCTCCAGCGGCTCCACCGCGTGCAGCCTGCGGCAGCGGCGCTCGGCGCTGCGCGCCAGGGTGCGGCAGACATGGGCCTGGGCCACGGCGCGCGAGCCGCCGGGCAGGATGAAGTTCTCCAGCGGCCCCAGCTCGGCGTTCCAGCGATCGATGGCGCCCTCCAGGCGTTCGATCTCCACCGGTTGCAGGGCGCGATAGCTGGGCATGGCCAGTTCGCCACCGAGGTCGAACAGGCGGTGCTGGCAGGGCGCTAGGGCGTCGGTCACCTCGGCCAGGCGGGCATCGTCCGCCAGCTCGGCGAGCAGCAGGCCCAGGGCACTGTTGAGTTCATCGACCGCGCCGATGGCCTCGATGCGCGGATGGTCCTTGGGTACCCGGCTGCCGTCGGCCAGGCCGGTGTCGCCGGCGTCACCCTGGCGGGTGTAGATCTCGGTGAGGCGAAAACCCATGGCGCAGCTCCTGATGAGGTCCTAGGCCGCGTCGAAGTCGGCCTGGACGAGGGGCAGGCGCAGGGTGAAGCAGGTCCCTACGCCGGGCGTGGAGTGCACCTCCATCTGCCCCTTGTGGTTGTTGGTGATGATGAAGTACGACACCGACAGGCCCAGACCGGTGCCCTGGCCCACTTCCTTGGTGGTGAAGAAGGGCTCGAAGATGCGTTTGCAGATGTCCTCGGAGATGCCGATGCCGTTGTCTTCCACCTGGATCTCGGCCCAGCCGCCGCGTAGCTTGGTGCGCAAGGTGATGCGGCCGTATTCGCCTTCTTCCTCGTCGTCGCGCAGATGGATGGCCTGGGCGGCGTTCTTCAGCAGGTTGAGCAGCACCTGCTCCAGTTCGTTGCCGATCACCGGCACCGGCCCCAGCGCCGGATCGAATTCGCGGATGATCGACAGGGTGCGGAAGTCGAAGCCCTCGGCCAGGTCGAAGTCGTTGCCGGCGATCTCGATGGCCTGGTCGATCAGCGGCGGCAATTCGCTGGCTTCCATCTTGCGATTGCTGCGGCGACTAAAGGCGAGCATGTGGCTGACGATCTTGGCCGCGCGGCTGCCGGCCTGGTGGATGCCGTCGAGCAGCCGCGGGATCTGCCGGCTCTCCAGGTAGCAGTTCACCGCATTGAGCTCGACACCGGATTCGGCAGCCTGCTCGACGTTCTTCGGCAACTCCGGCGACAGTCGCCGGCGGATGTTCTGCACGTTGTGCAGGATGGCGCCCAGCGGATTGTTGATCTCGTGGGCCATGCCGGCGGCGAGGCCGCCCACCGAGAGCATCTTTTCCGACTGCACCATCATCTCTTCCATGTTCAGGCGCTGGGTGATGTCGTCGATGCGGATCACCACGCCACGCCCGGCGCCGCCCATCAGCGGGTAGAAGGTGAGGGTGTAGTGGCGTGGGGTATCGGTCAGCGCCCAGGTCACCCGCTCCACCTTTTCCACCCGCAGCAATTCGGCGGTGCGACTCAGTTGCGGCAGGAACGGCTTGAGCGAGGGAAAGGCGAGAAACACCGGCTGGTTCAGGGCCTCGTCCAGCTGGGTGCCGGAGAGGTGGGTGGCCTCCTGATTCCACTGGGTGACGTAGAACTGCTCGTCCACGGCGATCAGCGCCGAGGGCATGGAGTCGATGATGCTGTTGAGGTAGTTCTGGAAGCCGGTGAGCTTCTTCTCGATCTTGCCACGGACCTGCACCTCCAGCTCCAGCTTGCGGTTGGAGCGGCGGGTCTCCTCGGCCAGGCTCTGCGCCTGCAGCACCGCGTACTGGGCGTCGTCGCGGGCGCGCTTGAGTTGCTGCTCGCGGCCCTGGATGCGGCCGAGCATGGTGTTGAAGGATTCCGCCAGGCGCCCCAGTTCGTCTTCGCTGCCCTTGCTGGCGCGCAGCGAATAGTTTTCCTCGCGGGTCACCTGGCGCGAGAGCTCTTCCAGTTCGCGGATCGGCAGGGTGATGAGTCTCTTGATCTGCCGCGCCACCACCAGCCAGAGCAGGATACTGAAGGTCAGGATCGCCAGGCTGGCGGTCAGGGTGCCACGGTAGAAGGCCCCCGGCAGTTCGCTGCTGGCCACCAGCAGCAGATGCCCGGGCGCACCCTCGGGACGCGGCAGCTCCACCAGCAGATTGGTGCGGAATTCGCGCAAGCGCCAGGTCTGCAGCTCTTCGAAGCGCGCCGGCACCTGCAGCCGATCGCCGTTGTGCAACTCGGCCAGGCGCTGGCCCTGACTGTCGTAGACCGCGGCCAGGCGCAGCGGCGCATAGCCCTCCAGCTGGCGCAGCTGCACCTCGGCCGCCGCCGGCGAGGCCAGCACCTCGCGGCTGAGCACCGGGCTGGCGAACAGCCGGCCCAGGGTCTGCAGCGCCTGGGGCGCCACGCTTTCCTGGGAGATCCAGTAGGCGGCGCTGATAAAGGTCACGTTGGCCACCACCAGCACCGCGATCATCATCACCAGCAGGGCGGCCAGCAACTTGCGGCCGACCGGGAGATTCTTCAGGCGTTTGGCGAGGATCATGGCGCAGCCGTGGCAACAGGGAAGCGGGCAGGGTAGCCCGCAGCTAGTCCACGGGCAATCCACGCTCCGCGAGCCGGGCCTGCAGGCGCTGCTGCAGCTCGGTCAGGTGCGGCACCGGCAGGCGCAGCCGTCCGGCGATCGGCAGGGCGTGGCCGAGCAGGTAGCTCACCTCGGTGCGCTGGCCGCGCTCCACGTCCTGCAGCATGGAGGAGCGGTTGTGGGCGGTGGCGGCGATCACCGCCTCGACCTCCTGCTGCAGCCCCTGGGCCGCCGGGGCGAGTCCCATGGCTTCCAGCAGCGCCGCCAGCTCGTCGCAGAGCGCCGTGACCTCCGGCAGATGCTGGCGCAGTTCGCCGTTGCGGCAGCGATAGAGCACGGTCAGCGGATTGATGGCGCAGTTGATCGCCAGCTTGCGCCACAGGCGGGCGTCGATGTCGTCGGTCCAGCGCACCGGGAAACCCAGCTCGGCGAGGGTATCCAGCCAGGGCGGCGGGGTATGGCTGCCAAGCTGGTCACCGATCCAGATCTGCCCGGCACCGGCCGCGACCACATGGAAATCGGTCTCGCGATAGGCCCCCTCGGTGGTGCTGGCTCTCAGGCAGCGCGCCCGCGGGACCCGGGCGGCCACGGCGTCCTGGCTGCCCAGGCCGTTCTGCAGCAGCAGGATCTCGGCTTCCGGTTCCAGGCGCGCGGCGACGCTGGCGATGGCCTCTTCGGCGTCGTAGCTCTTGCAGGCGAGGATCAGCCGGCGGATCGGATTGCCGGCCTCGGGCGTCTCGGCCGGCAGCGGATAGAGGCTGGTGGTGTCGCCTTCGCTGAGTTGCAGGCCGCCGCGGGCGCGATACTGCGCCAGGCGCGTGCGATCGCGCAGGATCAGCCGGACCGGCTCGCCACCGCGAAACAGCCGCGCGGCCCAGAGTCCGCCGAGACTGCCGGCGCCCAGCACGTGCCAGCTCACCGCTGTGACTCCAGTGTCGATTCCTTGCGCATGGTCGGATTCCTGAGGAAGAGGGCCAGTCGTTATAATGGTCGGTCATGCCGCAGCGTCAAGGCTGCCCCACCCCAACCGAGGAGAAAATCCATGCCTTCCTTCGACGTGGTATCGGAGCTGGACAAGCACGAAGTCACCAATGCCGTGGACAACGCCATCAAGGACCTTGATCGCCGTTACGACCTGCGTGGCAAGGGCAGCTTCGAGGCCAAGGACCTTACCGTTACCCTGACCGCCGACGCCGATTTCCAGCTCGAGCAGATGCTGGAGATCCTCAAGGTCAACCTGGCCAAGCGCAAGATCGACGTCCAGTGCCTGGAGGTCAAGGACGCCTATGCCTCCGGCAAGACGGTGAAGCAGGAGACCACCCTGCGCGAGGGCATCGACAAGGAGCTGGCGAAGAAGATCGTCGCCCTGATCAAGGACAGCAAGATCAAGGTCCAGGCCGCCATCCAGGGCGAGCAGGTGCGCGTCACCGGCAAGAAGCGCGATGAGTTGCAGGAAGTCATCGCCCTGCTGCGTGGCCAGTCCCTGGGCATGCCCCTGCAATACCAGAACTTCCGCGATTGAGCTGACTCCCTTTAGGGTCGCCTCCAAGCGCGGCGACATCTGACTGAAGAGGTAACAGGAGAAGCCGTTTGGATATCGAAAACCAATACAACCACCTGCTGGCGCTGACCGCGGGCTGGCTACCCATCGTCCTGCAGTATTCCGGCCGGGTGCTGCTGGCGCTGCTGACCCTGGCCGTCGGCTGGTGGCTGATCAACAAGGTCTCGAGCAAGGCCAGCAGCTTGGCGGCCCACCATGGTGCCGATCCGGCGCTACTGAGCTTCCTCGGCAGTCTGGTCAGCATCATCCTCAAGATCCTGCTGGCGGTCAGCGCGGCGTCCATGATCGGCATCGCCACGACCTCCTTCGTCGCCATCATCGGTGCGGCCGGTCTGGCCGTAGGTCTGGCGCTGCAGGGCAGCCTGTCGAATTTCGCCGGTGGCGTGCTGATCCTGACCTTTCGCCCCTTTCGCGTCGGTGAATTCATCGAGGCCCAGGGTGTGTTGGGCACGGTCAACTCCATCCAGATCTTCCACACCATCCTGCTGACCGGGGACAACAAGACCGTCACCATCCCCAACGGCAACCTGTCCAACGGCATCATCACCAACTACTCGCGCCAACCCAAGCGCAAGGTGATCTTTGATGTCGGTGTGGATTACGAAGCCGATCTGCAGAGGGGCCGCGAGGTGCTGCTGGCCTTTGCGGAAGACCCGCGGGTGCATCGGGATCCGGCCGCCGAGGTGGTGGTATCGGCCCTGGGCGACAGCGCCATCACTCTGTCGCTGCGCTTCTGGACCGACAGCGGCGACTACTGGCCGATGATGTTCATGCTCAACGAGCAGGTTCGCGACCGCCTGGGCGCGGTGGGCATCGGCATTCCCTTCCCGCAGCGGGTGGTGCACTTCGCCAACACCGCACCGGTCGCTGAAGCGCAGGGCGAGTCCAGCCCCGCCGCCTAGCTCCCGCTCAATTCCCGCCGGTCTTGAAGACGGCGGGATCGCGGCGTTGGCGCAGCCAGAGCACCGCGATCAGCAGCAGCGTCGGCACCCCCATCAGGGCGGTCAGCGAGAAGAAGGAGCTGTAGCCGACGTGCTCCACCATGGCCCCCGAGTAACCGCCCAAGAGCCGCGGCAACAGCAGCATCAGCGAGCTGAGCATGGCGTACTGGGTAGCCGAGAATCTGAGGTTGGTCAGACTCGACAGGTAGGCGACAAAGGCCGAGGTGGCCATGCCGCCACTGACGTTGTCGGCGCAGATGGTGGCGATCAGCAGCGGCACGTTGGCGCCGGTGGAGGCGATCACCACGAACAGCAGATTGGTCAGCGCCGAGGCGGCGCCGCCGAGAAAGAGGATCGGCAGGATCCCCGCCCGGGTGATCAGCACGCCGCCCAGGCCCGCGCCGAACAGGGTCATGAACACCCCGAAGATCTTGCTGACCCCGGCGATGGTTTCCTTGCTGTAGCCCACGTCGATATAGAAGACGCTGGCCATCACGCCCATGACCGTGTCCGACAGCCGATAGGTGGAGATCAGGCCGAGCAGCAGCAGCGCCTGCCACTGGTAGCGCTGGATGAATTCGGTGATGGGCGTCAGCACCGGTGCCATCAGCCGGCGCCCGGGCGCGGTGAGGCAGAGCCAGGCGATCAGGCCGTACATCAGGCCGCGCGGCCAGTAGCCGCCGGCCAGCGCCGACAGGCCACCGGTGACGGCGACGATGAGCACGATCAGCAGGATCACCGAGACCATCTGGTGGACGAAGTCGAAGCGCGGCAGCTCTTCGGCATTGGCCGCATCGCGCAGTCGCAGCGGTTCGCGCATGCGCCGCATGAGATCGCTCAGCGGCTTGGAGCAATAGCGCCCCCAGGGCGACAGGCAGCCGACGATGAACAGGCTGTAGAGCAGGGCGCGCGGCCAGGCCTGGGCGATGGCGGCATTGATGGCGGCGGGGATGGAGACCAGCATCACCAGCAGCAGGGCGACCGCCACCAGCTGGTGATTGAAGCCGAAGCGTGATTCCGCCATGGCCATGGGCGCCACCGGCTCGGGTTCGCGGATCAGCAGGCTGGTGACCAGGCCGGGCAGGACCAGCAGGGCGAACAGCATATAGGTGGTGGCCCAGGCGTTCTGGCTGTAGCCCAGGCGGGACGAGCCCAGTTCCTCGGCGAGAAACAGCGCGCCGGCGCTGGCCAGCAGGGCGGCGATGCGATAGCCGGTCATGTAGCAGGCGGCGAGGGCGGCCTGGCGGTCGTCGCTGGCGATCTCCAGGCGATAGGCGTCCACGGCGATGTCCTGGGTGGCCGAGGCGAAGGCCACCAGCACCGCCAGGGCGATCAGCTGCTCCAGGTGCTGCTGCGGATTGCACAGCGCCATGCCGATCAACCCCAGACCCACCAGGATCTGCGACAGCACCAGCCAGGAGCGGCGGCGGCCGAGCTTGCCGATCAGCGGCAGCTTCCAGAGGTCGAGCATGGGCGACCAGACCCACTTGAAGGCATAGGCCAGGCCGATCCAGCTGGCGTAGCCGATGGTCTCGCGGCTCACGCCCGCTTCGCGCAGCCAGACCGACAGGGTGGAAAACACCAGCATGGCCGGCAGGCCCGCGGCGAAGCCCAGCAGCAGCAGGGCCAGGCAGGCCCTGGATTTGTAGGTGGTGACGGCTTCACGCCAGAAACGTGCAAACATGCCCTTGGGCTCGGAAAAAACGCGCACTCTACTCGACACTCTCAGCTGGATTCCACCGGTACCGACGCATGTCCACCCGGTCCTCGTGCAGCAGCACGCCCTCGGCGCGCAACCGTTCGCGCTGCTCCCGGCCAGAGGGGCTGTCGCGGGTCAGGCTCGGGCGGCCGTCCGCGGCGATCACCCGGTGCCAGGGCAGGGCGCTGCCCTCGGGCAGGCGTCCCAGCACCCAGCCCACCCAGCGCGCGCCGCGACCGAGGCCGGCGAGTTCCGCCAGCTGGCCATAGCTGACCACCCGCCCCGCGGGAATGGCGGCCAGCGCCAGGAAGACGGCCTGACGCCGGGGTTCGAGGGGAGGGGATGCGCTCATGACGCCCTGCTGCTCCGGGGAGAAGAGTGCCAGTGTGCCGAAAAGTTTGGTTACGGTGGTGCTGAAACGTGTCGAGCTGCCACATTCTCCCAAGACGTCCGACCTTTGGGCAGTATTTCCGGAAACTTGCCTAACTTTTACCCAGGAATGGTTGCGCGGGTCTCTGGCACCCGGATAATCGCGCCCCTCTCGTTTCGTTACCTTTCCACCCAAGTCCACCCAAAGGTGTCCTGGTGCCCATGCGTTTTCGATTGCTCTCCTCGCTCGCGCTGTTGTCACTCGCCTCCTTCGCCCATGCCGACACCGTCTGGCTGAAGAACGGCGACCGCCTGACCGGAACCATCAAGCTGCTCGACAGCAAGAAGCTGCTCCTGCAGACCGAATATGGCGGCAACATTCCCCTGTCCTGGGACAAGATCAAGACCCTGCAGCGTGACAAGCCCGTCATCGTCCAGCGCGGCAAGTACGAACCCGATTTCCCGGTGGAAAGCCTCAAGCCGGCCGACGACGGTCAGGTGGTGGTCAGTACTGCCGATGGCCAGCAGACCGTGCCCCTGGCCAGCATCACCCAGATCGTGCCGCCGCGTCCCTTCCTGCGCGACTTCGCCTGGAAGGGCAACATCGACGCTGGCCTGGACTACATCAGCTCGTCCCAGGACAGCGAGAAGTACGACATCGACTTCAAGACCCAGGCCCGGCACGGCATGTGGCGGCACAACGCCAACGGCAGCTATGACCGCTACAAGACCGACGACGTGGTCTCGACCAGCAAGTACGGTCTGCAGTACGCCCTGGATCGCTTCTTCGACGAGAAATTCTTCTGGCAGGGCCGCGCCGAATACAAGCGCGACTGGATCCAGGACCTGGCCAAGCAGCGCACCCTGGGTACCGGTCCCGGTTACCAGTTCTGGGACAACGAGCTGGGCGCCTTCTCCCTGACCGGTCTGCTCAACCACAACCGCTACGAGTACTCCGACGGCGGCTCCGACCAGTTCCTCTCGGCGAGCGTGAAGTGGGACTACAACCGCTATCTGTACGGCCAGACCATCCAGTTCTTCACCACGGGTGAACTGGGCCGGCCGCTGGACAACACCGCCAACTTGACCTTCGATGGCGACGTCGGCCTGAGATACAAGGTGACCAACTGGGCGTCGCTGAACCTCAAGGCGTCCAAGGAACTGACCAGCGGTGCCGAGGGCAACGTCAACCAGACCGAGTACACCGCCGGTGTCGGCGTGTCCTGGTAACGTCATGTTTCCCTAGGCAGGCGCCAACCCGTCAAGGCCGCGATTTTTGCGGCCTTGACGTTTCCGGGCGCCGCCGGGTGGCCACCTTGAAATCGGCGTGGCCGCCTCCATCTCCTGTCTTTCAACCGGTTTCCACCGTGAAGGACCCGAGATGCGCGTGACCGCCTTACTCTTCTTGCTGTTCCCCTTTGTGGAACTGGCCGTGCTCATCAAGATCGGCAGCGAAATCGGCGTGCTCGCCACCTTCGCCCTGCTGTTGCTGAGCTTTCTGGTCGGCGTCGCCCTGCTGCGCGTCGCCGGCTTCACCACCCTCTGGCGCATCCGCATGCGCCTGGCCCAGGGGCAGATGCCCGAGCAGGAAGTCATCCAGGGTCTGACCCTGGCGATCGCCGGCGCCCTGCTGATCTTCCCGGGCTTCATCAGCGATGTGCTGGCGCTCATCTGCCTCCTGCCGGTGACCCGCAAGGCCCTGCTGGGCGCGGTGATCGGCCGGGTGACCCGGCGCAACCCCGGTGCCCAGGGCTACCATGGCCATCAGCCGGGCGCTGGTCAGGCCGCTCCCCATCGCCCCGAGGTGATCGAAGGTGAAGTGGTGCGCCGCGACGAGCAAAAGCACTAAAAATTTTATCCACCACCCTTGAAATGCCTGGCGACAACCTCATGTAGCGGACACCGCAAGGTTGTCGCCGCAAGGCGAGCAGGTTTCGCGTCCTGTCATGCACGGGGCGCACCCGGCGCAGCCGGTAAAAACAAACTGCCGATGCAGTCATCGGCGCTGGAAACACTTAGAACTTTGGGAGATACGACAATGGCGCTTCGTCCTCTGCATGATCGCGTTGTGATTCGTCGCAGCGAAGAAGAGACCAAATCCGCTGGCGGCATCGTGCTGCCGGGCTCGGCTGCCGAAAAGCCGAACCGCGGTGAAGTGGTTGCCGTAGGCACTGGACGCGTGCTGGACAACGGTGATGTCCGTGCTCCGGCGGTGAAGGTGGGTGACAAGGTGGTTTTCGGTCCCTATTCCGGCAGCAACGCCATCAAGGTCGATGGCGAAGAACTGCTGGTGATGGCTGAGTCCGAAATCCTGGCCGTCATCGAAGGCTGATCCCCGCTCACTTTTCGAATTTCTTAGAGGAAACAGAACATGGCTGCAAAAGACGTCAAATTCGGTGACTCCGCGCGCAAGAAGCTGCTGACCGGTGTCAACACCCTGGCCGACGCCGTCAAGGCTACCCTGGGCCCGAAAGGCCGCAACGTGGTTCTGGAGCGTAGCTTCGGTGCTCCCCTGATCACCAAGGACGGCGTATCCGTCGCCAAGGAGATCGAACTCAAGGACAAGATCGAGAACATCGGCGCCCAGCTGGTGAAAGACGTGGCCTCCAAGGCCAACGATGCTGCCGGTGACGGCACCACCACCGCCACCGTACTGGCCCAGGCCATTGTCACCGAAGGCCTGAAGTCCGTGGCCGCCGGCCTGAACCCGATGGATCTGAAGCGCGGCATCGACAAGGCCACCGCTGCCGTCGTCGCCGAGCTGAAGAACCTGTCCAAGCCCTGCGCTGACAGCAAGGCCATCGCCCAGGTAGGCACCATCTCCGCCAACTCCGACGACAGCATCGGCAACATCATCGCCGAAGCCATGGAGAAAGTTGGTAAGGAAGGCGTCATCACCGTCGAAGAAGGCTCGGGCCTGGAAAACGAACTGTCCGTCGTCGAAGGCATGCAGTTCGACCGTGGCTACCTGTCGCCCTACTTCATCAACAAGCCCGACACCATGTCGGCCGAGCTGGACAGCCCGCTGCTGCTGCTGGTCGACAAGAAGATCTCCAATATCCGCGAACTGCTGCCGGTGCTGGAAGCTGTCGCCAAGGCCGGTCGCCCGCTGCTGATCGTCGCCGAAGACGTCGAAGGCGAAGCCCTGGCCACCCTGGTGGTCAACAACATGCGCGGTATCGTCAAGGTCGCTGCCGTCAAGGCGCCCGGCTTCGGTGATCGTCGCAAGGCCATGCTGCAGGACATCGCCATCCTGACCGGCGGTACCGTCATCTCCGAAGAAGTCGGCCTGAGCCTGGAAAGCACCACCCTGGAGCACCTGGGTCAAGCCAAGCGTGTGGTCCTGAACAAGGAAAACACCACCGTCATCGACGGCGCTGGCGTCGAAGCCGACATCCAGGCCCGTATCAAGCAGATCCGTGCCCAGGTAGAAGAAACCTCTTCCGACTACGACAAGGAGAAGCTGCAAGAGCGTCTGGCCAAGCTGGCTGGCGGTGTTGCCGTGATCAAGGTTGGCGCTGCTACCGAAGTCGAGATGAAAGAGAAGAAAGCCCGCGTCGAAGACGCCCTGCACGCGACCCGTGCAGCCGTCGAAGAAGGCGTGGTGCCTGGCGGTGGTGTGGCCCTGGTCCGCGCCCTGGACGCTCTGAAGGATCTGAAAGGCATCAACGAAGAGCAGAACGCCGGTATCAACATCCTGCGTCGCGCCGTCGAAGCGCCCCTGCGCCAGATCGTGACCAACGCCGGTGACGAAGCCTCCGTCGTGCTGGACAAGGTCAAGCAGGGCAGCGGCAACTACGGCTACAACGCCGCTACCGGCGAATACGGCGACATGCTGGAATTCGGCATCATCGACCCGGCCAAGGTGACCCGCAGCGCGCTGCAGGCCGCTTCCTCCATCGCCGGTCTGCTGATCACCACCGAAGCCATCGTGGCTGAGCTGCCGAAAGACGACGCAGCCCCGGCCATGCCCGACATGGGCGGCATGGGTGGCATGGGCGGCATGATGTAAGAGCCGCTCCGGCCCTAGGGCCGAGCCGAACCCCGGTGCTCCTCGCGGACACCGGGGTTTTTTATGGCCGGCCTTTGGCCCGCCTGGTGCTGGTCGAGGGCCCCAGGGCCGGTTAGGCTCTGTGCCGAACAGACGACAACCAGGCCCGCGGCGGGCTCGGGCAAGAGGTCAGCGACATGCGTATCCTGGTGGTAGAAGACAACAAGGACATCCTCAGCAACCTGCTGGATTACCTCAGCCTCAAAGGCTACAGCGTGGATTGCGCCCAGGATGGGCTGTCGGGCCTGCACCTGGCCGCGACCGAGCACTATGACCTGCTGATCCTCGACATCATGCTGCCCGGCATCGATGGCTATACCCTCTGCCAGCGGCTGCGCCAGGATGCCCGCCGCGACACCCCGGTGATCATGCTCACCGCCCGCGATCAGCTCGATGATCGCCTGGAAGGCTTTCGCTCGGGCGCCGACGACTATCTGGTCAAACCCTTCGCCCTGTCCGAACTGGCCGCCCGCGTCGAGGCGGTGATGCGTCGGGCCAAGGGCGGCGGGCGCCGCCAGTTGCAGGTCGCCGATCTCAGCTATGACCTGGACACCCTGGAGGTCAGTCGCGCCGGCAAGCCGCTCAAGCTCAATCCCATCGGCCTCAAGATCCTCGCCCTGCTGATGCAGAAGTCGCCCCACGTGGTGCGGCGCGAGGTGCTGGAGGAGGCGGTGTGGGGCGAGGACTACCCCGACAGCGACAGCTTGCGCAGCCATGTCCACCAGTTGCGCCAGGTGATCGACAAGCCCTTCGAGCAGCCGCTGCTGCGCACCATTCACGGGGTGGGCTACAAACTGGTCGAGCAGGAGTAGCCATGGAATACCACCTGAGCCTGTCACGGCGGATCGTCATCGCCTTCGTGCTGATGACCTTCCTGGTCGGCGGGGTGTTTTCCCTGGGCATTGTCGCGGTGGTGCACACCGTGGAAGAGCGGCTGATCTCCACCGACCTGCGCAACGAACTGGAGCGCATGGTGCAGCGCGACATGAAACGCGGTGGCCAGCCGGTGCTGGATCCCGACATGCGTCTGTATTTCGTGCCCCTCGCCGAGACCGCGCAATTGCCTGACCATCTGCGCGAGCTGCCGATGGGCTTCAGCGAGGTGGAAGAGGATCAGCAGTACTTCTATGCCTATGTGGCCGAGCTGGAGGGCAATCACTTCGTCCTGCTGCAGAACCAGAGCGACTTCGAGGCGCGCGAGCGGCTGCTCTACAAGGTGGTGCTGGTCGGCTTCCTGATCAGCGTGGCCCTGGCCTGGCTGCTGGGCTGGGCGCTGGCGCGGCGGGTGATCGCCCCGGTGGTGCGGCTGGCGCGTCAGGTACGCCGGCGTGACCAGTTGCTCGATGTGACGCCGCCCCTGGCGCCGGACTATGCCAAGGACGAGGTCGGCGAGTTGGCCGGCGCCTTCGATGACGCCCTGAATCGCCTGCGCGCCGCCCTGGCCCGGGAGCGCCTGTTCACCAGTGACGTCAGTCATGAGTTGCGCACCCCGCTGATGGTGATCAATTCCTCCTGCGAATTGCTTGAGGCCACGCCGGGCCTGCCAGCCCGGGCGAAGGGGCCGCTGGAGCGGATGACCCGCGCGGCGCGGGAGATGCAGGAGCTGATGCAGACCTTTCTTGCCCTGGCGCGCAACCAGGGCGACAGCGACACCCAGGCGCCGCGTGCAACCCTGGCCGAGGTGGCGCGACGCCAGACGCAGGAATGGCAGGGGGCGGTGGAAGCCAAGGGCCTGCAGTGGCGGCTGAGCGTGGCGCCGGAGGCTGACCAGGCGCTCTGGCACGAACCCTTCCTGCGCTCGGTAATGAGCAATCTGCTGCGCAATGCGCTGCACTACACCGAGCGGGGTTATATCGGCCTGCAGGTCGGAACCGACGGTTTCGTGGTGGAAGACAGCGGCGTAGGCATTCCCGAGGAGCAGCGCGAGGCGATGTTCCAGCCCTTCGTGCGGGGCGCCGAGGGGCGTGGCGAAGGACTCGGACTGGGGCTGTCGCTGGTCCGCAGGATCTGCCAGCTGCAAGGCTGGAGCGTGACCCTGGGTGACAGCGCGGCGGGTGGCTGTCGCTTTGAGATAGCGCTCCGAAGCGACAGACTAGCGGACTGAGGTTACAGAAATTTCACAATGCCTTGACCGCTGTTTGACAGGGGCCTGGGTAGGGTGGCGGAACTTTTCCACTCCTCCAGGAGCCGCCTCCGTGAAAGCGCCCATCGACCTGCCCTTTTCGCAAAAGTACGACGCTGACCACGCTCGCCAGTATTTCCTGAAGCATCAGGACGGCCTTGCCCGGCGCCTGTCCAACTGGCGCGACCAGCAGCTCGCCCGGCAGGCCCTGAGCATCGCCGGCCAGCCCAATCTGGTGCTGGATCTGCCCAGTGGCGCCGGCCGCTTCTGGCCGCTGCTGGCGGAGAAGCGCAATCGCCTGATCATCGGTGCCGACTACTCGGAAAACATGCTGGCCACCGCCCGTGAACAGCAGCCCGCGGACGTCGTCGCCCGGGTGAAGACGCTGCAGACGTCGGCTTTCGCTATCGACCTGTCCGACAATTCTGTAGATTGTATTTTCTGTATGCGTTTGTTTCACCATGTGGGCGAATCGGCGGACCGTCTGGCCCTGCTGCAGGAGTTCCACCGGGTGACTCGCGACAGCGTCATCCTGTCGCTGTGGGTGGACGGTAACTTCAAGGCCTGGCGGCGTCAGGCGCTGGAGCGTCGTCGCAAGGCTCAGGGCCGCGACCGCGGCGGTTATCAGAACAGATTCATCGTCGAGCGCAGCCAGTTCGAGGCGGAAGTCGCCCAGGCCGGCTTTGTCGTCGACCGGGCCCTGGATTTCCTGCCGGGCTATGCCATGTGGCGGGTCTACGTCCTGCGCAAGGCCAATTGAAGCTATTTCAGAATAAGAGAGGCAGCCGATGGGAGCCGTGACGCAAGGCGAAGAGCGTTTCGATCGCTGGTGGAACACCGCGGGCGACTGGGTGGAAGCGCCCAATGTCCGCCGCGGTGGCGAAAGCGGTGTCCAGCGCCTGCAACTCCCTGACGGCACCCTGGCCTATGTCAAGCGCCAGGTCGGCCACCTCTATCGTAGCCTGCGTCACCCCCTGGGGCGTCCCACCGCCCTGCGCGAGCGCGATGCGCTGATCGCCTTTCGCGATCTGGGTATCCAGGTTCCCGAATTGCTGTTCTGCGATGCCCAGCATGCCCAGGGCGGCTGGCGCGCCCTGCTGGTGAGCGCGGCCCTGGAAGGCTACCAGGACCTCGATCACTGGTATGCCGAAGGCGGTGGCAAGGCGCTTAGCGAGGCCGAGCACGAGCGGTTCCTGGCCACCCTCGGCGAGGTGCTGGCGCGCATGCACCGGCATCGCTGGCAGCACGGTTGCCTCTATCCCAAGCACATCTTCGTCGCCGAACGAGCCGGCCCCCAGGGCAAGGAATTCTCGGTGGCCCTGCTCGATCTGGAGAAATGTCGCCAGCGCCTCGGCATAGACACGGCCGCTCGTCGGGATATGCTGCAATTGCGCCGCCATTCGTCGTGGAATGCTGCGCAATGGCGAACTCTCCTCTACGTTTACCAACAGGCGTTGGGACGGAAGATCAGAGGGTTAGAGCCATGACTTCACAAATTACTCGAGGTTTGCTGATCGCGGCTTTCTGCGGGGTCACCACCCTGGCATATGCGAGCTGGCTACGGCCGGCGGCCGTGGTCGTCGGCAGCGAGGGGCTGGACTACTGCCAGACACCGGTCACCCGCAGCCTGACCACCTCCAGCACCGGTAGCCAGGATCTGCTGCTGTTTCTCTTCGGCATGACCCAGACCCACAACCGCTAGGCCCCCGGGCGGTCAAGCGCCTTTCGCTTCCCCGGCAAGTTCGGCATGCTGTCGATTGACCAATAGCTGCCGAGCCCCGCCAATGATGGCCGATAGTTTTTCCGAGCAGGCCGTGCAGAGCCTGCTGGACACCGACTTCTACAAGCTCACCATGATGCAGGCCGTCCTGCACAACTATCCCAATGCGGAAGTTGAGTGGGCCTTTCGCTGCCGCAACGACGAGGACCTGCGTCCCTACCACGCGGCCATCCAGGCCGAGATCGACGCCCTGGCCGATGTCGCCATCAGTGACAGCCAGCTGGCCTTTCTCGAGCGCATCCCCTTCATCACCCCCGATTTTATCCGTTTCCTGCGACTGTTCCGTTTCAATCCCTCCTATGTGTTCCTGGGTGAGGAAGAAGGGCGTTTCACCCTGACCCTGAAAGGCCCCTGGCTGCACCTGATCCTGTTCGAGGTGCCGATCCTGGCGCTGATCAGCGAGGTGCGCAATCGCCAGCGCCATGCCGACCTGCCGCTGCAGGTGGCTCGGGATCAGCTCTATCGCAAGTTCGACTGGCTGGCCCGGGAGGCGGGCGCCGACGAACTGGCCGAATTCAAGATGGCCGACTTCGGCACCCGGCGGCGCTTCTCCTATGGCGTGCAGGAGATGGTGGTACGCAGCCTCAGGGATGACTTCCCCGGTCGCTTCGTCGGCACCAGCAACGTCCACCTGGCCTGGAAGCTGGGCGTCGCACCCCTGGGTACCATGGCTCACGAGTGGCTGATGGCGCACCAGCAACTGGGCCCGCGGCTGATCGACAGCCAGATCGCCGCCCTCGACTGCTGGGTACGGGAGTATCGCGGACAACTCGGCATCGCCCTGACCGACACCATCACCATGGATGCCTTCCTGCGCGATTTCGATCTCTACTTCGCCAAGCTGTTCGACGGCCTGCGCCATGACAGCGGCGATCCCCTGCAGTGGGCGGAAAAGGCCATCGCCCACTATCAGCAGCTGGGCATCGATCCCCTGACCAAGACCCTGGTGTTTTCCGACTCGCTCAATCTGGAAAAGGCCCTCGCCCTGTTCCGGGCCCTGCGCGAGCGAATCAACGTGAGCTTTGGCATCGGCACCCATTTCACCTGCGACATCCCGGGGGTGCAGCCGATGAACATGGTGCTCAAGATGAGTCGCTGCAACGGCCAGCCGGTGGCGAAGATCTCCGACGCCCCGGGCAAGGCCCAGGGCGGCGATCCCGACTTCCTGCACTACCTGAGGCACGTCTTCCAGGTCAACGGCGCCTGAGCCTATTCAAAGTCTGCTGCGCGTCGGCCAAACGGCGTTGAAAAGCCCTTCAGAATGCTCATTTACTACTCGTAAACTCCGCTTCCTCAGGTCTTTTCGCCTTGTTTGGCTCTAGCTCGCGAGACTTTGAACAGCCTCTGAGTGCCGACGCTTGGTTTCAGGACGAGCAGCTGATCTCCAAGTGCTTGCCCCAGTCCGGCGGCCGCAGGGCGAAGCGTTCGCGTCCCGGCTGAGCCTCGAAGGGGCGTGACAGCACCTCGTGCAGCAGGCGCACCTCGCTGTAGTCGCCCGCTTCGGCCTGCTCGATCGCCTGCTGGGCCAGGTAGTTGCGCAGCACGAACAGCGGATTGACCGCGTTCATGCGGGTGGTGCGCTCGGCCGCCGCGCCGCCTTCGGCGTCCAGGCGGGTGCGATAGGCCTGGCTCCAGTCGTCGAAGCCGCGCAGGTCGATGAAGTCCTCGCGCACCCGGGCCAGCGCCGCGGCGGGTTCGTCTTCGCCCAGCTGGCGGAAGAACAGGTGATAGTCCACGCCGCCCTGCTGCATCAGGGCCAGCAGGCGTTCGACCAGTTCTTGGTCTTCGTCCCGCGCTTCCTGCAGACCCAGACGCCGGCGCATCAGGTCGAGGTAGTGCGCCTGATACAGCGGCAGGAAGAGGGCGATGCTCTCCTGCAGCGTCTCGACCGCCACCTTGGGCGTCAGGGCCTGGGCCAGGGCCGCCAGGTTCCAGTGGGCGATGGGCACCTGGTTGCTGTAGGAGTAGCGCCCCGTGTGATCGGAGTGGTTGCAGATGAACTGGGCGTCGAAGTCGTCGAGAAAGGCGAAGGGGCCGAAATCGAAGGTGAGACCCAGGATCGAGAAGTTGTCGGTGTTCATCACCCCATGGCAGAAGCCGTAGGCCTGCCAGTAGGCGATCAGCCGGGCGTTGCGTTCGACCACCTCGCGAAACAGCGCCGCCCAGGGTTCCGGGGTGCCCAGCAGGTCGGGGAAGTGCGCGGCCAGGACGTGTTCGCCCAGTTGCTCCAGCAGCGAGTGCTGGCGGGTGTAGTAGAAGTATTCGAAGTGGCCGAAGCGCACGTGGCTGGGGGCCATCCGCAACAGGGTGGCGCCGGTTTCCAGCCGCTCGCGCACCACCTGGGTGCTGGAGCCGATCACGCACAGGGCGCGGGTGGTCGGGATGCCCAGGGCGTGCAGGGCCTCGGAGGCGAGGAATTCGCGGATGGAGGAGCGCAGCACGGCGCGGCCGTCGCCCATGCGCGAGAACGGCGTGAGGCCGGCGCCCTTGAGGTGCAGGTCCCAGTGCTCGCCGCGGTCGTTGACCACTTCGCCCAGCAGCAGGCCACGGCCATCGCCGAGGCGGGGGTTGTAGGAGCCGAACTGGTGGCCGGAATAGACCATGGCCCGGGGCTCGGCGCTGTCCCAGAGCTGGGCTCCGGCGAACACCTGGGTGAACTCGGGCGTCGCGGCCACCGCCGGATCCAGGTCCAGCAGGGCCAGGGCGGCGGGCGAAGCGACCACCAGCCGCGGATCGTCCAGCGGCCGGGGGTCGATGCGGGTGGAGAAGTCATCGCCCAGGCGGGCGAATCTGTTGTCGAAGGTCAGGTCGAGCAGCTGTTTCATGGGTCTCCCGAACTATCCGCGCAGGGGCCGTCAGGCCTTGGGTGGCTTGGGATCCTCGGCCTCCTGCTGGGCATCCCCTTCAGGTAGGAGAGGCTTTTTGCCCAGTTGTTTCTCCGCTCCGTGTCGATTCTTCAGGGTGATTTCCATCTGCGGCGTGGACAGCAGGTTGATGCCGGCGTCGCGCAGCAACTGGTCGACCCGGCGGATCAGCTCATCGGTGGCGGCGCTGCGATCGCCCAATTCCCGGACATAGATGCGCAGTTCGTGATCCAGGGTGGTGGCGCCATAGTGGGTGACGAACAGCGAGGGTTCGGGGTCATGCAGTACCCGCGGATTCTCCTTGACCGCCTGCATGATCAGCTGTTGTGCCTGGGCCAGGTCGCTGCCGCGATTGACCCCGAAGGTCAGCACGATACGGGTGACGGTGTCGGTCAGCGTCCAGTTGATCAGCTGGCTGGTGACGAAGGTCTTGTTCGGCACCACCACCGACTTGCGGTCGGCGTCGGTGATATGGGTGGCGCGGATGCGGATCTTGTTTACCGTGCCGGTCACGTTGCCGATGGTGATGAGGTCGCCGACGCGCACCGGGCGCTCGAAGAGGATGATCAGGCCGGAGATGAAGTTACCGAAGATCTCCTGCAAGCCGAAACCCAGACCGACCGAGAGGGCGGTGGCCAGCCACTGCAGCTTGTCCCAGCTCACCCCCAGGGTCGCCAGGGTGGTCACGGTGCCGAAGCCGACGATGACGTAGGAGAGCAGGGTGGTGGTGGCGTAGGCGCTGCCCTGGGCCAGATTCAGCCGTGACAGCACCAGCACCTCCAGCAGGCCCGGCAGGTTGCGTGCAAGGGCGACGGTGAGACCGGCGATCACCAGGGCGATGATGAACACCCGCAGCGTCAGGGGCACCTGGGTGGCGGCGGCGCCGGTGCCGCTGGTGTACTGGTAGAGGGTGACGTTGTCCAGGTAGGAGAACACCGCCACCACGTCGGCCCAGACCAGGTAGAGCACGCCGAGGAAGGCCAGCAGCAGGGTCAGGCGCAGCAGCCGCGAGGACTGCTGGTTGACCTGTTCCATGTCCAGGGTTGGCTCCTGCACCACCTCGACGCCCTCGGCGTCTTCCTGCTGCGCCTGGCGCTTCTGGATGGCGCGCTGGTAGGCCAGGCGCCGCGCGGCCACGCTCAGGCCGCGGGCCAGGGTGGCTTCGAGGATAATCCAGGCCATCAGCACATAGAGGGTGTCCACCAGGCGATCGGTGAGCTTGAGCGCGGTGTAGTAGTAGCCAAAGAGCACGGCGAAGAACAGCACGGCCGGAATGGCGGTGATCATCAGGCCCAGCAGCAGGCGGAAGAACGGCAGGCGCTCGCGGGCGGTGGCGTTGAGCAGGGAGCGACCGAGCATCCAGGCCAGGCTGGCGTAGGCGACCAGGACGATGAGGATGCCGAGGACGTCGTCGGCCAGGCCGGCGAGCTGGCGCTCGGCGATGGCCACCACCGCCATCAGCGCCAGGGCCAGCAGACCCACCCGTCTGACCAGTCGGCGCAACGACTGCGCCTGGGGGCGGGCCCAGCGGAAGTGGGTCTCGGCCACGCCGCCGGAGGCCAGCAGGCGGTACACCGTGTAGAACACCAGCCAGCCGGCGGCGATCTCCAGCAGCGCCGCGCCGATGGCGGCGTTGACCCCGCGTTCGTCACCCTCCAGGGCCACGCCGCCCAGCCAGAGCACCAGACTCGCCGGCAGACCCAGCAGGATGGTGAGCAGGATGGCCTGGGGCGTGTGCAACTGGCTATCGCGCTGATAGTGGCCGATGTCCTGGTTGAGCTTGTTGACCCGCCCATGGATGCGCGGGCGTTGCCAGATCAGGGTGGCGAAGGCCAGCACCAGCGGCAGCAGCAGCAGTGGTCGCTCGGCCAGACCGACATAGAGTTCGTGCAGGCTGGAGCCCCAGGGTACGTCGCGCAGTTGCTGCAGCAGCTTGCCGGGCGCGGTCTTGACCCAGTTCCAGTCCAGCGGCTTGTTGCTGGGAATCCAGAACATCTGCTCGTCGAGGGTGCCGCGCAGGCTGGTAATGGTGCTGCGCAGCTGGTTCTGGTTGAGCTGCAGATCGATGGATTCGCTGAGCAGGGCATTGAGCTCGGTATTGAGGCGCTCCTGCAATTCGCTGCGGGTCTTGAGCAGGTCGAGCAGTTGCTGACGCAGCTGCGGGGTGGCCTTTTCCGGCGGCTGCTGGGCCAGCAGATTGTCGACATAGCCTTCCGGATTAGCGATCTGGGCGCGCTGCTGATTGAGTTCGAACTGATAGAGACGCAGATCGGCGATGTCGTCGGTGAGGTCCTTGTTGACCTTGATCGAGGGCAGCGCCGCTCGCTGCTGATAGAGCAGCTTGGACAGCAGCACGCTGCCCTTGAGCACGCCGATCTGCTGTTCCATGTTCTCGGTGGTCTGCTTGAGCTGATCCAGCTGCTGGCGCGACTCGAGATTGCGGCGATTGAGGTCGTTGAGGCGATCGGTGGCGCGCAGCAGGTAGTCGGACAGTTGCAGATTGAGCCCGGTCTCCTGGGACAGCACATCGTCCCCGGCGGTCTTTTCCGATTCGCGAGAGGCTTCGGCCAGGGTCTTTTCCGATTGCTGGCGGCGCTTGCCGCTGATCAGCGTCTGCAGGTCCAGGGTCTCCTGCTCGTAGCGCTTGACCTGCTCGGTGAAGAGTTCGCGGCGGATGGCACCCAGATCCTGCAGCACGCTGTTGCCGGCCAGTTCCTGGCGCAGCAGCTGGATCTGCGCATTGGCGGCCGCCTGTTCCGCCAGCAACTGCCCGCGCCGTTCGGCGGTGAGGGGCTTGGCGTTCTCGCGTCCGGCCTTGAGCAGATCGGCGATCTGCTGCTGGCGCGTCTGCAGATTGGCGATGTCGACCTGGGCGCGTTCGGGGCGCGTCTGGGCATTGATCACCAGACTGTTGGCCGCATTGAGGTCGTCTTGCACGCTGTTGAGCGCCAGGCTGGTCTCGCTCAGGCGCTGCTCTAGGGCCTGGGGGGTGGCGCCGGCATAGCGCTGTTCGGCCGGCTTGATCGGCTCGGCGCGCAGGCGCGCCAGTTGTCGCTGGGCGTCCTTGGTCTGCTGCGGCGCCTGGGCCAGTTGCTGGCGCAGATCGGCCAGCTGCTTGACGTATTGGTCGCGCTGGTCGAGCAGCTTGAGGGTCTGCTGCAGGCTGTCTTGGGCGGCACTCTGCTCGGGAGCGGGCAGCTTGCGATCGGCCAGACCGTTCAGGTTCTGCTGCACCTGCTGGGCATCGGGCAGCCCGGAATCCTGAGCCAGGGCAGGAAGGGTGAACAGGCAGCCGCAGAGAGCGGCGGCGCGAAGCAGAGCGGACAGGCGATGCATGCGGCAGGCGTCGGGCAGTGGAAAGGCGCGAGGTTAAAGCGGCGCTGCCGAGGGCGCAAGATAGCGCCTTCCAGGGCGCGAACCCTGTTCATCCACGGTTAAAGAAAGAGCGCGGGCCCGTTGCTGCGGCCTTCGGGAAACTTGACGCCGACCTTGCGCACGCGCTTGTTCTCGATGGCCGCGACGATCCAGACCAGGCCGTTCCATTCCACCAGGTCGCCGACGATGGGTTCGCCGCCGATCTCGTGGGTGATGAAGCTGCCGAGGCGCTGATTACCGTCCACCTCGCCCAGTTGCAGACCGTAGAGCGCGGCCACGGCGCTGAGTTCGGCGTCGGCTTCCAGGACGAAGTCGCCGAAGAATCTCTGGGTCTGCTGCGGCGCCTGGCTGAACAGTCGGCCCAGGGCGGGCAGGTCGTGCTCGTGACCGACCACGCAAAGGATGTCGCCCGCTTCCAGGGTGGTACTACCGGAGGGGTGCAGCAGGGTCTCGCCACGGAACAGGGCGGCGATGCGAGTGCCCTCGGGCATCTTCAGCTCGCGCAGGGCCGCGCCGATGCACCACTTCTCGGCGCCCAGGCGATAGATGAACAGCTCCCACTCGCTGGTCGGATGGACCTGCAGGCCGGCACGGGAAAAGGGCGCCGGCTCCGGCGGGACCGTCACCTTGAGCAGCTTGGCCGCCAGCGGCAGGCTGGAGCCCTGTACCAGCAGCGATACCAGCACGATGAAAAAGGCCACATTGAAGAACAGCTGGGCCTGGGGCAGCCCGGCCATCATCGGGAATACTGATCTTGCCCAGCAGCCGTGGACACGGGTTTAAGCACACATCCTGGCCTCGAAGGCCTCTGGGCTGATGTGCCCCAGCGTGCTGTGTCGCCGCT
>NZ_SLYS01000006.1:0-317781 GCF_004341115.1 Pseudomonas sp. JUb52
CTCACAAGCACCCACACGAATTGCTTGATTCAACTTGTTAAAGAGCAGTTGGTTGCGACCGTGTCGCTAACCGAGGCGCGCATTCTACGCTGTCCTCACATCCTGTCAAGCGTTGATTTGAAATTTTTCGTTTCAACTCAACCACTTGCGCCTGCCTGACCGGTCTAACCAATCTCGGCAGCGGGAGGCGAATCTTACAGCATCCTCAGACGCTGTCAACCCCCTCCGTTTCATTTCGCTGCCACTCTGAGGTGAGAGCCAAATGGCGAAGAATCCGTGGACCCCTCGCCCGGCTCAGACCTAAGTGCTTGATTTTCAAGCCGCTTCAGCGTCTGCGCCGGAAGTGGGGCGCATTATAGGGGAGTTTCATGACAGGTCAACAGGTTATTTTTAGAAAGGCCAAAATAAGAAAGGGGCTGCTCGCGCAGCCCCTTTCTTATAGCCCCCCGGATGCCGTTAGGCACGGCCGATACGGCGATTGCGCCAGAGAGTGGTGAAGGGTCCGGAAACCGCATAGGCCAGGAAGCCCAGCAGCAGGACGCGCGGCGGATCGGTAAAGACCACGGCGAAGACCAGCACGGCGATCAGGATGACCACGAAGGGGACGCGTCCTTTCAGGCCCAGGGTCTTGAAGCTCCAGTACTTGAAGTTGCTGACCATGAGCATGCCGGCTGCAGCGACCATCAGGGCGACCAGCAGCGACAGCTTGGACCCCTGGATGCCGAAGTCACTGAAGCACCAGACGGTACCGGCCACCAGGGCCGCCGCGGAAGGACTGGCCAGGCCGATGAAGTAGCGCTTGTCCACCGAGCCGATCTGGGTGTTGAAGCGAGCCAGACGCAGGGCGGCGCCGGCTACATAGATGAAGGCGACGGCCCAGCCGACATTACCCAGGCCGCTCAGGGCCCACTGGAAGGCCAGGATCGCCGGTGCGACGCCGAAGGCGACCATGTCGGAGAGCGAGTCGTACTGCTCGCCGAAGGCGCTCTGGGTATTGGTCATGCGGGCTACGCGACCATCCAGGCCATCGAGCACCATGGCGATGAAGATGGCGGCGGCGGCGGCCGAGAAGCCGGCGGAGGCAATGTCGTATTGCCCCTGGATGAAGGCGGTCTGAGCCGCGACACCCTTGATGATCGAATAGAGGCCGGCAAAGAGTGCCGCGGTGGTGAAGAGGTTGGGCAGCAGGTACACGCCACGGCGTCTGATCTTGCGCCCCTGGGCGTCCTGCGTCTCCTCGATGTGTTCATCCACGGGGATGAGGCCGTCGGTGGCTGTGTTGGACGGGGTTTCTTCGGGACGCTCGCTCATGGATTTTCCTTGGGCATTACCTGACGGATTGGACTGACCGCTTGAGGATAGGGTTCAGCCTAACCTCCCATGCTAAGGCATTGCCGGGGTCGTGGGCAGTGCAATAAAAAACGCGGCCGAGGCCGCGTCCTTTACCGCTCGTTACAGGGCTGGCGCCCTGCCCGATCAGTTCTTGGTCTTGTCGACGATCTTGTTCGACGCGATCCAGGGCATCATCGCCCGCAGCTTCTCGCCGACCTGCTCGATCGGGTGAGCCGCGTTGTTGCGACGATAGGCGGTCATGGAAGCATAGTTGGACGCGCCCTCGGCCACGAACATCTTGGCGTATTCGCCGTTCTGGATGCGCTTGAGCGCATTCTTCATGGCCGCGCGCGACTCGGCGTTGATGACCTCGGGGCCGGTCACGTACTCGCCGTACTCGGCGTTGTTGGAGATCGAGTAGTTCATGTTGGCGATGCCGCCTTCGTACATGAGGTCGACGATCAGCTTGAGTTCGTGCAGGCATTCGAAGTAGGCCATTTCCGGCGCGTAGCCGGCTTCGACCAGGGTTTCGAAACCGGCCTTGACCAGCTCGACCGCACCACCGCACAGCACGGCCTGCTCGCCGAACAGGTCGGTTTCGGTCTCGTCCTTGAAGGTGGTTTCGATGATGCCGGTACGGCCGCCGCCGACGCCGCAGGCGTAGGACAGGGCAACGTTCTTGGCATTGCCGGAAGCGTCCTGGTGGACGGCGACCAGATCAGGGATGCCGCCGCCCTTGACGAACTCGGAGCGCACGGTGTGACCCGGGGCCTTGGGGGCGATCATGATGACGTCCAGGTCAGCGCGGGGCACGACCTGGTTGTAGTGGATGGCGAAACCGTGGGCGAAGGCCAGGGTGGCGCCCTGCTTCAGGTTCGGCTCGATCTCGTCCTTGTACAGCTTGGACTGGAATTCGTCGGGGGTCAGGATCATGACCACGTCGGCGGAGGCGACGGCGTCCTTGACCGGCTTGACGGTCAGGCCATGGGCCTCGGCCTTGGCCACGGTGGCCGAGCCACTGCGCAGACCGACGACGACGTCAACGCCGGAGTCCTTCAGGTTGCAGGCGTGGGCGTGGCCCTGGGAGCCGTAGCCGATGATGGCGACCTTCTTGCCCTGGATGATGGAAAGGTCACAGTCTTTGTCGTAGTAAACGCGCATTGCAGGTTCTCCTGGAAAAGGGGGTATCAGATGCTCAGGGCTTTGTCGCCACGGGAAATTCCGGTCACGCCGCTACGCACCACCTCGAGGATGGACGCGGCGCCGATCGCCTGGATGAAGCTGTCGATCTTCTCGCTGGTGCCCGCCAGCTGAATGGTATACACGCTGCTGCCGACATCGACGATCTGGCCGCGAAAGATATCGGTGGTGCGCTTGACCTCGGCGCGCTGGGCGCCGGTGGCCTTGACCTTGATCAGCAGGAGTTCGCGCTCGATGTGGGCGCTCTCGGACAGGTTGACCAGTTTCACCACCTCGATGAGCTTGTTGAGGTTCTTGGTGATCTGCTCGACCGTCTCTTCCTGGCCGATGGTGGTCAGGGTCAGGCGCGACAGGGTCGGGTCTTCGGTCGCAGCGACCGTGAGGCTTTCGATGTTGTAGTTGCGCTGGGAAAACAGGCCGACCACGCGGGACAGGGCGCCGGGCTCGTTTTCCAGCAGCAGGGAGATGATGTGTCTCATGTTCAGGTCCGCTCCGTCTTGCTCAGCCACATGTCGCGCATCGCGCCATCCTTGATCTGCATCGGATAGACGTGTTCGGTGTTGTCCACGGCGATGTCGAGGAAGACCAGGCGATTCTTCATGGCGAAGGCCTCGGCCATCATCGGCTTGAGGTCTTCCAGACGCTCGATGCGCATGCCGACGTGGCCATAGGCCTCGGCCAGCTTGACGAAGTCCGGCAGGGATTCCATGTAGGAGTGGGAGTAGCGGCTGCTGTACTGCATGTCCTGCCACTGGCGGACCATGCCCAGGGCACCGTTGTTGAGGCAGACGATCTTTACCGGCAGGTCGTACTGCATGCAGGTGGAGAGCTCCTGGATGTTCATCTGCACGCTGCCTTCACCGGTGACGCAGGCGACGTCGGCGTCCGGGAAGTTAAGCTTGACGCCCATGGCCGCCGGGAAGCCGAAGCCCATGGTGCCGAGGCCGCCGGAGTTGATCCAGCGATTGGGCTTGTCGTAGCGGTAGTACTGGGCAGCGAACATCTGGTGCTGACCCACGTCGGAGGTGATGTAGGCATCGCCCGCGGTGACGTCGTACAGGGTCTCGATGACGGTCTGCGGCTTGATGATGCTGCCGTCGCCCTTGTCGTAGGGGAACATCTCGCGACCGCCGCGCCATTCCTCGATCTGCTTCCACCAGGCGGCCTGGTTTTCGGCACGGGGCTTCTCGCTCAGCTCGCGGACCACGGCGACCATCTCGGCAAGGACGCTGTCGACCGGACCGACGATGGGCACGTCGGCCTTGATGGTCTTGGAGATCGAAGCCGGATCGATGTCGACGTGAATGATCTTGGCGTTCGGGCAGAAGCGCGTGGCACCGTTGATGACGCGGTCATCGAAGCGCGCACCCACGGCGAGGATGACGTCGCTGTGGTGCATGGCCAGGTTGGCCTGGTAGCTGCCGTGCATGCCGAGCATGCCGAGGAACTGGCGATCGCTGCCTGGGTAGGCGCCCAGACCCATCAGGGTATTGGTGACCGGCAGGTTGAGCAGACGCGCCAGCTCGGTGAGGGTCGCGGAGGCACCACCGAGGATGACGCCGCCACCGGCATAGAGGATGGGACGCTTGGCCGCCACCAACATCTCGACGGCCTTGCGGATCTGCCCGGAATGACCGCGCTGCGCCGGATTGTAGGAGCGCAGCTTGATCTTCTTCGGATAGACGTATTCGTATTTCTTGGTCGGATCGCCCATGTCCTTGGGGATGTCGACCACCACCGGACCGGGACGCCCGGACTCGGCGAGGTAGAAGGCCTTCTTGAGGACTTCGGGGATCTCGGAGGGGTGTTTGATGATGAAGCTGTGCTTCACGATCGGCCGGGAGATGCCGACCATGTCGGTTTCCTGGAAGGCGTCGGTGCCCACCATGTTGCTCGGCACCTGGCCGGACAGGACCACCATGGGGATGGAGTCCATGTAGGCGGTGGCGATGCCGGTGATGGCATTGGTCGCGCCGGGGCCGGAGGTCACCAGGACCACGCCGGCCTTGCCGGTGGCGCGGGCATAGCCGTCGGCCATGTGGGTGGCGGCCTGCTCGTGACGAACCAGGATGTGGTTGAGCGCCGGTTCCTTGAACAGGGCGTCGTAGATGTGCAGCAGGGCACCGCCCGGGTACCCGTAGATGTGTTTCACGCCCTCGTCGCGCAAGAAGCGGACGACCATCTCAGCGCCAGTTAATAGCTCCACGTATCACCTCATTCCACGCATGGCGAGCGCCCATCGGTGGACGCTCAAGGTTCGGTTGACTGCAAGGCAGAGCATGGGCGACGGTGGTCACCGACGATTCAGCTGCCTAGAAAGCCTTGTTGGAAGATTCCGATGAATGCTGGAGCTTCCACCCGACGCGAGGTAACGCGGTGCAGGGTATTTGACTGTGGCGGCGCGGGTAGGCACCTCATGGTCTGCCGAGCAGTCAGCTTTGGGCCGACTCGCTACAGCGAACTTTGGATTGTTCGCATTCGACCCGTGCAAGTCAAGCCGAAAGGTGCAACCGGGCGCAATCGGTCGTCGGCGATCAGTCGTGATGAAAAGGTCGACGTCTCCTCTTATAGTGAAGTCCTGTCCTCTCCCCTTCCAGGATTCCCATGCGCTCGATCTTCTGGCTTTCCGCCCTGGCTTTCGCCTGCAGCCTGTCCGCCCAGGCCGCGCAGGTCTACAAGTGGACCGATGACAAGGGTGTCACCCACTTCAGTGCCCAGCCGCCCGAGGGCCAGAAGGCCAACGAGGTGGACGTGAAGACAGCGCCGCAGATCAATGGCAGTGGCACTGCGCCCACCTACAAGATGCCCAACGGTGCCCAGCAGCCATCGGTGTCCAACGACGCCCAGCAGCAGGAACTGGATCGCCGGGTGAAGGCGCAGGTGCGCGAGGAGCAGAACAAGCTCAAGGAGCAGTGCGATCAGGCGCGCCAGAATCTGGCGCAGCTGCGCAACAATCCGCGCATCCTGGTGCAGTCCGGGCGGGGCGATACGCGGCGACTGAGCGAAGAGGAACGTCAGCAGCGACTGGCCGAGACTCAACTGTCCATCGAGCAGAACTGCGGCAAGTAGCTCAGGCGCTTTCGATGATGCGGTCGAATTCGGCCAGGGACGCGAGCAGCGGCAGGACCGGATCGAGATTGCCCTGGTAGACCATCTCGGCCATCGGCCGGATGCCCGAGCGCGCCGGCAGGACCGCATCGCTCTCGATGATCAGCTTCATCCGCGGCACGAAGATCCACTGCAGCCACTGGGCGAAGCTCAGGGTGTCGACGCAGAAGGGCTCCTGGCTGGCCAGGGCCTCGGCGCTGGGCGCCTGCGCCGACCACCAGCCGAGCAGGCGTAATTCACGCTCGATCTGCAGCAGCTGATCGGCCAGGGCGGGCAGGCGCTCGTCCATCAGGTACCCACCTGCGCCTTCTGCCGGGCCAGGGCGGCGCCGGAGGCATCACCTTGGGCCTCGCGGGCCTGGGCGATCAGTTGCCAGAGACTGGCCTGCAGGGCCGGACGGCCATTGGCGTAGGTCAGGGCGCGCCGGGCCAGTTGCTCGCCCTGGGCCGGATCGTTCTGCGCCAGGCGCACCTGGGCCAGGCGATAGAGCACCTGGGGCTCGCGCGGGGCGATGCGCTGGGCGCGTTCCAGGCTCGAGGAGGCACCGTTGAGATCGCCGCCGCTCTGCTGTTGCTGGGCGGTGGTCAACAGGGCCAGCACCGGACCGTCGAGTTGTTCGTCGGCAGCCAGGCCGCCACCACTGGAATTGCTGGTGGAGGGAATGCCGGTCGGCGCCGTACTGGCGGCCGCGGAGCCGCTCGGGGTGGCGGGCGGATAGACCGGCTGCGAGTAGCTCGGCTGCACCGGCGCCTGGGCGGGCGGCGCGCTGGGACTGGACGAGGTGATCAGCGGCGCCGAGGCCGCCGGTGCGGCATAGGTTTCCAGCGGCGCGGAGCTACCGCCTGGCACCATGACGGTCACCCCGGAATCGGCCGGCGCGCTGGGCGCGGCGGCCACGGGGGCCTGACGTTGCGCCGGCAGGGGCCGGTTGTTGCCCTGGCGATAGAGTTCGCCGTTGGACACCGGACCGCCGGAATCGACCACGGGGATGGCGCCACGCTGCGGCGCGGCGCAACCGGCGAGGAGAACACCGGCGATCATCACCGGCCAGACTGCTTTCGTCACCTTGGGACCTCTCAATTCAACCAACCCTTGACCCAATCCATGACCGGATTGCCGCCGTTGCCGTTGCCGCCGGCGGCGGGTGCGGCCGGCGCACCACAGGAGGCGCCCGGTGGCGGCTCACTGCCGCGAATATAAGGCATCTGCACGGCGTTGGGACACGAGGGATCCGTACCGCGCCCGGTGGTGGCATCGACCCAGGCCTGGGTGATGTTGTCCGGCACCGGCATGTCCAGGGAGACCGGATCGGCGCGACGCATGAAGTTGCTCCAGACCTGCAGGGCGCCGGTGGCACCGGTCAGCGGTGTCTTGCCGTTGTCGTCGCGACCCAGCCAGACCACCGCCAGCAGATCCTGGCTGAAGCCGGAGAACCAGCTGTCGCGGGAATCGTTGGTGGTGCCGGTCTTGCCCGCCAGGTTCACGCTGGTGGGGATCTGGTTGTAGACCGAGCGCCCGGTGCCCTCGCGCATGACGCGCTGCATGGCGTACTGCACCAGGTAGATGGCGCCGGTATCGAAGCGCTGCTCGATCTGGAAAGGATAGCGCTTGAGCGGCTCGCCATTGGCGTCGAGCACGCTGCGGATGCTGCGCAGCGGCGTGTTGAAGCCACCGTTGGCCAGCGTCTGGTACATGGTCGCCACTTCCATGGGCGTCAGGGCGCCGGCGCCGAGCAGGGTCGCCGGATAGGGCGGCAGGGCGCGACTTACACCCAGGCGCGCGACGGTCTTGAGCACCTCGGGGACCCCGAGATCCAGGCCCAGGCGCGCGGTGGACAGGTTGTAGGAATGCGCCAGCCCCTGATAGAGGAAGATGGTGCCGTGCGCCTTGTGCTCGTAGTTCTGCGGCCGCCAGACCTGGCCATCGGCGCCCTTCACCGAGAAGGGCTCGTCCTGGATCAGGGTGGTCAGGGTGTACTTGCTGGGGCGCTCCAGGGCGGTGAGATAGACCGCCGGCTTGATCAGCGAGCCGACCTGGCGCACCGCATCGAGGGCGCGGTTGTAGCCGGCGAAGCGCGGATCGCGGCCGCCCAGCAGCGCCTGGACCTCACCGGTTTCCGGATTGGTCACCACCATGGCCGACTCGACGTTTTCCGCACCCTTGCGGCCGTCGATGCGCTTCATGGTCTCGCCCATTGCGGCTTCGGCCTTGGTCTGCAGGATGGGGTCGAAGCTGGTGAAGATGCGCAGCCCTTCTTCGGTGAGGTCTTCGTCGCGGTAGTCCTGCTTGAGCTGGCGCTTGACCAGGTCGACGAAGGCCGGGAAGGAACTGTTGGTCAGGCTGCCGGCCTTGGTGATGCCCAGCGGCCGAGCCTTGGCCGCTTCGGCCTCGGTGGCGCTGACCACGCCCTGCTCGGCCATGAGGTCGAGCACCAGGTTGCGGCGGGTCATGGCGCGCTCGGGGTAACGGCGCGGGTTGTAGTAGGACGGGCCCTTCACCAGACCGACCAGCAGGGCGACCTGATGCAGTTTCAGCTCGCTGAAGGGCTGGCCGAAGAGGTACTGGGCGGCCAGACCGAAGCCGTGGATGGCGCGCGAGCCGTCCTGACCGAGGAACACCTCGTTGAGGTAGGCCTCGAGGATCTCCTGCTTGCTGTAGTGCAGCTCCAGCAGCAGCGCCATCAGGGCTTCGGTGCCCTTGCGGGTGATGCTGCGCTCGTTGGTGAGGTAGAAGTTCTTGACCAGCTGCTGGGTCAGGGTACTGCCGCCCTGGCGCACCTGGCCGCTGGTGGCGTTGACCCAGACCGCCCGGGCGATGGACTTCGGCGAGACGCCGTGGTGATGCCAGAACTCGCGGTCCTCGACGGCCACCAGGCCATCGACCAGGTGCGGCGGCGCCTGGTCGAGCTTGATGAGGATGCGATCCTCGTTATGTGCCGGATAGATGCCACCGATCATCAGCGGCTCCAGGCGGGCCACGGCGAGATTGCTGCCATCCAGGGCGCTGACGCCGGAGACGGTGCCGCCGGCGAAGCGCACGCGGATCGCCCGGGCCGGCTCGACGCCTTCGTAGAACTGGAAGCCACGGGTGTTCAGCTCGACCGTGGAGGCGCCCACGGAGACGCTGCCGGGGCCGTCCACGGTCTTCTCGCGGCGATAGCCGAGGGCATCGAGTTCGGTGAGGAAGTCGTCACGGCTGAGCTTGACGCCATTGAACAATTCCAGCGGCCGGGCATAGACCTTGGCCGGAATGGTCCAGCGCTTGCCGGAGAATTTTTCCTGGACCACGGCATCCAGATAGATGCATACGCCAGCCAGGGCTACCAGCGCGACCAGACCAAGCTTGACTGCCCAGCCGGACAGACGGCGCCAGTCAAAGGTCTTGCGCTTGCGGGAACGAGAGGATCGGGGTCGCTTCATGGCGGCGCATTATACGCACTTGCCCGGTGGCCGACAGCGGCCTGCCAGCGCTTCGTCAGCTGGGGTTCAAGGACGCCCCTTCCCGGTGTCGCGGCTTGCGTGGACCGCCCTGGCAGCGATAATGCCGCCATCCACTCCCTACAAGGACCGCCCGTGAGCCAGCTCCTGATTTCCGCCCTGCAGAACCCGGCGCTCTATCCCCATCCCACCTCGGCGTTCCGGGTCATCGAAACCCATATTTCCTGGGTCGTGCTGACCGGCGAGGTCGCCTACAAGATCAAGAAGCCGGTGAATTTCGGTTTCCTCGACTTCACCGACCTGGAGGCACGCGGCCACTTCTGCCGCGAGGAGCTGCGCCTCAATCAGCGCCTGACCCGCGATCTCTACCAGGACGTGGTGGCCATCACCGGCAGCGAAAGCGCTCCCGAGCTGGGCGGCAGCGGTCCGGTGATCGAATACGCCCTGCGCATGCGCGAATTCCCCCAGAGCCAGCTGCTCAGCGAGGTGCAGCAGCGCGGCGAGCTGACCGAGGCGCACATCGACGCCCTGGCCGCACAGATCGCGCGCTTCCACCTGGCCGCACCCCAGGTAGGGACCGAGCATCCGCTGTGCACCCCGGACGCCGCCATGGCGCCGGTGCGGCAGAATTTCGAGCAGATCCGCGCCATGCTCGGCGAAGCGGCCGATCTCCAGCAGCTCGACCAGCTGGAAGCCTGGGCCGAGGCCAGCTACGCGCGCCTGCTGCCGCTGTTCGAGGCCCGCTGCCGTGATGGCTTCATCCGCGAATGCCATGGCGACATCCACCTGGCCAACGCCACCCTGCTCGACGGCGAGGTGGTGCTGTTCGACTGCATCGAATTCAACGAGCCCTTCCGCCTGACCGACACCATGGGCGATGCCGGCTTCCTGGCCATGGACCTGGAAGACCGCGGCCTCAAGGCCCTGAGCAACAGATTCGTCAACGCCTACTTCGAGGCCACCGGCGACTACAGCGGCCTCGCCCTGCTCGACTTCTACAAGGCCTATCGCGCCATGGTGCGCGCCAAGATCGCCCTGTTCCGCCTGGGCCAGGCCGAAGAGCCGGCGCTGCGGGCCGAGATCCTTGCCAGTTATCGCAGCTACACGGCCCTGGCCGAGGGCTATACCCAGGTGCCCCAGCCCTTCGCGGCGGTGATGCACGGGGTGTCGGGGATCGGCAAGAGCACCGTGGCCCTGGCCCTGGTCGAGGCGCTGGGCGCCATTCGCCTGAGATCCGATGTCGAGCGCCAGCGCCTCTATGCCGACAGCGACGAGGCCACCCGTTACAGCGCCGCAGCCGGCGAAGCCACCTATGCGCGTCTGCACGAGATCGGCGCCCAGGTGCTGGCGGCCGGTTATCCGCTGGTGCTCGACGCCACCTACCTCAAGCAGGCCCAGCGCGCCGCGGCCCAGGCACTGGCCGAAGCCCAGGCCGCGCCCCTGCTGATCATCGACTGCCAGGCGGACGACGAACTCATCGCCCGCTGGCTGCAGGAGCGCCAGGCCGAGGGGACCGATCCTTCCGAAGCCACCCTCGCAGTGGTAGCCGCACAGCGCCAGGCCCAGGATCCGCTCGAACCCGCCGAGCAGGATCGGGCGCTGGTGGTGGAGCTGGGTCGCGCCGGACAGCTGGAGGCCCTGCCGGCTCGCCTGCTGCGCCGCCTGGGTCGCGCCTCGGCCTGACCACGACCTCCTGGGGGGCAGAACAAGCGTTCCGTCACAGCTCGTGGAGTTGTGGATTTACGGTCGCCGACGAGCGGCTTATCGTGCGACCCACGTCACAACCTCTGCGTAACAAGAAGGAATTGGCACCATGTACCTCATCGGCGATCAGCCTCCCTATGTCGATCAGTTGCGTCAGGCGCTGCAGGCCATTCCGGCGCGACTGGTCAGTGGTGTGGCGCCGAGTCGGCAGCCCCTGCAGCTGAGTCCCGCCGCCCTGCTGCAGGACTGGATGCGCAATGACGAGGTCTATCTGATCCAGCGCGGTCCGTTGCGGGTGGTCCTGGATCAGCGGGCGCTGTTCCAGCTCGGCGAGGGCGACCTGATCGGCCTGGGGCGCACCCTGGATCTGCCGACCCTCAACTACGAGAGCGAGGCCGACGTGCGGGTGCTGCCCTACGACCGCGAGACCTTTCTCGCGGCGGCCACCGCCACCCCGGCCCAGCGCGATGCCCTGCTGAGGTACATGCTGGGCCAGCAATCGCTGCTGGCCCAGGCGCTGATCCGGCTCAAGCCGCCGGTCACCCAGCCGGCCACCGGCTTTCGTCGCTATGCCGCCGGCGAGGTCATCATCCGCCAGGGCGATTCCGCCGAGCATGTCTTCGTCATCACCGAAGGCCATGCCGAGGCTTGGGTGGATGGCTGCAAGGTCGGCGAGGTCTGCCAGGACGAGATCGTCGGCGCCCTGGCGGTGTTCACCCATACGCCGCGTACCGCCAGCGTCATCGCCAAGACCGTCTGCACCGTGCTGGTGATCCCCCAGGATCAGTTCGTCTCCCTGATGGAGACCACCCCGCGCATCGCCCACAGCCTGATCGAGAACATGGCGCGCCATATCGACACCCTGAACAAGGAGGTCACCCGCCTGCGAGGTGCCCCGGAGCGACCTTCCAGCAGTAATTAAGAAATATTCTCGAATACGCTTGACGATGGAATGAGAATTGTTATTATTCAAATCAGCCGGTCGCGAGATCGGTCGATAACTGAAGGTCCAGCAGTTGGTCTTTCGGGTTATCTCCTCATCAGGCTAATCACGGTTTTGGACCCGGCTCTGCCGGGTCTTTTTTTGTCTGGAATCCGGCGCTAGCGCCTATCCAGCACGGCGGGCACGGCATCGGCCGGCCGCTCCTCCCCCAGGCCGTAGGCCAGCTGCAGGTGCTGGGCAGCCCGCGCGGCGCTCTGGGCGTCGCCGGCATGGATCACCCCCAGGGGCCGGTGTTCGTCGACCCACTCGCCGGGCAATGCCAGATCAGCCAAGCCTACGGCGGGATCCACCTCATCCTCCGGACGTTGCCGTCCGCCACCCAGTTCGACCACCAGCAGCCCGAGGGCGCGGGTATCCACCTGCCGCACCCAGCCCGGGCGGGCCGGATGGACGGCGCGCACCACCGGAGCCCGGGGCAGATGCTGCCAGGGCCGCTCGGTCAGGTCGGAGGGGCCGCCCAGGGCCAGGTTCATCGCCGCGAAACGCGCCAGGGCAGCGCCGCTCTGCCAGGCCTCCAGCACCAGACGCTCGGCGGCGGCGGCATCCCTGGCCAGTCCGGCCAGTTGCAGCGTTTCCTCGGCCAGCGCCTGGATCACCTGCCAGAGGCGCTCGCTGCGTACCTCGCCCGCCAGCAGGGCGATGGCCTCCTCCACTTCCAGGGCGTTGCCGGCGCTGCGCGCCAGGGGCTGGCCCATGTCGGTGACCAGGGCGCGGGTCCGGACCCCGGCGGCTTCGGCGACCTCGACGATGCTGTCGGCCAGGTGCAGAGCCGCGTCGCGCTCGGCCATGAAGGCGCCGCCGCCGGTCTTGACGTCCATGACCAGCACGTCCAGGCCGGCGGCCAATTTCTTGGCCAGGATGGAGGCGGTGATCAGGTCCACCGATTCCACCGTGGCGGTGACATCGCGGATGGCATAGAGGCGGCGATCGGCCGGGGCCAGATCGGCGTCCGGACCGACGAT
This sequence comes from Pseudomonas sp. JUb52, assembly GCF_004341115.1. Classification (NCBI taxonomy): domain Bacteria; kingdom Pseudomonadati; phylum Pseudomonadota; class Gammaproteobacteria; order Pseudomonadales; family Pseudomonadaceae; genus Pseudomonas; species Pseudomonas sp. JUb52. The sequence goes on from NZ_SLYS01000006.1 coordinate 12,747, forward strand.
GGCGCACCCCACCTCGGCCACCACTTGGCGAAAGCGCGCCAGGCCAGGCCGGATGCGATAGCCGGGGATGCTCTCCAGCTTGTCCAGGGTGCCGCCGGTATGGCCCAGGCCGCGCCCGGAGATCATCGGCACATGGCAGCCACAGGCGGCGAGCAGCGGCGCCAGCACCAGGCTGGTGAGATCTCCCACGCCGCCGGTGGAATGCTTGTCCACCACCGGCCCGGGCAGGTCCCAGCGCAGCACCTGGCCGCTGTCGCGCATGGCCAGGGTCAGGGCGGTACGCTCCGCAGCGGTCATGCCGCGCAGCAGGGTGGCCATGGCGAAGGCGGCGATCTGGCCCTCGCTGAGGCTGTCGTCGACGATGCCGCGGACCAGTCGCTGGAGATCCGCAGCCGTGAGTTCCAGGCCATCGCGCTTCTGGCGGATCACCTCCTGGGCAAGCCACATGGGCGGACTCCTTAGAAGTCGTCGAAGGCGCCAGGCAGCAGCTCGGCCAGGGTCCAGGTGCGGGTACGGCCGGGCTCGCTGCCGCTGCAGACGATGGTCGCGTCGGGCGCCATCAGCTCCAGCAGCACCTGGCGACAGGCGCCGCAGGGACTGATCAGGGGAACGCCCGGCGCATGGATGGCCATGGCGGTGAAGCTGCGCGGCGGCAGGCCCCGGCTGATGGCGGCGAACAGGGCGCTGCGCTCGGCGCAGTTGGTCAGGCCGTAGGAGATGTTTTCCACGTTGCAGCCATGGATGACCTCGCCCTCGGCGGTCAGCAGGGCGGCGCCCACGGGAAATTCCGAATGCGGACAGTAGGCGCGCTCGGCCGCAGCGACCGCTTGCGGAAGCAGTGCGGCCAGGTGCGCAGGCAGGTTGGTGCTCATGACAGTCTCCAGATCAGAATTGATAACCCACCCCCGCATAGTAGCCCCAGCCGTTGGAGCGGCCCTCGAAATCACCCTCGCCGAAGTTCAGCTCGGTGCCGTCGCGCCAGTTGCCGCCGTTGTGGAAATGCCGCGCAGCGAACATGAAGCGCAGGTGGGTGAAGGCATAGAGCAGCACGTTGGTGGACACGGTGGCATTGGCCGTACGACCCGGCTCGTCGCCCAGCTTGGAGCCGAAATCGAAGTTGGTGAAGCCGACATAGGTCAGGGAGGCGCCGTTGTCGAACTTGGCCAGCGGCCAGATGTACTTGAGCTGAGCCCGATAGCCGTCCCAGGAATTCTCGTTGGCGGCGCCGTAGTTTTCCCACTGACGGCGGCCGTACAGGTTGGCGGACAGCAGCACCGGGGTATGGGTCTCGATGTCGGTACCGAAGCCGGCGTAGAGGGTGTTCTGCCGACTGGCCCGGCTGCTGCCATGGTCGTAGATCCAGTCGAAGGCCAGGTACCACTCCTTGAACGGCCCGAAGGCCAGCGAGCGACCACTGAGCTGATCGATGGAAATCCGCGGTTCGTGCTCCATGAACAGGGGCGAGCCGCGGTCCCAGACGCCGGAGTCATGGCTGTTGCCGATGCCCAGCACCCTGGGTACGTCGATGTAGCCATAGAGTTCGAAGGGCCCCTTGCGACCGAAATACTCGTACTCCAGATAGACGTCGTCCACGGGCTGCGGGCCGAAGCTGATGTCCTTGCTGCCGATCAGGGTCAGATCCTGGTTGTACCAGGACGACAGATAGGGCGAGCGATTGTCCGTCTGTTGCGCGGCGGGACTGGCGGTCTCGCCCTGGGCGCTGTCGGTGGCGACGGCGGGAGCGGCCAGCAGCTGGGCGCTGCAGCAGAACAGGAGCGGTAGCGCGCCGAAGCGCACGCGACGGAGGCGGGAAAACGTCATGAGGAGGGTTCCTGAGCGAAAGCCTTGAGAAGCCGCGGACAACCCGTGGCGGCGAAGCAGGCGCACGCCACGGTCATCCGCTGTTACGTTTCGGCGCACCCAGGCCAGCGGTGCACCATAAAGTGGACCGACTGGTCCAATCGGCATCGACCTAGAGGCCGATGAAGAAGCCGGCCAGGGCCGCGCTCATCAGGTTGGCCAGGGTGCCGCCGAGCATGGCGCGCAGGCCCAGCTGAGCCAGTTCGTGACGCCGCTGGGGGGCGATGCCGCCCAGGCCGCCGAGCTGGATGGCGATGGAAGAGAGATTGGCGAAGCCGCAGAGGGCGAAGGTGACGATGACCTGGGTGTGCGCCGAGAGCGGCTGGACGCCCGCCGCCGCCGACTTGACCGGATCCAGGTAGGTCGAGAGGTCGGCATAGGCGACGAATTCGTTGAGCACCAGCTTCTGGCCGATGAAGCCACCGGCTTGCACCGCCTCGTTCCAGGGCACGCCGATGAGAAAGGCCACCGGCGCCAGCAGATAGCCCAGCACCAGCTGCATGCTCAGTTGCGGCACGCCGAACCAGGCGCCGCACCAGCCGAGGATGCCGTTGAGCAGGGCGATCAGGGCGATGAAGGCCAGCAGCATGGCACCGACCGCCAGGGCGATGCGCAGGCCGACCTGGGCGCCTTCGGCAGCTGCGTCTATGACGTTGGCCGGGCGCTCCTCCCCTTCGCCCAGGGTCTTCATGGCCTGGTCGCGCGGCTGTTCGGTCTCCGGCTCCATCAGCTTGGCCATCAGCAGTCCGCCCGGGGCGGCCATGAAGCTGGCGGCGATCAGATACTTGAGTTCCACACCCATGCCGGCGTAGCCCAGCAGCACCGAACCGGCCACCGCGGCGAAACCGCCAACCATGATGGCGAACAGCTCCGAGCGGGTGAGATCGGCGATGAAGGGCCGCACCACCAGCGGCATTTCCGACTGGCCGAGAAACAGGGTCGCGGTGACCGTGGTGGATTCCACCCGACTGGTGCCGAGCAGGGCGTGCAGCGCTCCGCCCACCAGGCGGATGATCCAGCCCATGATGCCCAGGTAGTAGAGCACCGCGATCAGGCTGCCGAAGAAGACGATCAGGGGCAGCACCCGCACGGCGAAGACGAAGCCACCGTTACCGAAGTACTCGAACATCTTGGGTCCGGCGAGACCGCCAAAGAGGAACTCGATGCCCTTGTCGGCATAGAGCTGCAGCGAAGAGACGGCGCCGGAGACGCTGCCGAGCACCTGCTGGCCCCAGGGAATGTAGAGGACGAACAGGCCGAGCCCCGCCTGCAACAGAAAGGCCGCGAGCACGGTACGCACGCGAATGGCGCGCCGCTGGCGGGAAAAGAGGATGGCGATGGCCACCAGCAACAGCATGCCCAACACAGAGATCATCAAGGGACTCCTGACAGGATCGCCCGATAGCGGCGATCGATGGGCGATATCCGTAAGCAAGGCGCCTGCCAGATCCTGTCTGGGCGATCAGCTTTTTGTGACTGCCTAGTCAGCGAGGCGCAGCGGTCGGTCCAGTTGCAGACCCACGGGCGAGAGCCGTGCCCCATAAGCCAGCACCTGCACGCCATGACGCCGGGCTTCGCCCAGGGCCAGGGCATAGGCGGCATCGATTTCCGCGGCCGGACGCACTGCCTCGATGCCGTGGAGCAATACGCAATAGAGCAGCACGGCCCGCTCGCCAGCCGCGGCCAGGGCCGCCAGCTCGCGCAGATGGCGGGCCCCACGGGTGGTCACGGCGTCGGGAAAGGCCGCGATCGCGGTGTCGGCAAAGCCCAGGGTGACGCTCTTGACCTCCAGGTACAGCGGCCCCGCGGGATACTCCAGGCGGAAATCGGCGCGACTGTTCTCCAGCCCGTAGGCCACCTCCCGGCGCAGGGCAGTGAAGCCGGCCAGCTCGGGAATGGCACCGGCCAGCAAGGCCTCCTCCACCAGGCGATTGGCACGGGCGGTATTGATGCAGGCCAGGCGCCCGTGATCCGTCTCGACCAGCTCCCAGGTGCCGGGCAGCTTGCGCTTGGGACCACTGGCGCGGCTGAACCAGACGCGGGCGCCCGCCGGCTGGCAGTGGAGCATGGAGCCGGTATTGGGGCAGTGCAGGGTCAGCACCTCGCCGCTGGCGGTCTCGATGTCGGCGAGAAATCGCTTGTAGCGGCGCAGCAGGCGACCCTCTTCCAGGGGCGGCTCGAATCTCACCGGGCGCTCCAGCGCTGCAGGCCCTGGGCGATGCGGGCGACGGCTTCTTCCAGGCGCGGCAGCGACTGGGTGTAGGCGAAGCGCACATGGGTGTCGGCGCGGTGGCGACCAAAGTCCAGGCCGGGGGTGATGGCGACGTGCTCGGTCTCCAGCAGGAACTGGCAGAAGGCATAGGCGTCGCCGCCAAAGGCGGTGATGTCGGCATAGAGATAGAAGGCGCCCTGGGGCTCGACGGCGATCTCAAAGCCCAGGTTGCGCAACGCCGGCAGCAGGTAGTCGCGGCGGCGGGCGAATTCGGCGCGACGCTCCTCGAAGATGGCCATGGCCTCCGGGGTGAAACAGGCCAGGGCGGCCTGCTGGGCCACGGTGGAGGCGCTGATGTAGAGATTCTGCGCCAGCTTTTCCAGCTCCGGCACCGCGGCGCGCGGCGCCACCAGCCAGCCGAGGCGCCAGCCGGTCATGCCGAAATACTTGGAGAAGCTGTTGAGCACGAAGGCCGAGTCGTCCACCTCCAGCACGCTGGGGGCGTCCAGGCCGTAGGTCAGGCCGTGGTAGATCTCGTCCACCACCAGGTGACCACCACGGGCCTTGAGGGCGGCCGACAGCCCGGCGAGTTCGTCGCGATCCAGCAGGGTGCCGGTCGGATTGGCCGGCGAGGCCACCAGGGCGCCGACGCTGTCCGCTTGCCAGTGCCGCTCGACCAATTCGGGGGTGAGCTGGTAGCGGGTCTCGGCGCCGACCGGAATCAGCTGGGCCGCGCCTTCCACCAGGCGCAGGAAGTGTCTATTGCAGGGATAGCCGGGATCGGCCAGCAGCCAGTGACGCCCGGGATCCACCAGCAGGGCGCTGGCCAGCAGCAGGGCACCCGAGCCGCCGGGGGTGATCAGCACCCGCTCCGGATCCAGGTCGACGCCGTAGCGCTCGCCATAGAAGGCGGCGATGGCGCGGCGCAATTCCGGCAGGCCGCGGGCCGCGGTGTAGCGGGTCTGACCGGCCGCCAGCGCGGCCTGGCCAGCGGCGACCACCGGGGCGGCGGTGGTGAAATCGGGCTCGCCGATCTCCAGGTGGATGACGTCGTGCCCGGCGGCCTGGAGCTGGTTGGCGCGCTCCAGCAGGGCCATCACATGGAAGGGCTCGATGGCCTGGCTGCGCGCGCTGTAGGAATTGGACATGGAGGGGGTCCGAACTTGTGGCGAAGGCGGGATTCTAACCAAGGCTTCGCAGACCGGCATCCGCCGCGTCGGCAAGGAGCGGGAGGCCAGTAGTAGCGCCCCCTGGAAGCTTCTGGTAAGTTCGCCGGCTTGCATCCGCAGGGCGACTGGCCAGTCGAGAACATATTCAGCCTGGCGTCGGCATTGCGCGGGACGCCATCGGCAGCCACAGACCCCGGGCGTTCCAACATGGAGAGGCCTGGAAACGCATCCAGCCTGTGGACAGGATCAGCGAAAGTGAGAGGGTCAATCATGCCCAGCGAAGCAAATCAGCAGAACAATCATCTGGCCCGTGGCTACGAACCCTACCAGCCTGCCAAGGGCGAGGAATACATGAGTGAGCGCATGCGCGCCCACTTCACCGGCATTCTGAACAAGTGGAAGCAGGAACTGCGCGAAGAAGTCGATCGCACCGTGCACCACATGAAGGAAGAAGCGGCCAACTTCGCCGACCCGGCCGACCGCGCGACCCAGGAAGAGGAATTCAGCCTGGAACTGCGTGCCCGCGACCGCGAGCGCAAGCTGATCAAGAAGATCGACGAGACGCTGCAGCTGATCGAAGACAACGAATACGGCTGGTGCGACTCCTGCGGTGTGGAAATCGGTATCCGTCGCCTGGAAGCCCGTCCGACCGCCAGCCTGTGCATCGACTGCAAGACCCTGGCCGAGATCCGCGAGAAGCAGACCGGGACCTGAGTCCTGCTGCCTCACCGACGAGGGCGCTACGGCGCCCTTTGTTCTTTCCAGACTTCGGTTTTTCCGGCATTCACAGGATGAGCTATGTCCAGGCGCCCCTATGTCGGCCGTTTCGCCCCCACGCCCAGCGGCTATCTGCACTTCGGCTCGCTGGTCGCCGCCCTCGCCTCCTACCTGGATGCCCGCGCCGCGGGCGGGCGGTGGCTGGTGCGCATGGAAGACCTGGACCCCCCGCGCGAGGTCCCCGGCGCCCAGGCGGCCATCCTCACCACTCTGGAGGCCTACGGCTTCGAATGGGACGGCCCGGTGCTGCGCCAGAGCGAGCGCCTGGACGCCTATCGCGCGGTCATCGCGCAGTGGCTGGCCAGCGGCCTAGCCTATGCCTGCGACTGCTCGCGCAAGCAGCTCGAAGGCAGTGGCGGGCTCTACCCCGGATACTGCCGCAATCGCGGCCTGCCGGCGACGGACGCCGCCATCCGCATCCGCGTCCCTGAACTGGACTACCGCTTCGTCGACCGGGTGCAAGGCGAATTCCGCCAGCACCTGGGGCGCGAGGTGGGCGACTTCGTCATCCAGCGCCGCGACGGCCTGATCGCCTACCAGTTGGCGGTGGTGATGGACGACGCCCTGCAGGGCATGACCGACGTGGTGCGGGGCGCCGACCTGCTGGACTCGACGCCGCGCCAGCTCTATCTGCAGGAATTGCTCGGCCATCCGGCGCCGCGCTATCTGCACGTGCCGCTGCTGATCCAGCCCGATGGCCACAAGCTGGGCAAGAGCTACCGCTCGCCGCCGCTACCGCCCGAGCAGGCCGGCGCCCTGCTGGTGCGCGCCCTGCGCACCCTGGGCCAGCCGACGCAGGCGGAACTGGCCCGGGAAACCCCGGCCAGGGTGCTGGCCTGGGGCGTCGCCCACTGGGATGCCGCGCTGATCCCGCGGGTGCCGCACCTGGCCGAAGCCCGGTTGCCGGACTAGTAGTTGGGCCAGAGGCCGGGCGTGACCAGCTCCAGCAGATGTCCGTCCGGATCGCGGAAATACAGGCTGATCGCGCCACGCGGCCAGCGGGTGCGTTCTTCGATGGCGACCCCGGCAGCCACCAGGTGTGCGGCCCAGGCTTCCAGTTCATCCGCCGCGACGGCCAGGGCCAGGTGCTGACAGCCCTGGGCGCCATGGGGCGGAATGCAGCCGCCCGGCAGCCTGACGGGTCGTTCGGTAGTGCCCCGCTGGAACAGCAACAGGACGCTGGCCCCCACCGCATAGGCGGCCAGACGCTCGTCGGCGAACATCGGCGTGAGCCCCAGCAGCTCTTCATAGAAGCGCCGGGCCCGGGGCAGATCGGCGACATAGAGCGCGGTTTCCAGCACGGCGGCGAGACGGGGCCTGGTCATCGGCGAACTCCGGCGGGGAAAGAAGCCTTCACGGTAGAAGCGTCCCTCTCCGGGGTACAGCGCTTTTGCATTACCATGGCGCCATCGCCGCTCGGGAACCGCGCATGTACATCTACCGGCTGGTCCTGCTCCTCGTGGTAGGCATCTATCTGTTCTCCCCCGCCATCATGGATTGGTGGATCGCTCCCAGCGGCGCCTGGTATCGCCCCTACCTGCTGTGGCTCATCCTCATCGTGGTGACCTTTATCCTGCAGAGCCAGCGCGATGCCGACGAGCTTTAGTCTGTCCCAACTGGTGCTGATCAGCGCCGGTTATCTGCTGATCTTCTTTGGCGTCGCCTGGATGACCGAGAAGGGCTGGGTGCCGCGCCGGCTGGTGCGCCATCCGCTGATCTACACCCTGTCGCTGGGCGTCTACGCCAGCGCCTGGGCCTTCTACGGCACAGTGGGCCTGGCCTATGACTACGGCTACGGCTTTCTCGCCTACTACCTGGGCCTGTGCGGCGCCTTTCTGCTGGCGCCGGTACTGCTCTATCCCATCCTGCGCCTAACCCGCGCCTACCAGCTGGCGTCCCTGGCCGATCTCTTCGCCTTCCGCTTCCGCAGCACCTGGGCCGGCGCCCTCACCAGCCTGGGCATGCTGATCGCCGTGCTGCCGCTGCTGGCGCTGCAGATCCAGGCGGTGGCCACCAGCACCGGCATCCTGGTGCAGGCCCGCGCCCAGGACGCCCCGGCGCTGGGCTTCTGCCTGCTGATCACCCTGTTCGCCATGCTCTTCGGCGCGCGCCAGATCAATTCCAAGGAACGCCACGAGGGCCTGGTGGTGGCCATCGCCTTCGAATCCCTGGTCAAGCTGCTGGCCCTGGGCATCGTCGGTGGCGTCACCCTCTATACCGTGTTCGGCGGCCCCAACGGCCTGGAGACCTGGCTGCAGCAAAACCAGAGCGCCCTCTCCACCCTGCACACCCCGCTGCAGGAAGGTCCCTGGCGGATCCTGCTGCTGGTGTTCTTTGCCGCGGCCATCGTCACCCCACACATGTACCACATGGCCTTTACCGAGAATCTCAGCCCCCAGGCATTGGTCAGCGCCAGCTGGGGCCTGCCGCTGTTCCTGCTGCTGATCAGCCTGGCGGTGCCGCCGATTCTCTGGGGTGGCCTGGCGCTGGGTTCGCCGACGCCGCCGGAGTACTTCACCCTGGGCGTGGGCCTGGCGCTGGACAACCCGCTGCTGGCGCTGGTGGCCTTCGTCGGCGGGCTGTCGGCGGCCAGCGGCCTGATCATCGTGGTGACCATGGCGCTGTCGGGCATGCTGCTCAACCACATCGTGCTGCCGCTCTACCAGCCGCCCACCGACGGCAACATCTATCGCTGGCTGCGCATGACCCGGCGCATGCTGATCGCCGCCATCATCCTGGGCAGCTATGGCTTCTATCGCCTGCTGCAGGGCCATGGCGATCTCTCCAGCCTGGGCATCGTCTCCTTTGTCGCCACCGTGCAATTCCTGCCCGGCGCGCTGTCGGTACTCTACTGGCAGACGGCCAATCGCAAGGGCTTCATCGCCGGCCTGCTGTGCGGCCTGGGCCTGTGGTTCCTGAGCATGCTCATGCCGCTGGTGGCCGACATCAATCCGCTGCACATCGGCGTCTTCAGCTATCGCATCAGCGCCAGCAACTGGCACCTCGCCGCCGTGGCCTCGCTGACCGTCAACGTGCTGGTATTCGCCCTGGTCTCGCTGTTCACCGAGGCCAGCGAAGAAGAGAAGAGCGCCGCCGAGGCCTGCGCGGTGGACAACGTCCGCCGTCCGCAACGCCGCGAACTGGCGGCCAGCTCGCCCCAGGACTTCGCCGCCCAGCTGGCCAAGCCGCTGGGCGCCAAGACCGCGCAGAAGGAAGTCGAGCGCGCCCTGGCCGATCTGCTGCTGCCCTATGACGAACGGCGCCCCTATGCCCTGCGCCGGTTGCGCGATCGCATCGAGGCCAACCTCTCGGGCCTGATGGGCCCGCGGGTCGCCCAGGACATCGTCGAGACCTTTTTGCCGTTCAAGGCGGAAAGCGAGGCCTATGCCACCGAAGACATCCACTTCATCGAGAATCGCCTGGAAGACTACCAGTCGCGCCTGACGGGCCTGGCCGCCGAGCTGGACGCCCTGCGCCGCTATCACCGCCAGACCCTGCAGGAGTTGCCCATGGGCGTCTGCTCCCTGGCCCGTGACCGCGAGATCCTCATGTGGAACCGCGCCATGGAAGAACTCACCGGCATCGACGGCGCCCGGGTGGTGGGTTCGCGCCTGAGCGCCCTGCCCAATCCCTGGCAGGACCTGTTCGAGCGCTTTCTCGCCGAACCGGCGCAGCAGCACCTCTACAAGCAGCGGCTGCCCCAGGAACACGAGCAGCGCTGGCTCAACCTGCACAAGGCGACCATCGACGAACCCCTGGCGGTGGGCAGCAACGGTACGGTGCTGGTGGTGGAAGACATCAGCGAGACCCAGCTGCTGGAAGACCGCCTGATCCACTCCGAGCGCCTGGCCTCCATCGGCCGGCTGGCCGCGGGCGTCGCCCACGAGATCGGCAACCCAGTTACCGGCATCGCCTGCCTGGCGCAGAATCTGCGCGAGGAGCGCGAGGCGGACGAAGAGATCGACGAGATCAGCAGCCAGATCATCGAGCAGACCCGGCGCATCACCCGCATCGTCCAGTCGCTGATGAGCTTTGCCCATGCCGGCGGTCGCCAGCAGGCCCACGAGCCGGTGTGCGTGGCCGAGGCAGCCCAGGAGGCCATCGCCCTGCTCTCGCTCAACCGCCAGAGCGTGGACGTCGACTTCTTCAATCTCTGCGATCCCGAGCACTTCGTGCAAGGCGACCCCCAGCGCCTGGTCCAAGTAATGATCAACCTGCTGTCCAACGCCCGGGACGCCTCGCCGGCCGGCGCGCCGATCCGGGTGCGCAGCGAGGCCCAGGGCCAGACCGTGACCTTGAGCGTCGAGGACGAGGGCAGCGGCATTCCCAAGGCCATCGTCAGTCGGCTGTTCGAACCGTTCTTTACCACCAAGGATCCGGGCAAGGGGACGGGGCTTGGCTTGGCGCTGGTCTATTCCATCGTAGAAGAGCATTATGGTCAGATAATGATCGATAGTCCTACCGACCCCGTGACCGGCCAGGGCACCCGCATCCGGGTACTGCTGCCGCGCTATCTCGGGTTGCCGGAGGCGCCGTGACGGACCCATCCGCCTGCTGGATGGATCTGCTAAAGCATTCGGAAGTCCAGACGACCGCGACAAGACACGCTGCCTGGCGTGGGTCGTCTTGCCTTCCCGTAAGAGAGCGCACTTGATGGCCCATATCCTGATTGTCGAAGACGAGAAGATCATCCGTTCGGCGCTGCGCCGCCTGCTGGAGCGCAACCAGTTCCGCGTCAGCGAAGCCGGCTCCGTGCAGGAAGCCCAGGATCTCTACGATGTCTCGAGCTTCGATCTCGTCATCAGCGATCTGCGTCTGCCCGGCGCGCCCGGTACCGAGATGATCGATCTCGCCAAGGGCAAGCCGGTGCTGATCATGACCAGCTACGCCAGCCTGAGATCGGCGGTCGACTCCATGAAGCAGGGCGCGGTGGACTACATCGCCAAGCCCTTCGATCACGACGAGATGCTGCAGGCCGTGGCGCGCATCCTGGTGGAGCGCGAGCAGCGCCAGCCGGCTGCCGCCGTCGAGGAAAGCGTCGCGCCGCCGCCGGCCACCGGCGAGATCGGCATCATCGGCAACTGCGCGCCGATGCAGGACCTCTTCGGCAAGATCCGCAAGGTCGCCCCCACCGATTCCACCGTGCTCATCCAGGGCGAGTCGGGCACCGGCAAGGAACTGGTGGCGCGCGCGCTGCACAACCTGTCGCGCCGGGCCAAGGCGCCGCTGATCTCGGTCAACTGCGCGGCCATTCCCGAAACCCTGATCGAATCCGAACTCTTCGGCCACGAGAAGGGCGCCTTCACCGGCGCCAGCGCCAGCCGTACCGGCCTGGTGGAAGCGGCCGACGGCGGCACCCTGTTTCTCGACGAGATCGGCGAATTGCCGCTGGAAGCCCAGGCGCGCCTCTTGCGCGTGCTGCAGGAAGGCGAGATCCGCCGGGTCGGCTCGGTGCAATCGCAAAAGGTCGATGTGCGCCTGATCGCCGCGACCCACCGGGATCTCAAGGGCCTGGCCAAGATCGGCCAGTTCCGCGAAGACCTCTTCTATCGCCTCAACGTCATCTCCCTGCGCCTGCCGGCCCTGCGCGAGCGCGGTGGCGACGTCATGGAAATCGCCCGGGTGTTCCTCGCCCGTCAGTCCGCGCGCATGAGTCGCCCGGGGCTCAAGTTCGGCGCCGAAGCCGAGGCCGCCATCCGTCACTACAGCTGGCCGGGTAACGTGCGCGAGCTGGAGAACGCCATCGAGCGCTCGGTGATCCTCAGCGAAGGCCAGGAGATCAATGCTGACCAGCTGGGCATCGACGTCGAGCTCGGCGAGCTGGAGCTGGCCGACAGCTACCTGGATCCGCTGCCCAGCGCGGGCCTGGGGAACGGCAATGGCGCCCACGAGCCCACCGAGGACCTCTCGCTGGAGGACTACTTCCAGCACTTCGTGCTCGAGCACCAGGATCACATGACCGAGACCGAACTGGCCCGCAAGCTCGGCGTCAGCCGCAAGTGCCTGTGGGAACGTCGCCAGCGCCTGGGCATTCCGCGGCGCAAGGCCAGCGCCAGCAGCGACGCCAGCTGATCCACGCCGGGACGTGACAGCCCTGCACGTCTCGCGGTAACACCCTCCCGCCTCGCCTCCCCATCCTTTGCAATGTGTTACCGCCGTAACAGGAGGCGGGTTCAGCGGTAACGAAAATCTCCCTGTAGCCACCAGGCAAAAAGGCTACATTTTTCGTAAACCACTGAAATTAAAGGATTTTTCAAAACTGGCACGGCATCTGCTTTATGTTCTGGCACAAGAACAATAAAAACGTACCCCCTCCATAACAAAAACAAGACGTAGCGACTCCAGCACAATAAGAACAAGCAGGCGGAGGCGTAGCTAACTGATCATTTTGGAGAAGAGTCGTCTTGCGGGATGGTCCCGCGATGTCAGGCCAGAGAACAACAAAACTGCCCCGAGGCAGCACCCGTACCAGGCAGAGCAGGAATGATCCTGACGGCATCAGCTTCCAAAGTAATCCGTTTGCTCTTGGCTCTAGACTTCAGAGCCCTTCCGGCGGCCGGTAACCGCACGGGACAGACCACACAAGAAAAACAAGAGGTCTGGATAGACAATAAAAACAAAGCACGTACCACTTTGGGGGGGAGCTTCGGCTCCCCCAGTGCCTTTGACAGCCTCCCCTCCCTCGTTCAAGATCCCCTCCTTATCTATTGCGCAACGGCTCCCGCTGTGGTCCAGATTGCGTATAGCCGTCTCTCCGAACAGAAACTCGCATGCTGAAGAAGCTGATCCAGACTCTGCGCTCGCCCCTGCGGCGTACTCCGCCCGCGCCTGCCTTGCCCATCGAACTGCCCCGCAGTCAGCATGCTCTGGAACGAGAGCGCATCAGTCGCTACGCCCTGAGCGTCGTCGACCGGCTGGAAAAGGCGGGTTATCAGGCCTACCTGGTGGGCGGTTGCGTCCGGGACCTGCTGCTGGGCTTCGAGCCCAAGGACTTCGACGTCGCCACCAGCGCCACGCCCGAACAAGTGCGGGCCGAATTCCGCAATGCGCGAGTCATCGGACGGCGCTTCAAGCTGGTCCACGTGCATTTCGGCCGCGAGATCATCGAGGTCGCGACCTTTCGCGCCAATCACCCCACCGGGGATGCCGAGGACGAGACCCAGGGCTCGCGCCATGAAAGCGGCCGGATCCTGCGCGACAACATCTATGGCAACCAGGAACAGGATGCCCAGCGGCGCGACTTCACCATCAACGCGCTCTACTACGACGCCAGTGGCGAACGCATCCTCGACTACGCCAACGGCACCCAGGACATTCGCCTGCGGCAGATCCGGCTGATTGGCGATCCGGAGCAGCGCTACCTGGAAGACCCGGTGCGGATGCTGCGCGCCGTGCGCTTCGCCGCCAAGCTGGATTTCGAGATCGAGGCCGCCACCGCCGAACCCATCAGCCGCCTGGCGCCGCTGCTGCGGGACATCCCGGCACCGCGGCTGTTCGACGAGGTCATCAAGCTGCTGCTGGGTGGCAAGGCCGAGCGCACCTTCGAGCTGCTCTGCCAGTACGGCCTGTTCGCCCCGCTGTTTCCGGCCAGTGGCGAAGCCCTGGAGCGCGATCCCGAGTACGCCGGCAGCCTGATCCGCCAGGCCCTGGCCAATACCGATGCCCGCATCCGCGAAGGCAAGCCGGTCACCCCGGCCTTCCTGTTCGCCGCCCTGCTCTGGCCGGCCTTGCCCGAGCGCGTCCGTCATCATCAGGACCTCGGCCTGCCGCCGATTCCGGCCATGCAGGAAGCCGCCCACGACCTTACCCAGCAGCAGTGCCAGCGCACCGCCGTCCCCAAGCGTTTCACCATGCCCATGCGCGAGATCTGGGACATGCAGGAACGCCTGCCGCGCCGGCAGGGCAAGCGCGCCGATCAGTTGCTGGAGAATCCGCGCTTCCGCGCCGGCTACGACTTCCTGCTGCTGCGCGAGAGCGCCGGCGAGGAAACCGGTGGCCTGGGCGACTGGTGGACTCGCTACCAGGAGGTCGGCGACAGCCAGCGGCGCGAGATGATCAAGAACCTCAGCCGCGACGAAGGCGCACCGGCCAAGCGGCGCCGCCGCGGCGGCAGCAATCGCAAGCGGCGCACCTCGGATGCGCCCACCGCCGGCGACGAATGATGGAAAGGGTCTATCTCGGTCTGGGCAGCAACCTGGCCGAGCCGCGGCGCCAGCTGGACGCGGCCCTCGAGGCCCTGGCCCGATTGCCTCACAGTGAGCTAGTGGCGGTCTCCGCCTTCTATGCCAGCGATCCCCTGGGACCGCCCGATCAGCCGCGCTACGTCAACGCCGTCGCCGCGCTGGACACCGGGCTCGAGCCCCTGGCGCTGCTCGACGCCACCCAGGCCATCGAGCAGCAGCAGGGCCGCGTGCGCAAGGACGAACGCTGGGGTCCGCGCACCCTGGACATCGACATCCTGCTGTTTGGCGAGCGACTGATCGACGAGCCGCGCCTGCAGGTGCCGCACTATCACCTCCAGGCCCGTGCCTTCGTCCTCTATCCGCTGGCCGATCTCGCCCCCGCGCTGCACCTGCCCGATGGCCGCCGCTTGCCGGACCTGCTGTCCGCCTGCCCTTTCGAAGGCCTGGAGCGGCTGCTACCGTCGTCATCCACGCGGTAACACAGCCGTAACACCGAGCATTGACTTGTGCCGGATGCGCCGGGACTATAGCAGCCGTTTGCGCGCGGCCACCCCGCGCCCGCGGCGCCCAGACAACAACCATAGCGCCGTCCCACGAGGACCTCTTGCATGCCTGATATCAGCCTCACGACCCTTCAGGGGCTCAAGCAGCGCGGCGAAAAGATCGCCATGCTGACCGCCTACGATGCCACCTTCGCCCAGGCCGCCAGTCAGGCCGGCGTCGAGATGCTGCTCATCGGCGATTCCCTCGGCATGGTGCTGCAGGGTCATGACAGCACCCTGCCGGTAACCCTCGACGATATGGTCTACCACACCGCCTGCGTCAAGCGCGGCCATGCGGGTGCCTTCATCGTCGCCGACCTGTCGTTCATGACCTATGCCACCCTGGAGCAGACCCTGACCAGCGCCGGTCGCCTGATGCAGGCGGGCGCGCAGATGGTCAAGCTCGAGGGCGATGCCTGGCTGGCCGAACCCATTCGCCGCCTGGCCGCCAATGGCGTGCCGGTCTGCGCCCACCTGGGCCTGACGCCCCAGTCGGTCAACGTCTTCGGCGGCTTCAAGGTACAGGGCCGCGATCCGGCCCGGGCGCAGCAGTTGCGCGAGGCGGCGCGCGAGCTAGAGGAAGCCGGCGCGGCCATGCTGCTGCTGGAATGCGTGCCTTCGGCGCTGGCCGAGGAAATCACCCGGGCCGCCCGGGTGCCGGTGATCGGCATCGGCGCCGGGGCTGCCACCGATGGCCAGGTGCTGGTGCTGCACGACATGCTCGGCCTGGCCCTGCGCGGGCGCACGCCGAAATTCGTGCGCAACTTCATGGCCGGTCAGGACAGCATCCAGGCTGCCCTGGCGGCCTATGTCGCTGCCGTCAAGGACGGCAGCTTTCCCGCTCCCGAACACGGATTCTCCGCATGAAAACGGTCCATAGCGTCCGCGAACTGCGCGCCGCCGTCGCCGCCGCGCGCCGCCAGGGCCTGCGCATCGGCCTGGTGCCCACCATGGGCAATCTGCACGCCGGCCATATCGCCCTGGTCGACACCGCGCGGCGTCACGCCGACTTCGTGGTGGCGAGCATCTTCGTCAATCCGCTGCAATTCGGCCCCAGCGAGGATCTCGACACCTATCCGCGCACCCTGGCGGAAGACAGCCGCCAGCTGAACGAGGCCCATTGCGACCTGCTGTTCGCGCCGGCGGTGGCCGAGATGTATCCCAATGGCATGGACGGCCTGACCCGGGTAAATGTCCCCGTGGTGTCCGAAGGCCTCTGCGGTGCGCGCCGGCCCGGGCATTTCGAAGGCGTGGCCACGGTGGTCACCAAGCTGTTCCAGATGGCGCAACCGGACGTGGCGGTATTTGGCGAAAAGGACTATCAGCAGCTGGCGGTGATCCGCAAGCTGGTCCAGGACCTGGACATGCCCATCGAGATCGTCGCCCAGCCCACGGTACGGGCCACCGACGGCCTGGCGCTGTCGTCGCGCAATGGCTATCTCGATGACCACCAGCGGGCCAGTGCACCCTGCCTGTACAGCCTGCTCAGGCGCCTCGCCGATCAGCTCGCCGCCGGCGCCGCGGTCGAGCCGACCCTCGCCGCCGGTGTCGCCGAATTGCAAGCTCAGGGGCTTAAGGTCGACTATCTGGAATTGCGCGAGCAGCTGAGTCTGCAACCGGCCGGCCCGGACACCGCCGCCCTGGTTCTGCTGGTGGCGGCCTACCTCGGCCAGACCCGCCTGATCGACAATCTGAGCTTTCGCCGCAGGGCCCGAGTGTGACGCAACCGAAGGTTAGCTCACCCGACCCCGCCTGAACCCTGGAAGCCCGGAACATACCGGGCTTTTTCATGCTCGAAGCGCGGCGCCACGACCGGCGTCTCGCGGTCACCGACTTTCTCTTGCAAGCCAGCGGCTTGTGGGGCACAACAGCAAACAAGAGCCACCAAGGAAAAGCCTAGCCATGGAGTACTATCAACACCCCCTCGACGTGACCCAGCTCGCCTCCTGGAAAGCCCTGCAGGAACACCGCAAGGCCATGCAGAACTTCCGCATGCGCGATGCCTTCGCCGCCGATCCGCAGCGCTTCTCGCAGTTCTCCCTGAGCAGCAGTGGTCTGTTCCTCGACTACTCCAAGAACCTCATCACCGAGCAGACCCGTGACCTGCTGGTGAATCTGGCCCGGGAAGCGGGCCTGGAAGGGGCCATCCATACCCTGTTCGACGGCGCCTACGTCAACTCCTCCGAACACCGCCCCGCCCTGCACACCGCCCTGCGCCGCCCGGTCGGCGACAGTGTCCGGATCGACGGCCAGGACATCATGCCCGAGGTGCATCGGGTCCTGAACCAGATGACCCAGCTGGTCACCCGCATCCACAACGGCCTCTGGCGCGGCTACACCGAGAAGCCGATCACCGACGTGGTCAACATCGGCATCGGCGGCTCCTTCCTGGGTCCGCAGCTGGTCTCCGAGGCGCTGGTGCCCTTCACCCAGCGCGGCGTGCGCTGCCACTACCTGGCCAACATCGACGGCAGCGAATTCCGCGAGGTGACCTCCAAGCTCGCTGCCGACACCACCCTGTTCATCGTCTCCTCCAAGTCCTTCGGCACCCTGGAGACCCTGAAGAACGCCCAGGCCGCCCGCGCCTGGTGCCTGGCCCAGGGCTGCCCGGAGCCGGAGCTGCACAAGCACTTCATCGCCGTCTCCAGCAACGTCAAGGTGGCGGTGGAATTCGGCATCGCCGAAGAAAACATCTTCCCGATGTGGGACTGGGTCGGCGGCCGCTATTCGCTGTGGTCGGCCATCGGCCTGCCCATCGCCCTGGCCATCGGCATGTCCAACTTCAAGGACCTGCTGGCCGGCGCCTACGCCATGGACCAGCACTTCACCAGCGCCCCCTTCGAAGAGAACATGCCGGTGCTGCTGGGCCTGCTCGGGGTCTGGTACGGCAACTTCTGGGGCGCGACCAGTCACGCCATCCTGCCCTACGACCACCACCTGCGTAACTTCGTGAAGCACCTGCAGCAGCTGGACATGGAGTCCAACGGCAAGAGCGTGCGTCAGGATGGCTCGCCAGTGAGCGTCGAGACCGGCCCGGTAATCTGGGGCGGCGTCGGCTGCAACGGTCAGCACGCCTACCACCAGCTGCTGCACCAGGGCACCCAGCTGATCCCCGGCGACTTCATCGTGCCGGTGGTGAGCCACAACCCGGTGGCCGATCACCAGCAGTGGCTGTATGCCAACTGCCTGTCGCAGAGCCAGGCACTGATGCTGGGCAAGACCCGCGAAGAAGCCGAGGCCGAGCTGCGCGAGAAGGGCCTGGGCGAAGCCGAGATCGCCAAGCTGGCGCCGCACAAGGTGATCCCGGGCAACCGCCCGAGCAACACCCTGGTGCTGGAGCGCATCTCGCCGCGGCGCCTGGGTGCGCTGGTGGCCCTGTACGAGCACAAGGTGTTCGTGCAGAGCGTCATCTGGGGCATCAACTGCTTCGACCAGTGGGGCGTCGAGCTGGGCAAGGAGCTGGGCAAGGACGTCTACCAGCACATCATCGGCCGCAGCGAAGGCAAGGCCGACGACGGTTCCACCCAGGGCCTGATCGACTACTTCCGCGGTCGTCATCGCGGCTGATCGTCTCCGGTCCGTTCCGAAAGGCGCCGCTCTGCGGCGCTTTTTCGTTTTGTCGCCTCGCTGAACCCCGGCAGGGCATCCGCGGCCTAAACTAGGAGCACAACAACACCAAGAAGGAGCCGGCCATGAGCCAACGCTACCCCGTGCCCGAGAGCCTGAGTGCCCGTACCCACCTCGACGAAGCCCGCTATCGCGAGCTCTACCAGCGCTCGGTGGAGCAGCCGGAACGCTTCTGGAGCGAACAGGCCAGCGCCCTGCTCGACTGGTCGCGTACCTGGGACGAAGTCCATAGCGGCGACCTGCGCCAGGGCCAGACCCGCTGGTTCAGCGGTGGCCAGCTCAACGTCACCTACAACTGCATCGATCGCCATCTGGGTGCCCGAGCCGAGCAGACCGCCATCCTCTGGGAGGGCGACGATCCCGCCGACAGCCAGGCCATCAGTTATCGCCAGTTGCACGAGCACGTCAGTCGCCTGGCCAACGTGCTCAAGGAGCGTGGGGTCAAGAAGGGCGACCGCGTCTGCCTCTATATGCCGATGATCCCCGAGGCGGCCTACGCCATGCTCGCCTGCGCTCGCATCGGCGCGGTGCATTCGGTGGTGTTCGGCGGCTTCTCGCCCGAGGCGCTGCGCGACCGCATCCTCGATTCCGACTGCCGGGTGGTGATCACCGCCGATGAAGGCGTGCGCGGTGGCAAGCGCGTCCCGCTCAAGGCCAATGTCGACAAGGCCCTGGCCAAGTGCCCGGAGGTCCATACCGTGGTCATGGTCGAGCGCACCGGCGCCGCCGTGGCCCGCCAGGAGGGGCGCGACCTGCCCTATGCCCAGGCGGTGGCCGCGGCTTCGCCCGACTGCCCACCAGAGCCCATGGATGCCGAGGATCCGCTGTTCATCCTCTACACCTCCGGCTCCACTGGCAAACCCAAGGGCGTGCTGCACACCACCGGCGGCTACCTGCTGGGCGCCACCCTGAGCTTCAAGTACCTGTTCGACTATCACGAAGGTCAGGTCTTCTGGTGCACCGCCGATGTCGGCTGGGTCACCGGCCACAGCTATATCGTCTACGGCCCCCTGGCCAATGGCGCCACCACCCTGATGTTCGAAGGGGTACCGAGCTATCCCGATGCCAGTCGCTTCTGGCAGGTGGTGGACAAGCACCAGGTCAACATCTTCTACACCGCCCCCACCGCCCTGCGCGCCCTGATGCGCGAAGGCGACGGCCCGGTACAGCGCACCTCGCGCAAGAGTCTGCAACTGCTGGGCAGCGTCGGCGAGCCGATCAATCCCGAGGCCTGGGAGTGGTATCACCGGGTGGTGGGCGAAGGGCGCTGCCCCATCGTCGACACCTGGTGGCAGACCGAGACCGGCAGCATCCTCATCGCCCCGCCACCCGGCGCCCTGGCGCTGAAGCCGGGTTCGGCCACCCTGCCCTTCTTTGGCGTCCAGCCGGTGCTGCTGGACGAGCAGGGCCAGGAAATCGACGGGCCCGGCAGTGGCGTGCTGGCGATCAAATCCAGCTGGCCCAGCCAGATCCGCACCGTCTATGGCGACCACCAGCGCCTGATCGACACCTATTTCAGCGCCTACCCGGGTTACTACTTCACCGGTGACGGGGCGCGCCGGGACGAAGACGGCTACTACTGGATCACCGGGCGGGTCGACGACGTGCTCAACGTCTCCGGCCACCGCATCGGTACCGCCGAGGTGGAAAGCGTGCTCACCGAGCATGCGGACGTGGCCGAGGCGGCGGTGGTGGGCTGCCCCCACGAGGTCAAGGGCCAGGCGGTCTATGCCTTCGTCACCACCAAGGGCGGGGTAACGCCGAGCGACGAACTGAAAGCGCGGCTGCGTCAGCAGGTGGCCGACGAGATCGGCAGCTTCGCCAAGCCGGAATTCCTGCAATGGGCGCCAGCGCTGCCCAAGACCCGCTCCGGCAAGATCATGAGACGCATCCTGCGCAAGATCGCCTGCGACGAGCTGGACAGCCTGGGAGATACCTCGACCCTGGCCGATCCGTCGGTGGTCGACAGCCTGATCGACGCCCGCCTCAATCGCGCCTCGCAAGGCTAGCCGGGGACCCAAAGAAAAGCCCCGCCTAGGCGGGGCTTTTTGCTGCTACCGGCCTTAGTGGGCGGCCTGCATGCGGTGCTTGAGGTCGCGCATGCGATCGTGGGTCGCACGGGCCTTTTCCAGCTGGCTGCGCAGGTTGGCCTGGGCATCCGGGGTGGCGTGTTCGTTGACGGCACGCTCCAGCGCGTGCAGCAGGCGGTCTTCCTGCTCTTCCAGTTCGCTGACGTAGGTGACCTCTTCCTTTTCCTTGCTGGCAAAGGAGGTTTTGACGTCGGTGTAGTACTTGCGGAAGCTGCCGGCAAAGGTGCCTTGCTCGGCGGGCTTTTCACCGGCGGCCGATACCTGGCTGCTCAGAGCGCTGATGATCTCGGCCTTGCTCTGGGCGATCTCGGTGAACAGGGCCTTCAATTCGGGGTTCTTCACTTCGGTGAGGGCGTGCTCGTAGAAATTCTTGCCGTCACGGGCGATCTCGATCAGATCGTTGAGGGTTTCGGTCGTGCTGGTCATGGCAGTTCTCCGGGGCGAAGGGCAAGGGGTGATGACGGCGCCAGGCGCCGCCATTGTGCCGGGTATTGGCAGGCGTCGTTACTGAGCCGCTTTCAGAGCGTCAGCCGATACGGCCTTCACGCCCTTGATGGCCTTGGCTTCTTTGATCGCCAGGTCGCGCTGGGCTTCGGTCGCCACGGTGCCGGACAGGGACACGACACCCTTGTTGGTCTCGACCTTGATGGCGGTGCCCTTGATGTGTTCGTCGGCCAGGAACGATGCCTTCACCTTGCTGGTGATCCAGGTGTCGGACGCGGCTTCTTCGGTCTTGTCCACGGTGTTGTTGGCGGCCAGGGTCATGTTCTGGCTGGTGGCAGCAAAGGCACCGCCGGCCAGCGGCAGGCTCAGTACGGAAGCGGTGACGGCAGCGAGGGCAAAGGTACCGAAAGTCTTTTTCATGAGATGACTCCTGTTTTCCTTGGTTGTACTGCGCCCAGGTCCTGGCAGCAGCGACCTAGATGTAGAGCGCAACGGCTGCGCCGAATTCCGAGACCTGTTAAAGACGTTGTAAATCAATGAGTTATATAAATTCGACAGGGATAACAGGCGGGCAAAATGCAATTACCAGGCGAATAGGCCTGGTAATTTGCACGAGGTCAGACGACTCTTGAGCACGAGGCTAGACGAGCTGTCCTCCAAGGCGCCAAAGCCGATAGAGCCGGAAAGAGAAGAAGGTTTCCAGGTGACCCGACCAGAACTGCCGTACCTTTATCCGGTCAATGCTGAATTGAACCCGACACCTACGATCGGGCCTTGAGGATCCGGGATGCGGCCTCTCTCCCCTGCGCGCATTGCCCTGATTTATCTGTTGCTGAGCGCCCTCTGGGTGATCGGCACTGATGGGCTGTTGTATCTGCTGCTCAGCGATCAGGACAGTGTCCATCTGTGGCACACCCTGAAGGGCCTGGCCTTCATGAGCCTGCTGTCGCTGGTGCTCTATGGCCTGCTGCGGCGCGAAGCCAGCTATCGCGAAGGCTTCATCGAAGAGCTGCAGAGCCAGCGCGCCACCCAGGATTTCGTCCAGCGGCTGACCAATACCGGTGACTGGCAGCTGCTCGACGATGGCCGCCTGCTCTGTTCCGAACGCACCCTGGTGATGCTGCACCAGCCCAAGGGCAGCGATCCGCTGGATTTCGCCACCATCGCCGCCTGCGCCCGCGCTGATGACCGCGACCATGTGCACAGCATGCTCGAACGTCTGCTGCACATGCAGGGCCCGCTGAATTTCTCCGCGCACTTCGACGACGGCCAGGGCAGCTGGCGCTGGCTCAACTGGCAGAGCGACTTCGACGAAGCCGGCATCACCCGCGGCGCCCTGGTGGACATCACCAGCCACAAGCTGGCCGAACAGGCGCTGCAGGACAGCCAGCGACGCTATCGCGAGCTGGTCCAGCACCTGCCACTGGTGGTGTTCGCCAGCGATCGACGCGGCCGCTGGCAATTTCTCAATCCGGCCTGGGAAGCCCTGACCGGCCAACCCGCCACCCAACCCCTCAACCATCCCCTGGATCAGGCCTTCCATCCCCAGGACGGCGCCCGACTGCGCCAACTGGTGGCGGAGTTCGCCGCGGGTCAGCGCCTGCACTGGAACGGCGTGGTGCGGTTGCGGCTGTCGGTGGAGAGTCATCGCTGGATGCAGATGGAGCTGCGCGCCGGCCTCGATGGCGAGATCCAGGGCACCCTGACCGACATCCACCACGACTACCAAGCGCAGCAACTGCAGCAGGCCCGCAGCGACGTCCTCGACGACCTGCTCACCGGCCTGCCGCTGGCGGAAATCCAGCACGGCATCGCCTTGCGGCTGGAGCGCATCTACCCGGAGATGCGCGTCGCCCTGTTGCTGGACGACCAGGGCGAGCATCTGCGGGTCGCGGCGGCGCCCAGTCTGCCACCCGCCTTTCAGGCAGCGCTGGTGGGCGTACCGCGCAGTCGCCATGACCAGGGCTGCTGCAGCGCCGTCGCGACCAATGCCCCGGTGTTCACCGTCGATGTCGAGCTGGATCCGGCCTGGCAGCCGCTGCTGCCGGCCGCCCAGGCAGCCGGCATTCGCGGGGCCTGGGCCCTGCCCCTGCAGGACGAGCAGCAGCGCGCCGTGGGGGCCCTGGGCATCTACTACGGAGAGGCGCGACTGCCGGAAGCGGAAACCCAGGCGCTGATCACCGAATTCACCCGCCTGGCGGTGCTGGCCATCCGGCAGCAGCGCGTGGTCCAGGCGCAACGTGCCAGCGAGGCGCGCTACCGGGGCATCTTCGAGCAGGCCTATACCGGCATCATGCTCAGCGATCTGGAGGGCCGCTGGCTGAGCGTCAACCACCACTTCTGCCAGATGCTCGGCTACTCGCAACCGGAGTTGCTGCAGAAGGACACCGCCTCGGTGACCCATCCGGAAGAGCGGGCCCTGGGCGCGGCCCTGCGCAAGCAACTGGTCGACACCGGCCAGGACCGCTACACCCTGGAAAAACGCTATCTGCACCGCAACGGCACGCCGGTGTGGACCAACGTCACCACCCGCCTGATCCGCGACGACCAGGGCGTGCCCCAGTACTTCATCAGTACCGCCCAGGACATCACCCTGCGCAAGCAGCAGGAGGAAAGCCTGCGCCAGGCCGCGGCCATGTTCCAGAACAGTCGCGACGGCCTGCTGCTGCTCGACGAGCGCCGCTGGATCCTGGCGGTGAACCCGGCCTTCGCCCGACTGCTGGGGACCCAGGAAGGCACCCTGCTCGGCCAGCGCCTGGGACTGCCCGGTGGCGGCCGCCAGGACCAGCGCTTCTATCGCGACCTCTGGCGCACCGTGCGCCGCGAGGGCCGCTGGGAAGGCGAACTGCTCTGGCCACGCCTCGACGGCAGCACCTTTCCGGCCTGGACCACCATCGACACCCTCTACCCCCGGGAAACCCGGCAATATACGGTCACCGTCAGCGATACCACCCGCCTGCGTGAGAGCGAGGCGCGCCTGAGTCATCTGGCCCATCATGATCCGCTGACCGACCTGCCCAATCGGCTGCTGGCGCGCACCCATCTGGAACACGCCCTGGCCCTGGCCGAGCCCCAGGAATACCTGGTCGCCGTGCTGATCCTCGATTTCGACCACTTCCGCACGGTCAACGAAAGCCATGGCCATGCTCTGGGCGATGAACTGCTGGTGGAATTCGCCGCCCGGCTGCGCGCCCTACTCAGCGAGGACATCACCCTGGCGCGCATCGGTGGCGACGAGTACCTGGTCATCATCGAGCGGCTGGACCGGCCCGAATTCGCCGCCCAGATCGCCCAGGCCATGCTCGGCAAGCTGGAGCAGCCCTTCCACCTCGGCGAACACGACATCTATCTCAACGCCAGTATCGGCATCAGTCTCTTTCCCGACGATGGCGCCACCGCCGATGACCTCATCCGCAATGCCGACACGGCCATGCACCAGGCCAAGGACCAGGGTCGCGACACCTTCCGCTTCTATACCCAGGCCCTCACCGAGCAGTCGCGCCGGCGGCTGAATCTGGAATCACGGCTGCGCACGGCGCTCAAGCGCGGTGACTTCGTTCTCTACTACCAGCCGCTGATGAGCGTCAGCACCGCCCAGACCATTGGCGTGGAAGCCCTGGTGCGCTGGCGGGATCCGGAGCTGGGCCTCATCCCGCCCACCGAATTCATTCCGCTGGCCGAGGAAACCGGGCTCATCGTGCCCCTGGGCGACTGGATCATCGAGAGCGCCTGCCAGCAGATGCATAGCTGGCTCGCCCAGGGACTGGAACTGGAGACCCTGGCGATCAATATTTCGCCCCGGCAATTCGCCAAGCGCGACCTGGCCAGCACCATCTCCCGCGCCCTGGCGCGCAGTCGCCTGCCGGCCGAGCACCTGGAACTGGAGATCACCGAAGGCACCCTGATGGGCAATGTCGAGGAGGCCCTGCTGTCCCTGGCGACCCTCAAGACGCTGGGGGTACGCATCGCCGTGGACGACTTCGGCACCGGCTATTCCTCGCTGGCCTATCTGCGCCGCTTTCCGCTGGACAAGCTCAAGATCGACCAGAGCTTCATGCACGAATTGCGCAGTGACAGCGGTACCCACAGCAGCCAGGCCATCGCCGCGGCCATTGTCGCCCTGGGCCAGGGTCTGGACCTGGACGTCCTGGCCGAAGGGGTGGAGACCACCGAACAGTGGGACATCCTGCGCAAGCTGGGCTGTCAGCAATGCCAGGGCTTCCTGTTCAGCCCACCGCTGCCGCCGGAGGAGTTCGAGGTCTGGTACGCTGAACGGCAGAGGGCGCGCGCCTAGCTGTCTGACCGACAAATGTCACTGTATTGTAATCAAAACCGCTCTAGACTCGGGCTTCCACTTTTCGTCTGTCCCCGAGGGTATCAGTATGAAGATCGTGGTTCGTCCCCTGCGCAAGTCCACCACCAGTGCCTGGCAGGTCTGCATCGACAAGCAGGCCATCACCTTTCTCAGCGAAGCCGATGCCCGCAGCTATGTCGCGACGCTGGAGGCACGCATCGCCGCGCCCCATCCGCTGCCCCTGCGCGAAGCGACGACAGGCCTGGCCGCGCCGCTCTAGGCTTCACGCCGCCCTGACCGTTGGTCTTGCGGATCACCCTGGCGCCGCTCGCTCAGCGGCGGGCCAGGGCGATTCATGGCTGTGCCGGCGCGAACGATTGGCTAGGCAGCTATCGAACATGTAACTTTTGCGGCCTCCACCCCATCCTACCCCTAGGCCCTGCGTTCGCAGGGACTCGCTGTCTGATGGATCTGGAACGCCCATGCTTGAACTCGCTGCTGCCTTCATCTGCTTCACCTCCCTGCTCACCTACCTCAACTACCGCTTCGTGGGCCTGCCGCCGACCATCGGTGTCATGGTCATCGCCCTGATCTTTTCGGTCGGTCTGCAGAGTCTGTCCTGGCTGGGCTTTCCCGGTCTGGAACACCGCATCGGCGAATTGCTCGGGCAGATCGACTTCAACGACCTGCTGATGAACTGGATGCTCGGCTTCCTGCTGTTCGCCGGCGCCCTGCACGTCAATCTCAAGGACCTGCGCGACTACAGATGGGCCATCGGCGGTCTGGCCACCCTCGGGGTGATCATCTCGACGGTGCTGATCGGCTATCTCAGCCACTGGATCTTCGGCTGGCTGGGCTGGCACGTCGACCTCCTCTACTGCCTGATCTTCGGCGCTTTGATCTCCCCGACCGATCCCATCGCCGTGCTCGGCATCCTGCGCTCGGCCGGGGCGCCCAAGTCGCTGGAGACCACCATCGTCGGCGAAGCGCTGTTCAACGACGGCGTGGCCGTGGTGGTCTATTCGGTGCTGCTGGGGGTTATCCAGCTGGGCGAGACGCCCACGGTCAACGCTGCGCTCTGGCTGTTTGCCGAGGAAGCCGGCGGCGGCATCCTGTTCGGCCTGCTGATCGGCTTCATCTGCTACTGGCTGATGCTGAGCATCGAGCAGCACCAGATCGAGGTGATGCTGTCCCTGGCCCTGGTGATCGGCGGCTCGACCCTGGCCAGCCACCTGCACGTCTCGGGTCCCATCGCCATGGTGGTGGCCGGTCTGATCATCGGCAACCTGGGTCGTACCAAGGCCATGAACGACTTCACCCGGCGCTACCTGGACGGCTTCTGGGAGCTGATCGACGAGATCCTCAACGCCCTGCTGTTCGCCCTGATCGGCATGGAGCTGCTGGTATTGCCCTTCAGCTGGACCCACCTGGGCGCGGCGCTGCTGGTAACCCTGGCGATCCTCTTCGCCCGCTGGATCAGCGTGGCGCCGGTGGTGCTGCTCAGTCCGCACTGGCGCAACATGACCCGGGGCACGGCGCGCATCCTTACCTGGGGCGCGCTGCGCGGCGGTGTCTCGGTAGCCCTGGCGCTGAGTCTGCCGGCCGGTCCGGAGCGGGATCTGATCCTGGCCCTGACCTACATCGTGGTGCTGGTCTCCATCCTCGGCCAGGGCCTGACCATCGGCCGGGTGGTCAAGAGCGTCACCGGCGGCGCCCCGGTCGCGCGCGAAGACCACCACTGATCCCAAAACGAGAGAACCCCGCCGTGGCGGGGTTCTCTGCGCAACAGCCGAGCGATCAGCGCGGCAGGTTGCGGCCGGAGAAGATCTCGCGCATCTCGTGCTTGAGGCGCTGGGTGATCTGCTGACGCTGTTCGGACGAGAGGCTGCGGGAGGCGTCGCCGAACAGGTAGTTGTCCAGTTCGAATTCCTTGAGCAGCATCTTGGTGTGGAACAGGTTGTCCTGGTACACGTTCACGTCGGTCATCTGATAGGCCGCGCGGGTGTCTTCGGACAGGTAGTTCTGGATCGAATTGATCTCGTGGTCGATGAAGTGCTTGCGCCCTTCGATGTCGCGGGTGAAGCCGCGCACCCGGTAGTCCACGGTGACGATGTCCGAGTCGAACTGGTGGATCAGGTAGTTCAGGGCCTTGAGCGGAGAGATCACGCCACAGGTGGAGACGTCGATGTCGACGCGGAAGGTGGCGATGCCGTCGTCCGGATGGATCTCCGGATAGGTGTGCACCGTGATGTGGCTCTTGTCCAGGTGGCCGAGAATGGTCTCGCGCAGCGGACCGGGCGACTCCTCGATCTGGCTCTCGGTCGGCTCGACCGGTTGCTCGGAGATCAGGATGGTCACGCTGGCACCCTGGGGATCGTAATCCTGGCGGGCGATGTTGAGGATGTTGGCCCCGATGATGTCGACCACGTCGGTCAGGATCTGGGTCAGACGCTCGGCGTCGTATTCCTCGTCGATGTACTGGACATAGGCCTGTTGATCTTCCGACGTCTCGGCGTAGCAGATGTCGTAGATGTTGAAGCTCAAGGTCTTGGTCAGGTTATTGAAACCATGGAGCCTGAGTTTGCTTTTCACGGTGGTAAAGCTCCCGTCGTGCGGTCTCTGACCGCGGTCCTGAATGCCCGTCAGTTGCGGATTGCGCAAGCTGCGTAGGGCGGCGAACACCTCTTCGCGATGGCGATTGGCTGTGCTTTCGGGGCCCTTGCCCCTTAAGAGCGGCGCATTATGCAGATCGGCAGCGGTTGGGGCCAGAGTCTGCCGGGCCCAGGTGATGAATTGATGTCGGCGGGAGGGAGATGACGCGGCCAGTGACGCCCGGGCGGGCGTCGCTGGCGGGGGTCAGGCGAGGTCGACGAGTTCGTAGCTGTGGCTGATCTCGACGCCGGCGCGGCCGAGCATGATGGAGGCCGAGCAGTACTTTTCCGCCGACAGCTCGATGGCGCGCTTGACCTGGGCTTCCTTGAGGCCGCGGCCCTTGACCACGAACTTCAGATGGATGCGGGTGAACACCTTGGGCTCGGTGTCGGCCCGGTCGGCTTCGAGGAAGGCCTCGCAGCTCTCTACCGGTTGCCGCGCCTTGCGCAGGATGCTGACCACGTCGTAGCTGGCGCAACCGCCCAGGCCGATCAGCACGGTTTCCATCGGCCGTACGCCGAGGTTGCGCCCGCCGCTTTCCGGCGGGCCATCCATGACCACCACATGGCCGCTGCCGGATTCACCGAGGAACATGGCCTCGCCTGCCCACTGGATGCGCGCTTTCATCGCTTTCGTCCTACTTATATATACAAATGGTGATCAGCTTAACATGCTGGATGGCGTAAACTGGTAAGCAGTGAAGGGTTATTCAGCTCGCATTTAAGCTGCGCATGTTCTTATCCGGTCTTTGAATTGGAACCGGCGCAGCCTGTGCATGCACCGGTTCGGACATCGGTGCCCCCGACTCAGGTTAGCTTTCAACCTCAGGAATCAGCATGGCCGCTATCATCCCACCCGCGAAGTTACAGCACATCGACAAGCTGCTAGCGCATTGCTCGCGTCGCCGTTACACGGCAAAAACCACCATCATCTACGCTGGCGACAACAGCGAAAGCCTGTTCTTCATCCTCAAGGGTTCGGTGACCATCCTCATCGAAGACGATGAAGGCCGCGAAATGATCATCGCCTATCTCAACGCCGGGGATTTCTTCGGCGAGATGGGTCTCTTCGCCAAAGAAGGCAGCGAGCCCGAGCGCAGCGCCTGGGTGCGCGCCCGTACCGAGTGCGAAGTCGCCGAGATCAGCTATGGCCAGTTCCGCGAACTGAGCCAGCAGGATCCCGACATGCTGTTCTCCCTCGGTCGCCAGATGGCCGAGCGCCTGCGCCAGACCACCCGCAAGGTCGGCGACCTGGCCTTCCTCGACGTCACCGGTCGCGTGGCCCGCACCCTGCTCGACCTGTGCAAGCAGCCCGATGCCATGACCCACCCGGATGGCATGCAGATCAAGATCACCCGCCAGGAGATCGGCCGCATCGTCGGTTGCTCCCGCGAGATGGTCGGTCGGGTCCTGAAGTCCCTCGAAGAACAGGGTCTGGTCCACGTCAAGGGCAAGACCATGGTGGTATTCGGCACCCGCTGAGCCCGTCCGCTAGCCCCTGCCTGCAGGCGGGGGCCACGGCCCCGCTCGTCCAGGGCTTCAGCTCTCGACCTTACGCGACACCTTTTCCACCCGCACCGTGGCCTTCTCGTCGACGGTCTTCTCTTCGCTCCCCTTGGCCTTGGGCTCACCCACGACGAAGTGGAATTCTTCGCCGTGCTTGACCGCACCATAGAGCACCGCCTTCTCGATCAGCTCGGTACCGCGCAGATGCCGCAGCATCAGCGGATCGCTGCGCAGATCGCGATAGAGCGCCAGGCACAGCAGCGCCATCACCACCACGAAGGGCAGCGAGACCACGATGGTCAGATTCTGCAGGCCATTGAGCGCCGCACCCGGATTGCCCGGGTCGCCGATGGCCAGCATGATCGCCGCCACCGCGCCGGTGAGGGCGCCCCAGAAGATCACCGTGCGCCGCGAGGGCTCGGTGGTACCGCGCTCGGACAGGGTCCCCATCACCAGGGAGGCGGCGTCGGCGCCGGACACGAAGAAGATCGCCACCAGCACCATGACCAGCACCGAAGTCACCGAGACCCAGGGATAGCTGGCCAGCAGGTCGTAGAGGGCGAAGTTGCTGTTCACCGCGCCGTCGACCAGGGTGAAGGCGCCCTGGCGCATGGCATCGATGGCCGCGCCGCCGAAGATGACGAACCAGACCACGCTGACCAGACTCGGCACTAGCAGGACCCCGGTGACGAACTGGCGGATGGTGCGGCCGCGACTGATGCGGGCGATGAACATGCCGACGAAGGGTGTCCAGGAGATCCACCAGGCCCAGTAGAACACCGTCCAGCTGGACAGCCAGTTGCCCATGGCCTCGCCTCCGCTGGCACTGGTACGCGCCATCATTTCCGGCAGCAGGTCGATGTAGTCGCCGATGGCGGTGGGCAGCAGGTTGAGCATCAGCAGGGTCGGACCGACGACGAAGACGAACACGGCCAGGGCCACCGCCAGCACCATGTTGGTGTTGGACAGCCACTGGATGCCCTTCTCGACCCCGGACACGGCGGAGATGACGAAGGCCACCGTCAGCACCGTGATGATGCTGATGTAGAGCAGCTTTCCGGGTTGCTCGATCCAGCCGTTGTGCTCCAGGCCGCCGGCGATCTGCAGGGCGCCCAGGCCCAGGGAAGCGGCCGAGCCGAACAGGGTGGCGAAGATCGCCATCATGTCGATGACGCGGCCGAGGGGGCCGTTGGCGTGCCTGCCGATCAGCGGGCGGAAGGCCACCGAGATCAGCTGGCAACGGCCGCGGCGATAGGTGCCATAGGCGATGGCCAGGCCGACCACGGCGTAGATGGCCCAGGGGTGCAGGGTCCAGTGGAACAGCGTGGTCGCCATGGCCACCTGCAGGGCGGCGCTGCTCTGTCCCGCGGCGCCGCCGGGTGGCGGATTGAGATAGTGCGACAGCGGCTCGGCGACGCCAAAGAACATCAGGCCGATGCCCATGCCGGCGCTGAACATCATCGCCACCCAGGAGAGAGTGCGAAATTCCGGTTGCTCGTCGTCGCGCCCCAGGGGGATCCGCCCATAGCGACTGGCGGCCAGCCAGATGACGAAGACGACGAAGCCGGTGGAGGTGAGCACGAACAGCCAGCCGAAATGGGTGATCACCCAGCCCTGGGCGGTCGAGGCGCTGCTGGCCAGACTGGCCTGGCTGACGAAGCCCCAGATCACGAAGGCCAGCGCGGCGATGCTGGTGACGCCGAAGACCACCCAGTCGGTGGTGCCGGCGAGTCGCCGATCCCGTCGCGCCTCCTCGGTCCGGGAGGGATCGGTGACGCTGATATCAAGTGTTTCGCTTTTTTCTTCCGTTGCCATGGTTCTCGCATGCCCTGGTTATGGATGGCCTGGTGCGGCGGAGCCCTGGTTCGTCCTGCGACGGCCAGCCGCCTCCGCGACTCGCCACGGTGCAACGAGTCGGAGGCCATTAACCGGGTTTATCCCTACAGAAACAAAGCCCTGCGTCGGCAGCGGGCACACGGAGGTCGTTCCCGCCGCCCGGGGTGGGCGCGAGTCGACCTGGATCACCCTGTGGAAAGAAAAAGGCCCCGGGGTTGTCCCCGGGGCCTGGTGCGGACGACCGAAGCCTCAGGCGTCCCTGAGCGGGAAGCGGCGATCCGGGAAGAACAGACGCTGCAGCTCCTGACCCGGTTCGTCGGCGCGCATGAAGGCTTCGCCGACCAGGAAGGCGCGCACCTCGTTGGTTTCCATCAGCTCCACGTCGGCGCGATTGAGAATGCCGCTCTCGGTGATCACCAGGCGATCCTGGGGGATGCGCGGCAGGAGATCTAGGGTGGCTTCCAGGCTGACCTCGAAGGTGTGCAGATTGCGGTTGTTGACCCCCACCAGCGGGGTATCCAGCACCGTCAGGGCGCGTTCCAGCTCGGCGCCGTCATGCACCTCGACCAGCACGTCCAGGCCAACGTCCTTGGCCGTGGCGGCTAGTTCGCCCATCAGGCCGTCGTCCAGCGCGGCGACGATCAGCAGGATGCAGTCGGCGCCGATGGCCCGGGCTTCCACCACCTGGATGGGATCGACGAGGAAGTCCTTGCGGATCACCGGCAGCTGGCAGGCGGCACGCGCCTGCTGCAGATAGGCGTTGCCACCCTGGAAGAAGTCCACGTCGGTGAGCACGCTCAGGCAGGTGGCCCCGCCCAGGGCGTAGCTGTGGGCGATCTCGGCCGGCACGAAGTGTTCACGGATCACGCCCTTGCTCGGCGAGGCCTTCTTCACCTCGGCGATGATCGCCGCTTCCTTGCGCGCCACCTGGGCCTGCAGGGCGCGGGCGAAGCCGCGCGGGGCGTCGGCGGCACGGGCCTGGGCCTCGAGTTCGGCCAGGCTGGTCCGTGCCTTGAGCTGGGCGATTTCCTCGGCCTTGCGGGCCAGGATCTTCTGCAACACGGTTGGCACACTCACGGGCGACCCTCCTCGCTATAGACGGATGTGAAATGGGCGAGCTCGTCCAGCTTTTCCCGGGCCAGGCCGCTGTAGAGCGCGTCGTGGGCCAAGAGTACCCCTTCATGCAGGCTGTGGGCGAGATCCGCGGCGTAGAGCGCCGCGCCGGCGTTGAGCACGATCATGTCGGCGGCCTTTTGCCCGGCTTCGGTCTTGCGCCGGCCGAGGGCGTCGCGGATCAGCGCCAGGGAGGCCTCGGGGCCGTCCACGGTGAGGCCGACCAGGGTCTGGCTCTTGATGCCCAGATCCTCCGGCAGCACCTGGTATTCGCTGATGCTGCCGTCCTTGAGCTCGGCGACCTGGGTCGCCGCGGCCAGGCTGAATTCGTCCAGGCCGTCGCGGGAGTGCACCACCAGCACGTGGTGGCTGCCCAGGCGCTGCAGCACCTCGGCCAGCGGCCGGCACAGCGCGGCGCTGAACACCCCGACCACCTGGTGCCGGACACCGGCCGGGTTGGTCAGGGGGCCGAGCATGTTGAACAGAGTGCGCAGCCCCAGGGAGCGGCGCGGCCCAGCGGCATGGCGCATCGCGCTGTGGTGCGACTGGGCGAACATGAAGCCGACGCCGACCTGCTCGACGCAGCGGGCGATCTGCGCCGGGGTCAGCTCCAGGTAGATGCCGGCGGCCTCCAGCAGATCGGCAC
The DNA here is from genome assembly GCF_004341115.1 of Pseudomonas sp. JUb52. NCBI lineage: Bacteria > Pseudomonadati > Pseudomonadota > Gammaproteobacteria > Pseudomonadales > Pseudomonadaceae > Pseudomonas > Pseudomonas sp. JUb52. Next base: position 45,697 of record NZ_SLYS01000006.1, read on the forward strand.
TGCCGCTCTTGCCGGAAACCGCGCGATTGCCGTGCTTGGCCACCTTGCCGCCCGCCGCCGCGACCACGAACACCGAGGCCGAGGAGACGTTGAAGATGTTAGCGCCATCGCCGCCTGTGCCCACCACGTCGACCACATGGTCGAGGGTCGGCAGCACCACCGGGGTGGCCAGTTCGCGCATCACGCTGACCGCGCCGCAGATCTCGTCGATGGTCTCGCTCTTGATGCGCATGCCCATGAGGAAGGCACCGATCTGCGCCTCGTCGGCGCCACCGGTCATGATCTGGCGCATCACCGCCTGCATCTCGGCCACATTGAGGTCGAGTTGTCCGCTGATGCGATTCAGGGCCTGCTTGATGTCCATCTAGCGCCGTCCTCCCTGCTGCTGGAGAAAGTTGGCCAACAGATCATGGCCATGCTCGGTGAGAATGGATTCGGGATGGAACTGCACCCCCTCGATCATGAACTCGCGATGCCGCAGGCCCATGATCTCGTCCATGCTGCCGTCCGGATGCTGGGTCCAGGCGGTGATCTCCAGGCACTCGGGCAGGGTCTCGCGCTTGACCACCAGCGAGTGGTAGCGGGTCACGGTGAAGGGATTGGGCAGGCCGGCGAAGACGCCCTCGCCATTGTGGTAGACCGGGCTGGTCTTGCCGTGCATCGGCTCGCGCGCCCGCACCACCTCGCCGCCAAAGGCCTGGCCCAGACTCTGGTGGCCCAGGCAGACGCCCAGCACCGGCAGCCTGCCGGCGAAGCGCTCCAGGGTGGCCAGTGAGATGCCCGCCTCGTTGGGCGTGCAGGGACCGGGGGAGACGACGATGCGCTCCGGCGCCAGGTCGTCCAGCGCCTCGACCGGCACCTCGTCGTTGCGCACCACCTTGACCTCGGCGCCCAGCTCGCCCAGGTACTGCACCAGGTTGTAGGTAAAGGAATCGTAGTTATCGAGCATCAGCAGCATGGTGGATTCCTCAGACGGACTGTTCGGCAAGGGTGACGGCGCGGAACATGGCGCGACGCTTGTTGAGGGTCTCTTCCCACTCCAGCGCCGGCACCGAGTCGGCAACGATGCCTGCCCCGGCCTGCACGTGCAGTTCGCCGTCCTTGATTACCGCGGTGCGGATGGCGATGGCGGTGTCCATGTTGCCGTTCCAGGCCAGGTAGCCCACGGCGCCACCGTAGATGCCCCGCTTGACCGGTTCCAGTTCGTCGATGATCTCCATGGCGCGGATCTTCGGCGCCCCGGACAGGGTCCCGGCCGGCAGGATGGCGCGCAGGGCGTCCATGGCGCTCAGCTCGGGCTTGAGCCGGCCGGTGACGTTGCTGACGATGTGCATGACATTGGAATAACGCTCGATGACCATCTTCTCGGTCAGGGTCACGCTGCCGGTGCTGGAGACCCGGCCCACGTCGTTGCGCCCCAGGTCGATCAGCATCAGGTGCTCGGCCAGCTCCTTGGCATCGGCCAGCAGGTCGCGCTCCAGCGCCAGATCGGCTTCTTCGGTGGCGCCACGCGGACGGGTCCCGGCGATGGGGCGCACGGTGATCTCGCCGTCCTCCACCCGCACCAGCACCTCGGGCGAACTGCCCACCACATGGAAGTCGCCGAAGTTGAAGAAGTACATGTAGGGCGTGGGGTTGAAGCAGCGCAGCGCCCGATAGAGGTCGATGGGCGCTGCCTGGAAGGCGATGGACATGCGCTGCGAGGGCACCACCTGCATGCAGTCGCCGGCCAGGATGTAGTCCTTGATGCGCTGCACCGCGCCTTCGAAATCCTCGCGACTGAAGCTGGAACGGAAGCTCGGCTCCGGCCCGGCCGGGGCGGAAAGGTCCAGGCCGCGGCGCGGCACGATGGGCTGGCGCAGGCGGTCGAGGATATCGGCCAGCCGCGTCTGGGCGGCGTCGAAGGCCTCGGCCTCGTCCGGATCGGCCAGTACGATCGCGTGGATCTTGCCAGCCAGGTTGTCGAACACCACCACGGCATCGGACACCATTAGCAGGATGTCGGGCGTCCCCAGCGGATCGGGATTGGGGCAGGCCGCCAGGCGCCGCTCCACGTAGCGCACGCTGTCGTAGCCGAAGTAGCCCACCAGGCCGCCATTGAAGCGTGGCAGGCCGTCCAGGGTCGGCACGCGATAGCGCGCCTTGAAGGCTTCGACGAAGGCCAGGGGATCGTCGCAGTGCTCGATCACCTCGACCTCGCGACCGGCGTCGCTGACCACCACGCGGTGACCATGGACACGCAGGACGCGACTGCACGGCAGGCCGATGATGGAGTAACGCCCCCATTTCTCGCCGCCCTGCACCGATTCCAGGAGATAGGAATTGGGGCCATCGGCCAGTTTCAGGTAGATGGACAGCGGGGTATCGAAGTCAGCCAGGGTTTCGAAGGCCAGGGGAATGCGGTTATAGCCTTGAGCGGCCAGGCGCAGGAAGTCGTCGCGGGTCATGATCAGCCTCGTGGCGAGGAAAACGAAAGGTCGGGTGCACAGCGTGCCGGTCTGATACCGGCAGGGACGAAATCAGGCGCGCCAGCGCCAACGGGCCAGGGCCTTGATGACTTTCATCCATGCTCGCGAGGAGCCTGTGCGGGTGACCACCACGATGCGATCTCTTGCTCTTGGGGCGGGGTGAAGGGCCACGTTAGCCTAGCCGGCGCGGCATGGCAACCGGCCGGCCACCTCGGCGCGCTAGATGAACAGTTCGCGCAGATCGTCGACGACCAGATCCGGCTGCTCGCTGGCGATGGGCTCGCCATGGTTGTAGCCATAGCTGAGGGCCACGCAGCGCACCCCGGCGGCGCGGGCGGCGCGGATGTCGTTGCGCGAATCGCCGATGAACAGGGCCTGGCCGGCCGCCACCCCCGCCTGCTGCATGACCCACAGCAAGCCCGCCGGATCGGGCTTCTGCTGCGGCAGGGTATCGCCGCCGACGATCCAGTCGAAGTCGCCCAGGCCCATGTCGGCCAAGAGCGGCGCGACGAAGCGCTCCGGCTTGTTGGTGATCACCGCCAGGCGCACGCCCAGGGTGCGCAGCAGCGCCAGGCTGTCCAGCACGCCGGGATAGACGCGGGTCAGGGCGTGGCTGCCGCCATAGAGCTCCATGAACAGCGCCAGGGCCTCGTCGGCGGCGGCATCGTCCACGGCGTCATGCCGCATGTCATCCGCCAGCGCCCGGCGTACCAGTACCCGGGCGCCATTGCCGATCCACAGCCGCACCTTGTCCAGTCCCGCCGGCGCGCGGCCCAGGCGCTCGAGCATGGCGTCCACTGCGGCGGCCAGGTCCGGCGCCGAATCCAGCAGGGTGCCGTCGAGGTCGAACATCACCAGGGCGGGCGGATGCCCGCCGCCAAGGCGTACCAGGGCGCTCATACCGACTGGGCCTTGGCCAGTTCGGCGCGCATCGCCTGGATCACCGCGGCATAGTCGGGCTGGCCGAAGATGGCCGAACCGGCAACGAAGGTATCGGCCCCGGCACGGGCGATCTCGCCGATGTTCTTGACGTTGACCCCGCCATCGATCTCCAGGCGGATCGGCCGGCCGGAGGCGTCGATCAGGGCGCGTGCCTCGCGCAGCTTGTCGAGGGTGCCGGGAATGAATTTCTGGCCGCCGAAGCCGGGGTTGACGCTCATCAGCAGCACCATGTCGATCTTGTCCATAACGTACTTCAGGGCATCCAGCGAGGTGGCCGGATTGAACACCAGGCCGGCCCGGCAACCGCCGTCCTTGATCAGCTGCAGCGAGCGATCGATGTGCTCGGAGGCCTCGGGGTGGAAGGTGATGTCGGTGGCGCCGGCCTCGATGAAGTCGCCGATGATGCGATCCACCGGCTTGACCATCAGATGGACATCGATGGGCGCGGTCACGCCATAGTTGCGCAGCGCCTTGCAGACCATGGGGCCGATGGTGAGATTGGGCACATAGTGGTTGTCCATCACGTCGAAATGGACCATGTCGGCACCGGCGGCGAGGACCTTGTCGACTTCCTCGCCCAGACGGGCGAAATCGGCGGACAGGATCGAGGGAGCGATGGCGAAGGGTTGCATGGGATAGCCTCGGCGAAGGTTAAGTGGCGGCATTGTAACGGAGATCCGTCTGCGGCTCGGGCGTTCCCGCTGCCCCGACGGGGCGAACGGCGGTAGGCTCGCCAGGGTCAACCGTCCCCCTGTCGAGGATTCCCGTCGATGTCGTCGCCCGCCCTGCTGCCGCTCTGCCTCCTCCTGCTCGGTCTTGCCGCCCCGGTGCTTGCCGAAGAGGCGCCTACTCCTTCGCCGGAAACGCCTGCGGCGCCGGCAGCCGTGGCCCCCGCGCTGGAGCGCAGCCAGGAGCAGCAGCAGGCGCTGATGCGGCAACTGCCCGCCGAGCAGCAGAAGACCCTGCAGGCCGGCGACGAATCCTTTCTCGCTCTCCTAATGCCTGCCGCCCAGGCCAAGGCCGCCGGAACGGTGGTGCTGGTGCCGGGCGATGGCGAATCGGCCGACTGGCCCAATGTGGTGGCGCCCGTGCGCCAGCAGCTGCCCACCTTCGGCTGGCAGACCATCAGCCTGAGCCTGCCCGATCCCTATGACCCCGTGGTGGCGATTGAGCGGGACACCGCGCCGGCGGACACCGACGCCCAGGCCAACAGCGAGCAGGCGGCACCGCCAGTGACCGGCGGCAGCGGTACGGCGCCCGCCGCCCCGACCCAGGCCGAAGCCGGCAGCGGCGAACCGGCCCAGGCGGCGGTCGCACCGGTGGATCCCGAAGCCGCGGCCAATGTCCAGGCTACCCGGGTACTGGCGCGCATCGCCGCCGGCATCGACCTGGCGCTGCAACAGGGCGCCAGCCCCATCGTACTGGTCGGTCACGGCACCGGCGCCTACTGGGCGGCGCGCTATCTGGCGGAAAAGGAACCGGCCGAGGTCAGGCAACTGGTGCTAATTGACGGTCGCGAGCCCCAGGGGCTGCCACCGCGGCTGGACGCTACCATGGGCAAGACCGACTTGCAGATCGCCGACCTGGTGCACGCCCCCGGAGCGGCCGCCCAACGGCGCAAGGAGCGCGCGGCGCAAAAGGCCAACAAGGGCTATCGGCAGATCGATCTGCCGGTGATTCCCGGCGACCGGGCCGCCGAGCAGGAACAGACCGTCCGCCGCCTGCGCGCCTGGCTGGATCGGCTGCCACCGGCCGCTAGCGGAAGCCCCGCCGCTTCTTGATCACCTGGTAGGCGGCATGCAGCTCGGCGGTGCGCTGGGCAGCGGCATAGACCGCCGACTGGCCAGCCCCGGCGCCGGCCTTCTTGTCGGGGTGATGGCGCGAGAGCAGCCGCCGATAGGTCTGCTTGACCGTGGCGGCATCGGCGTCATCGGTGACGCCAAGCAACTGCAGCGCCTTGCGATACTTTTCTTCGTTGCTGGGCTGGCGTGGCGCCGTCTGCACCGGCGGCTGCAGGGCCAGTACCTGGGCTTCGGCCAGGCCCATCGCCTGGCCCCAGCCGAGGATCTCGTCGCGATCGCCGGGGCGCACGCTGCCGCTGATCCAGACCATGCGCCAGCAGGCGCGCAGGATGCCTTCGCTGCGCTCGCTGAGGCGCTGCAGATCGGCCGTCGACGGCAGGGTGCCGCCCTTGCCCTGCTCGAAAGCGGCGATGGCCTTCTTGCGGTCGTCGGCGCCCAGCCCCAGACGCTCGATCTCGCCTTCGGCCTGGCGGATGTGGGCGGTCAGCACCCGTCCGCCGCGCTTGGCCAGCCGGCCGAGCATCTGGAATTGCGCCTGGTGCTCGAAGCGCCCGGGACGCCCCTGCCAGCGCGCCTTCCAGCCCGCCAGGGAGGTCAGCCCCAGTTGCCGCTCGCCGGCATGGGCGAGCAGCGCCACCAGCAGCGCACCGGGAATGCTGGCCACCGCCCAGCCGGCCAGGAAACCCAGCAGCGTCAGCGGCCAGAACCAGATCTTCAAGAAGCCGCCTCGAACAGCCGCTCCGCTTCCGCCAGCCGCTCCAGGGTGCCAACGTCCACCCAGCGACCGTCCAGTCGCTGGCCCGAGACCTGCCCGGCGGCAATGGCCGGCCGCAGCACGTCCACCAGCTTGAAGGCCCCGGCCGTGCAACCGGCGAACAGTTGCGGATGAAGCACAGCGATGCCGCTGTAGGTGAGCTTTTCCGGGGCGTCCAGGGTGATCCGCCCGTCCACCAGGCCGAAGTCGCCGCTCGGGTGATGCAGCGGATTGTCGACCAGCACCAGGTGCGCCAGGCAACCGGCCGGCAGGGCCAGGCTGCCAAAGGCGAAGTCGGTACGGATGTCGCCGTTGACCAGCACGAAGGGCGCGCTGCCCAGCAGCGGCAGCGCGCGAAAGATGCCGCCCCCGGTTTCCAGCGGCTCACCCTCGGGGGAGAAGCGGATGGCGACCCCCAGCGGACTGCCATCGCCCAGGGCGGCTTCCAGCTGGGCGCCCAGCCAGGCGTGATTGATCACCAGCTCGGTGATGCCCGCCGCCGCCAGGGCCCGGATGTGGTGCTCGATCAGCGGTCGGCCGTTCACCTCGATCAGCGGCTTGGGCAGGCTCAGCGTCAGGGGTCGCATCCGCTCGCCCTTGCCCGCCGCCAGGATCATGGCCTTCATGCCTCGGCCCGCTCGGCATGCAGCTCGTCAAGCAAGGCGCCGAGGTCGGCCAGCTCGGGGCGGCGCGCCACCACGGTGCGGATGTAGGCGAGAAAGCGCGGGGTGTCGGCGACATAGCGCGGCTTGCCGTCGCGGTGCCAGATGCGGGCGAAGATGCCCATCACCTTGAGATGGCGCTGCACGCCCATCAGATCCGACGCCCGCTGGAAGTCGGCGAACTCGGCCTGCACCGGGATGCCGGCGGCGCGGGCCTGTTCCCAGTAGCCCAGCAGCCAGCGCTGCACCAATGGCTCCGGCCAGCTGAGGAAGGCATCCTTGAACAGGCTGGTGATGTCATAGGTCACCGGGCCGATGACCGCATCCTGGAAGTCCAATACGCCCGGATTGGGCGTGCTGAGCATCAGGTTGCGCGGCATGAAGTCCCGATGAACGAGCACCTGGAGTTGCGCCAGGGCGCTGTCGATCAGCACCTCGCAGATGGCCTGCCAGCGCTCGAGCTGGCTGGCGCTCAGGGTCGTGTCCAGTTCGCGACCCACGTACCACTCCGGAAACAGACTCAACTCGCGGGCGAGCAGAGCCCTGTCGTAGAGCGGCAGGCTGCCGTTCGTCGGCTGCTTGCCCTGAAACGCCAGCAGGGCGTCGATGGCCGCCTGGAAATAATCGTCGGCATTGGCCGCATTGATCACCTCCAGATAGGTCAGGGTGCCGAGGTCGCTCAGCAGCAGGAATCCCCGCTCCAGATCCTGGGCCAGGATGCGCGGCACATGGACCCCGGCCGCGGCCAGCAGCGCGGCCACCTGGACGAACGGACGGCAGTCCTCCTGCGGTGGCGGCGCATCCATCACGATCAGGCTGCGGCCCTCGCCCGTCCAGCGGAAATAACGGCGAAAGCTGGCATCGCTGCTGGCCGCGGTCAGGCTGCCCGCGGGCACCTCGCCCCAGGCCTGCTCCCGGAAAATTTCCGGTAGAACGGTGGTCAGCCAGTCTTCTATCTGGTTTAAGCGAACATCTTCAGTCATTTACAGCGGATCCCCCGGCCCTAGCCGATGCGCAGGTCATGTTTTATTATCCGCTATCTTTTTGAGCCCATCGAGAGGCCGCGGCCCCTTAATGGCCGGCGTGCAGGACGACTTTAAGGATGGCCGTGAAAACCCCCGCGTTTCGCAGAAAATTCCCCCTCTTGGTAACCGGCAGCCTGCTCGCCATGCAGCCCGTCACCGCCCTTATCGCCGCGCCCGCCGAGCAGTTCAGCTGCAGTGCCGGCGCCGGTGGTGGCTGGTCGTGCAACACCCAGGCACCGACCGCGGCCATCCCGCCCCGTCCGAGCAAGGGCGAGACCCAGGGCGTCGCCGCCGAGCCGGCTGCACGCAAGGGCGACGATGCCGTGCTGGTGACCGAGAGCAAGGGTCGTGCCCTCAAGTCCCGCAGCGCCGATTACAGTCACCTGGACTGGGTCCCGCGCGATCAGCTGACTCCGGCCCAGCTGGCCGAGACCGGCCCCTACTGCAGCGGCGCCTATGTCGAGCCGCAGCGCCCGGGCATGTACGACGACACCCCGACATCCAAGGCCCCGACCTACGTCTCGGCCAAGGCCTCGCGCTACGAGCAGGAGCAGCAGGTCGCCACCCTGGCCGGCGACGTGGTACTGCGGCAGGGCGGCATGCAGGTGGAATCCCAGGAAGCCAACCTGCACCAGCTGGAGAATCGCGGCGAGCTCAAGGGCAACGTCAAATTCCGCGACAATGGCCTGTTGATGGTCGGCGACAAGGCCGATCTGCAGCTGGACAACGGCCAGGTTCAGGTCGACAACGCCGAATTCGTCATGCACCAGAGCCGTGCTCGCGGCAGCGCGCTCTATGCCAAGCGTGGCGACGACGCCATCATCCGCCTCAAGGATGGCACCTACACCACCTGCGAACCGGGCAGCAACGCCTGGCAGGTCAAGGGCAACACCGTGACCCTGAACCCGGCCACCGGCCTGGGTTATGCGACCAACGCGACGCTGCGGGTCAAGGACATTCCGGTCCTCTATACGCCTTTCATCTACTTCCCGATCGACGACCGTCGGCAGTCCGGTTTCCTGGCGCCCTCGATCAGCACCTCCAGCGACACCGGCTTCGCGATCACCACGCCCTACTACTTCAACCTGGCGCCCAACTACGACGCCACCCTCTATCCGCGCTACATGGCCAAGCATGGCCTGCAGACCGAGGGTGACTTCCGCTACCTGACCCGCAGCAGCGAAGGCGAGGTCTACGGTTCCTACCTCAAGGACACCGATCCGGAGCACGAGGGCGAACCGGAAGCCACCGACAACCGCTGGCTGTACGGCTGGAAGAACCGCAGCGGCCTAGACTCGCGCCTGATGGCCGAGGTCGACTACACCCGCATCAGCGATCCCTACTACTTCCAGGACCTGGACACCGACCTCGGCATCAACAAGCCGACCTACGTCAACCAGCAGGGCCGCCTGACCTACCGTGGCGACACCTTTGTCGCCGGCCTCAACGCCCAGGCCTACCAGCTGGCCACGGTCTCCGACGTGACGCCCTACAACCGCCTGCCGCAGCTGACCCTGACCGGCGCCCTGCCCTACAACCCAGGCGGTCTGGACTTCACCTACGACACCGAGGCGGTGCGCTTCACCCGCAGCTTCGACGACAACACCTACTTCGACCTGGACGACAACGGCAATCGCACCAACGTGCGCAACCGCCCGGACGTCAACCTCTTCGGCCTGACCCGCGCGGAAGGCAATCGCTACCACGTCGAGCCGGGCATCGCCCGCCCGATGACCGCGTCCTGGGGCTTCCTGACGCCGTCGGTGCGCTATGCCTACACGCGCTACGATCTGGATCTGGACAGCACCGGTCAGAACGACCTGAATTCGCCGCTGGTCGGCGGTGGTCGTCGCGCCTCGGCCGGCTCCAGCGTGACCAGCTTCAATGACAGCCCGACCCGTTCGGTACCGATCTTCAGCCTGGACAGCGGTCTCTACTTCGACCGCACCTCGAATCTGTTCGGCGAAGGCGGCAAGCAGACCCTGGAACCCCGCGCCAAGTACCTCTACGTGCCAAACCGCGACCAGGACGATCTCCCGGTGTTCGATACCGGCGAATACACCTTCAGCTACAGCTCGCTGTGGCGCGACAACCGCTTCACCGGTCGCGACCGCATCGGCGACGCCAACCAGCTGGCCCTGGGTGCCACCAGCCGCTTCATCGAGCCCAACGGCTTCGAGCGTGCCAACGTCAGCTTCGGCCAGCTGTTCTACTTCCGCGACCGGGAAGTGCAACTGCCCGGCCTGACCAAGGATGACCTGGCCTACGCCCGCAGCCTGGGTCAGAACATCGACAATCCCCAGGCCACCACCTCCCGCTCGCCCTATGCCCTGGCCGGCATGTATCGCTTCAACCGCGACTGGCGCGTGAACGGTGAATTCAACTGGGATCCGACCCTGCACCAAACCGACTCCGGCAGCGTCATGTTCCACTACCAGCCGGAAGCCGAGCCGGGCAAGATCCTCAACGTCGGCTATCGCTATCGTGACAACGTCCGGGTATTCGATCCGAACTTCGGCCGCTTCACCTACAACAGCGACGACTACAAGGTCGACCAGCACGACATCTCCTTCATCTGGCCGATCGTGCCCCAGTGGTCCGCCATCGCCCGCTGGCAGTTCGACTACAACAAGAGCCGTACCCTGGAAGCCTTCGGTGGCTTCGAGTACGACAACTGCTGCTGGAAGCTGCGCCTGATCAGCCGCTACTGGCTCAAGAGCGAAGACGACGTCTTCTACACCGCCCAGAGCTCCGAAGCCGATCGCGGGATCTTCCTGCAGATCGTGCTCAAGGGACTCGGCAACGTCTTCGGCGGCAAGACCGAAGGCTTCCTGGACAGAGGCATTCAAGGCTATCGTGAACGTGAAGACCAAGCTATGTAACGCCCTGCGCCCGCTCGCCCTGGGCGCGGCGCTCGCCCTCACCCCCCTGGTTCAGGCTGCCGTGGTACCGCTGGACAAGGTCGTGGCCATCGTCGACAACGACGTGGTCATGCAAAGCCAGCTCGATCAGCGACTCAACGAGGTCAAGCAGAACATCACCCGCCGCGGCGCCGCGGCACCGCCGGAAAGCGAATTGCGCCAGCAGGTGCTCGAGCGGCTGATCCTGGAAGACATCCAGATGCAGCTGGCCGGCCGCATGGGCGTGAAGATCTCCGACGAGGAACTCAATCAGGCCGTCGCCACCATTGCCCAGCGCAATGGCCTGAGCGTGGCCGAATTCCGCCAGGCCCTGGCCCGCGACGGTCTCTCCTACGATGCCGCGCGCGAGCAGGTCCGGCGCGAGATGATGATCAGCCGGGTGCGCCAGCGTCAGGTCGGTCAGCGCGTGCAGGTCACCCAGCAGGAAGTGCAGAACTTCCTCGCCTCGGACCTGGGCAAGCTGCAGCTGTCCGAGGAATACCGGCTGGCCAACATCCTGATCCCGGTGGCCGACAACGCCGGCAATGCCGGTCTCGACGCCGCCGCGCGCCAGGCCCAGGACACCTACAACCAGCTGCGTCAGGGCGCCGACTTCAACCAGCTGGCCATCGCCCGCTCGGCCGGGGACAACGCCCTCGACGGTGGCGAGATCGGCTGGCGCAAGGCTGCCCAGCTGCCCCCGCCCTTCGACCGCCTGATCGGCAGCGTCGGCGTCGGCGGCATCACCCAGCCCGTGCGCGTACCCGGCGGCTTCGTGATCCTCAAGGTGGAAGAGAAGCGCGGTGGCGAGGCCAGCATCGTCGACGAGGTGCACGTCCGGCACATCCTGCTCAAGCCCAATGCCGTGCGTAGCGATGCCGAGACCCAGCGCCTGGCCGCGCGCCTGCGCGAGCGCATCCAGAACGGCGAGAGCTTCGCGACCCTGGCCAAGAGCTTCTCGGAAGATCCGGGCTCCGCGCTCAATGGCGGCGACCTGGGCTGGATCAATCCGGAATCCCTGGTGCCGGAATTCCGCGAGGTCATGAACAATTCGCCGGTCAACCAGCTGTCGCAGCCGTTCCGCACCGCCTTCGGCTGGCACATTCTGGAAGTCCTGGGTCGTCGGGCCACCGACAACACCCAGCAGGCCCGCGAGCAGCAGGCGTTGAATCTCCTGCGTAGCCGCAAGTACGACCAGGAGCTGCAGACCTGGCTGCGGCAGATCCGCGACGAAGCCTACGTCGAGATCAAGCAGTAACCCCGAGGCCGCAGGCACCCCCCTGCGGCCTTCTTGTTTCCGGAGCCCGCCATGGCCCTGCGCTTCGCCCTGACCCCCGGTGAGCCCGCCGGTATCGGTCCCGACCTCTGCCTGCTGCTGGCCCGCGTGGCTCAGCCCCACGCCCTGATCGCCATCGCCAGCCGCGACCTCCTGGCCGCCCGCGCGCTCGAACTGGGACTCGCCATCGAGCTCATCACGGTCGCCCCCGCGGCCTGGCCCGACCGCCCGGCACCCGCCGGTGCCCTCTATGTCTGGGACACCCCGCTGGGTGCGCCGGTGGTGACCGGCCAGCTCGACACCGCCAACGCCGCCTATGTCCTGGACACCCTGACGCGCGCCGGCCAGGGCTGCCTCGACGGCACCTTCGCCGGCATGATCACCGCGCCGGTGCACAAGGGCGTGATCAACGACGGGGGCGTGGCCTTTTCCGGCCATACCGAATTCCTCGCCGAACTGACCCACACCCCGCAGGTGGTGATGCTGCTGGCGACCGCCGGCCTGAGAGTGGCCCTGGTCACCACCCATCTGCCGCTGCGCGAGGTGGCCGATGCCATCGACCGCCAGACGCTGCTGGACGTGACCCGCATCCTGCATGGCGATCTGCAGCGCTATTTCGGCGTGGCCCGCCCACGCATCCTGGTCTGCGGTCTCAATCCCCATGCCGGCGAAGGCGGTCATCTGGGCCGGGAAGAAATCGAGATCATCGAGCCGGCGCTGGACAGCCTGCGCGCCGAAGGCCTCGACCTCGTCGGGCCGCTGCCTGCCGACACCCTCTTCACCCCCAAGCACCTGGAGCACTGCGATGCCGTCCTGGCCATGTATCACGATCAGGGCCTGCCGGTGCTCAAGCACAAGGGATTCGGCGCCGCGGTCAACGTGACCCTGGGCCTGCCGATCATCCGCACCTCGGTCGACCATGGCACCGCCCTCGACCTGGCCGGCAGCGGACGCATCGATACCGGCAGTCTGAAGGTGGCCCTGGAGACCGCCTACAGCATGGCGGCCCATCGCCGTTCGGTGACCTGAACGCTCCGGTGACGGTCAAGGGTCTGCTAAACTGGTGGGTCTTTGCCGTCTTGAAATCGCAGGCCCGCTGCCTGCGCCGGAGCACCTGATGACCGAGCTCTACCAACACCGCGCCCGCAAGAGGTTCGGCCAGAACTTCCTGCACGACGCCGGGGTGATCCATCGCATCCTCCGCGCCATCCACGGACGGCCCGGCGAGCGCCTGCTGGAAATCGGCCCGGGCCAGGGCGCCCTGACCAAGGGCCTACTCGGCAGCGGTGCCCGGCTCGACGTCATCGAGCTGGACCAGGACCTGATTCCCCTGCTCCGACTCAAGTTCGGCCTCAATCCGCTGTTCACCCTGCACCAGGGTGACGCCATGAAATACGACCTCTCCAGCATCGCCGCCGGCGATCGACTGCGGGTGGTGGGCAACCTGCCCTACAACATCTCCACGCCGCTGATCTTCCACCTGCTCAGCTTCGCCGACATCATCGCCGACATGCACTTCATGCTGCAGAAGGAAGTGGTGGAACGCTTGGCCGCGGTACCGGGCAATGGCGACTGGGGTCGGTTGTCGATCATGGTGCAGTACCACTGCCGCGTGGAGCACCTGTTCAACGTCGGCCCGGGCGCCTTCAATCCGCCGCCCAAGGTGGATTCGGCCATCGTGCGCCTGGTGCCCCATACCGAGCGGCCCCACGTGGCCCGCGATCCGGTCCTGCTGGAGCGCGTCGTCCGCGAGGCCTTCGGCCAGCGCCGCAAGACCCTCAGGAACACCCTCAAGGGCACCCTGGACAGCGCCGCCATCGAGGCCGCCGACGTCGATCCAGGGCTGCGCCCCGAGCAGCTGGACCTGGCCGCCTACGTGCGTTTGGCCAACCAGCTGGCGTCCAGCTGAAGCCTTTCCACCCGCCTCCGCAGAGAATTCTCCCGTGACCGAGCCCGATCCGCGCTATCTCATCACCGTGCAGGTCACCACCCGCTACCTGCCCGAGCAATCCAGTGCCAGCCAGGAGCGCTACGCCTTCGCCTACGACGTGAGCATCCGCAACGACGGCCAGCTGCCGGCGCAGCTGCTCAGTCGCCACTGGATCATCACCGATGGCAATGGCGAGGCGCAGGAAGTGCGCGGACCGGGCGTGGTGGGCGAGCAGCCGCTGATCGCCCCGGGCGAAACCCACAGCTACTCCAGCGGCACCCTGATGCCGACCCAGGTCGGCAGCATGAGGGGCAGCTACCAGATGGTCGCCAGCGATGGCCATCTCTTCGAAGCCGCCATCCCCACCTTCCGCCTGGCCGTACCCGGCTCGCTGCACTAATGTGGTGTTTCAGAAGTTATCTACACAATTTTGGCGGCGCTTTTTCGCCCTGGGCGGCGTTGCTACTCCTCGCCATAGCCCTGCTATGACTCGTCGCAGCGCCTGGCCCAGACCAAAAAATCACTCGCCGAAGCTTGCGCGAACTTCTAAAACCCCACACTAGGAGTCCCGATGACGCTGTACGCCGTTGGCGATCTGCAAGGTTGCCTCGACCCGCTCAAATGCCTCCTCGACGAGGTCCGTTTCGATCCCGCGCGGGACCGCCTCTGGCTGGTAGGGGATCTGGTCAATCGCGGCCCGCAATCTCTGGAAACCCTGAGATACCTGTACGCGATGCGCGATTCGCTGGTCAGCGTCCTGGGCAACCACGACCTGCACCTGCTGGCCGTGGCCTTGGGCGGCGCCAAGCTGAAGAAGCAGGACACCCTGAGCGATATCCTCGCCGCCCCCGATCGCGACGAATTGCTGCATTGGCTGCGCCACCTGCCGCTGATCCAGCACGATGCCGAGCGCAATTGCGTGCTGGTCCATGCCGGTCTGCCGCCGCAGTGGACTCTGGCCCAGGCCATCAGCCTGGCCGGCGAAGTGGCAGCCGTGTTGCGCGATGACCAGGCCCATGTGCCCTTTCTCGAGCAGATGTATGGCAACGAGCCGGCGCTCTGGCAAGATGATCTCCAAGGCCAGGAACGCCTGCGCCTGATCACCAACTACCTGACGCGCATGAGATTCTGCAGCCCCGAAGGTCGGCTGGAATTCAAAAGCAAGGAAGGCCTGGACAGCGCACCGGCCGGCTTCGCCCCCTGGTTCAGCCATGAGCACCGGCTGACCCGCGACGTGCGCATCCTGTTCGGCCACTGGGCCGCGCTCAAGGGTCGCTGCGCGGCGCCCAATGTCGAGGCCCTCGACAGCGGCTGCGTCTGGGGCGGCGACATGACCCTGCTCGACGTCGACGGCAACCGCCGTCATCTCTGCAGTTGCAAGGAGAAGAAATGAGCGAATTCACCTGTATCTCCCCCGAGCGGGCCCTGGAGCTGCGCAGCCAGGGCGCCCAGATCGTCGACATCCGCGATCCGCACAGCTACGCCGCCCTGCACGTCGCCGGGGCGCAACGACTCGACAACCAGAACATCCACGACTTCATCGCCGCCGCCGATCTGGACGCGCCGCTGCTGGTGTTCTGCTACCACGGCCACTCCAGCCAGAGCGCGGCCGCCTTCCTCGCCGGCCAGGGCTTCAGCCAGGTCTACAGCGTCGACGGCGGCTTCGAAAACTGGCGCACCCGCTATCCCGACGAGACCGCCAGCGGTCAGGCCTGAGCGTGCCTCTAGCACAGCCGATTGACGCTGTCGTTACAAGAATAAACCGAATTGGCTCTTCCACATCTCGCAGATAGGACTATTCTGGAATCAGGCCCTCCGGAAACGGCGGGCTCGATAACCGGCTTTGGACCATCGGTGTAACCACTGGAGATTCGGGGGAATTCCAGGGGGACCGTTTCCATCGGTCTCCTTCGTGCGTCTCTCGAAACCCAACCCTATTCTGCAGGCGTGTAAGGATCGATTAGGCAAGACGACCGCTAAGGTATTAGAGACGTTATCTTTAGTCGCCCGGCATGACCGCTCCCCACCGGCAGCAAGGCAAGGCTCCAGGCATCGATTCCAAGCTGGTCCAGGGTATCCAGCGAGGAGACGTCATGAGCATTTTCAGTCACTTCCAGGGGCGTTTTGAAGCGACTCGCCAGGAAGAGTATTCCCTTCAGGAATACCTTGAGATCTGCAAGAAGGATCGTACCGCCTTTGCCAGTGCCGCCGAGCGCATGCTCATGGCCATCGGCGAACCCGAACTGGTGGACACCACCAGTGATTCACGCCTGTCGCGCATCTTTTCCAACAAGGTCATCCGCCGCTATCCGGCCTTTGCCGACTTCCATGGCATGGAAGACTGCATCGAGCAGATCGTGTCCTACTTCCGCCATGCGGCGCAGGGGTTGGAAGAGAAGAAGCAGATCCTCTATCTGCTCGGCCCGGTGGGCGGCGGCAAGTCGTCCCTCGCGGAGAAACTCAAGCACCTGATCGAGAAGATCCCCTTCTACGCCATCAAGGGCTCGCCGGTATTCGAATCGCCCCTCGGGCTGTTCAATCCCGACGAAGACGGCCAGATCCTCGAAGAGGACTACGGCATCCCCCGCCACTACCTGCGCAGCATCATGTCGCCCTGGGCGGCCAAGCGCCTGCAGGAATTCGGCGGGGACATCAGCAAGTTCCGGGTGGTCAAGCTCTATCCTTCCATCCTCAACCAGATCGCCATCGCCAAGACCGAACCGGGCGACGAGAACAACCAGGACATCTCCGCCCTGGTGGGCAAGGTGGACATCCGCAAGCTGGAGGAATACCCGCAGAACGATGCGGACGCCTACAGCTATTCCGGCGCCCTGTGCCGGGCCAACCAGGGCCTGATGGAATTCGTGGAGATGTTCAAGGCCCCGATCAAGGTCCTGCACCCCCTGCTGACCGCGACCCAGGAAGGCAACTACAACAGCACCGAAGGCCTCGGCGCCCTGCCCTACAGCGGCATCATCCTGGCCCACTCCAACGAATCCGAGTGGCACACCTTCCGCAACAACAAGAACAACGAGGCCTTCATCGACCGGATCTACATCGTCAAGGTGCCCTACTGCCTGCGCGTCTCCGACGAGATCCACATCTACGACAAGCTCTTGGTCAACAGCTCCCTGGCCAGCGCCCATTGCGCGCCGGATACCCTGAAGATGCTGGCCCAGTTCTCGGTGCTCTCGCGGCTCAAGGAACCGGAAAACTCCAACATCTATTCGAAGATGCGCGTCTACGACGGCGAGAATCTCAAGGACACCGATCCCAAGGCCAAGTCGATCCAGGAATACCGTGACAGCGCCGGCGTCGACGAGGGCATGAACGGCCTCTCGACCCGCTTCGCCTTCAAGATCCTCTCGCGGGTGTTCAACTTCGACGCCAACGAGATCGCGGCCAACCCGGTGCACCTGCTCTATGTGCTGGAGCAGCAGATCGAAGCCGAGCAATTCCCGGCCGAGACCCGCGAACGCTACATGAGATTCATCAAGGAATACCTGGCGCCGCGCTACGTGGAATTCATCGGCAAGGAGATCCAGACCGCCTACCTCGAGTCCTACAGCGAATACGGCCAGAACATCTTCGACCGCTATGTGCTCTATGCCGACTTCTGGATCCAGGATCAGGAATACCGCGACCCGGAAACCGGCGAGATCCTCAATCGCGCCTCCCTCAACGAGGAACTGGAAAAGATCGAGAAACCGGCCGGCATCAGCAATCCGAAGGATTTCCGCAACGAGATCGTCAACTTCGTGTTGCGCGCCCGTGCCAACAATAACGGCAAGAATCCGAGTTGGCTGTCCTACGAGAAGCTGCGCGCGGTGATCGAGAAGAAGATGTTCTCCAACACCGAGGAGCTCTTGCCGGTCATCAGCTTCAATGCCAAGGCCAGCAAGGAAGACCAGCAGAAGCACAGCGACTTCGTCACCCGCATGGTCCAGCGCGGGTACACCGAGAAGCAGGTGCGACTGCTGTCCGAGTGGTATTCACGGGTACGCAAGTCGCAGTAAGGCAGCCTGAGGCTGAACCCGCGACGACGCGCCTGCCGCGTCGTCGTGGCGTCCTGCAATAGCCCGGAGGGCCTGTATGAGTTATGTCATCGACCGGCGTCTAAACGGCAAGAACAAGAGCACGGTGAACCGCACGCGTTTTCTGCGGCGTTATCGTGAGCACATCAAGAAGGCGGTCGAGGAAGCCGTGAGTCGGCGCTCCATCACCGACATGGAGCACGGCGAGCAGATCAGCATTCCTGCCCGCGACATCGACGAACCCGCGCTGTACCAGGGCAAGGGTGGACGCCAGACCATCGTCCACCCGGGCAACAAGGAATTCGTCAGCGGCGAACGCATCCCGCGCCCCCAGGGCGGCGGCGGTGGTCAGGGCCAAGGCAAGGCCAGCAACAGCGGCGAAGGCATGGACGAATTCGCCTTCCAGATCACCCAGGACGAATTCCTCGACTTCATGTTCGAGGATCTGGAGCTGCCCAACCTGGTCAAGAAGCAGCTGACCGGCACCGACACCTTCAAGACGGTCCGCGCCGGCATCAGCAACGAGGGCAACCCCGCCCGCATCAACATCATCCGCACCCTGCGTGCCTCCCATGCCCGGCGCATCGCCCTCTCCGGGGGCAGCCGCAACAAGTTGCGCGAAGCCAAGGCCGAACTGGCACGGCTGCGGGTGGAAGAGCCCGACAACCTCGGCGACATCCAGGCGCTGGAGGCCGAGATCGAGCGGTTGCGCGCACGTATCGACAAGGTGCCCTTCCTCGACACCTTCGACCTCAAGTACAACCTGCTGTCCAAGCAGCCCAGCCCCAGCTCCAAGGCGGTGATGTTCTGCCTGATGGACGTCTCCGGCTCCATGACCCAGGCCACCAAGGACATCGCCAAGCGCTTCTACATCCTGCTCTACCTCTTTCTCAAGCGGAACTACGAGCGCATCGAGGTGGTGTTCATTCGCCACCACACCAGCGCCAAGGAAGTGGACGAGGAAGAGTTCTTCTACTCCCGCGAAACCGGCGGCACCATCGTCTCCAGCGCCCTCAAGCTGATGCAGGAAGTCATGGCCGCGCGCTATCCGGTCAACGAATGGAATCTCTATGCCGCCCAGGCCTCCGACGGCGACAACTGGAACGACGACTCGCCCATCTGCCGGGAGATCCTGACCAAGCAGATCCTGCCGTTCATGCAGTACTACACCTATGTGGAAATCACCCCGCGCGAGCACCAGGCGCTGTGGTACGAATACGAGAACGTCCGGGGCAGCTTCCCGGATTCCTTCTCGCAGCAGCAGATCGTCTCGGCGGGGGATATCTATCCCGTGTTCCGCGAACTGTTCCAGCGGAGACTCGTGTCATGAAACGTGAGCCCATCTCCACCGGCTCGGAATGGACCTTCGAGCTGATCCAGACCTATGACCGGGAGATCGCCCGGATCGCCAAGCGCTATGCGCTGGACACCTACCCCAACCAGATCGAGGTGATCACCGCCGAGCAGATGATGGACGCCTACGCTTCCGTCGGGATGCCCATCGGCTACAACCATTGGTCCTACGGCAAGCACTTCCTCCATACCGAGAAGCACTACAGCCGGGGCCAGATGGGGCTGGCCTACGAGATCGTGATCAACTCCGACCCCTGCATCGCCTACCTCATGGAAGAGAACACCATGACCATGCAGGCGTTGGTGATCGCCCATGCCTGCTATGGCCACAACAGCTTCTTCAAGGGCAACTACCTGTTCCGTACCTGGACCGATGCCAGCTCCATCATCGACTACCTGGTGTTCGCCAAGCAGTACATCACCCAGTGCGAGGAACGCCATGGCATCGATGCCGTGGAAGAACTGCTGGACTCCTGCCATGCGCTGATGAACTACGGGGTGGACCGCTACAAGCGGCCCTATCCCATCTCCGCCGCCGAGGAACGCCAGCGGCAGAAGGAGCGCGAAGAGCAGCTGCAGCGCCAGGTCAACGACCTCTGGCGGACCATTCCCAAGATGGCTGGCAAGGAAGCCCACGACGAGGGTGCGCGCTTCCCCAGCGAACCCCAGGAAAACATCCTCTATTTCGTGGAAAAGCACGCGCCGCTGCTGGAGCCCTGGCAGCGCGAGGTGATCCGCATCGTGCGCAAGATCGCCCAGTACTTCTATCCCCAGCGCCAGACCCAGGTGATGAACGAGGGCTGGGCCACCTTCTGGCACTACACCCTGCTCAACGATCTCTACGACGAGGGTCTGGTCACCGAAGGCTTCATGTTCGAGTTCCTGCAATCCCACGCCGGGGTCATCTACCAGCCGGGCTTCGACAGCCCCTACTACAGCGGCATCAATCCCTACACCCTGGGCTTCGCCATGTTCCGCGACATCCGCCGCATCTGCGAGGCCCCCACGGAAGAAGACCGCCGCTGGTTCCCCGAGATCGCCGGCAGCGACTGGCTAGCCACCGTCACCTTCGCCATGAAGAGCTTCAAGGACGAGAGCTTCATCCTGCAGTACCTCTCGCCCAAGGTGATCCGCGACCTCAAGCTGTTCAGCATCCTCGATGACGATCAGCGCGACGAACTGGAAGTGGCGGCCATCCACGACGACAGCGGTTATCGGCTGATCCGCGAGCAACTCGCCGCCCAGTACAACCTGGGCAATCGCGAGCCCAATGTGCAGATCTGGAATGTCGATCGGCGTGGTGATCGTTCGCTCACCCTTCGCCACTTCCAGCATGACCGCAAGCCGCTGGGCAACTCCACGGACGAGGTGCTCAAGCACCTGCACCGACTCTGGGGCTTCGATATCCGCCTGGAAAGCATGAGGGGCGAAGAGGTGGCCCAGAGCTTCCAGGTTCCGCCTCGCCATGAGAGCCGCGATCACGACCGGCGGCTGGATCTGGCTTCGCCGATCTGAGCCGAGCCGGTCTTTCGGGCTATCCTAGACCTCCG
Source organism: Pseudomonas sp. JUb52 (assembly GCF_004341115.1). Lineage (NCBI taxonomy): Bacteria > Pseudomonadati > Pseudomonadota > Gammaproteobacteria > Pseudomonadales > Pseudomonadaceae > Pseudomonas > Pseudomonas sp. JUb52. The sequence goes on from NZ_SLYS01000006.1 coordinate 66,393, forward strand.
CAAGGAGGTCTTTTTCTATGCAAATCTACAAGGTGGGCGGTGCCGTACGGGATCGCCTGCTCGGTCGCCCGGTAACGGAGGTCGACTGGGTCGTGGTGGGTGCCACCGCCGAAGCCCTCGCTGCCCAGGGCTATCGCCCGGTGGGCGCCGACTTCCCGGTGTTCCTGCATCCCCAGACCGGCGAGGAATACGCCCTGGCCCGCACCGAACGCAAGAGCGGACGTGGCTACGGCGGCTTCACCTTTCACGCCGCGCCCGATGTCACCCTGGAGCAGGATCTGATCCGCCGTGACCTGACCGTCAACGCCATGGCCGAAGACGACGACGGCCAGGTCATAGATCCCTACGGCGGGCGCGCCGATCTCCAGGCGCGCCTGTTGCGCCACGTCTCTCCCGCCTTCGCCGAAGACCCGCTGCGCGTGTTGCGGGTCGCCCGCTTCGCCGCCCGCTATTGCAGCCTGGGTTTCCAGGTAGCGCCCGAGACGCTGCTGCTGATGCAGGACATGGTCGCCAGTGGCGAGCTGGATGCCCTGACCGCCGAGCGACTGTGGAAGGAAATCTCCCGCGCCCTGCTCGAAGAGCGACCCGATGTCTTCGTTCGGGTGCTGCACGACTGCGGCGCCCTGGCCGCGCTGCTGCCGGAGGTGGCTGCCAGCTTCGCCGGCGAGCAGCCCGAGCCAGGTGCCCGGGTCTATGCGATCCTGCGCCAGAGCGCCGAGGTCCAGGCCTCCCTGAACGTGCGCTGGGCCTGCCTGCTGCTGGACGTACCGGAAGAGCAGCACGCCGCCCTCAACGCCCGCTTCAAGGTACCGCGCGATCCCGCCGAGCTGGCTTTGCTGCTGGCGCGCCACTGGCCCACGGCGCTGCAGGCTCGACAGCTGACACCGGAGGCCTGGTTCGAGCTGCTGCAGGGCTTCGACGTGCTGCGCCGCCCGGCGCGCTTCGAGGAGTTCCTCCAGGCCTGCGCCTGCGCCGCAGCGGTGAGGCCCGCCGAGGGCGAGCCACCACTGGCCTTGCTGCGCGAGGCGGCCGAGGTATTGCGCGGAGTCGAGGTCCAGCCGCTGGTCGCCCAGGGCTTCAAGGGTGCCGCCCTGGGTGACGCTCTCAAGCGGGCCCGCATCGAGGCCCTGGCGCAGCTTTCGTAGGTTCGGTTGAGCGCGGCGCAGCTCCTCCCAATCGGCCTCACCCCAACCCTCTCCCCGAGGGAGAGAGGGTTGTCCGAGCTAAGCAAAGCCTGCGCTAGAGCCGTAGCGTGGAAAACGGCGCAGACTTTTCCACTGGGGGCGCTTCGCGAGGCGTACCCTCACCCCAGCCCTCTCCCAAAGGGAGAGGGGGAAGAGCTCCCGTAGGTTGGGTTGAGCGCAGCGAAGCCCAACGACCGCCGCGCTACCCCAGGTCAGCGCCGAGCAACGCCTTCGGGGTGAGATCAATCCCCTTCCAGCTAAAAGCCACCGGTCGCAGCACCTGGGTGGTCTGGCCACGCATCTCCTGCCACAGCTCGTCAAAGCGCCGACCGTTGTCCGGATGCTGTCGCTCACCGGCCAGCAGGGCCAGCGGCCAGAGCACGAAGGCATTGCGCAGGATCTCGGCGCGCGGCAGGGTCAGGCCGGCGAACTCGCCGGTCAGGTCGCCGTGCAGCAGGATGTCGATGTCCAGCGGCAGACCCTGGCGATCTGGCGCATAGCGCCCGCTGCGGGTTTCGATGGCCTTGAGTCTCTGACTCAGGGTGGCGGGTTCGAGGTCGGTGTCACCGGCGACGACGAGATTGAAGAAGGGTGCACTGCGGATGCCCACTGCCTCGCTTTCGAACACCGGCGAGCAGTGCAGATCGGTCAGCAGCTCGGCGAGTTCGTCCAGGGCCACGCCCAGGTGCCGCTCGCGCTGGATGTTGCTGCCCAGCCCCAGATAGACGCGGGTCACGCCTGCCCCCGCTCGATCTCCACGCCCACGCCACGAGCTGTCGGCACCGCGCCGGGCTTGGTGATGCGCAGGCGCAGCCAGGGTAGCTTGAATTCCGCCTGCAGCAGGGCGGCCAGGCGCTCGGCGAAGGTCTCGACCAATTCGAAGGCGGTCTCGTGGGCGAAGGCGGTGATGCGCTCGGCCACTGCCGCATAGTTCAGGGTGTGTTCGAGTTCGTCGTTCGCCGCCGCCGCGCGGATGTCCCAGCCCATGGTGAGATCGATGCGCAGGCACTGGCGGATGTCACGCTCCCAGTCGTATACCCCTATCACGGTGTCGACCTCGAGTCCCTCGATGAAAACCTTGTCCACTGCCTTTGCCTCGCACCTTTTTCGTGCTCTGTGTGATCGTCACCGCCGGCCTATCGTCGGGCGGCGGGCTGTCGGTAGAATCGAGCCTTCTCCTGGCGCGGAACCCTACCATGTTCTGGCTGCTGCTCCTGCTGGCCTATCTGCTGGGCTCGCTGTCCTTCGCCGTGCTGCTCAGTCGCCTGTTCGGCACCCGCGACCCGCGTCACGACGGCTCCGGCAATCCCGGCGCCAGCAACATGCTGCGCCTGGCCGGACGCAAGCTGGCCCTGCTGACCCTCGCCGGCGACCTGAGCAAGAGCCTGATCCCCGTACTGATCGCCCAGCAACTGGGGCTTGCGCCCCTGCAACAGGCCTGGATCGGGCTGGCCGCCGTGGTCGGCCATCTCTATCCGCTGTATTTCCACTTCCGCGGTGGCAAGGGCGTCGCCACGGCGGCCGGGCTGCTACTCGGCCTCTATCCGCCGGCGGCGCTGCTAGGGCTGGTGCTCTGGGCCGCGGTGTTCGCCAGCCTGAGGATCGCCTCCCTGGCGTCCCTGGTCGCGGTGCTCGGCATCCTGCCGCTGTTCGCCTGGCAACGTCCGGACCTGCTGGCGCCGATGCTGCTGCTCGCCCTGCTCATCCTGATCCGCCACCGCCACAACCTGCGCGCCCTGCGCCAGGGGACCGAGCGTCATTTTTGACCCTTGCGCCGTCCGGGGATTGCCCGCTGGCGCCCTCCGCCCGTCTCAGAGTGCCGCCAGCTGCTCCATGGGCCAGCGCGCCTTGACGGCGATGGCCGGACCTTCCTGCTGGCCGGCCAGCAGCCGCTGGCAACCGGCGTAGGCGATCATGGCGCCGTTGTCGGTGCAGAAGCGCGGCCGCGCATAGAAGACCTGGCCGCCCAGTTCGCCGAGCATCTGCTCCAGGTTCTCGCGCAGTGCGCGGTTGGCGCTGACGCCACCGGCGATCACCAGCGACTTGAGCCCGGTCTGCTTCAGCGCGCGCTTGCACTTGATCGCCAGGGTCTCGACCACCGCCGTCTGGAAGGCCAGGGCGATGTCGCAGCGGGTCTGCTCGCTGTCGTCACCGGCCGCCCGGCAGCGCTGCCAGGTGGTGAGGGTAAAGGTCTTGAGGCCGCTGAAGCTGAATTCCAGGCCGGGCCGATCGGTCATGGGCCGCGGAAAGACGAAACGCCCCACCACGCCGTGCTCGGCCAGGCGGGCGATCTCCGGTCCACCGGGATAGCTCAGGCCCAGCAGCTTGGCGGTCTTGTCGAAGGCTTCGCCGGCGGCATCGTCCAAGGACTCGCCCAGCACGCTGTAGCGGCCGATGCCATCGACCTGCACCAGCTGGGTGTGGCCACCGGAGACCAGCAGGGCGACGAAGGGAAATTGCGGCGGCTGCTCTTCGAGCATGGGCGCCAGCAGATGACCTTCCATGTGGTGGACGCCCAGGGCCGGCACGCCCCAGGCCAGCGCCAGCGCCTGGGCACAGGCCGCGCCCACCAGCAGGGCGCCGACCAGGCCGGGGCCGGCGGTGTAGGCGATGGCGTCCACGTCCGCGGGGCGGCTGCCCGCCGCGTCCAGCACTTCGCGGATCAGCGGCAGCATGCGCTTGACGTGATCGCGCGAGGCCAGCTCCGGCACCACGCCACCGTAGACGCGATGCAGATCGATCTGGCTGAACAGCGCATCGGCCAGCAGGCCGCGCTCGCTGTCGTAGAGGGCGACGCCGGTTTCATCGCAGGACGTTTCCAGTCCCAGAACACGCATGGAGATAAGCCTTCGAGGGTATAGAATGTCAGGCTGCGCATGATAAGCGCCGCTTCCAGCACCGGCCAGCGCTTTTCGTCCGCCGGGGCTTGGCAGCGGGGCAGTTGAAGCGTTACTATCCGCAACCCTTAAAAACCGACGCTTCCCGTGCCCTTTTGCCGCTAGCGTTGGATTAAACCTCGGTAAATTTGAAGGTACGACCTGGATGCCCAACGTCAAAGTCAAAGAAAACGAACCCTTCGACGTAGCGCTGCGTCGTTTCAAGCGTTCCTGCGAGAAGGCCGGTGTACTGGCCGAAGTGCGTAGCCGCGAGTTCTACGAAAAGCCCACCGCCGAGCGCAAGCGTAAAGCTGCCGCCGCGGTCAAGCGCCACGCCAAGAAAGTACAGCGCGAGCAGCGCCGTCGCGAGCGTCTGTACTGAGTTACAGCGCTCCTCTGGCGTCATCAAACAACCCGACCTCTGGTCGGGTTGTCTGTTTCTGGCCTTCCCGCTTCGCCCTGGCGCTCTCTGGCGCTAGACTGCCCTCCTCGCTTCATCCTCCGCTCTTCGCCTTTCTATCCAGACGCTGACCATGGCCGGACTCATCCCGCAAGGCTTCATCGACGACCTGCTCAATCGCACCGACATCGTCGAGGTGGTGGGCGCGCGGGTGAAGCTCAAGAAGGCCGGCAAGAACTGGATGGCCTGCTGCCCCTTCCATAACGAGAAGACGCCCTCCTTCAGCGTCAGCCCGGACAAGCAGTTCTACTACTGCTTCGGCTGCGGCGCCGGCGGCAACGCCCTCGGCTTCATCATGGACCACGACAACCTCGAATTCCCCGAGGCGGTCGAGGAACTGGCCAAGAAGGCCGGCGTGGACGTGCCGCGCGAAGAGAGCGGCGGTCGACGCAAGCCGCGGCAACCCACGGATTCCCCGCTCTACCCGCTACTGGCCGCCGCCGCCGAATACTATCGCCTGGCGCTGCGCAATCACCCCAAGCGCCAGGCGGCGGTGGACTACCTGAAGAAGCGCGGCCTCACCGGCGAGATCGCCCGCGATTTCGGCCTGGGCTTCGCCCCGCCGGGCTGGGACAACCTGGGCAAGCACCTGGGCGGCGACGATCTGCAGCAGAAGGCCATGCTCGACGCCGGCCTGCTGGTGGAGAACGCCGAGAGCGGCAAGAGGTACGATCGCTTTCGCGACCGGGTGATCTTTCCGATCCGCGACAGCCGGGGCCGGGTCATCGCCTTTGGCGGCCGGGTGCTGGGCGACGACAAGCCCAAGTACCTCAACTCGCCGGAGACCCCGGTGTTCCACAAAGGCCAGGAACTCTACGGCCTGTTCGAGGCGCGCAAGCACAACCGCGACCTGGACGAGATCCTTGTCGTGGAAGGCTACATGGACGTCATCGCCCTGGCCCAGCAAGGCATCCGCAATGCCGTGGCCACCCTGGGCACCGCCACCAGCGAAGAGCACATCAAGCGGCTGTTCCGCATCGTGCCGAGCATTCTGTTCTGCTTCGACGGCGACCAGGCCGGCCGCAGCGCCGCCTGGCGCGCCCTGGAATCGGCCCTGCCGGTGCTCAAGGACGGCTTCCGGGTGCGCTTCCTGTTCCTGCCCGAGGGCGAGGACCCGGATACCCTGGTGCGCGCCGAGGGCGCCGACGCCTTCCAGGCGCGCTTCGTCCAGCAGGCTCAGCCGTTGGCCGAGTATTTCTTCCAGCAACTGATGATCGAAGCGGATCCGGCCACCCTGGAAGGCAAGGCGCACCTGGCCACCCTGGCGGCGCCGCTGATCGAGAAGATTCCCGGCAACAACCTGCGCCTGCTGATGCGCCAGCGCCTGAGCGAACTCACCGGCCTTGGCAACGACGCCCTGAGCCAGCTGGCACCGCCCGCTCCGCCGCAGGACGCCCCGCCCCCGGACTATGGCGACTACGCCTATGCCCATGCCGAGGAAGCCCCGGCGCAGCAGCAGTGGACGCCCCGCCGCGAAGGTAAGGGCGGGCGCGACGGCAAGGGCTGGAAAAAGGATTTCAACGGCAAGGGTGGCGGCGAGCGCCCTCCCCGTCAGCCACCGGTCAAGGTGGAGACCCCGGTGCTGGCCGCGCTGCGCAGCCTGCTGCACCACCCGACCCTGGCCCAGGCGGTGCAAGACGCCCGCAACCTGGCCGAGGAAAGCGATCAGTACGCCCAGTTGCTGGTCGCCCTGGTCGAGGCGCTGCAGAAGAAGCCCGGGCAGAGCACCCTGGCGCTCATCGCCCGCTGGCACGGCACCGAACAGGGTCGACTGCTGCGCGCTCTGGCGGAAAAAGAATGGCTGATTGCCGGGGACAACCTTGAACAACAGTTTTTCGACACCATAACGAGGTTAGCCGCCAGCCAGCGTGATCGCCTGCTGGAGCAACTCCTACGCAAGGCGCGACAGAGCGAACTGAGCTCCGAAGACAAGGACCGCCTACGCGAACTCCTCAGCCGTCCGGCGGGGTCCGTGACCTAACTGGCACGACAACCGTCTAACCGGCTATAATGTTCAGCTATTTTTGCCCGCCTAAGCCTTCAGTGGAAGGGTACCTATGTCCGGAAAAGCGCAACAGCAATCCCGTCTGAAAGAATTGATCGCCCGCGGTCGTGAGCAGGGTTACCTGACTTACGCGGAGGTCAATGACCACCTACCGGAGGATATTTCAGATCCGGAACAGGTGGAAGACATCATCCGCATGATCAATGACATGGGGATCAACGTATTCGAGACCGCACCGGACGCCGATGCCCTGCTGCTGGCCGAGACGGATACCGACGAAGCCGCCGCCGAAGAAGCCGCTGCCGCCCTGGCCGCAGTGGAGAGCGATGTCGGCCGCACCACCGACCCGGTGCGCATGTACATGCGTGAAATGGGTACCGTGGAACTGCTGACCCGCGAAGGCGAGATCGAGATCGCCAAGCGCATTGAGGAAGGCATCCGCGAAGTCATGGGCGCCATCGCCCAGTTCCCGGGCACCGTCGACTACATCCTCAGCGAATACACCCGCGTCACCACCGAAGGCGGTCGCCTGTCCGACGTCCTCGCCGGTTACATCGATCCCGACGACGGCAGCCTGCCGAACGAGAGCGATGAGCTGCCCGTCCCGAACAAGGCCGCCGATGCCAAGGCCGTGGACGACGAGAAGGACGAAGAAGAAGAGAGCGACGACGACGCCGAGGAAGAAGGCGACGGCGGTCCGGATCCGGAAGAGGCTCGCCTGCGTTTCGGCGCGGTCGCCGAGCAGCTGGAAAAGACTCAGAAGGTGCTGAAGAAGCACGGCCGCGACGACGATCGCGCCGTGGAAGAATTCGTCGCCCTGGCGCTGCTGTTCTCGCCGATCAAGCTGGTGCCCAAGCAGTACGAAGCCCTGGTGACCCGCGTGCGCGAGTCCCTGGAGCGTGTGCGTGGCCTCGAGCGCGCCATCATGCAGCTGGCCGTGCGCGATGCGCGCATGCCGCGTGCCGACTTCCTGCGCCACTTCCCCGGCAACGAGACCAACACCGAGTGGACCGCTGGCCTGCTCAAGGGCAAGCCCAAGTACGCCGAAGGTCTCGAGCGCTTCCAGGCCGACATCCAGGCCAAGCAGGCCCAGCTGGCCGAGCTGGAGCGTGACTACGAGCTGAAGGTCTCGCAGATCAAGGACATCAACCGCGCCATGTCCATCGGCGAGGCCAAGGCTCGCCGCGCCAAGAAGGAAATGGTCGAGGCGAACCTGCGTCTGGTGATCTCCATCGCCAAGAAGTACACCAACCGCGGTCTGCAATTCCTCGATCTGATCCAGGAAGGCAACATCGGTCTGATGAAGGCGGTGGACAAGTTCGAATACCGCCGTGGCTACAAGTTCTCCACCTATGCCACCTGGTGGATTCGCCAGGCCATCACTCGCTCCATCGCCGACCAGGCGCGCACCATTCGGATTCCGGTGCACATGATCGAGACGATCAACAAGCTGAACCGGATCTCCCGCCAGATGCTGCAGGAGATGGGCCGCGAGCCGACCCCGGAAGAGCTGGGCGAGCGCATGGAGATGCCCGAGGACAAGATCCGCAAGGTGCTCAAGATCGCCAAGGAACCGATCTCCATGGAGACGCCCATCGGCGACGACGAGGATTCGCACCTGGGCGATTTCATCGAGGACAGCACCATGCAGTCCCCGATCGAAGTGGCCACCAGCGAAAGCCTCAAGGAAGCCACCCGCGACGTGCTTTCCGGCCTCACCGCCCGTGAAGCCAAGGTCCTGCGCATGCGTTTCGGTATCGACATGAACACTGACCACACCCTCGAGGAAGTGGGCAAGCAGTTCGACGTCACCCGCGAGCGTATCCGCCAGATCGAAGCCAAGGCTCTGCGCAAGCTGCGCCACCCGTCCCGCAGCGAACACCTGCGCTCCTTCCTCGACGAGTAAGGCGCCAGCGCAGTACAGAAAACCGGAGTCCAGGCTCCGGTTTTTTTATGCCCGACAAGGGTTTGGCGATACCCGCCACCCCCGGTATACTCCACCGCGCTATAGGGCCTATAGCTCAGTCGGTTAGAGCAGAGGACTCATAATCCTTTGGTCCACGGTTCGAGTCCGTGTGGGCCCACCAGCTTTCAGGAGCCGCGCGTTGCGCGGCTTTTTTGTGCCTGGGCTCTGGGCCAATCCGAAAGCCGGTCGCGAATCCCTACCGAACGGTCCCACCCTCTCCCCTGCCTGCACTAGTCTTACTCTTCGTGCTGTCACCTTCAGGACTTGGGAAATGGACTTCTCCCTTCTGGCGCCCTTCGCGCCGACGCTTTTCTGGCTGCTGCCACTCGCCTTCGTCATCGGCCTGCTCAAGTCATCCTGGGTGAAAGGGTATCTGGGTGAGCTACTGGTACGCCTTTTTGCCCATTGGCAGCTCGACAAACAGACCTATCGTCGTCTGCACAATGTCACCCTACCTACGCCTGATGGCACCACCCAGATCGATCATGTCTTCCTGTCGCGCTACGGCATCTTCGTGGTTGAGACGAAGAACATGAGTGGTTGGATTTTTGGCAGTGAGCGCCAGGCGCAGTGGACGCAAAAGCTCTACAAGCGCACCTTCAAATTTCAGAATCCGCTGCGGCAGAATTACAAGCACCTCAAGGCGCTGGAAGCGATCCTGGGCCTCAGCCCAGAGCATCTGTATTCAGTCATCACCTTCGTGGGCGGTAGCACCTTCAAGACCGAGATGCCGGCCAATGTGACCCAGGGTGTCGGCTTCATTCGCTACATCCGGTCATTCCAGCAACCGGTGTTCAGCGACGCCGAGGTCGAAAAGATGCTGCATGTCCTGCAAACCGGTCGTCGCGCACCGACCCTCGCTACCCACCGAGAGCATGTGCAGACTCTCAAGCGCCGAAGCGATCCGACGGCAGAGCGGCAATGCCCCAGATGTGGCAGTGCGCTGTTGATACGCACGGTGAAATCGGGAGCAAAGGCCGGACAGCAGTTCTGGGGCTGCTCTGCTTTTCCCAAATGCCGGACGATGCAAAGCCTTTGAAGGCGGAGGCCACAGCACTCAGACGTGCAGCAACGCCAACACCCCTACAGCCACCCCTCCCCCCGCCACCCCATAGACCGCCGCCTGCAACCAGCGCCGCCGGGTCAGCAGGGTGATGGCGGCCAGGGAGATGGCGACCTGCATAAGCATGGTGGCCTGGGCCCAGCGGTGGTGGCGGTGGAGTTGGGTTTCGCTCAGGGCTTCGTTGGCGTCGACCTTGGCTTCCAGGGCTTCGGCCTTGGTACGGATCTCGGCTTTCTGCTGGGCGTAGCGTTGGCTGTCCTGGGTGAAGCGCTGGGCGGTGTCGGGGTTGGTCGCGAGGGCAGCGCCTAGATCAGCAAGGTTCTGTTTTTCGCCCTTGGCCTGGTAGTAGCCCCACTGGTTGGCGGCTTCGGTCTTGGCGATGGCTTCTTCGTTCTTGTAGTAGAGGGCCAGGCTCTCGGCATTGCCGCCCTGGTAGGCGCAGAGCGCGCCTAGCGTCGCCAGGATGGCGGTGGTGACGGCGATGCGGCCGGTGAGGCTGTCGCGGCGATGGGCGCCGTGGGCGGCGTGTTCCACCTCGTGGTCGTGGGGGCCGTGGACTTCGTATTCGCTGGACAAGGCTCAGCTCCGCTGCGGATTCCTGCGGCGAGGCTAGCCGGGTCTACTTAACGCCTCCTTAAGACTGGGGCAACCGCGCCTGCAGCCAGCGCCGCAGCGGACTGGCTACCCAGCGCTGCATGGCCAGACCGAGCAGGACGATGAGCACCAGGTGCAGCGGCAGCATCCAGCCGGGAATGGGGATGGGCAGCGCCAGCGCCTCGCCGACGTCCTCGGCCAGGTCTTCGAGGCTGTCGCCGGCCAGGTGCATCCAGCCCAGCAGGGTGCGGGTCCAGGGTTCGAGTACGCCGATCAGCGGAGTGTGGACGGCGAAGATGCACAGCGAGGCCTCGCCGAGGCGCTGGGCCAGGCGACGCACGCCGGCGCGACCGGGTTCGCCGAAGGTGGCGCAGGCCAGCAGCACCGCGGCCTGGAAGGGTGTCAGCAGGCCGTTGTGGACCAGGTAGAACCAGCGGCGGCCATCGCCTTCCAGCAGCAGCGCGCCCAGCCACAGGCCGGTCAGGCCGAACAGCAGCAGGGGCAGGCGCAGGCGCTGGGTCATCTCGGCCACCCGGGGCTCCTGCACGGCGCGATAGAGCAGGATGCCGAGCAGGAACTCCGGCAGGCGGATCAGCGGATTGCGGTGGATGACGCCCACGGTGACGGTATCGAAGGCCTGGGCCCAGGTGGCTACTAGCGGACCGAGCAGATAGAGCCCCCAGAGCGCGGCGGCGGCCAGGGCCCAGCGGCGCAGGCGCATCAGCCGCGGACCGAGCAGCGGAAACAGCAGGTAGAAGAACAGCAGCGCCGAGATCGACCAGGCGGCGCCGTTGAGCCAGAGAAAACGTGGCTCCCAGGATTGCAGCAGCAGCAGTTGCAGGAGCACATGGGTGGTGGCGGCCAGCCAGGACAGCGGCAGCATCTCGTCCAGCTCGCTGCCCTCCTCCAGCTGCAGATAGGGGTGCTGGTTGTAGTAGACCGGCACCCCGTGTTCCAGCCAAGAATCTTGTGATAACCAATAGGACAGCCCCAGCGCGACCAGCAGGGTCAGCAGGTGGATGGGATAGAGGTTGCACAGCCGCCGTAGGACGAAGCCGCGGGAGCTGCCCTTGAGCGCACCCTGGCGATCCAGGCTGACGTGGGCCAGCAAGAAGCCCGACAGCAGGAAGAAGGTGCTGGTGGCGAAGAAGCCCATGCCGGCCAGCCGGCGGAAGGCGTCCGGCAGATCGCTATAGAGCCCGCCCAGGTGGTAAACGACCATGTACAGCGCCATGAGAAATCTCAGCCATTCCAGGCCGTAGTAACGGGCAGTGGGGCTGCTTGCGGTTAAAGAGGTCATGGCGGCGATTTAGGGCGGATAGAATCTGATTATAAGCCGCCTGGGCCGGAGCTCTGCCGATGTTCATGACAAAAGCATGACAGCCGGTTTCCAGACGTTGCCATGCGCCGCTCAGGACTCCGCCGCCCGGGAGTCCTGCCACCCCTGAAACCGGGACCGACCGATTCATCCCGCGAACATGGGCTCCGGCAATCCCTGCACGCCGGGATCCAGGGCGAAGAGTCCACCCGCCAACGGCTGGTCGGTCAGATCGCCACCCGGACGGATGGAAGTCACGAACAGGGTATCCAGGTTGCGCCCGCCAAAGGCGCACATGGCCGGCTTCTTGACCGGTACGCTCAGGGAGCGATCCAGACGGCCATCGGGGGTGAAGCGATGGATCAGGCCGGCATCGTTGCCGCAGATCCAGTAGCAGCCGTCGACATCCACCGCGGCGCCATCGGGTCGGCCGGGATGGGCGTTCATGTCGACGAACAGCCGCCGGTTGCTGGGTGTGCCGGTATCCGGGTCGTAGTCGAAGGCCCAGATCAGCTGACGGCTGGGATGGGAGTCGGACAGATAGAGGGTGCGGCCGTCGGGGCTCAGGGCCAGGCCGTTGGGCACGATGAGGTCGTCCAGCAGCAGCCGAGCGCCCTCGCCCGCGGTATGGCTATAGAGCCGTCCGGCCGGCGCGCCCTGGGCCATGTCCTGCACCATGGTGCCCACCAGGAAGCGGCCCTGGCGATCGCAGCGACCGTCGTTGCATCGCATGGCCGGCTGGGCATGGTCGAGAGCGACCAGGCGTTCGCCGCTCAGCTGGCCAGAAGCCTCGGCCTGCAGGGCGAAGAGGCCGCTTTCCAGGCCGGCAAGCCAGCCGCCACCCTCGCGGGTGGCGATGCAGGCGAGCATTTCCGGTGCGCTCCAGCTGTCCAGGGCACCGGCCAGGGTCCAGCGGTGCAGCCGTTTGGCCGGGATATCGACCCAGTAGAGCGCCTGTTCGGCGACCTGCCAGACCGGGCACTCACCGGTGGCGTTGCGGGCATCGACGAGCAATTCGGCGGTCATGGCGGCCCTCCTCAGTCGTCAAAGGGGCCGGTGGCGACAAAGGCACCGCCCTGGTAGACCAGCGACGGATCGTCCGCTGCCGGCATGGGCTGGGCTTCGACCTTGGCGCGGAATGGCTCGGAGCTGTCCTTGGGCTGGAAGCCCAGGTGCGCGGCCAGGCGGTTGTCCCACCAGCTGTCACGGTTGGCGGAGGCGCCATAGACGATGGTGTGGCCGACATCCGGCGTGGTCAGGCTGCGCAAGATGAGGTCGGTCAGGTCTTCGTAGCTCAGCCAGGTGGCGAGCATGCGGCGATTCTGCGCCTCGGGGAAGGAGGAGCCGATGCGGATACTCACCGTCTCGATGCCATAGCGATCGAAATAGAAGGTGGCCAGGTCCTCGCCAAAGGCCTTGGACAGGCCGTAGTAGCTGTCCGGGCGCTGGGGCACGCTGGCGTCAATGCGCTGGTCCTGGCGATAGAAGCCGATGACATGGTTGGAACTGGCGAAGACGATACGCTTCACCCCGTGGCGCCGCGCGGCCTCATAGAGGTTGAAGGTGCCGCGGATGTTGGCTTCGAGGATGGGTTCGAAGGCGTGTTCGGTGGAAATCCCGCCGAAGTGCAGGATGGCGTCCACGCCTTCCACCAGCGCATGAACGCCGGCCTTGTCCGCCAGGTCGCAGGTCACCACCTCTTCCGCCGGGCCTTCGGCCGCAGCCATCGGCGCGATATCGGACAGCCGCAGGATCTCGGCATGGGGCTTGAGCCGCTGGCGCAGCTCCTTGCCCAGGCCACCGGCAGCGCCGGTGAGCAGGAGTCGATGGAAGGGTGAGGAGGAGACTTCGGACATGAGCGGGCGCCTTCTTATGGAGTTATCTGGCAAGAGGTACGACATCTCACCTCTTTTCGCGATTCTCGCGGGCGCCCGGGGTCCTGTCAATGCTACCTAGGCCGGCAGACAGGGCAGCCGCAGGCGGAAGGTCGCGCCTTGTCCGGCAATGCTTTCCACGTGCAGGCTGCCGTGGTGCGCCTTGACGATCTGGTCGGCGATATAGAGGCCCAGGCCCAGCCCGGCGATGTTCTCGGTGCCACTGGCGCGCTCGAACTGGCGGAAGATCAGCGCCTGGTGCTCCACGGGGATGCCGATGCCGTGGTCCTTGACGCTCAGTTCCACGTCGGCGCCGTCGCTGCGCAGGGAGATCTCCACCGGACGTCCGGCGCCGTATCTCATGGCATTGGTCAGCAGATTGGTGATCACCTGCTCGATGCGGAATTCGTCCCAGTAGCCGGGCGCCGGGCCTTCGGCGTGCAACTCCACCGGGCAGCCGGCCGCGGCGAATTGCGAGGCGAAGCTGTCCACCACGGTGTTGACCAGGGCCGCGAGATCGCACTGCGAGGGGCGGATCGACAGCTTGCCGGTGCGGATACGCGAGATGTCGAGCATGTCGTCGATCAGGTGCACCAGGCGCTGGATCTGCCGCTCGTCGCGCTCGGCCATGCCGGCCAGCTTGTCGGGGGTGAAGGCTTCCAGCTTGCCCTTGTCCAGGTACATGCGGCGCAGCTGGGCTTCGAGCATCAGGGTGTTGAGCGGCGTCTTGAGTTCGTGGGAGACCATGGACATGAAGTCGTCGCGGGTACGCACCGCCTGCTGCAGCTCGACCTGGGTCTGGCGCAGCTCGGCGAGCAGGACCTCCTGTTCCTGGCGGCTCTGCTCCAGGGCCACCAGTTGCTCGGCCAGGCGCTTGCGGTGCCAGTAGAGGTCGACGAACACACGGGTCTTGCTCTTCACCGCATGGACATCGAGGGGCTTGTGCAGGAAGTCCACCGCACCGCTTTCGTAGCCCTTGAAGGCATAGTTGAGGTCGCGGCCGGCAGCGCTGACGAAGACGATGGGGATGTGCCGGGTCTTTTCCAGGCCGCGCATCATCTCCGCCAGTTCGAAGCCGTTCATGCCCGGCATCTGCACATCGAGGATCGCCAGGGCGAATTCGTGCATCAGCAGGAGCTCCAGCGCGGCCTCGGCGGAGCTGGCCTGGAAGATCTCCAGCGCCTCGCTGCGCAGCAGGGCTTCCAGCGCCAGGAGATTTTCCGGCAGGTCGTCTACGAGCAGGAGCTTCGCCTGTTCGACGGGTACTTCAGCCATGGTCGCGTTCCAGCTCGATGAGCAATAGATGGATGCCCGGCACATCCAGCACGAAATCCGGGTGGAATCTCTTCAAGGCCGCCTCGGGCATGGTCGGCACCTCGGCCGATTGCGGCGACTGGACGACGGTGACGCCACCGTTCTGAGCCAGGGCGTGCAGGCCGCTGGCACCATCATGGTTGGCACCGGTCAGCAGGATGCCGCAGACCTGCTCGCCCAGGGCGTCGGTCGCGCTTTCGAACAGGACATCGATGGACGGCCGGGAGAACTGCACCGGCTCGTCGCGGGACAGCGACAGGGTGAAGTCATCCTCCACCAGCAGGTGATAACCCGGCGGCGCGAAATACAGGGTGCCCGGCAGTATAGCGTCCTTGTCCTCGGCCTCGCGCACCCGCAGGGCCAAGCGCGCCTGGAACAGCTCGGCCAGGCGCGAGGTGCGATCGTCCGGCAGGTGCAGCACCACGGCTAGCGGCAGGCGGTAGCTGGCCGGCAGGGTCGAGAGCAGGCGCAGCAGGACCTGCAGCCCGCCGGCAGAGGCTCCGATGACGATGAGGCGCAACGGCTTGCGGGGCGGGAACATGCTAGAGCCTGCGGAACAGCCGTTCCTGCTTCACCACCGGCTCGAAGTGGTTGGCATAGGCGGAGAAGTCCAGCGACTCCTTGCTGCCCAGGCCGAGAAAGCCGCGGTGACTCAGGGACTCGTGAAACAGCCCGAGCGCCCGATTCTGCAGATTCTTGTTGAAGTAGATGAGCACGTTGCGGCAGGACACCAGCTGGGTCTCGGAGAAGACGCTGTCGGTGGCCAGGCTGTGATCGGCAAAGGTCACGTTGGCGATCAGCGACTTGTCGAACAGCGCGCCGTCATAGGCTGCGGTGTAGTAGTCGGAAAACGCCCGGGTGCCGCCGGCCTTCTGGTAACTGGCGGTGTAGGAGCGCATCCGCTCCAGCGGAAAGATGCCCTGCCGGGCCTTTTCCATGGAGCGCGGATTGATATCGGTGGCATAGAACAGGGTGCGGTCGAGCAGCCCTTCCTCCTGGAACAGGATGGCCATCGAGAAGACCTCCTCGCCGGTGCTGCAGCCGGCGATCCACACCTTGAGCGAGGGATAGGTGCGCAGGACCGGTACCACCTGCTGGCGCAGGGCGAGGAAGTAGCCCGGATCGCGAAACATCTCGCTGACCGGGATGGTGATGAATTGCAGCAACTCGGCGAACAGCGCCGGATCGCGCAATACCCGCTCCTGCAGCGCCGAGATGCTCGGGCAGTCGAAGCGCGTCAGTGCCTGCAGCACCCGGCGCTTGAGCGAGGCCTTGGAGTAATTGCGGAAGTCGTGGCTGTATCTCAGGAAGATGCCTTCCAGCAGCAACCTCAGCTCGATGTCCTGCAGCCGTTCGCTCATGACCTACAGCCGCTCCAGCGACGGCATCCAGACGCGGATCAGCGAGAACAGCCGATCCAGGTCGATGGGCTTGGCCAGGTAGTCGCTGGCGCCGGCGGCGAGGCAGCGCTCCTGGTCGTCCTTCATGGCCTTGGCGGTGATGGCGATGATCGGCAGCTTCTTCATGTGCGGCCGCTTGCGGATCTCGCGCATGGCTTCGTAGCCATCCATCATCGGCATCATGATGTCCATCAGCACCAGGTCGATGGTGTCGCTGTTGTCGAGCTTTTCCAGCGCCTCCAGGCCGTTGCGGGCGATCTCCACCTTGGCGCCCTTCTGCTCCAGGGCACTGGTGAGGGCGAAGATGTTGCGCACGTCGTCGTCCACCAGCAGCAGGGTGCGGCCGTCGAAGGCCTTTTCTCGGCTGCGGGCGCTTTCCAGCATGCGCTGGCGATCAAGCGGCATGTCGGCCTCGATCTTGTGCAGGAACAGGGTCACCTCGTCGAGCAGCCGCTCGGGCGAGCGGGCGCCCTTGATGATGATGGAGCGCGAATACTTGAGCAGCGCCGCCTCTTCGTCGCGGGTCAGGCTGCGCCCGGTGTAGACGATCACCGGCGGGAAGGAGCAGATGTCTTCGCTGGCCATGCGCTGGAGCAGCTCGCCGCCTTCCATGTCGGGCAGCTTGAGGTCGATGACCATGCAGTCGTAGACCTCGTCGCGCAGTAGTTCCAGGGCCTGACTGCCCATCTCCACCGCGGTGATCTCCACGTCCACGTCGCCGATCAGCTTGGCGATGCTGTCGCGCTGCAGGGCGTCGTCTTCCACCAGCAGCACCCGCTTGATGCCGGCGGCGAACTTGGCTTCCAGGCGATTGAAGGCTTCGCGGAGTTCGTCGCGGGTGGTGGGCTTGATGGCGTAGCCGACCGCGCCCATGTGCATGGCGGTCTCGATGCGATCCGAGGCCGAGACCACGTGCACCGGGATGTGGCGGGTCAGCGGATTTTCTTTGAGCCGTTCCAGCACCGTGAGACCGGAATGGTCCGGCAGACCCATGTCCAGCAGGATGGCGTCCGGACGGTATTCCAGGGCCGCGGCGAAGCCTTCTTCCGCCCGATGGGCCACCAGGCAGCTGTATTTTAACTCGTGGGCCAGATCGAAGAGGATCTGCGCGAAGGGCACCTCGTCTTCGATCACGAGCACCCGGCGATCCGGATAGGGCCAGTTGTCCCGGTCGTCGGCGAAGGCCGTCCCCATGGGAGCCGCCGCCTCGGTGATCGGTGGCGCAGCCGGCGGACGCGGGGTGGTGGCCAGCGCCGGCAGCGGTGCGGGTGCCGCGGCCGGTGCGGGAGGCGCGACGGGGGCGGTGACCGGGGTGATGGGCAGAGCGGGCGCAGCGGCTTCCTGGTACTCCAGCGGCAGGCGCAGGGTAAAGGTGCTGCCCTCCCCCGGTTGGCTGGTGACGCTCAAGGTGCCGCCCAGCAGCAGTGCCAAATCACGGGAGATCGACAGCCCCAGGCCGGTGCCGCCATAGCGACGGGTTATGGCGCCATCCGCCTGGCGGAAGGCCTCGAAGATCAGGTCCTGCTGCTCGGCGGCGATGCCGATACCGGTATCGCTCACCGCGAAGCTGGGCTGGCCGTCTTCCAGCGACAGGCGCAGGGTCACCTGGCCGTGCTCGGTGAACTTGAAGGCGTTGGACAGCAGATTCTTGAGGATCTGCTCGACCCGCTGGCGATCGCTGAAGAAGGCCGGCGGCATCCGCGCATCCAGCTCCACCACGAAGGCGACCCCCTTGTTCTGGGCCACCGGCTCGAAGGCGGTCTTCAGCGCCTCCACCAGGCGGCGCACGGACAGCTGCTCCGGGCGGATCTCCAGCATGCCAGCCTCGACCTTGGAGATGTCGAGGATGTCGTTGATCAGGGTCAGCAGGTCATTGCCCGCCGAATAGATGGATTCGGCATAGCGCACCTGCTCGCTGCTGAGGTTGCCGGCCGGGTTGTCGGCCAGCAGCTTGGACAGGATCAGCGAGCTGTTCAGCGGCGTGCGCAATTCATGGGACATGTTCGCCAGGAATTCGGACTTGTACTGGCTGGCCCGCTCCAGCTCGCGCGCCCGGTCTTCCAGCATCTGCTGGGCTTCGTTGAGGCGGTTGTTGCGGTCGTCCAGCACGTCGCGCTGTTGCAGGAGTTCCTGGGCCTGCTCGGAGAGCTGCTCGTTGGTCTGCTCCAGCTCAGCCTGCTGCTGCTCCAGATGGACCTGGGATTCCTTGAGCGCCTGGGACTGCTCTTCCAGCTCTTCGTTGGCGGTGCGCAGCTCTTCCTGCTGGACCTGGAGTTCTTCGTTGAGTTGCTGGGTTTCCGCCAGCACCTGCTGCAGGCGCTGGCGATAGCGCGCGGCCTCCACCGAGGAGCCGATGGAATCGGCGATCAGGGTCAGCAGCTCTTCGTCCTGCGGGCGCAGGGCGCGCAGGAAGCCCAGTTCGACCACGCCATTCACCCGGCCATCGTTCTCGATGGGCACGATGAGCGCCGCGCTGGCCTGGCGCTCGCCCAGGGCCGAGTTGACCTTGAGGTAGTCGGCGGGCAATTGGTCCAGCGCCATGACGCGACCGTCCAGCACCGCCTGCCCGGCCAGACCCTCGCCCGGCGCCAGGCGCTGGCGCCGGCGACGGCCCTCGTCGTCCAGGGCATAGTCGGCGACGCGCTCCAGGCTGCCATCGTCGAGTCGCACATAGAGGGCACCGGCCGCGGCGCCCAGATAGCGCGCCAGGAATTGCAGGATGCTCTGCCCCAGGGGCGCCAGTGACGCCTGGCCGATGACGGCTTCCGACAGCTGATTCTGGCCCGAGCGGAACCAGCTCTGCCGCTCGAGGTTGTCGGTGTGCTCGGCCTGCTGATCGAGCAGCCGGGTATAGGTCGCGGAGAGTCGCATGAGCTCGCGACGCCCGAAGAAGGCCATGATGCCCGACAGCAGCAGGCTGACGATCAGGAAGGCGGCGACGAAGATCACCGTCATGCGGCTGGCCGTCTCGGTGCGCTCGGCGCGCATCTGCTCTTCGTAGGCGATGAAATCGGTGTAGTCGCGGCGGATGCTGTCGATGCGGTTCTTGCCCTGGCCATCGTTCAGCGGCGTCTGGAAATCGCCGCCCAGGCGCCGCGCCTCGATCACCTGGCTGGCGTATTGGCGCCATTCGCGGTGCACCGCCTCGATGCGTTCCAGCCGGCGGATCTGCACGGCGCTGTCGCTGACCAGATTCTTCAGTTCATCGAGCTGCGGCTCTACATTGGGCAACGCGCGTTCATAGGGCTGCAGGAACGCGGTGTTGCCGCTCAGCAGATAGCCACGCATCCCGGTTTCCAGGTCGACCACCAGGCGGAAGTTGGCATTGGCCTCGCTGATGACACGGTCGGTATGCTCGACCCACTGGGTGACCTTCAGCAGGTAGTAGATGATGGCGATAAAGAAGATCGCGCTGAAGACACCGATGCTCAGAGGCAGGGAGAGGTTGCGCTTGAGGATCTGGCTGAAGTGCTTCTGATCGAGGGGCGACTCGCGATTCATGGGGTCTGAAAGCCTTGTACGGGACAAAACGGTCGGCGACGGCAAAGCCTCGGCCTGCGGAGGGGGTGTCGTCACTGACCGCGGCGCGACCGGCGGTTGATCGAGGATACCGGCATGGCAGGCCGGAAGGCCTCGAACAGGGCTGCAGGAAGCGCCCTCGCCTAGCGCGGACCTCTTGCCCTCCAGCCCCTGTCGCTTCGGTCGGCGCTGACTCTCAGGTCAGCCAGTCGATTGCGGCACCGTGGCCGCGATCCGGCCGCTAGTTCAGCGACGAGCAATCACCCAAACGGCATGGATGATACCCGGAATGTAGCCCAGCAGCGTCAGCAGGATGTTCAGCCAGAAGGCACCGCCAAAGCCGACCTGGAGAAAGACGCCCACCGGCGGCAGGATGATGGCGAAGATGAGGCGGATGAGGTCCATTTCAGGCTCCAGTAGCGGGCAGGCAAGAAGATGCCTCTAAGACTGGCAGGGCCTGAATCAGGTTCCGGCAGGCAATAAAAAACCCCGCCGAAGCGGGGTTTCGCAGACTTGACCCAACATCCTTGTCGGGCCGCCAATCCTTGGCCATCTATCCCTGTAAGTCTCTGCCCGACATCCTTGCCGGGGGGCCATCCTGGCCACATTTCCTTGAAGTCATCTGGAGCGCTGGGTACATCCTGTACCGCGATCCGATGGGTGTAGATTACGCAGCTACCCGGGTGTAGGCGATGGCTTATCGCGGCGACGTCGTGTAAGCCAAAGCTTACACGACATGGCTTTTCACCTTTTCCGTCAACGGCTTAGAAGGCCTCCTCGGCCAGGGCGTAGAGCGGCTGGGCGCCGCTGCGCATGGCAGCCGCCAGGCTCAGGGTGCGTGGCAGCAGGCGGGCGAAATAGAAGCGTGCGGTGGCCAGCTTGGCTTCGGCGAAGGCCGCGTCCTGCTCCGCCGCGGCAGCCGCGGCCCGTGCCCAAAGATAGGCATAGGCGACATAGCCGAACAGGTGCAGGTAGTCCACCGAGGCGGCGCCGAGCTCATGGGGATCGCTGGCGCCGGCCTGCAGCAGCCACTCGGTCGCGCCGTCCAGCTGATCCAGGGCCTGGCGCAGGGGCGCGGCGAATTCGTTGTCCGCCGGCAGGCTGGCGAGATAGCCATGGACCTCTTCGCTGAAGGGGCGGTAGAGGGCGCCGCGACTGCCGGCCAGCTTGCGGCCGACCAGGTCGAGGGCCTGGATGCCGTTGGTGCCTTCATAGATCTGGGTGATGCGCACGTCGCGCACCAGCTGCTCCTGGCCCCATTCGCGGATATAGCCATGGCCGCCGAACACCTGCTGGCCGGCGACGCAGAGTTCCAGGCCGAGATCGGTGAGGAAGCCCTTGGCCACCGGGGTGAGCAGCGCTACCAGGGCTTCGGCGCGCTCGCGCTCGGCCGGCTCGGGGCTGTACTTGGCGGTGTCGAGTTGCAGGGCGACATAGCTGGAGAACAGCCGGCCGCCTTCGTTCAGCGCCTTCATGGTCAGCAGCATGCGCCGCACATCGGGGTGGACGATGATGGGATCGGCGTTCTTGGCGGCCTGCTGGATACCGGCCGGGGAGCGGCTCTGCAGGCGCTCGCGGGCATAGGCCAGGGCGTTCTGGTAGGAGCGCTCACTCGAGCCTAGGCCCTGGATGCCGACGCCCAGGCGCTCGTAGTTCATCATGGTGAACATGGCGGCCAGGCCCTTGTTGACCTCGCCCACCAGATAGCCCACCGCGCCATCGAAGTTCATCACGCAGGTGGCGGCGCCCTTGATGCCCATCTTGTGTTCCAGGGAGCCACAGGCCACGGCGTTGCGCGCGCCCAGGGTGCCCGCCTCGTCCACCAGGATCTTGGGTACCAGGAACAGCGAGATGCCGCGGGAACCGGCCGGCGCATCGGGCAGCTTGGCCAGCACCAGGTGGATGATGTTCTCGGTGAGGTCGTGCTCGCCGGCGGTGATGAAGATCTTGGTGCCGGTGACCCGGTAGCTGCCGTCGGCCTGGGGCTCGGCGCGGGTGCGGATCAGACCCAGGTCGGTACCGGCATGGGGCTCGGTCAGGCACATGGAGCCGGCCCACTGGCCACTGTAGAGATTGGGCAGGTAGGCCTGCTTCAGGGCTTCGCTGCCATGGGCGTGCAGGGCCAGGCAGGCGCCGGCGCTGAGCATCGGATAGAGACCGAAGGCCAGGCAGCTGGCGTGCATCATTTCCTCGACCTGGGCGGTGAGCACCTTGGGCATGCCCATGCCGCCGTATTCGGGATCGCCACCGACCCCCACCCAGCCGCCTTCGGCAAAGGCCTGGTAGGCCTGGCGGAAGCCCTGGGGCGTGGTCACTTCACCGGCTTGCCAGTGGCAGCCTTCTTCATCGGAATTGCGATTGAGCGGCGCCAGTTCTTGGGCGCACAGCTTGCCGGCTTCTTCGAGGATGGCATCGGCGGTCTCGCCGTCCACCACCTCGGCCAGGGCGGGCCACTGACTCCAGCGGTCCTTGACCTTGAGGACGGCATCCAGCACGAAACGGATATCGCGAAGCGGCGGGGTGTAGTCGGCCATGTCGAGTCTCCTCGGAAGGTGTTCTTGTCGGTATGACCCGAGTGTAAGACCGAACCGGAAGGGAGACATAGGTTCATGATCTGACCTAATGGTCAGCCGATCGGAGGTCTGCTGCGGGTGGTTTTTTCCACGGCCGTGAAAAGACGAAAACCCCGCCGGAGCGGGGTTTTCAGGGGAGCGGCGACGGCTTAGTAGCCGAGGGCGAAGTCTTCTTCGGCCAGAGCCATCAGGCTGCCGGCGCCGGCCAGCAGCGCCTCGGCATGGGCGCGGGTACGGGGCAGCAGGCGCTCGTAGTAGAAACGCGCGGTGGCCAGCTTGGCCTGGTAGAAGGCGGCCTCCTCGGTACCGGCGACCAGCTTCTCGGCGGCGACCCGGGCCATGTCGGCCCAGAAGTACGCCAGGCAGCAGTAGCCGGAGTACATCAGGTAGTCGACGGCGGCGGCGCCCACCTCCTCGCGATCCTTCATGGCGGCCATGCCGACCTTGAGGGTGATCTCGCCCCACTCCTTGTTCAGCTTGGCCAGCGGCTCGACGAAAGCCTTGAGCTGGGCATTCTCGGCGTTGGCCTGGCAGAACTTGTGCACCACCTTGGTGAAGGCCTTGAGGGATTCACCCTGGGTCATCAGCACCTTGCGACCCAGCAGGTCGATGGCCTGGATGCCGGTGGTGCCCTCGTAGAGCATGGCGATACGGGCATCGCGCAGATTCTGTTCCATGCCCCACTCGGCGATGTAGCCGTGGCCGCCGTAGATCTGCACGCCGTGGCTTGCCGCCTCGAAACCCACCTCGGTCATGAAGGCCTTGGCGATGGGGGTGAGGAAGGCCAGCTGGGTCTCGACCTGCTGCTTATGCTCTTCGTCCTGGCTGTACTTGAGGATATCCACCAGCTTGGCGGTGTAGTAGATCATCGCCCGGCTGCCTTCGGCGAAGGCCTTCATGGTCAGCAGCATGCGGCGCACGTCGGGGTGCACGATGATGGGATCGGCGGGCTTCTCGGGCGCCTTGGGACCGGTCAGGGAACGCATCTGCAGACGCTCGCGGGCGTACTTCAGACCGCCCTGGAAGGCCACCTCGGCATGGGCCAGCCCCTGCAGGGCGGTGCCGATGCGGGCGAAGTTCATGAAGGTGAACATGCAGTTCAGGCCGCGATTCGGCGGGCCGATCAGGAAGCCGGTGGCGCCGTCGAAGTTCATCACGCAGGTGGCGTTGCCGTGGATGCCCATCTTGTGTTCCAGGGAACCGCAATGCACGGCATTGCGCTCGCCGGCCGCGCCGCTGGCGTCGGGCAGGCGCTTGGGCACGATGAACAGCGAGATGCCCTTGGTGCCGGCGGGGGCGTCGGGCAGGCGGGCCAGCACGATGTGGACGATGTTCTCGGCCATGTCGTGTTCACCGGCGGAGATGAAGATCTTGGTGCCGGTGATGGCGTAGCTGCCGTCCGCGCGCGGCTCGGCCTTGGTGCGCAGCATGCCCAGATCGGAACCGCAGTGGGGTTCGGTCAGACACATGGTGCCGGTCCATTTGCCGGTCACCAGCTTTTCCAGGTAGGTGTGCTTCTGCTCGTCGGTGCCGTGCTGCTCCAGGGTGTTCATGGCGCCGTGGGACAGGCCGGGGTACATGCCCCAGGACCAGTTGGCCTGGCCGACCATTTCCGAGAGGGAGATGCCGAGAGACTCGGGCAGGCCCTGACCACCGTGGGCCGGATTGTGCGCCAGGCTCGGCCAGCCGCCCTCGACGAACTGGGCATAGGCTTCCTTGAAGCCATCGGGGGTCTTGACCCCTTCTTCGCTCCAGGTACAGCCCTGCTGATCGCCGATGCGATTGAGCGGCGCCAGCACCTGTTCGCAGAACTTGGCGCCTTCTTCGAGGATGGCGGAGACCATGTCGGGAGTGGCGTCGCCGCACCCGGGCAGGCTCTGGTAGTGCGCGTCATAGCCCAGGAGTTCATCGCGGACGAAGCGGATGTCCCGCAGGGGGGCTTTGTAATCGGGCATGACTGTTACCTCTTTGCGAATGCTTGTTGTCGAGGGTGGCGGCAGCGTCGCTGCGGACCTGCTGCCAGGGCGTTTAAACAGTCGTTTGAAACTAATGTTCCAGGCCTGGCCTTGTCAAGCGTGGCGAGGACGAGCGGAACGACCGGTCAGTCCGCCAGGGCCAGGGCTTCGCCCAGGGCCGCCGCCGTCGCCGGACGTACCAGCCGCGCCAGTTCCCGGCCGTCCTTGAAGACGATCAGCGTGGGCCAGAGCTTGACGCGAAAGGAGCGTCCCAGGCGGCGGCCGGGACCGTCCTCGATCTTGAGGTGGCGCACATCGGGGTAGTCCGCGAGCGCCGTGGCCAGCAGCGGCTGGGCAGCGCGGCAGTGGCCGCACCAGGGTGCGCCGAACTCCAGCAGGGTGACACCCGGCAGGGCATCCACATCAGCGCGGGCGGGCTCCTTTTCCGCATAGGTGGTCGTCATGGTCATAGCAGGGCTCCTGAAGTCGGTTCCAAAGGTGGACAAGTCGCTGACGGGACTGCTCGGTCACGGGAAAAGGACTAGGGTCGATCCTGCGGTACGCCCCGATGTCATGACAATAAAACAAGGCGCTTCATTTCTGCCTCCGTCTCCGCCCTTTCCCGAGGCCCGCCATGAGCCAGACAGCGACTTCCGTTTCACCCGCCACCCTGCGCAAGGTCATCTCCGCCGCGTCCATCGGCAACTTCGTCGAATGGTTCGATTTCGCCCTCTACGGCTTTCTCGCCACCCTGCTCGCGGCGCACTTCTTTCCCAGTGGCGACGCCACCGCCGGCCTGCTCAAGACCTTTGCCGTCTTTGCCGTGGCCTTTGCCTTCCGGCCGCTGGGCGGCATCGTCTTCGGCCTGCTGGGTGACCGCATCGGCCGCAAGCGCACCCTGGCGCTGACCATCCTGATCATGGCCGGCGCCACCGCCCTGATCGGCATCCTGCCCAGCTACGCCACCATCGGCATCTGGGCGCCGATCCTGCTGACGCTGATCCGCTGCGCCCAGGGCTTTTCCGCTGGCGGCGAATACGCCGGGGCCTGCGCCTACGTGATGGAGCATTCGCCGCGCGATCGCCGCGGGCGCTATGGCAGCTTCGTACCGGTCTCGACATTTCTCGCCTTTGCCAGCGCGGCCCTGACCGCCTGGGGCCTGGAGCGACTGCTGGGCGCCGCGGCCATGGCCGACTGGGGCTGGCGCATCCCCTTCCTGGCCGCCGCGCCGCTGGGTCTGATCGGCCTCTATCTGCGGCTGAAGCTGGACGAGACCCCGGCCTTCCAGGCGCTGGAAGCCGACCACGAGGTCAGCCATTCGCCGCTGGGCGAGACGCTCAGGCTGCAGGGTCGCTCGATCCTGCGCCTGGGCGCCTTCATCTCGCTGACGGCGCTGTCCTTCTATATGTTCACCACCTACTTCTCCACCTACCTGCAACTGGCCGGCGGCTTCGACCGGGCCGCGGCCCTGGCCATCAGCCTGATCACCCTGTTCGCCGCCGCGGCGGCCTGTCCGGTGCTGGGACGCGTCACCGACCGCATCGGCCGGCGCATGACCACGGTGCTGGCCAGCCTGGTGCTGGCGGTGGGTGTCTATCCGGCGCTGCTGCTGGCCAGCAGCGGCCAGTTCGGCAGCGCCCTGCTGGGCTCGCTGCTGCTGGGCGCCGGGGCGGTGCTGTGCAACGTGGTGACCGCGCCGCTGCTCAGCGAGGTCTTCCCCACCCGCACGCGCTACACCGCCGGAGCCATCACCTACAACCTGGCCTACACCATCTTCGGCGGCACCGCGCCGCTGATGGCGACCTGGCTGATCGGCACCACCGGCAGCAATCTCTCGCCGGCGCTCTACCTGATCCTGATCGCCCTGCTCGGCCTGATCGGCGGCCTGAGTCTGCCCGAGACCTCGCGCATCGATCTGGACGAGGTCAGCGAAGGCGGTGAAACGGCCTATCGTGCGGTGCGTGGCTAGACCGCTCGTCCCTTGACCGGCACTTCCTCCGGGTCCATCTGCCGATAGGCAAAAGGCCCGGAGTTTTGCCATGCCCGCCGCTCACGATCTGCAACGCTTCCTCGACGCCCAGGCCGACACCTATGTCACTGCCCTGGCGGAGATCCGCGCCGGGCGCAAGCGCAGTCACTGGATGTGGTTCATCTTTCCGCAGATCCAGGGGCTGGGCCGCAGCGAGACGGCGCAGCGCTACGCCATCGCCTCCCGCGACGAGGCCAGTGCATACCTTGCGCATCCGCTGCTGGGACCGCGCCTGCGGGAAATCACCGCCACCGCGCTGGAGCATCCGCAGCTGTCCGCCACGGCGCTGTTCGGCCAGCCGGACGATCTCAAATTCCATTCCTGCCTGACCCTCTTCGCCGCCGTGGCCGAAGACCCCGAACCCTTTCGCCAGGCACTGAAGACCTTTTTCTCCGGCCAGCCGGACGAAGCCACCCTGACGCGACTCTGCTAGCGCCAAAGCTTGGGTAGCGCCCCTTCCCGTCCGGTCACCGGATCGCTCACTGGCACAGGCACCTGGGCGATAAGTTCGAGCGCGCGGGCATGGGCGGCCGGATCGGCGCGCTGGGTGATGAAGTCCTGCTGATCGGGCGGATAGGCGCCCACCACCAGGAAATCCGCGCTGGATTCCAGGTTGCGGTGCCCGGTCCCTGCCGGGAGCACCACTACGTCGCCCGCGGTCACCTCCACATCCTGCCCCTGCTCGCCGCCCAGTCGCAGCCGCGCCTGGCCGCGCGCCACGCCAAGGACCTCATGGGCATTGGGGTGATAGTGATGATAATCGTAGACGCCATAGCGCCATTGCGGCGGCCAGGCGTTGTCGGCGAACAGTTGCTCCAGGGCCGCGGCGCGGTCGGCGCCTGGCAGCAGGACCTGGCGATAGAGCAGCACCGGCAGGCGGCTGTTGGGGATGACGCCGTCGTCGGCGAAGTGCAGTTGTTCGGGCTGACCAGCACCCACCGGTGCGGCCAGGGCCAGGGCGGCGGGCGCCAGGCCCAGCACCAGGGAAAGGACGGACAGAGACGGACGATGCGGCATGCGGGACTCCCTCGGGGCTTTGCCAATGGAGGCCCGCCTGGTGCCCGGGTTCAGCGCCCGCGACGAGGGGTCAAGCCAGCCATTCCCGCAGCAGCGCCGTAGTTCGCTCCGGCAACTCCAGCGGCGGCAGGTGACCGCAGTCGTCCAGCACCACCAGGCGCGAGTCCCGGATGCCGGCGTGCATCAGCTCGGCTTCGGCCGGCGGCGTGAGCTGGTCCTGGGCGCCCAC
The DNA here is from genome assembly GCF_004341115.1 of Pseudomonas sp. JUb52. Classification (NCBI taxonomy): domain Bacteria; kingdom Pseudomonadati; phylum Pseudomonadota; class Gammaproteobacteria; order Pseudomonadales; family Pseudomonadaceae; genus Pseudomonas; species Pseudomonas sp. JUb52. The sequence continues at coordinate 93,769 of NZ_SLYS01000006.1, forward strand.
CACGATCAGGGTCGGGATGCGGATCCCTGCCAGGGTCGGGCGTGAGTCGGGGCGGTCGATGATCGACTGCTGCTGGCGCAGGAAGGCGGCCTTGCCCACCGCCTTGCCCATGGCCAGCACGGTATCGGCCACGGGCGTGCCCAGGCGCGAGGCGTGGATCAGCCGCGGCAAGAGTTGCGGACTGATACCGAGGAAACGCCCGCGCTCGGCCAGTTCGAGCATGGCGCGGCGCTGCGCGGCGCGCTCCGGGGCATCCGGGCTGGCCATGGTGTCGAACAGCGCCAGCCGCGCCACCCGTTCCGGCGCCTGGCGCAGGATCTCGAAGGCGACGTAGCCACCCATGGACAGGGCGCCCAGGGCGAAGCGCGGCGACGCCTCGGCCAGCACCCGGCGCGCCAGGGCGGTGATGCCCAGATCGCGGGTGAGGTCGGGGATGAGCACCGGACAGGTGTCGGCCAGGTCAGCGGCCTGGGTGGCCCAGAGACGGCTGTCGCAGAGCAGGCCGGGAAGCAGGATCAGCGGAAGGGAATCGGTAGCGGTCATCACGGGGGACTTGAGAGACACTGCGGAAAACGCGCAGTGTAGCGCGGATCACCAGCGAACCCCGTGGGCTTCGCGGGTTCCAAGGGACATTGCCAAGGATCCGGAAACATCCATGCGTACTGAAGGCTTCTTCGACTGGCTCGGCGCCGCGCTCGGCCAGGTCATCCGTTTCATCATCGATCTGTTCGGCTCGGTGCTCGGCGGCCTCGCCGACGCCGTGCACGACTTTCTCCATGGCATGGCCCGCTCCATCGGCATGGACGACTCCTATATCAGCTTCGTGGTCCTGGCCATCGGCCTGCTGCTGCTCTACGCCGCGGTACGCGCCTTCATGGCGCGCTCGGTGGTGGGCGGCGTCATCTGGCTGATCCTCGGCCTGATGGTGATGAGCTGGCTGATCCGCGGCTGACTGGTCGCCAGGCCAGCCGCCTGGCACAGTAGGGCTCTCGCTCGGCACGGATGCCGTCATGCATCCACCCTTCTCTCCCTCGTTGAAACGTCACTGGCAACGCCTGCGACCCGGGACCAGCTGCGCCCTCGGCGCCGCCTGGCTTCCGGCCGGACTGCCGCTGTGCGAAGGCTGTGACAGCGAACTGCCCTGGCTCGGCCCCCCCTGCCAGTGCTGCGCCCTGCCCCTGCCGGTGGACGGCATGCTTTGCGGCGCCTGCCTGGCCAAGCCACCGGCCTTCGATCAGGTGCTGGCGCCCTGGCGCTATGCCTTTCCGGTCGACACCTTGATAAACAGATTCAAGCACCACGACCGGGGTAGTCTCGGCCGCCTCGCCGGTGCGCTACTGGCGCGGCATCTGCAGCACCTGTTCGACGAAGGCCAGCCGCGCCCGGATTGGCTGCTACCGGTTCCCATCTCGCCCCTGCGCCTGCGCCAGCGCGGCTTCAACCAGGCCGCCCTGCTGGCTGGCTGGCTGGCTCGGCAAGGCCCTGCAACTGCCGGTGGCTGTCGGGTTACTGCAACGGGTGCAGGAACAGCACAGCCAGCAGGGCCTGAGCGCCAACGAGCGGCGGCGCAATCTCAAGCAGGCCTTCGCCCTGGTAAGGGACGCCCAGCTGGAGGGTCGCCACCTGGCGCTGGTGGACGATGTCCTCACCACCGGCGCCACCGCCGACAGCCTGGCGCGGCTGCTCAAGCGCGCCGGCGCCCGGCGAGTCGACGTCTATTGCCTGGCGCGGACGCCACCGCCTGGTGACTAGCCGCTGTCACCAAAACGTCATTTAGTCTGACTAGCCTCGCCTGCACACCGTGAGGGAGCCATCAGCATGCACAACGACCAGACCGATCTCGAACGCCTCGTCCAACTGAGCCGCCGGCGCTTCATCGGTGCCGGAGCCCTGGCCGGTGCCGCCCTGTTCCTGGGCGGCGGTCTGCTCGGTCGCAGCGCCCTGGCCGACGCCGTCGGCGAAGCCTCGGGTAATCCGCTGATCGGCTTCGCCAACATCCCCGCCTCCACCGCCGATACCCTGGTGGTGCCGCCCGGCTATCGCGCCAGCGTGCTCATCAGCTGGGGCCAGCCGCTGCACGCCGACGGTCCGGCCTTCCGTCCCGATGGCAGCCCGAGCGCCGCTGATCAGGCCGTGCAATTCGGTGACAACAACGACGGTATGGCCTTCTATCCCTTTCCGGACGATCCGGATCGGGCGCTGATGGCGATCAACAACGAATACACCAACTACCGCTATCTGCTCAGCCACGGCACGCCACCCAAGTCCCTGGAAGACACCCGCAAGGCCCAGGCCGCCGAGGGCGTCTCGGTGATCGAGGTGAAGCGCGTGGACGGCCAGTGGCATTTCGTCCAGGGCTCGCCCTACAACCGCCGCGTGCATGGCAACACGCCCATCGCCGTCAGCGGTCCGGCCGCCGGCCATAACCTGCTCAAGACCGCCGCCGACCCGGCCGGACGCGAGGTGCTGGGCACCTTCCAGAATTGCTCCAGCGGCGCCACCCCCTGGCACACCTACCTGACCTGCGAAGAGAACTTCACCGATGTCTTCGGCAGTCGCGATGCCAATCTGAAGTTCGACGCCGCCCAGAAGCGCTACAGCGTCAAGCACGCCAGCGTGGAGAACGACTGGCACCTCCACGACGATCGCTTCGACCTGGCGCAGAATCCCAACGAACTCAATCGCCACGGCTGGATCACCGAGATCGATCCCTTCGATCCCCAGGCCAAGCCGGTCAAGCGCACCGCCCTGGGGCGCTTCAAGCACGAGAACGCCGCCCTCGCCCGCACCCGCGATGGCCGCGTGGTGGTCTACATGGGCGACGACGAGCGCGGCGAATTCATCTACAAGTTCGTCAGCCGCGATCGTCTGCAGGACGATCCCAAGGCCAATCGCGACCTGCTCGACCACGGCACCCTCTATGTCGCCCGGTTCGACGAGGGCGATCGGGATCCGAACCGCCCCAAGGGCCGTGGCCAATGGCTGCCGCTGGTGCATGGCGAGAACGGCCTCACCGCCGCCAATGGCTTTGCCAGCCAGGTCGAGGTGCTCATCCACGCCCGCCAGGCCGGCACCCAGGTCGGCGCCACGCGCATGGACAGACCCGAGTGGATCGCCGTCAGCCCCAAGGACGGCCAGGTCTATTGCACCCTGACCAACAACACCAAGCGCGGCGAGGACGGCATGCCGGTGGGCGGTCCCAATCCCCGCGCCAACAATCTCTACGGCCAGATCGTGCGCTGGCGCGAGAGCGGTGACGATGCCGCGGCCCTGAGCTTCGACTGGGATCTGTTCGTCATCGCCGGCAATCCCAAGGTGCACCCGGGCAAGCCGGAAGCGGGCTCTCAGCAGATCAACGCCGAGAACATGTTCAACAGCCCCGATGGCCTGGGTTTCGACGCCGCCGGCCGGCTGTGGGTGCTCACCGACGGCAAGTACAGCAACAAGGGCGATTACGAGGGCATGGGCAACAACCAGATGCTCTGCGCCGATCCGCGCAGCGGCGAGATGCGCCGCTTCCTGGTCGGTCCGGTCGGCTGCGAGGTCACCGGCCTGGCCTTCTCGCCGGACTACAAGACGATGTTCGTCGGCATCCAGCACCCGGGCGAGGAAGGCGGCTCCAGCTTTCCCGAGGCCCAGCCGAACGGCCAGCCACGCTCTTCGGTAATGGTCATCAGCCGCGAAGACGGCGGTGTGATCGGCGCCTGACCGGCGAGCGGATAGCGCTCGAGCCTTCGCCATGGGGCTCGGGCATGCGCTAGCATCTCCCGGATGCAGGGTGGCAATCGCCATCGTCCCCCGTGACCGAGGAGCGCGCCATGTCTCATCCGTTCGAAAATCTGAGTCCCGACCTCGTCATCGACGCCATCGAAAGCCTGGGCTATCTCAGCGATGCCCGGGTGTTGGCCCTCAACAGCTACGAGAACCGCGTCTATCAGATCGGCATCGAAGGCGAGACCCCGCTGATCGCCAAGTTCTATCGCCCGGATCGCTGGACCGACGCGGCCATCCTGGAAGAGCACGCCTTTTCCGCCGAACTGGAAGAGCGCGAGGTGCCGGTGGTCGCGCCCTTGCAGCGCGACGGCCAGACGCTGTTCAATCATGCCGGCTTTCGCTTCGCGCTCTTTCCCCGCCGCGGCGGTCGGGCGCCGGAGCCGGGCGATCTCAATCAGCTGCATCGCCTCGGCCAGCTGCTGGGTCGCCTGCATGCGGTGGGCGCCAGCCGCCCCTTCCAGCACCGCGAGACGCTGGACGTCCAGGGCTACGGCCATGCCTCGCTGGACACGCTGCTGACCGGCAACTTCATTCCCCAGAGCCTGCTGCCGGCCTATGAATCGGTGGCGCGCGACCTGCTGCAGCGTCTCGACGAACTCTTCGAGAGCGTCAGCTACGACGTCATCCGCCTGCACGGCGACTGCCATCCGGGCAACCTGCTCTGCCGCGATGACGCCTACCATATCGTCGACCTCGACGACTGCCGCCACGGTCCGGCCATGCAGGATCTCTGGATGCTGCTGGCCGGCGATCGCCAGGAGCGGCTGACGCAGCTGTCCGAGCTGATGGACGGCTACGAGGAATTCCACGACTTCCAGCCGCGCGAGCTGGCGCTGATCGAGGGACTGCGCACCCTGCGGCTGATGCACTACAGCGCCTGGCTGGCACGCCGCTGGGACGATCCGGCCTTTCCCAAGAGCTTTCCATGGTTCGGCAGCGAACGCTACTGGGGCGACCAGATCCTCACCCTGCGCGAACAGCGCGCCGCCTTGGACGAGGCGCCGTTGCGGCTGTTCTAGCCTGAACGCTCGAATACCCCCTCTCCCTCTGGGAGAGGGCCGGGGGTAAGGGTAAGCCGCATGAATACTTCTCCAGTGGAAAAGGCTGCGCCGTTTTCCGCGCTACAGGCTCGGATACCCCCTCTCCCTCCGGGAGAGGGTCGGGGTAAGGGTAGGACGCGCGATGAACTCTTCAGTGGAAAAGACCGCGTCGTTTTCCACGCTACAGCACTGATCGCGGCCATGGGCCGCTCCTACAGGCACAGGAGTACCGCAGAAGCGGCCGCATTGGCGGACCGCCATGGCCATGATCGACCGTCGCGACGGTCACACCACAGGCGCACCACCTCAGCCCACATCCCATCACGCCTTGCGCTATGCTCGCCAAACAAGAAAAGTTGCCTGCCTAAGGATCTTCCATGTCTGCCTTGCGCCAGGGTTATGCCCTGGGCCTCACCGCCTATGGGCTGTGGGGCTTGTTTCCGCTGTTCTTCAAGCTGCTGGCGGCCCTGCCGGCCACCGAAATCCTGTTCCAGCGCATCCTCTGGTCCGCTCTGTTCAGTGCCGTGCTGCTGCTGGTCTGGCGTCATCGCGGCTGGTGGGCGGAGTTGCGTGCCCACCCCAAGCGGCTGCTCTGGCTGGCCCTGTCCGGCGCGCTGGTGGCCTGCAACTGGCTGGTCTACATCTGGGCGGTCAACAACGCCCATGTGGTCGAGGCCAGCCTGGGCTACTACATCAATCCGCTGGTCAACATCCTGCTTGCCCTGGTGATCCTGGGTGAGCGCCTGCGGCCGCTGCAGTGGATCGCCGTGGGCCTGGCGGTGCTGGGCGTCGCCCAGCAGCTGTGGACCCTGGGGCAGTTGCCCTGGGTCTCTCTGGCGCTGGCCCTGAGCTTCGCCTTCTATGGCCTGGTGCGGCGGCAGACGCCGGTGGCCGCGCTGCCGGGCATGGTGGTGGAGAGCTGGATGCTGGTGCCGATCGCCCTGGTGGCGCTGCCACTGCTGACCCCCGGGGTGAGCCTGCAGGTCGAGACCTGGCAGTCCTCGCTGGGCCTGCTGATCGTGCTGGCCGGGCCGGTCACCCTGATCCCGCTGCTGTGCTTCAACGCCGCGGCGCGCAAGCTGCCCTATTCGACCCTGGGCTTCCTGCAGTATCTGGCGCCGACCCTGGTGCTGATCCAGGCGGTCTGGCTCTATGGCGAACCCTTCCCCCGCGAGCGGCTGTTCGCCTTCATCTGCATCTGGACCGGCCTTGCCGTATTCAGCTTCGATCTCTGGCGCGCCAGTCGCAAGCTGAAGGCCAGATAGCAGAACGCCCCTCGCAAGGGGCGTTCGTCATCGCAGCGGCGCCGATCAGGCCTCGCCAGCGGTCTGCATGCGCGCCAGTTCCTGGGCGTAGAGGGCGTCGAAGTTCACCGGCTGCAGCATCAGCGCGGGGAAGGAGCCACGCACCACCATGTTGTCCAGCGCCTCACGGGCGTAGGGGAACAGGATGTTGGGGCAGAAGGCGCCCAGGGCATGGGCCATGGAAGCGGCGTCCAGGCCCTTGATCAGGAAGATGCCACCCTGCTGCACTTCGGCGATGAAGGCGGTTTCTTCGTTGTTCTTGACGGTCACGGTCAGGGTCAGCACCACTTCGTGGAAGTCGTCGCCCAGGGTCTTCTGGCGGGTGGCCAGGTCCAGGTTGACGTTAGGCTGCCAGTCCTGACGGAAGATCTCGGGGCTCTTGGGCGCTTCGAAGGACAGGTCGCGGATATAGATGCGTTGCAGGGAGAACTGAGCGCCGTCTTCCTGGGCGCCATTGGCTTGGTCGGTCATGGTAGGGCCTTGAGTGATGAGTGTTGGTCAGGCGGACAGCAGCGGATCGAGACGTCCGCTTCGGTCTAGGGCATAGAGATCGTCGCAACCGCCAACGTGGGTGCTGCCGACCCAGATCTGCGGCACGCTAGTGCGACCGGCCTTGCGGGCCATCTCGCTGCGTAGCGCCGGCTGGCCGTCGACGGAGACTTCCCGGTAGGCCACGTTCTTGCGATCGAGCAGGTGCTTGGCACGATGGCAATAGGGACACCAGGCACTGGTATAGATGACGACGTCAGACATGCGCGGTCTCCAGTGGCCGATGAGGCGGCCACGCTAGGGGTTCACTTCACCAGGGGCAGATTCTCTGCACGCCAGGTGGCGATGCCGCCGTTCAGCCGGGCGGCGGTGAAGCCGGCCTTCTGCAGATCGCCGCACACGGCGCCGGCTTGCTGGCCGGCGCTGTCCACCACGATCAGGGTCTTGGCCTTGTGCTTCTCCAGTAGAGACAGGCTACTGGCGACTTTCTCCTGAGCGATGTTCAGCGCGCCGACGATATGCCCGGCGGCGAAGTCCTTGCTCGGGCGGATGTCGAGCACCACGCCCTCTTCACGATTGACCAGGTTGGTGAGTTCGCCGGTGGACAGGCTGCGCCCGCCCCGACGGGTCTCGTTGAACAGCATCAGGGCGACGATGGCGAGGAAGGCGGCGACGAGCAGCGGATGATGGGTGGCGAATTCGACCACCCGACCGAGAAATTCCATAATGAAAGAGCTATCCAAGGAGGGCTAAAAATGCTGGCCAGTATACACAGCCCCCCGATGGCGCCATACCCTCGCCGACCCCGGGTTATCGGCAGGTAACCAGCTCATCCCAAACTGCCTCCTTGGCGGCTTCCGTCGCTCTGCCTAGGCTTGGCTTCCCTTCATTTCCAAGGAATCCAGCCATGACCTCCATCGCCCTGCTCGGCGCCACCGGTAACGTCGGCAGTCGCCTGCTCGATGAAGCCCTCTCCCGTGGCCATCAGGTCACTGCCCTGGTGCGGGAACCCGCGCGCCTGGCGTCCCGGGCCGACCTGACCGTGGTTGCCGGCGACGTCAAGGATCCGCAGGCTGCCAAGGCGCTGTCCGGCCATGACGTGCTGATCAGTAGCCTGAGATTCGCCGACATCGCACCAGACACGCTGATCGACTTCGCCCGCGCCACCGGCATCCCACGGCTGCTGATCGTTGGCGGCGCCGCCAGCCTGAAGCTGCCGGACGGCTCGCGACTGTTCGATGCGCCGGCCTTTCCCGCGGAATACCGCAGCGAAGCCGGAGCCGGTATCGCTACCCTGGACGCCCTGCGCGGGGTCAGCGACCTCGACTGGGTCTTCGTCAGTCCGCAGATGGTCTTCGCCCCAGGCACCCGCACGGGCCGCTTCCGCCTGGGCGACGATACCCTGCTGTTCGATGCGGCCGGGGACAGCCACATCTCCTACGAAGACTTCGCCGTGGCCCTGCTCGACGAGGTCGAACGTCCCGTTCATCACCGTACCCGCTTCACCGTCGGCTACTGAAACGGAAATGCCCCCTCGTTCGCAGCCTGGCCGCCTGGTCGGGCCGTGAACGCTGAACGGCGTGCCTTGCCGTTTTTTTTGCCGGATGTGACGGGCATACTAGGCGCTTCGCCCTAGAAACGTACGACCTCGCATGCGCCGTGTTCTCGCCCTTCTCCTGCTTGCCAGCGTTCTCGCTCCCGCCCTGGCCGACGATCGCGCCGATACCCAGCGGCAGATCGAGCAGACCCGCCGGGAAATCCAGGAGATGCAGAAGGTCCTCAAGCAGGTGCAGGCCGAGAAGTCCGGCGTGCAGAAGCAGCTGCAGGGCACCGAGACCCAGATGGGCGAGCTGGAAAAGCAGGTCGACTCGCTGCAGAAGCAGCTGGAGAACGGCGAAAAAAAGCTGCAAGAGCTGGACGGGCGCAAGAAGAAGCTCGACCAGTCTCGCGCTGAGCAACAACAGCTGATCGCCGTACAGGTGCGGGCCGCCTACCAGAGCGGCCGCCAGGAATACCTCAAGCTGCTGCTCAACCAGGAGCATCCGGAAAAGGTCAGCCGCACCCTCACCTACTACAACTACCTGAATCGCACTCGGCTGGATCAGCTCGCCACCTTCAACGACACCCTGCGCGAGTTCCGCGAGGTGGAACAAGGCATCCAGCAGGAGCAGAGCGAGCTGGTCGCCCGTCGCGAAGACCTGGAGAAGCGTCAGGCGGAGCTGGCCGAGGTGCGCAAGGAGCGCCAGGCGGCGCTGGCCAAGATCAACGCGGACTACCGCGACAAGAGTCGCGAGATCGAGGCCCGCGAGCAGGATCAGGCCGCGCTGAACAAGGTGCTCAAGACCATCGAGGAAACACTCGCGCGCCAGGCCCGCGAAGCCGAGGAAGCCCGCCAGCGGCAACTGGCCGAAGCCCGCGCCGCCGAGGCCCGGGAAGCGGCGCGGCGCCAGGCGCAAAGCGAGCCGAAAGCCCCGCGTCCCTCGAACGCCCCGGAGCTGGCGGTGTCTAGTGCAGCACCTGCCTATGGCGGCGCCTTCGCCAATGCCCGCGGCAAGCTGCCCTGGCCGGTCGATGGCCGACTGGTGGCGCGTTTCGGCAGTGCCCGCGGCGACGACCCCCGCGCGAAATGGGACGGTGTCCTGATCGCGGCCGGGGCCGGTACCCGGGTCAAGGCGGTGCACGACGGCCGGGTGGTCTTCGCCGACTGGCTAAGAGGCGCCGGCCAACTGGTTATCATCGATCATGGGAATGGCTATCTCAGCCTGTACGGACATAATCAGAGCCTGCTCAAGTCTGCGGGTGACGTGGTCAAGGCCGGGGATGCCATCGCGACCGTCGGCGCCAGCGGCGGTCAGGAAGCCTCCGCCTTGTACTTCGCCATCCGCCAACAGGGCCGCCCGACGGACCCGGTCATCTGGTGCCGTGCTCAGGGATAGTGCGACACACCTCGGTTTAGGAGCTGCACATGCCGCATCGCTTTCGTCCCACCGTCCTGGTCCTCGCCCTGCTGTTCAGCGGCGTCGGAGTCGTCCAGGCGCAATCGCCGCAGAGCACGCCGGCTGCGGTGACGCCGGTCGCACCGGGCGCCGCGCCCGCGGCCCCGGCCAGTGCTCCGCTGCCGCTGGACGAGCTGCGCACCTTCGCCGAGGTGTTCGACCGCATCAAGGCCGCCTATGTGGAGCCGGTGTCGGACAAGGTCCTGCTGGAGAACGCCATCAAGGGCATGCTCAGCAACCTGGATCCGCATTCCGCCTACCTAGAACCCAAGGACTTCGCCGAACTGCAGGAAACCACCAGCGGTGAATTCGGCGGCCTGGGCCTGGAAGTCGGCCAGGAAAACGGCTTCATCAAGGTGGTCTCGCCCATCGACGACACCCCGGCGGCCAAGGCGCGCCTGCAACCGGGCGACCTGATCGTCAAGATCGACGGCCAGCCGACCAAGGGCCAGGCCATCAACGAAGCCGTCGACAAGATGCGCGGCAAGCCCGGCAGCCCCATCGTGCTGACCATCGTTCGCGGTGGTGGCCAGCCGTTCGACGTCAAGCTGGCGCGGGCAGTGATCAAGGTCAACAGCGTCAAGAGCCAGCTGCTCGAATCCGGCTACGGCCTGCTGCGCATCTCGCAGTTCCAGGTGAACACTGGCGAAGAGACGGTCAAGGCCCTTGCCAAGCTGCGTCAGGAGAACAAGGGCAAGCTCAAGGGCCTGATCCTCGACCTGAGAAACAACCCGGGCGGCGTCCTGCAGTCGGCGGTCGAGGTGGCCGATGCCTTCATGACCCACGGCCTGATCGTCTACACCAAGGGCCGCCTGCCCAACTCCGAGCTGCGTTTCTCGGCCGACGCCGCCGATCCCAGCGAGAAGGTGCCCCTGGTGGTGCTGATCAATGGTGGCAGCGCCTCGGCCGCGGAGATCGTCGCCGGCGCTCTGCAGGATTCCAAGCGCGGCATCCTCATGGGCACCGACAGCTTCGGCAAGGGTTCCGTGCAGACGGTGCTGCCGCTCAACAACGACCGGGCGCTCAAGCTCACCACGGCGCTCTACTACACGCCGAGCGGGCGCTCCATCCAGGCCCAGGGCATCACCCCGGACATCGCCGTGGCGCCGGCCAAGGTCACCCCGCAAAGCGGCGGCGACGAATACTTCCGCGAAGCGGATCTGGCCGGTCACCTGGGCAATGGCAATGGCGGCGCCGACCGGCCCACCGGCAGCAAGGCGCCCAACCAGAGTCCGCGGCCGCAGGATGACGACTTCCAGCTCTCCCAGGCGCTGTCGCTGCTCAAGGGACTCAACGTCACCCATACCCCGTGAGGGCGGGACGCTGGCTACTGGCCGGGGCGCTCGCCCTGGTCAGCGCACTCGCCCAGGCCGCCACTGCGCAGCTGACCATCGTCATCGACGACCTCGGGCAAAATCCGGCGCGGGACCGACAGGTCCTCGCCCTGCCCGCGCCGGTGGTCCTGGCGATCATCCCCGAGACCCGCTACGCCGCCGAACTGGCCACCGCGGCCCACCGTGCCGGGCGCACCGTGCTGCTGCACCTGCCCATGGACCCGGCCGGCGGTCCCTATGCCTGGCATCCGGAGATGTCTTCGGCCGAGCGCCTGCAACGCCTGGACCGGGCGCTGGAACGGGTACCTGAGGCGGATGGGGTGAACAATCATGAAGGCAGTCGCATGACCGCGGACCGCCCCGCCATGGCCGAGTTGATGCAGGTCCTGCAGGAGCGTCACCTGCTGTTTCTCGACAGCCGCACCAGCGCGGCCACCGTGGCCGCGGCGGAAGCCCAGAAGATCGGCCTGGCCAGCGTCTCGCGCGATGTCTTTCTCGACAACGACGCCACTCCGGCGGCGGTGGCGGCCCAGCTGGCCGAAGGCGTGCGCCTGGCCCAGCGCCAGGGTAGCGCGGTGCTGATCGGCCATCCGCACCCGGCAACCCTGGCGGTGCTGGCCCAGCAGTTGCCGCTGCTCAAGGTCCAGGGCGTGGAGGTCATCGACCTGCCGCAGATGATCGCCCTGCGCGCCAACCAGGCCATGCCCGGGCACGGCCGCGCCGGTCGCTATCGCTAGCGGCCGTCGGTCCGCGCCGCTTAGCCGTCAGAGATAGTTGTTGGTGATGCTGTCGATCACCCCTTCCTTGCGCATCTGCTCCAAGGCCGCCTTGAGGCGTGTCACCACCTCGTCAGGCGTGTCCTTGTTCAGTGCCAGATACTGATCCACCTCGTTGAAGCGCAACAGCGTCCGTAAGCCGGTGACCCCCTGCTGCTTGGCCAGATAGCGACCGACTGGATCGGCGGTAGCCCAGATATCGATCTGGCCTTTCACCAGTTTGTCGACGTTTTCCTGATCGCGCAGGGCATCGATGACCGGAAGGCCCTGGGCGGTCAGCGTCTTGCTGATCACATCGTTGCGATAGGTACCGATGCGATAGCGGGCGGCGTCCTTGAGCGTCTTGACGTCCAGCTTGCTGCCAGGCAGCGCCTGCAGGGTCCAGCTCGAGCGGCCGAAGGGGCCCACCCACTTGAACTGATCCTTGCGCGCCTCGGTGTAGGCCACGGAGAAGAGGCCGTAGTTGGGCGTTTCCTGGGTCAGCCGATAGATGCGGTCCCAGGGGAAGCGCAGCGAAAGGCTGTACTTGATGCCGGCCCGCTTGAACATCTCGCGGACGATATCGGTGGCGATACCGTCGATGGCGTCATCGCGGGCGAAGTTCTTGTCATCGACCGACATGTTGAAGGGAGGATAATTCTCGGTCAGGAGCACGACCTGGTAGTAATCCGGCAACTCGGCCCGGGCCTGGGTCAAACCCAGGGTGCAACCCAAGACTACACCTGCAAGACGCAACCACAGCTTTTGCATTGCAACTCCCTGGCGACGCACGGCCGCATTTCCGAGGTTTCGTTGAATATCCCTTTACAACATTCAGCGCTCACTGCCGCTGGCTGCGCTGCGGTCGTCAGTCCCGCGTCGATCCCGGTCTAGCCGCCCGGCCGATCCGGAATCCTTGGCCCCTCGCGTTCACGCCCGTCTCCAGACGGGGCGCGTGCGAACGACGCCCACCGCTAGGCGGCGCACTAGAGATAGTTGTTGGTGATGCTGTCGACCAGACCTTCCTGGCGCATGGCATCCAGCGCCTGCTGCAGGCGGGTCACCACCTCGTCGGGGGTGTCCTTGTTCAAGGCCAGGTAGAGGTCGGATTCCTGGAAGCTGAGCAGGGTCTGCAGATTGCTGACGCCCTGCTGCTTGGCCAGGTAGCGGGCGACCACGTCGGTGGTGGCCCAGACGTCGATCTCGCCCTTCTGCAACTTGGCGATGTTCTCCTGATCACGCAGGGCATCGATGGGCACGATGCCCTTCTCCTGGATCATCAGGCTCACCGCGGAATTCTTGTAGGCGCCGACGCGCAGCCGGGCCGCCGTGGCCAGATCCGGCACCTTGAGGGTGCTGTCGGACAGCGCCATGAACACCTTGCGGGTCTTGCCCAGCGGACCGACCCACTTGAACAGCGGCAGCCTCGACTCGGTGCGCGACACGGAGAACAGCGCGTAATTGGGGCTTTCCAGGGTCAGGTTGTAGATGCGATCCCAGGGAAAGCGCAGCGAGAGGTTGTAGTCGATCCCGGCGCGCTTGAACATCTCGCGCACCAGATCGGCGCTGATGCCGTCGATGGCATCTTCGCGGGCGAAGTTCTTGTCGTCCACCGCCATGTTGAAGGGCGGGAAGTTCTCGGTCAGCAGCACCACGCGATAGCCCGCTGGCAATTCCGCCCGGGCAGTCCCCAGGCCCAGGGTGCAACTCAACAGTACGGCGGCGATGGCCAACCAGGACTTGCGCATAGCTCTCTCCTCAGGCGACCGTCCGCGCCGATCGCTCGGCCCGCCGGGATCACAGATAACGATTGAAGATGGTCTGAACGGCGCCGCTCTGGCGCATCTCGTCGAGGGCCTTTTGCAGCTTCTGTACCACCTCGTCGGGGGTCTGCTTGTTCAGCGCCAGGAACAGCTCGCCGCTGTTGAAGCGCAGCAGCATCTTGAGTCCGGTCACGTCTTCCTGGCGGGCCAGGTAGCGGCCGGCGGGATCGCCGGTGGCCCAGACATCGATCTGTCCCCTGACCAGGCGCTGCACGTTTTCCTGATCGCGCAGCGTAAGATCCGGCTGGAAGCCCTGCTGGGCGAGACTCTCGGCGATGGCGTCGCCCTTGTAGGCGCCGATCTTGAGCTGCTGCTTGCGGACGTCGTCCAGGCTGCGCAGCTGCAGGTGGCTGTCGGCGCGCCCGAGCAGCACCCAGTCGTCCGGACCGATGGGACCGACCCACTTGAACAGCCCCTCGCGTTCGGGCAGCCGGGCCGTGACGAAGACCCCGTGGTCGGGCTGATCCAGGGCCATGCCGTAGATCCGCTCCCAGGGAAATCTCAGGGTGAGGTTGTAGGAGATGCCCGCGCGCTGGCACATCTCGCGGACCATGTCGACAGCGATGCCCTTGAGCTCGCCCTCGCGGGCGAAGTTCTTGCCATCCACGGAGAAGTTGTAGGGCGGGAAGTTTTCCGTCAGCAGCGTCAGCTGATAACCCGCCGGTAGCTCCGCCCTGACCGCGGTCGTCGATACCAGCAGCAAACCGGCCAAGCAGGCCCAGATTCCCTTGCGCACGCCCCTCTCCCTGCCGGCACCGCCGGTGCTTAAGATTTTGTGGAGCGTATCACAATCCCTTTTTCGGCCAGGTACCGTTTAGCCTCGGGAATGGTGCATTCGCCGAAATGGAAGATGCTCGCGGCCAGCACCGCAGAGGCCTTGCCTTCGAGGATGCCGTCGGCCAGGTGCTGCAGATTGCCGACGCCGCCGGAGGCGATCACCGGGATGCCCACCGCCTCGCTGACGGCACGGGTCACGCCCAGGTCGAAGCCGTTCTTCATGCCGTCCTGATCCATGCTGGTGAGCAGGATCTCGCCAGCGCCCAGGCCTTCCATCTTCTGCGCCCAGGCCACGGCGTCGAGCCCGGTGGGCTTGCGGCCGCCATGGGTGAAGATCTCCCAGCGCGGGGTTTCGCCCGGACCGCTGACGCGCTTGGCGTCGATGGCCACCACGATGCACTGGGAGCCGAAGCGCGCCGCGGCTTCGCCGACGAATTCCGGGGTGAAGACCGCCGCGGTGTTGATCGACACCTTGTCCGCGCCGGCGTTGAGCAGGTTGCGGATGTCCTGCACGGTGCGCACGCCACCACCCACGGTCAGCGGGATGAACACCTGGCTGGCCATGCGCTCCACGGTGTGCAGGGTGGTGTCGCGGCCCTGGTGGCTGGCGGTGATGTCGAGAAAGGTGATCTCGTCGGCGCCCTGCTCGTTGTAGCGGCGGGCGATCTCCACCGGATCGCCAGCATCGCGGATGTTCTCGAACTTGACGCCCTTGACCACGCGGCCATTGTCCACGTCCAGGCAGGGGATGATGCGTTTCGCCAGCGCCATGTTTCTCTCCAGAAAACGAAGTCAGGTACGTTGCTGCAAGGTGGCGTGTTCCGCCAGCTCCGCGTCGATGAATGCGGCGATCATCGCCCGATAGACCTGCTCGACTACCACAGGCGATGCGCCAGCCTCGACGGCCAGCGCCTTGACCTTGGCGATGACCTGCTCGACGCGTTGTGGCGCACGCACTGCGTCATCGTCCTTCTTGAAGCGCGCCGCCTGGCTGACATAGGCGCCGCGAGCCGCCAGCAACTGAACGATCTGCTGATCGAGTCCGTCGATCGCCGTGCGGACCTCATCGAGAGAAGAGCATTCGATCACCGCCGCGCCCTCAGACCTTGAAGTTGTCGCACAGCGCCTGGGCCTCGGCGACGTCGAGGGTGCCCTCGTAGATCGCCCGGCCGGTAATGGCGCCGATGATGCCCGGGCTGCGGGCGTCGAGCAGGTTCTGGATGTCACCCAGGTTGTGGATGCCGCCGGAGGCGATCACCGGGATGCTGGTGGCTTCGGCCAGGGCGCGGGTGGCCGGGACGTTGCAGCCCTGCATCATGCCGTCGCGGGCGATGTCGGTGTAGACGATGGCGCTGACGCCGTCGGCTTCGAAGCGGCGGGCCAGGTCGGTGACCTGCAGTTCGCTGACCTCGGCCCAGCCATCGGTGGCGACGAAGCCGTCCTTGGCGTCCAGGCCGACGATGACCTTGCCGGGGAAGGCGCGGCAGGCTTCAGCGACGAATTCCGGCTGCTTGACCGCCTTGGTGCCGATGATCACGTAGCTGACACCGGCGCGGACATAGTGCTCGATGGTCTCCAGCGAGCGGATGCCGCCGCCGATCTGGATCGGCAGGCCGGGATAGCGCCTGGCGATGGCGGTCACCACCTCGCCATTGACCGGCTGGCCTTCGAAGGCGCCGTTGAGATCCACCAGGTGCAGCCGGCGGCAGCCGCCGTCGACCCACTGGGCGGCCATGGCCACGGGATCGTCGGAGAACACGGTGGAATCTTCCATGCGCCCCTGGCGCAGGCGGACGCAGGCACCGTCCTTGAGGTCGATGGCGGGGATGATCAGCATGGCAATACCTTGGCTCGGGGGTGAGGGCGATCTAGGGCTTTTCCAGCGCCCAGATGTCGCTTTCCAGGCTGTCGACACGCTCCCTGAGCAGGGTCTGCACGTCGGCAACCGCCTTGTTGTAGTACAGCGGCCCGCACTCGCGGGCGAAGAAATCCAGCAGTTCCTCGACTTCGAACCGCCCCAGGCGGACCTCGAAGCGGTCGTCCAGCAGGGTCTGCAAGGCCGTGACCAGCCGCTGGCTCTGCTCGGGTTCGAGCGTCACCAGCGGCGCGGGCGGCTTGCGCGCCATTACCAGCGGCCGTCCCAGGCGAGAAAGTTGGCATAGAGCTGCAGGCCGCAGTCGGCGCTCTTCTCGGGGTGGAACTGGGTGGCGAAGCGCGAGCCGTCGGCCAGCGCCGCGGCGAAGTCCAGACCATAGTGGCCGCGCCCGACCACCTGGCGCGGATTGCCGGCCTCGACATAGAAGCTGTGCACGAAATAGAAGCGGGCGCGATCGGGAATGCCGTGCCAGAGCGGATGGTCGAGCACATGGCTGACCTCGTTCCAACCCATGTGCGGCACCTTGAGGGTCTCGCCCTCCTCCTGCATGCCACCCGGGAAACGCCGCACGGCGCCGGGGAACAGGCCGATGCAATCCACCCCACCGTTCTCTTCGCTGCGCTGCATCAGCGCCTGCATGCCGACGCAGACGCCGAGGAAGGGGCGGTCCTGGCTGACTTCGCGGACCAGTTCATCGATGCCCTGGCGGCGGATCTCGGCCATGCAGTCGCGGATGGCGCCGACGCCGGGCAGGACGATGCGGTCCGCCTCGCGGATCACCGCGGGATCGCCGGTCACCAGCACCTGGTGGCTACCGGCGTGCTCCAGGGCCTTGGCCACGGAGTGCAGGTTGCCCATGCCATAGTCGATGACGGCTACCGTCTGCATCACAGGCACCCCTTGGTGGAGGGCATGACGCCGGCCATGCGCGGGTCTTCGGCAAGGGCCATGCGCAGGGCGCGGCCAAAGGCCTTGAACACGGTTTCGATCTGGTGATGGCTGTTGACGCCGCGCAGGTTGTCGACGTGCAGGGTCACCTGGGCGTGATTGGTGAAGCCCTGGAAGAATTCGAGGAACAGATCGACGTCCATGCGGCCCACGGTGGCGCGGGTGAAGGGCACGTTCCAGTGCAGCCCGGGCCGGCCGGAAAAGTCGATGACCACCCGCGACAGGGCTTCGTCCAGGGGCACATAGGCATGGCCGTAGCGCTGGATGCCCTTCTTGTCGCCGACGGCCTTGGCGAAGGCCTGGCCGAGGGTGATGCCGATGTCTTCCACCGTGTGGTGGTCGTCGATGTGCAGGTCGCCGCGGCAGTGGATATCGAGGTCGATCAGCCCGTGGCGGGCGATCTGGTCGAGCATGTGCTCGAGGAAGGGGACCCCGGTGTCGAAGCGCGCTGCGCCCGTGCCGTCCAGATCCAGGGATACCTTGACCTGGGTCTCCAGGGTATTGCGCTCGACGGTTGCCTTGCGTTCGGCCATAGCCTGCTCCGCGAAAATCGGTGGGCGAAAGGGCCGATATTATAGGGGCGCGGGGGCTGGATCGAAAGCGCGGCGGGACGAGGCGTCCCACCGCGAGGGGCGCCCGCAGGGGGACGCCCCGTTACCGTCCGGTTCGGCTGTGACTCAGCTGAACAGGGCGGCGGTCTTTTGCAGGGTGATCCAGATACCCCAGGCCAGCGGGATGCCCACGGCCAGCCAGGCGGCGATGGCCAGCGGCTTGGTCTTGGGATCGGCGCTCCACTCCAGCACCTGGGCGCTGCCGGCGTTGCTGTCGTGGCCATTGGCGCGCTCGACGGCGAGCTCGGCCTCGGTCATGAAGTGCTTGTCGGCCACCGGGCGCACCAGCAGGTTGCAGAGGAAGCCCAGCACCAGCAGACCGGCCAGGATGTACAGGGTAATGTCGTACACCTGGGCGCGGGGGATGCCCATGCTCAGCTGGTACTCGCGCAGGTAGTTGACCAGCACCGGACCGAAGACGCCGGCGGCGGCCCAGGCGGTGAGCAGGCGACCGTGGATGGCGCCGACCATCTGGGTACCGAACAGGTCGGCGAGGTAGGCCGGCACGGTGGCGAAACCACCGCCGTACATGGACAGGATCAGGCAGAAGGCGAAGACGAACAGCGCCACGCTGCCCAGGTGACCGGTCCAGGGCACGATGGCATAGAGCACGAAGCCCAGAGTGAAGAAGACGAAGTAGGTCATCTTGCGGCCGATGTAATCGGAGAAGGATGCCCAGAAGAAGCGACCGCCGATGTTGAACAGGCTCAGCAGACCGGTGAAGCCGGCGGCGATGGCGGCGATCTGCTTGAGCTGATCGGCGCTGAGTTCACCGTAGGCCAGGCCGTTGCCCAGCAGACGACCACCAAAGACTTCCTGCAGCAGCGGGGACGCCATGCCGAGGATGCCGATGCCGGCGGTCACGTTCAGGCAGAGCACGGCCCAGACCAGCCAGAACTGCGGGATGCCCCAGATCTTGCTCACGTGGACGTGGCGATTGGTGATCATGTTGCTGCCGGCCTTCTTGGGGGACGGCGTCCAGCCTGCGGGCTTCCAGCCGGTCGGCGGTACGCGGTAACCCAGGGCGCCGCTCATCATGAACACGAAGTAGATCACCGCCATGACCAGGAAGGTCTGCCAGACACCGATTTCGGTGGCCGAAGCGAAGTGACGCATCAGGGCATCGGCCAGGGGGGCACCCACCATGGCGCCGCCACCAAAGCCCATGATGGCCATGCCAGTGGCCATGCCGCGCTTGTCCGGGAACCACTTGATCAGGGTCGACACCGGCGAGATGTAGCCCAGGCCCAGACCGATACCGCCGATCACGCCCGAACCCAGCCACAGCATCCAGATCTGGTGGGTATAGATGCCCAGGGCGGAGATCAGCAGACCACCGCACCAGCACAGGGCCGAGACGACCCCGGCCTTGCGCGGACCGGCGTGTTCCAGCCAGCCCCCGAACAGGGCGGCGGAGCAGCCGAGGAAGATGAAGAACAGGGTGTAGATCCAGCCGAGCTGGGAGATCTTCCAGTCACAGGTGGCACTGAAGATCTGCTCGAAGAAGCCCATCTCGACCGGGCAGGCCACGGCGGCGGTGATGCCGATCGCCTTGGACAGCGGCAGCCAGAAGACCGAGAAGCCGTAGGCCATGCCGATGCACAGGTGGATGGCCAAGGCGGCCGGCGGCACCAGCCAGCGGTTGAAGCCGGGCCGGGCGACGATGCGCTCCTTGGAAAGGAAAGCCGGACGTGCCGAAGCGACACCGCCAGCAGTGAGAGTAGTGCTCATGGGTTCAGCCCTTTTCTAGTGTATAGCGTCCAGGCCGGTGGACATTCCCTGCACGCTTCCCCGTAAACGAGTCAAAGAAACGGCGTCAACCGACCAGAGGTGCGCGACATTAAAGCGCACCCTGGCTAACTGCCACCCCTGCTCATTTACCAGGGTACGGGCGGTGCAAGACCTCCGACGAAACGGGCGAGTACCACCGCTGTCACAGGGCCGATACCTCGATGTCATCGGGGCCGGCCGAGCCCCTATACTGGCCAGTCGCGCCATCGCCCGCCGGAACAGGAATTTCCTCGTCATGAAAGCTTTCGCCAAAGTGCTGGGTATCGTCCTCGTCGGCCTGCTGCTCCTGCTGGTCGCCGTAGGCTTCGCCCTCACCCACCTGGTCGATCCCAACGACTACAAGGACGAGATCCGCCAGCTGGCGCGCGACAAGGCCAATGTCGACCTGCAACTCAAGGGCGACATCGGCTGGAGTCTGTTTCCCTGGCTGGGCGTCGAACTGCACGACGCCACCCTGGCCAGCGCCGCCACCCCCGATCGCCAGCTGGCCCAGGTGCAGCGGCTGATCCTCTCGGTCCGCCTGCTGCCGCTGCTGCTGCGCCGTGACCTGGAGATGAGCGACATCAAGATCGACGGCCTGGATCTCACCGCCAGCCGCGATGACCAAGGCCGCACCAACTGGGCCGAGATCGGCCGCCCCGCGCCCAAGGCAGACACGAGCGCAACCCCGACGGACAGCCCCGCTGGCGCCTCCGCGCCAAGCGAGCCGAGCGTAGGTCGCCAGCCGCTCAAGCTCAACGTCGAGAGCCTGACCGTGCGCAACTCCCGGGTCGAGTACAGCGATGCCCGTAGCGGCGCCCGCTATGCCTTCGAGGGCATCGACCTGGAGACCGGCGCCATCTACGCCGGCACCCCCATTCCCATCAAGCTGGCCGGCACCGCCAGCACCACCCAGCCGCCGGTCAATGCCACCGTGCTGCTCAATGGCGAATTCCGCTTCGATCCCGCCAGCCAGCAGTACGCCCTGGACAATCTCCAGCTGACCGGCGACGCCAGTGGCGAGCCCTTCAATGGCAAGCTGGTCAACTATTCCGCCAATGGCCAGCTGGCCGTCGACCGCCGCGCCCAGACCGCCGAGTGGACCAGCCTCAAGCTCACCGCCAACGACCTCAAGGCCCTGGGCGATCTCAAGCTCACCGGCCTGGAAAGCGATCCGCAGCTGGCCGGGCGCGTCTCTATCGCGCGCCTCGACCTGCGCGCCTTCCTCGATAGTATCGGCGTCGAATTGCCGGCCATGGCCGATGCCAAGACCCTGCAGCGCTTCGAGATGAATGCCCAGGTGCAGGCCAGCCGCAACGCCCTGGCGCTGGACGATTTCAATTTCCAGCTGGACGACAGCACCCTCAAGGGCCGGGTCGCCGTGGCCGACATCGCCCGCCGCGCCCTGCGCGTCCAGCTCAGCGGCGACCGCCTGGACCTGGATCGCTATCTGCCGGCCAAGGCCGCCGCGGCGCGCCAGGCCAATGGCGCGCGCCAGGAAGAGGTCGCCCAGGTCGATGCCATCGCCACCCAGGGCAATTCGCCGCTGCCGGAGGCCCCGACCCAGCATGCCTGGAGCCAGGAAACCCTGCTGCCGGTGGAGCGCCTGCGCAGCCTGGACGCCGAGGTCGATCTCGGCCTGCAGCACCTGACCCTCGATCGCCTGCCCTTCGAAGGCGCCAGCCTCAAGGCCAGGGCCGCCGACGGCCAGCTGCAGCTCAGCGCCCTGGAAGGCGAGTTGTTTGGCGGGCGCTTCGCCGCCGAGGGCGCCCTCGACGTGCGGGGCGTCCAGCCGCAACTGACCGCCCGCGAGCGCATCAAGGGCGTACCGGTGGAGCGCATCCTCCAGGCCCAGGGCCAGAAGCCGCCGGTGGAAGGGCTGCTCGACCTGGACGCCGATCTGCGCAGTTCGGGCGCCAGCCAGCGCAGCCTGATCGACAACCTGGGCGGTACCGCGCGCTTCGCCCTGCGCAACGGCCAGCTGATCGACGCCAACGTCGAAAGCCAGCTGTGCCAGGGCATCGCCCTGCTCAATCGCAAGCCGCTGGAGTTGCCCCATGGCGGCCAGAACACCCCCTTCCGCCAGCTGAGCGGCAGCCTCAGCATCGTCAACGGCGTGGCCCGCAACCAGGACCTCAGCGTCAGCGTGCCTGGCCTTGCGGTAAAGGGCGCGGGCGACATCGACCTGCGCACCCTCGGTCTCGACTACCGGCTGGGCATCACCGTACAGGGCGACACCAATGCCGCCGCCGATCCCGGTTGCCAGGTCGGCGAGCGCTATGCCGACATCGAGTGGCCCCTGCAGTGCCGCGGCCCCCTGGAACTGGGCGCCAAGGCTTGTCGCCTGGATCGCGAGGCCATGGGCCAGATCGTCGCCCGCGCCGCCGGCAATCGTCTGAACGAAAAAATCGAAGAGAAGCTCGGTGATAAGATCAGTCCCGACATCCAGAACGCCATCCGAGGGCTGTTGCAACGTCGATGACTGATGACGACTTTGGTACCGCCGTGCTGGCCTGGTACGACCTGCACGGTCGCAAGGATCTGCCCTGGCAACAGGCCGTGACGCCCTATCGGGTCTGGGTCTCGGAGATCATGCTCCAGCAGACCCAGGTCGCCACCGTGCTGGGCTATTTCGATCGCTTCATGCAGGCGCTGCCCACCGT
The DNA here is from genome assembly GCF_004341115.1 of Pseudomonas sp. JUb52. NCBI lineage: Bacteria > Pseudomonadati > Pseudomonadota > Gammaproteobacteria > Pseudomonadales > Pseudomonadaceae > Pseudomonas > Pseudomonas sp. JUb52. Next base: position 115,929 of record NZ_SLYS01000006.1, read on the forward strand.
CGAGGCGCTGGCCGCCGCCCCGGAAGACGAGGTCCTGCACCTCTGGACCGGTCTTGGCTACTACAGCCGCGCGCGCAATCTGCACAAGGCCGCCAAGACCGTGGTCGAGCGCCATGGCGGTGAATTTCCCCGTAGCGTCGAGGCCCTGGCCGAGCTGCCCGGCATCGGTCGCTCCACCGCCGGCGCCATCGCCAGCCTGAGCATGGGCATCCGCGCGCCGATTCTCGACGGCAACGTCAAGCGCGTCCTGGCCCGCTATACCGCCACCGCCGGCTATCCCGGCGAACCCGCCGTGGCCCGCCGCCTCTGGGAGGTGGCCGACCGGCTGATGCCCCGCGAGCGGGTCGGCCCCTACACCCAGGCGATGATGGACCTGGGCGCCACCCTCTGCACCCGCAGCAAGCCCAGTTGCCTGCTGTGTCCGGTCAAGCCGGGCTGCCGCGCCCACCTGCTGGGCCAGGAAACCGAGTTTCCCACGCCCAAGCCGCGCAAGACCCTGCCCCAGCGGCAGACGCTGATGCCGCTGTTCGTCAACGACGCCAATGCCGTGCTGCTGCAGCGCCGCCCCTCGACCGGTCTCTGGGGCGGTCTCTGGGGCCCGCCGGAGGTGGCCGACGTGGCCGAGCTCGAAGCCCTCGCCGAGCGCCAGGGCCTGGCCATCGACGAACGCCAGGCGCTGCCCGGCCTGGTGCACACCTTCAGTCACTTCCAGCTGGCCATCGAACCCTGGCTGGTCCAGGTGGACCATCGCCAGCACCGCGTGGCCGAGGGCGACTGGCTTTGGTATAACCTCGCCTCCCCGCCGCGCCTGGGCCTTGCCGCCCCGGTGCAGAAACTGCTCAAGCGCGCCGAGCAGGCGCTCAAAGGAGAACCCGCATGACCCGCACCGTGATGTGCCGCAAGCACAAGCAGGAGCTGCCTGGCCTCGATCGTCCGCCCTATCCCGGCGCCAAGGGCGAAGACATCTATCAGCACGTCTCCAAGCAGGCTTGGGAAGAGTGGCAGAAGCACCAGACCATGCTCATCAACGAGCGTCGGCTGAACATGATGAACGTCGAGGATCGCAAGTTCCTGCAGGCCGAGATGGACAAGTTCCTGTCCGGTGAAGACTACGCCCAGGCCGAGGGCTACGTGCCCCCCAGCGCCTGAGTCGACGGCTAAGCGCCCGAAAAATCTAAATTTTTTTTTGGGCTCACTGTTGACACAAGGTCGAGAAACGCTTTTAATGCGCCCCGTTGCCCAGGTAGCTCAGTTGGTAGAGCAGGGGATTGAAAATCCCCGTGTCGGCGGTTCGATTCCGTCCCTGGGCACCAAGTACCCTTCCCTAGCAGTCCCCAGCGACTCGGGAAACCCAGAGAAACCGCCCACTGTGGCGGTTTTTTTGTGCCTAGCGTTCCCTACCGATCCCTTTCCAGCCCCGGAAAATGTGAGTAGATTGGTGAGTAGCTGATAGTTCGGCCCCAAAATCTACTCACACAGAAGCCGCCATCCCGCACCCAGAGCGGCGCCCAGGGAACACCCCGTGGCACTCACCGATACCGCAGTCCGCACGGCCAAGCCGCGCGACAAGCTCTACCGCCTTTCCGATGCCCTGGGCCTATGTCTGGAGGTCACGACCGCCGGTGGAAAGCTCTGGCGCCTCCGGTACCGCTTCGCCGGCAAGGCCAAGATGATGGGGCTGGGCGCCTACCCTGCCGTCACCCTGGCCCGCGCCCGGGAAGCACGAGATGCCGCCCGCCGCGTCCTGGCCGAAGGGCAAGACCCGTCGCTGGTGAAACGGGCTGAGAAGCAGGCCCGCGCTGCCCAGGTCCACACGTTCGAGCAGTTGGCCGAGGAGTGGTATGCCTACAGCGCGCCGCGGTGGGCCGAGAGCACCAGCCGCAAGGCCCGGCTCTACCTGGACAACGACATCCTCCCCGACCTGGGCCGGCGCCCGGTGGCCGACGTCACCCGCCCAGACCTAGTGGCGCTGGTGCGCAGGGTCGAGAAGCGCGGCACCCTGAACGCCGCCGGCAAGATCCGGCAGTGGCTGGGCCAGATCTTCCGCTACGGCCTGGCGAACGGCACCGCCACCACTAACCCCGCGACGGACCTCGACGTGGTGGCCGCACACGCGCCGCGCGCCCGAAATCATCCCCATGTGCCCCTGAGCGAGCTTCCGGCCCTCCTGCGCGATCTGGAGGCCTCTCGTAGCGATCTGCACACCCGCCACGCGATCCGCCTCCTGCTGCTCACTGCAGCGCGCCCTGGAGAGCTACGGCAAGCGCCCTGGGCTGAGTTCGACCTAGATGCGGCGACGTGGACAGTGCCGGCCGAGCGGATGAAGGCGCGTCGCCCTCACATCGTCCCCCTGCCCCGCCAGGCCGTCGCCCTGCTGCGCGAGCTGCACCAGCTGACCGGGGCCTATCCCCTGGTCTTCGCTGGCAAAGCCCGCCCGGAGCGCCCCATGAGCGAGAACACGATCAACAAGGCCCTCCGCCTGATCGGCTACGGTGACCGCCAGACCGGCCACGGCTTCCGGCACCTCATCAGCACCGAGCTGAACGGCCGGGCCTACAACCGCGACTGGATCGAGCGGCAGCTGGCCCACGGCGACGCCGACGAGATCCGGGGCACCTACAACCACGCCCACTACCTGGAACAGCGGCGCGGGATGATGCAGGCCTGGGCCGATGAGGTGGATGCCCTGTGCTCTGGCGCAGAAGTGGTGCCGATTCGGAGGGCGCAGCAGTGAGTGACCACGACGAGTACGACTGGCGCAACTACGACCTGAGCGACTATTCGGATGATTTCGTTCAGGACTTCAAGGAGATACTGGAGCAGGCCCGTGTCCAGCGTGCGCGCGACCCCAAAGAATTGGAGGCCGAAGCAAACCTGCCAGCACGGCGCCGCCTGAGCGCGATCTGGCAGCAGGCCTGGGGGCCGATATCAGAAAGGCTGCGCAATCCTGACGCTGAATATGCGTCGTTTGACGAGCTGAGAAGCGCTGCTGAGGCTCTGTTTGACGCTGACAGGTCGGCCAGCAAAACACTGCAGATAGCCTTCGAACAGTTCGAGAGCGTGGCAGACGGAGATGAAGAAAAGGACTGTCAGTTGCGCTACGCACTGACCAGCCTGCTCACAGCGGCCCTGTCTGGGCGGGTGGCAGCTGCCTACAAACAGGCTTCTGTCGAGAAGGCCGCTATTCGCGGTCTGAATGCAAAGGCGGAAGCCTCTGGCGCCCTGATAGCACGCGCCCAGGGTATCGCCAGCGAGCTATGGGAGAAGGACACCACCCGCTCGATCCGCGTCGGTGATATGGCCGACCACGTCTATGCGCGCCTGCTCGATGAGGCGCAGGACGCCGCCCAGGCGCCGGAGCTGGACCGGGTACGGAAATGGATCAAGGAAGTGGCGCCGGACTATGCCAAGCGCCCCGGAAGGCCACCCCGGAAATCATGACACTCGTAACGATAATCATGATTTTCGCCACGTAAATCATGATTACCGCAGCGAGCGCCCAATTTTTCGCCGTTCACTACAGCTGGACCATGTAGCCATTCCCCACAGCGCCCTTGGAGGCACTAAATGGCTACCGCAGAACCCCGCCGCTTCATCCGCCGTCACCAGGTCGAGGCGCTGACCAGCCTCAGCCGCACTCAGATATACCGCCTGATCGCCCGCAACGAGTTCCCCCGCCAGGTGAAGCTGGCACCCGGCCACGCCGTGTGGGTTGAGCAGGAAGTGGCCGCCTGGGTTGACCAGCGCATCGCCGCTGCCCGAGGGGAGGCCGCCTAAATGACCGACAAAAAAATAGGCCGCCCCCAAGAGAGCAGCCCACAAGATACCGGCGTCCAGAATATCACCCTTCCCGCGCAGCGTGCGCGCTTCCTGGAGAGCCTGCGCCACGGCCCGGTGAGCACCATCGAGGCCCGCTCCGAGCTGAACATCATGCAGCCGGCCGCCCGCATCAAGGAGCTGCGCGACCTGGGTCACCCCATCCAGACGCACCTCAAGCCGCTGTACGACGATCAGGGCCGCTACCACTCGCGCGTCGCTGTGTACTACCTGTCGGGCGGTAGCGAGGTGGCAGCATGATTTCCCTTGTCGTCCCCATCGTTCCCGGCTATCGTGGCTCTGTCGCGGCAAAATCCGCGACCGGGTGTGCAAGCCCGATTGAATACAGGCGCAACAGCGCCCAGACCACGACTGAGAGCGCTTTTTTTGTGTTCGCCAATCGTGTTATGGCAGCTGTGCGTGGGAGGCCTTCGGGCCTGCCGGGTTCCTGTATCTCCGGTCTTGCACACCCGCGCACAGCTGCCTCCAATCATGTGCAAGTGATGGCGGCAGCTCCTACTGATACAGGAGCTTTGCCCATGATCCCTACCCGCAATCCGTCCGCTATCCGTGCCCGTGCCGCTGCGCACCGCCAGATGGCGCTGTCCGCCCTGCACGCTGATTCCTCCCTGTCGACCCGCCTCCGCCGCTACAACGCCCACATGGCGATCGCTCGCGACCTGGAAGCCCAGGGGGTGACCCATGGCCAGCGTTAAGCACACCAGCCAACAGCACCAGCCCAACACCTCCGACGATCACATTTCCTTCGGTGTGTGGATCTACGTGGACGACAAGTACGTCCGCCAGGTGGCCTACGACCTGGAGACCGTCGAAGAGGCCCGCGCAATCGCCGCGCGCTGCACAGGTGACGCCAAGGTCGTTCGCTTCACGTTCTGGGACTGATCCAGCCATGGCCGGCAAGACGAAGGGCAACCAGAAGACCGGCGGCCCGAAGTACTTCCCGACGCAGAACCGGATGGTTCAGTCGGAAAGGCATCGGGCACTTAGCTTCGTGGCGAAGGGCGTTCTGCAGGAGCTATGCGCCCAATTCAACGGGCGCAATAACGGCGACCTGTCGGCGACCCGGACGATGGCCGAGGCCTGGGGTATTGGATCGCCGCTGACGTTGCAGAAGGCGCTGAAAGAGTTGGTGGTAGGTGGGTGGATCTTGCAGACGCGCTGCAGCGTGTTCTCCCGCCACGGCTCTCGTTGCGCCCTGTACGCGCTCAGCTGGCTACCGATCAACGAGTGCCCGGGTAAGGACCTGGAGGTATCGCCGACCCAGGCGCCGCCCACGCCGATAACGACCCTCATCGCTTCCGTTTCTTCCTGTTCAGAAAGTGAACCATGACGGTTCAGAAAATGAACACGTAGACCCCGAAAACACCCCCGAATCGGGGTATTTGACCGCTCTACGTGTTCACGGAATGAACCACTAAGGCCGTTCTACCTGTTCAGAAAGTGAACACCTTTTTATACGTATACCAGGTACCTAGGTGAAACCATGGCAGTGAACATGCTTTTCCAAGGCTCGAAAGAGGACGAAAACAGGGTGCAAATGGCGAGCGGCCCTCGCGGCGCAAATTGCACCCCGCAACCTGCACAGACTGCACCCCGTCGCATTGGAGTGGTGCCGATCCCTGTCCGCCTGATCCAGAGCCCGCGCTATCGAGCGCTCAGCTTCTCGGCCCGAATGGTGTTCGTCGAGCTGTGCGCCCAGGCGACCTACGTGCCGAGTGGCTGGCTGACTGCTACGCGGCCCCAAGCGCTGGAATGGGGGCTCAAGTCGCAGGGTACGCTGGCGAAGGCCCTGGACGACCTGCACCAGGCGAACTTCATCACCTGCACCGACGATGAACCCGGCCTGACCTACCACTACCGCATCAACGTGGAGGGCTGGGAATGATCTGCTCGAATCTGAGCGCATCTCGCCATGGCGCAGATCTGCTCCATCATCCAGTTCTGGATCATCCGAAACCCAGCGCAAAGCGAACGAAACCCAGTCGGTTACCCCTGGGTTATCTGAAGGGCTTTCACGATCAAGTCGTAAAACTCGCAGTCGGTGGCCTGAACGCCAGGAGGCCCCATGGTCCAGTTCTGGGCCATGCATGTTCAGGCCGTAACACATCGGCCCGAGTGAGACGTTTTGGTCTCACTGAGACGATTCGAGTCGGACAGGTTGGTGCGATTCTGACCGTAAACACCTCGGATGTGAGGGATTTACCCTGCCCAAAAGGCACAACTAGTCCTGCCCTATCGGCCCATCTAGTCCTGCCCAACGGGCACAACTGGAGATCCAGCGTGGCAAGAGCGCCACAGTGTGTCATTTCCGACACTGTGTGCCATTCCCAGCACTCTGGCCTAGAGGTGAGAAAATCCCACCGAAAAGGGGGGGATCAATCTGGGGCGGTAACCCGGAATGTGAGCAAAATTGCGCGTATCTCGACCGAGGTGATACTTCCTCACTTTGAGGAAAAGGGTGGGAGGGAATCGCCGTGATGGACCTTGAGCAGGACATCCTGGCGCGGCTGGCGCATATGGGCGTGGTGCCGCTGCTGGGCGGACTGGTACCGGAACCGGCAACCGCCGAGCTGCTGGGCTACGCGCCGAGCTACCTCCGCCGCCTGGCCGCCGCCGGCCTTTCTCCGTTGCCCTTCATCCTCCGCGGCAACCGCCGGTTCTACAAAGTCGACGACATCCGACTATTCGTGACCAGAACCGTCGCATGACGGCGAAGTAGCGCGCTGACGGGTCTAGGCGTGCACGCGTAATTTGCCGATATCGCCTCACGCCGTGCGCTGGGGCGCTCCCGCCAACATCGGAGCCCCTATGGCAAACCCTAATCAACTCGAACGCTGGCAGCGCCTTAGCGCCCACGTCGCCAATGGCGGCCAGGTCGCAGCTAGTGACCAGCACGTCGTCGCAACCATCACCACCGAGATCAACGAAATGGATGAAGACATCGCGCAGATCGTCGCGGCCCAGAAAGCCACCCAAGATCGCCAGATGGAACTGCAAGCCCGTCTCCTCGACATGGAGCAGCGGATGGTCGCCGGCGGCGGCGCTGCTGCTCAGTCTCAGTCGGGTGCCAAGCGCGATAACCCCGTAGCTGCCTCCCTGATCGAGACTGGTGCCTTCGATAGCTTGCGGGCTGGCCAGCGTACTTCCGGCCAGCACACCGTGACCGCAGACCTGCGCGCTGCCCTGACCAACCCGGGCCGCGGCAAGACCGGCGACAACGAGTGGAACACCGAGCCGGACCGCCTGGGCGGCATTCAGGGCGTCGCCCCGGTACGCCTGACCCTGCTGGACGTGCTCCCGGTGCAGCAGGTGTCCGGCAATATCCTCGAGTACGTGCTGCTGGATGGCTACGTGAACGGCGCTGACTACCAGGTCGAGGAAGGCGACGCGAAAGCCGAAACCAAGATGCCGACCAAGCTAGCCCGCGCCGAGGTGGCCACCATCGCCCATTGGCTGCCGGCTTCCAAACAGGTGCTGGACGACAACACCGGCCTGTCGAACCAAATCGGCCAGATCCTGACCATCTCCCTGCGCCAGAAACTCGAGCACGAAGTGCTGGTGGGTGCGGGCGGTGAAGGCAAGATCAAAGGTCTGGTGGGACTGGCCGCTACCTATGCGCCGACCGCTACCCTGGCGGCTGACCGGATCGGCGAGGCAATCACTGACCTGAACGCCGCTGGCTGGAACACCAACGTCATCGTGCTCAACCCGGCCGACTGGTTCAGCATCGCCAGCACCAAGAACGATACCGCCGAGTACACCCTGGGCAGCCCCCGTGACCCGTCCCCGGCCAGCCTGTGGGGCGTGCGCGTGGTGACCAATCAATCCATGCCCGCCGGCCAGGCGCTGCTGCTGGACACCTCCCAGACCGTTCTGCTGGACCGCCAACAGGTGACCGTCGAGGCCAGCCGCCAGGACGGCGACAACTTCCGCCGCAACATGGTGACCATCCTGGCCGAGCTGCGCGCCGGCCTGGCTGTGTACGCCACCACGGCGACCCGAATCATTTCGTTGGCAGCCCCTGCCACAAAGTGATCGTGGGTTAGCTGCGAGTGCCACGGCAGACGATAACCGCAGCAGCCAGAGCTCCGATAAGCCTTGGGGAGTGATCTGGCACTAGGCCCGCCCCGCGCGGGCCTTTTCACATCAACTGGAGAAGACCATGACCGACACCCCGATACCCAAGCATGTGCACCGTGCGCTCAACCAGATCGCCCACAGCCGTGCCCTGCTGCGCCAGGTGCAAGAGCGGACGACGCTGCAGCGCGAGATCGACAAGATGCTGGCCGCTGGCATGACCGCCGAGGAAGCTCTGCAGATGCTGCGCGCCAACCCGCCGTTCGTTGACCCCAACTACTGATCGAGATGCGCGATGAGCCAGCACGACTACCGCAAGGCTGCACCCTTCCCCCGAGCACTGGCTACCAAGATCGCCCGCAAGGCCGACGTGATGGCTAAGCGCTTCGAGGACCAGATAGTGCGCGAGCTGACCATCACTGCCCGCTCTGCCCTCAATCGTGGCGTGGATGCCGAGCAAATCGAGCGAGAGATGGGCCTTTGAGGCCGGGGGCGGTCGGAAACCCTGGGGCCGTCGTCACGGACACCGCGCCCTCAGGCGTTTTTTCACGGCCGCGAAATTAAAAGTTCTGTGGTCGGCACCCGCGAAAAATGAGAACGACCGGCGAGGCCGGCGAGGAGACACCCATGACCACCGCCGCGCACTACACCCCGGCGACCATCATCAAGCTATCGGGGCCCCTAGCGCGCCTATTTGGCCGCGAACATCGCTACTTCCTGGACCGAGGGACTGCCGAGGAGGCTTTCAGCGCCCTCCGCAACACCCTGGACGGCTTCCGTGAGGCCATTGCCGCCCTAGAGCGCCGCGGCCTGGTCTACGCCGTCTTCCGCAACCGGCAGAACGTCAGCGCCGACCCCGAGTACCTGGACCTCTCCCGGATGGTGCTGCGCGTCGCCATCCAGTATGAGCTTGAGCTGCGCGGCCTGGCGCTGAGCTGGCATCACATGTGCGCAGGCAACCCAGAAGCCGCCCAGCAGGTGCGAGCAGAAGCCGCGGCAGCCGCTCGGGCCTGGGCTGACTTCTGCGCCGGCCTGGGCCTTCAGCCTGCTGAGCTAATCCTAGCGGTAGGTGGCCACCACCCCGTTGTAATCGACCTGGTGCGCTGGGCGCCTGCACCTGAGCCCGCGCTGGTGGAGAAGTGGCGAGGCCTGTTCGAGACGGCGGCCTGCGGCGAAATGTTCGGCGAGGCCCGGCACTGATGAAGAAGCTGCGAATGCTCAAGCCGCGAACGAAGACGCTGGAGACTTCGAAGACCAGCGCAAAGCCCAGGGGCAACACTTGGGGAGAAGGCCGCGGCGGTCGCCCCTGGCGTCGCATCCGTGAGCGCATCCTTCAGCGAGACCTCTACACATGCCAAGCGTGCGGCCTGGTAGCTGCTGACGCGGAGGTTGATCACATCGTCAACCTTGCCCAAGGCGGCGGCGAAGGCGATGAGAACCTGCAAACGCTCTGCGGTCCCTGCCACCGTGCGAAGACTGCGCGGGAGGCTGGCCAAGCCCGCGGGTAGGGCATGTGGCACGCCAGTACCCCCGCTCCGGCCACCTACCCGAGCCTGTAGCACGTCAACTCCCTCATAAATGCACCGTTTTGATGCGTCGAGGGGGTGGGGCGGGTCGAAACCTCAGGACCTAAAGGGGCGGACACCGCCTGCCCTCGCACGCACAGATTTTTTTCCCGCTGGAGGAAAAGTTAAAGGCAGCCGGCCAGAAGTTAAAGGGCGTTAACCGGCTGGAACCCGCGCCAGGACTGGCTTAGGCCGTGTTAAAGGAGCCGCCAGATGTTAAAGCCGGTTAACCCGAAAAGTTAAACTTTAACCTCCGGGCAAAATGGCAAAACGTGACATGTCACGGAGCAGCGCCGGCAAATGTGAGTAGGAATGTGAGTAGGATTTCAGGTCTCCACGTGAAAACCTGCATTTGGTATGGCCTGGGAGGATCAGTTCGGTTCTGTCCCTGGGCACCAAGACAAGCTTCCGGATCCTGCGGGATCTGGAAATCAGAGAAACCGGCCTAGCGCCGGTTTTTTTGTGCCTGCGATTCCTATCCGCTCGCGTCCAAAGCCCGAGCGCGTCCCTTCCCTGCCGCTCAGGACGCCTTTGCAACGACCCGCGCCGTGGGTGCCTGGTCTGAAGCGCTCGGGTGCCGCCCTGCTCACGCCGGTGCTGGAGCCCCGCCCACCGCACCGAGATGGATCGCCAGCCACACCGTGGCGACCGCGGGATCGGTGTAGGTCACCCAGTGCTCGACATCAGCCGGGATGAACAGCGTATCGCCCGGCTCGAGCGTCACCTCCCGCCCCGCCAGGGCGATCCGCGCGGCGCCCTTCAGCAGCAGCACCCATTCCTCATGGGCCTGCCGCCAGGGCGCCGCTGCCGGCGTCGTCTGGCCCTGGGAGACGATCCGCTCTATACGACAGCCGGGCCGCTCCAGCAGGGCCGTGAATACCTCCGCCGCGGCGGCATCGGGCAGGTCGCGAAACAAATTGCTCATGACGTTTTCCCTCCGGGGCTGGCGCCAGGGCGCCGAGGTCATCCAGCCTGCACCGGTCCGCATGGGCGCTCAAGCCGCGCAGGGCTCCTCCGCCCTCGGAGCCCATGGCCAGGCCACCGGGTCCGCGGCTATTTGCGCTCAGGAGTGCGATCCGCCCGACGGTTTCAGGAGGTCGTTTCCCGGCTGCAGGGGATTTCGGCGATGATCGATCGCAGCAGTGGCAGCCCGTCCAGGGCACCGCTCGACCTTGGCTGACCGCTGTGGTCAGCTGGACTTCGCACCAGGCGCACGGAGGCGCTCGCTGCATGCCCATTCCCTCGCTTCCCCTCGTTGCTCCCGCTCTGCCGGGCGCTCTCCCCCAGGACACCGTCGCTCAACCCGGCCCGCTCGCCGTCGAGCCCGCCGCACCCTTCTGGCTCAGACTCCTGAGTGGCGTCAGCCTCTGGTTGAACCGGTTGTTTCTCAGCCTGGTCATGGCGCTGATCGGCTTCACCCTATGGCACTGGTGGCAGGGATGAAGCGGCGCCTGGATCAACTGGAGTTGACCATCCTGATGTGCGGCATCGGCCTGCTGGCCATGGCGCTCATCGTCGCCGTGGGCATGCAGGGCCTGGACTGGGCCTGAGCTCACGGGCGGCCTTACCAGACCTTTACCTGGCCTGACGCCCGCTGACCGCCAAAGGTGTTTCATGGTGACGCGGCCCATCGAGCGCCGCGAGGAGAGCACCATGGCATCGCGAGCGTCGTTGATTCTGCTGTTGACCGCCACCCTGACCGCCAGCGGCCTGGCCGCCGCCTATGAGGGCCCCGAGCGTGGGCAACCCTGGGCGGGCGGCCCGGCAGCCGTCGCCGAGGGCGGTGAATTCCTGCCGGCGGGCGAATTTCGACGGCATCACCGGCACCACCCCTATTACCGCAGGGATCGCTATCCCTACAGCTATTACCAGCCCTATCCGCAACCCGGCTATGCCGCGCCCCATTGGCGGCCGGCCCCACCGGGCTACTACCCCTACCAGCCGGCCTATGAACCCCGTCCCTATTACGGACCCCCGCGCCATTGGTGAACTGCTTGGCATCACGACGGCGAGATGATGGCCTTTTGCGATGAGCCACACAGGGAGATGTTTGCCAGAGGAGCAGAATGCCATCACCCATTAGGCTTTAGGGCGCTGCCAACATGTATGAGAGAGATGATGTAATCTGCATGGCTTGCCTTGCGACCATGGCTGCAGCTTTCACCGGCTTCATCATGGTGATGGCGCTGTTGTGATCGTCAGATAGACGAAACCCCGCCGAGGCGGGGTTTCGAAGGCGGTATGGCACGGTCCTAGATGGGACGACTGCCATATTTGCTGTCGGGCTTCTTCGGCGGATCGGCGACCACATTGGCGTCGATTTCCTGCACCTTGCCACCGCGGGCCAGAAAGTCCTGCATGGCCTTTTCCAACGCATCCCGCTCGCGCTGCTTGGCTTCCACCGAAGGCAGTTCCTCGGGCTCGGCTTCACGCTTCTTCTTGGCCTTGCTCCCGGACGCGGGCGCTTCGCTGTCCCCGCTTTCCTCTTGCTCGGCGTCGTCGGTTGCGGCAGCGAAGTCTTCGTTATCGCCCTCTTCTTCCGCGCCTGTCTCCAGGTCGTCCTGTTCCAGATCTTCGTCGCTCATAAACCGCCTCCACACACTTTGGCAAAATCGGACCGCGCGTTTTGACGCGGCCTCCTAAAAAAAATTCCTGGCTATTCGCCTTGCAGCGTCGCGATCAGTCGCCGTGCGCCACCCTGGTCGCGATGCTCACCCAGGTAGATGCCCTGCCAGGTTCCCAGGGCCAGGCGACCCGCCTGGACCGGCAGACTCAGGCTGCAGCCGAGCAGACTGCTCTTGAAATGCGCAGGCAGGTCGTCCGGCCCTTCGTAGTCGTGTTCGTATCCGGCCTGCCCCTGGGGCACCAGCTGGTTGAAGAACCGCTCGAAGTCGCGGCGTACCGCCCCATCGGCATTCTCGTTGATGGTCAGCGAGGCCGAGGTGTGCTGCAGCCAGAGGTGCAGCAGGCCGATCCGGCACTCGCCAAGCTCGGGCAGCTGCTCCAGCACCTCAGCGGTGACGAGATGGAAACCACGCGCCCGCGCGCGCAGGGAAAAGCTCCGCTGCAGCCACATGAACAACCCTCGCCGACTGACTGGGCGCGCATTCTAGCGCGACGATCGGAAAAGCAAAGCGGTGATTGCACACCGCTGGCGTGCAGTCTAGACACAGCAGGATGGCGGTTGTTCCAGCCGTATGGCGGACATGAAAAAGGCGCCTTGCGGCGCCTTTTTCCAGAGCGGCGGCTTACAGGTTGTAGCCACGCTCGTTGTGCAGGGTGAGGTCCAGACCCACGGTTTCCTCTTCCTCGTTGACTCTCAGCCCCATGACCACGTCCAGCACCTTGAGGATCACGAAGGTGACGATGCCGGTGTAGACGATGGTGAAGGCCACGCCCTTGAACTGGATGAACAGCTGGGCGCCGATGTCGGTGACGGTGCCGAAGCCACCCAGGGACGGAGCGGCGAAGACACCGGTCAGCAGGGCGCCGACGATGCCACCGATGCCGTGCACGCCAAAGGCGTCCAGGGAGTCGTCGTAGCCGAGCTTGCGCTTGAGGCTGGTGGCGGTGAAGAAGCAGATCACGCCAGCGGCCAGGCCGATGATCAGGGCGCCCATGGGGCCGGCGGTACCGGCGGCCGGGGTGATGGCGACCAGACCGGCGACCACGCCGGAAGCGATGCCCAGGGCGCTCGGCTTACCGTGGGTGATCCACTCGGCGAACATCCAGCCCAGGGCGGCGGCAGCGGTGGCGATCTGGGTGGTCAGCATGGCCATGCCGGCGGTGCCGTTGGCAGCGGCGGCGGAACCGGCGTTGAAGCCGAACCAGCCGACCCACAGCATGGCGGCACCGACCAGGGTGTAGCCCAGGTTGTGCGGCGCCATGGGGGTGGTGGGATAGCCCTTGCGCTTGCCCAGGACCAGGGCCGCGACCAGACCGGCCACACCGGCGTTGATGTGCACCACGGTGCCGCCGGCGAAGTCCAGCACGCCCCAGTCCCACATCAGGCCGCCGTCACCGCTCCAGACCATGTGGGCGATGGGGGCGTAGACGAAGGTGAACCACAGGCCGGTGAAGACCAGCATGGCGGAGAACTTCATGCGCTCGGCGAAGGCACCGACGATCAGCGCCGGGGTGATGATGGCGAAGGTCATCTGGAAGGTGACGAAGACGCTTTCCGGGAACAGGGCGGTGGCCGAGGTCACGGCATCATGCTGCAGGCTGGACAGGAAGGCCTTGCCCAGACCGCCGATGAAGGAATTGAAGTTGCTGACGCCCTTCTCCATGCCGGTGGTGTCGAAGGCCAGGCTGTAGCCGTAGACCATCCACAGGATGCTGATGAGACCGGTGATGGCGAAGCACTGCATCATTACCGAGAGGACGTTCTTGGCACGCACCATGCCGCCGTAGAACAGCGCGAGACCCGGGATGGTCATGAACAGCACCAGGGCCGTCGAGACCAGCATCCAGGCCGTATCCCCGCTGTTGATGGCTGGTGCCGCAGCCGCTTCCTGGGCCATGGCCAGGCCCGGCAGCGCTACGAAAGACATGAGGGCTCCTAGCCCTGCGTAGGTGCGCAGAGTCATCGTTGTTTCTCCTGGGGCTCGTGTGGGGTTGGGCGGTCGGTTAAGGCGTCAGATGGCGTCTGTGTCGGTTTCGCCGGTGCGGATGCGGATGGCCTGCTCGAGATTCACCACGAAGATCTTGCCGTCACCGATCTTGCCGGTGTTGGCGGCCTTGGTGATGGCCTCGATGACACGGTCGAGCTGATCGTCGGCGATGGCGACGTCGATCTTGACCTTGGGCAGGAAGTCGACGACGTATTCGGCGCCGCGATAGAGCTCGGTATGGCCCTTCTGACGGCCGAAGCCCTTGACCTCGGTAACGGTGATGCCTTGCACACCGATCTCGGACAGCGACTCACGCACGTCGTCGAGCTTGAACGGCTTGATGATGGCGGTGACTAGTTTCATGAACTTCTCCCGATTGAGTTGACTGGCCCCAGGAAAACAAACCCCGGTCCAAGTCTAGCGCAGTGACCGTCTGTTTAACCGTTGGCGTGGTAATCGCCGCGGTCACGGCAGAAGCGGCCAGAGCGCGCCTCCACCCCAGGCGCCCTCTGACGCCCGTCTCTGCATCGGCAGTAGCAGAAAGCTTGCCAGGTTTGTGAAGGCGTACGGATTTCGAGCGCCAGCCCGGCTGGCGCGCCTCCTGAAGGGGCAGGACCCGGCCCTGCGGGCAGGACTTTGCACCAACAGCGAACAGCTCTGGGCCGGGGTTGGCACCAAAGCGGTGCAAGGCACTGCCGGAGGGTCGGAAGCCTGCTGTGCTACACTCCAGCTCCGATCCATTGCAGGGGATAACCATGTCCACGACCCGTTCGCTGTTCGATTCCCTGACTCAGCAGGCCAGCCGGCTGTTCGGTCAGGACTCGCCGCTGGCCATGGCCGAGATCGAAAGCCAGTTCAAGGCACTGCTGCAAGGCGCCCTGAGCAAGCTCGATGTGGTCAGCCGCGACGAATTCGATGCCCAGATGGCCGTGCTGGCCCGCACCCGTGCGCGCCTGGAAGCCCTCGAAGCGCGCCTCACCGAGCTGGAAAAGCCGCAAACCGCCGAGGTCAACCCGCCGGTCACCCCGGCCACGGACGTCGCGCCCGCCGACTGATCCCCAAGGGCGCGCCAGGATGGTGCAGCCCTGAGTCTGGCGAATCACGATCAAGGAGAGATCATGTCGCTTGCCCTCGTTCATACCCGCGCCCAGGTGGGCGTGGAAGCGCCGCCGGTGGTCGTCGAGGCGCACCTGGCCAACGGCCTGCCCGCCCTCACCCTGGTTGGCCTGGCGGAAACCGCCGTTCGCGAAGCCAAGGATCGGGTGCGCAGCGCCATTCTCAACGCCGGCTTCGAATTCCCCAGCCGCCGCATCACCCTCAATCTCGCGCCCGCCGACCTGCCCAAGGACGGCGGGCGTTTTGACCTCGCCCTGGTCATCGGCATCCTCGCCGCCAGCGGACAGCTGCCGGCGCAGGGCCTCGACGATTACGAGTGCCTGGGTGAACTGGCCCTGTCGGGCGCGGTGCGGGCGGTGCGTGGCGTGCTGCCCGCAGCGCTGGCGGCCCGTGCCGCCGGGCGGATCCTGGTGGTGCCCCGCGCCAACGCCGAGGAAGCCTGCCTGGCCAGCGGCCTTAGCGTCCTCGCGATCGATCACCTGCTGGAATTCGCCGGCCACCTGAGTGGCCAGGCCGTGCTGGCCCCCTATCAGCCCAGCGGCCTGCTGCGCACCCCGCTGCCCTATCCCGATCTCGCCGAGGTCCAGGGCCAGCAGGCAGCCAAGCGCGCCTTGGTAGTGGCCGCGGCCGGTGCCCACAATCTCCTGCTGGCGGGCCCACCGGGAACCGGCAAGACCCTGCTCGCCAGTCGCCTGCCAGGACTGCTGCCGCCCCTGGACGAAGAAGAGGCGCTGCAGGTGGCCGCCATCCATTCGGTGGCCGGCTCCGAGCCGCTGGAACACTGGCCGCAGCGACCCTTTCGCCAGCCGCATCATTCGGCGTCCGGGCCAGCACTGGTGGGCGGCGGTAGCCGCCCCGGGCCCGGCGAGATCACCCTGGCCCACCGCGGGGTGCTGTTCCTCGACGAGTTGCCGGAATTCGATCGCAAGGTGCTGGAGGTGCTGCGCGAGCCCCTGGAGAGTGGCGAGATCGTCATCGCCCGGGCGCGGGAGCGGGTGCGCTTTCCGGCGCGCTTCCAGCTGGTGGCGGCGATGAATCCCTGTCCCTGCGGCTATCTGGGCGATCCCAGCGGGCGCTGTCGCTGCAGCCCGGAGCAGATCCAGCGCTATCGCGGCAAACTCTCCGGTCCGCTGCTGGACCGTATCGACCTGCACCTCACCGTGGCCCGCGAGCACATGCGCCTGGGCGCTTCAGCGGTCAGCGAACTCACGACGGCGGAGGCGGCACGCCAGGTGGCCGACGCTCGCGCCCTCCAGCTGGCGCGCCAGGGTCGCCCCAACGCCCTGCTCGGTCTCGATCAGCTGCACCAGGTCTGTGCCCTGAGCGAGGCCGATCAGCGCTGGCTGGAAGGCGCGGGGGAACGCCTGAATCTGTCCCTGCGCGCCCTGCACCGGGTGGTCAAGGTGGCCCGTACCCTGGCCGATCTCGCCGGCCAGGCCGAGATCCAGCGGGCGCAGCTGGCGGAAGCCCTGCAGTATCGCGCCAGTCACTAGGCGCCAGCGGACGGGCCGTAGTGTCGCGGCGGCTCCTGCAGGCGATCGCGCAACGCCTGATTTTCCTGCGCCAGCTCGAAGCACATGGCCCGCCACTGGTGGGCCAGCTCGCGATAGTCGTCCCGCTCCGCCCGCAGCGTGGTCAGCATGCGTTCGACGGCCTGCACCGCCTCGTTGGATACGCCCATGACACCCCTCCTCTTATACTGTATTTGCATACAGTAGTCAGAGTATTGCGGCCAGGCAAGGGCCAAGGCGCGCGGAGATGAAAAAGGGAGGCCTGAGCCTCCCTTTCACTGCTGCTGGAAAGGTCCGGTCAGTTGAACCGGCCTACCTCGGCGCTCAGGTCTTCCGCCAGATGACGCAGCTCGCCAGCGGTACCGGCCAGCACCTCGGCGGCATCGCGCTGGGCGGCGTTGTCCACGGCGATCGCCTGGATGTTACGGCTCAGGGCGGTGGCGGTGGTGCTCTGCTCGGCGGTGGCCTGGGCGATGCCGGAGAATTGCTCCACCGCCTCGGCCACCTGCTGGTCGATGCTGCGCAGCGCCTGGGCCACGTCGGCGTTGCGCGCCAGGCCCTGCTCCATGAGGCGATTGCCTTCGTCGATGGCGCCCATGGCGCGCTGGGTCTCGCCCTGCACCGCGCCGATCATCTGCGAGATCTCGCGGGTGGCTTCGCTGGTACGACCGGCCAGCTGCCGGACTTCGTCGGCGACCACGGCGAAGCCGCGGCCCTGCTCACCGGCCCGGGCGGCTTCGATGGCGGCGTTAAGCGCCAGCAGGTTGGTCTGCTCGGCGATCCCGCTGATGACGCCGATGATGCCGCCAATCTGCTGGGAGCGGCCGTCCAGGCCCTTGATGAGTTCGGCGGTGCTGGCCAGGGAATCAGCGATCTGCTCCAGGGCGCCCGAGGCGCCCTGCATGGCCTGGGTACCGGTGCGGGTCTGCTGGGCGTTTTCCTGCACCAGACGCTCGGTGCGCTGCATGCCGTCGGCGATATTCTGGGCGGTGGCGCTGAATTCCTCCACGGCGCTGGCCATGCTGTCGATCTGGCTGGACTGCTCGGCGGAGCGTCTCAAGGTCTGGTCGGAGAGTTGGCTCAGTTGCTGGGACCGCTCGGTGACCGCGCGCGAAGAGCCACGGACCTGCTCGACGGTGGAAGCCAGGGCATCGGCCATCTGATTGAAGCTCCGGGCGAGTTCGCCGATTTCGTCGTGGCTGCGCGCCTCGACGCGCACGCTGAGCTGGCCGCGCCCCAGGGCCTGGGCACGCTCCACCAGTTGGCCCAGCGGCTTCAGCTTTTGGCGCAGCAGGACGACCGAGGCGACCACCGCCAGCACCAGGGCGATCAGGCTGCCGATGGCCAGGCGCAGGCCAACCGCGTGTACCGGTGCGTCCAGCTCGGCCTTGGGCAGCGTAGCGACCACGGTCCAGCCTTCACCGGCGACCGGGGTGCTGACGCTGAGGAAGTCTTCATTACCGTCCCGCCAGCTGTGTTCACGCTGCTTGGGATCGTCCTTGAGAGCGGTCAGGAGCTCGTCGGTCTGCTTGGCATTGGCCGGGGGCACGAGCCAGTTGCCCTGTTCGTCGAGCAGGGCCAGGGAGCCGGTCTCGCCGATGCGCAGCTGGGTCAGCTGGGCCAACTGCTGGGCCTGGGCGTCGGTGTAGTCGAAGCCGACATAGAGCACGGCGATGATCTGGCCCTGGGCATCACGCACCGGGCTGTACTGGGTCATGTAGGAGCGGCCGAACAGCTGGGCGCGACCGACGTAGGTCTGGCCCTGGAGCAGGCCGGCATAGCCGGGGTGCTTGCGGTCCAGGCGGGTACCGATGGCGCGACTGCCGTCCTGCTTCTTCAGCGAGGTGGTGATGCGGGTGAAGTCTTCGCCATCGCGCACAAAAATGGTGGCGGTACCGCCGGTGAGGCGGGTGAAATCATCGACCTGGGTGAAGTCGTTGTTCAGCATTTCACCCTTGTAGAGCAGCACCGGGGTATCGGTGCCGGCGACGACGGTGCGTTCGCTGCCACGCGTCAGGCCACCATCGAAGCGACGTTCGAACAGGTTGGCCAGCCGCTGGGTGCTGATCTTCAGGGTACTGAGAAAGGTCTGCTGCTGATCGGAGAGCAGCCGGGCCTCGCTGCCCAGGTGCTTGCGCTGGGTACCTTCGATGGACACGCTCAAGGCATGCAGGGCGAACAGACAGCTGCCGGCGATCACGACAATCAGTACCAGACTGAGGGCCAAGGCAAGTTGTCGGGCAATACTACGACGCGGGGAAGTGACCATAGGGGGCTCCAAAGCGCCTACATCCCTGTAGGGCAGTACGAAATTTGAGGGCAAGGTTTTACATCAGGACGAACCGCTCTACGGCGGTCTTCTTAGCGATGAATGGTTAGTTTATCGGCTGGAACATGGCGAACTAAAGCGAATGACGAATGTCTGGCGCCTTATTTGTGGCGAATGACCTCGGGAAGGCTCTGGGACGCCACTTCCCGCTGCAGGAAGTCAGCCAATTGGCGAAAGCGCGCCTGCCCCCGGCGATTGCGTGGCCAGACCAGATAATAGGCATCGCCGCTGGCCACCGCCTCGGGCCAGGGCAAGGCGATGAGCCCGGCCGCCACGTCTTCGGCCAGCATCACCAGATCGCCGATGGACACCCCGTAACCCCGCGCGGCAGCGGCCATGCCCAGCTCCAGGGTGTCGAACACCTGGCCACCCGTCAGGGGCACCGCCTGGGTCAGCCCCATGGCCTGCAGCCAGCGGCGCCAGTCGCGGCGGTCGAAGGTGGGATGCAGCAGCTCTTCGCGCTGCAGGCGCGCCGGGTCCCAGACGCCCTCGCGGGCGGCAGCCGGCGAGCAGACCGGCACCAGCCACTCCTCGAACAGCGGCACCACCTCCCAGTCCGCGGGGAAGCGGCCGTCGCCGAGCAGCACCGCGCAATCGAAGGGCTCGTGGACGAAGTCTACCCGGTCGCTGGCCATCCAGACGCTGGTGAGCTGGATGTCCAGTTGCGGACTGAGCTGGCGAAAGCGGGCCAGACGCGCCAGCAGCCAGCGCAGCGACAGGGTGGTGGGCGCCTTGAGTCTCAGAGTGCCCTCGGCCACGGCGAGATTGCCGCAGGCCCGCGCCAGGGCCTCGAAGCCCTCGCTCAGACCCGGCAGGAGCAGCTTGCCAGGCTCGGTCAGCGCCAGCTGTCGCCCGGCGCGCTCGAACAGGCGGCAGCCAAAGGTCTCTTCCAGGGTCCGCACATGGCGACTGACCGCACTCTGGGTCAGCGACAACTCCTGAGCCGCGCGGGTAAAGGAGCCAAGGCGAGCGGCGGCCTCGAAGGCGCGCAGGGCATACAGCGGCGGCAGCCGCGAGGGGACGTCGGGCATGACTCTGACTCATGGATGGCATGGCTATTTTCCGATTGTGGAAGGCGCGACCGCATCCAACAATGAGTTCTTGTCAAAGTCGGCCCTGCTCAGCGAGATCCACCCATGTCTCTGCCGCGTCACGAGTTGCTCGCGCTGTTGCGCCTCGCCCTGCCCCTGATCGGTGCGCAGCTGGCCTATGTGGCCATGGTCTTCACCGACACCCTGATGATGGGCCGCCTGGGCCCGGCCGCCCTGGCCGGCGGGGGCCTGGGGGCGGCGGTCTATTCCTTCGTCTCGGTGATCTGCGTGGGGGTGATCACCGCGGTGGCCAACCTGGCGGCCTTGCGCCGCGGCGCGGGCGATACCGAGGGCGTGGCGGCGGTGACAGCGGCCGGGATCTGGATCGCCGCAGTGCTGGCACTGCTGGCTGGCACCCTGCTGTGGCATATCGAGCCATTGCTTGCCCTGGCCGGCCAGCCGGAAGAGAGTCGCCAGGCGGCCGGCGTCTTCCTGCGCTGCCTGGCCTTCGCCCTGCCCGGCCATCTGCTGTTCATGACGCTGCGGGGTTTCACCAGCGCCCTGGAAAGACCCGGACCGGTGTTGACCATCGTGCTGGGGGCGGCGCTGCTCAATGCCCTGTTCAACCTGGCGCTGCTGCATGGCTGGGGCGGCCTGCCGCAACCCGGGCTGCCAGGCATCGGCGCGGTGACCGCGGTGGTGATGAATGGCGCGGCCCTGGGCCTGGCGCTGTATATCGCCCGCCATCCGGCCTATGCCGCCTATCCCCTGCGCCGCTATCTGCGTCGTCCGGATCGTCGCGCGCTCGCCGACACCCTCGGCCAGGGCCTGGCGATCAGCGGCACCTATGCGGTGGAAGCCTGCCTGTTCCTCTCCGCGGCGCTGTGCATGGGTGCCCTCGGTGCCACCGCCCTGGCGGCCCATCAGATCGCCAATCAGCTGGTGTATCTGGTGTTCATGTTGCCCGCCGGCCTCTCCTACGCCACCAGCATCCGCATCGGCCAGCACCAGGGCGCCGGGCGGCCGCGCGAGGCCCTGCTGGTGGGGCGGCTGGCGATCGGCGGCGGTGCCCTGGTGATGCTGGGCATCGCCCTGCTGTTCTGGAGCTTTCCCGCCTGGCTGGTAGGGTTGTTTCTGCCGGATGGCCACAGCCCGGTCAGCGAGCTGGCGCGGCAGCTGGTGCTGATCGCGGCGGTGTTCGTCATCTTCGATGGCACCCAGAGCATCGCCCAGGGGGCGCTGCGCGGCATTCGCCAGGCGCGCCTGGGTTTCTACGGCGGCTTGCTCTGCTATTGCCTGATCGGCGCCAGTGGCGCCTGGCTGCTGGGCGTCCGCTTGGGTATCGGCCCCCATGGCGTCTGGTGGGGTCTGGCCTTCGGCCTGGCCTGTGCGGCGCTGCTGCTGACCGGCGCCTTCGAGTGGCTGATGCGGCGGCAGCTGGGCGCAGGTGCCGTGCAGGACCTGCCGGAGCCGCTGGCCGCGCCGCGCGGCCTGGCGCAAGACGGCTGAGCGCTGCGGCGGCCCAAGCGTTTTACCAAGTGGTCCACCCTTGGGGCCTGCGCTAGACTAGACGCTTTGGGCCACCCCGGCGTAGCGCCCGGTGTCCAGGGCCCCCAGGATAGCCAGAGATGCAACGTTTCATCGTCGCCGACGACCATCCGCTGTTTCGTGAAGGCCTGGTGCGCATCCTGCGCCAGCTGCAGCCGCAGGCGCAGGTGGAGCAGGCCGACAGTCTGCAACAGGTCCTGGAACTGGCGCGCCAGGGCGAGCCGCCCAGTGGGCTGCTGCTGGACCTGCTCTATCCCGGCCAGGACCTGAGCTTTTCGCTGCGCGCCCTGCGCCAGGAATTCAAGCGCAGCACCCTGATCGTGGTCTCGATGCTGGAAGACGCCACGGTGATCGAGCATATCCTGGCGGCGGGCGTGGATGGCTTCATCGGCAAGGCGCTGCCGCCAGCGGCCATGGCCGAGGCGATCGCCGACTGCCTCGCCGGGCAACCGGTGGTGCGCTATGCCATACCGAATCTGGCTCCGGCCAGTCTGGCGCCCGACCACCGGCTGCAGGCGCTGACGCCGCGCCAGCTGGAGGTGCTCGGCCTGATCACCCAGGGCCTGAGCAACAAGGAGATCGCCCGGATCCTGGCCATCTCGCCCTTTACCGTGCGCATCCATGTTTCCGCGCTGCTGCGTACCCTGGGCGTCGGCACCCGCGCGGCGGCGGCCGCCTTTGGCGCCAAGGCCGGCCTCGGCGCCCAGCGCTCGCTCAGCTAGCCGCGACGCGAAAGGCCAGCAGCAGGGCGCGCAATTCCGCTGGTCGCACCGGCTTGGCCAGCACCGGGATCTCGGCGTCGCCCAGCGCCTTCTGGACCTGGGGGATGTCGTGTCCGGTCACCACGATGGCCGGGATGCGCCGCCCCTGCAGCCGGTTGAGATAGGCGATGCAGTCGGCGCCCGAGGCGCTGCGATCCAGATCGAAATCGGTGATCACCAGGTCGCAGCTCACGGCGCCGACGGGGATGCTGGTGGCGGTGGTGACCTCGCAACCCCAGCTGCGCAGCAGGGTCGCGGTGGCCAGCAGCACGTTGGCGTCGTCCTCGATGAGCAGCACCCGCCAGCCGGCGAGCAGGTGCTGGGGGCCGCTCACCGGCCGTGGCCGCGCCTCCAGCGGCAGGGTGGCCAGCGGCAGGCCCTGGAGCCCGACCGCGGTACCACGGCCGGGGCGCGAGCTGAGGGTCAGCTGCAGATCGAGCAGGGTGGCGATGCGCTGCACGATGGACAGCCCCAGGCCGACGCCCTCGATGTCGCGATCGCGCGTCTCCCGCACCCGGTAGAACTCCTCGCACAGGTGCGGCAGGTGCTCGGCGGCGATGCCCGGTCCCTGGTCGTAGACCACCAGGGCGAGCTGGCCCTGGCGCCGGCGCACCGCCAGCAGCAGAGGTTTGCCTGGGGCGTACTTGAGGGCGTTGGACAGCAGATTCTGCAGCGAGGTGAGCAGCAGCGCCGGGTCGCTGTAGACCTGCAGCCCGCAGGCGCGCCAGCGGATCTCCACCCCGGCCCAGCGCGCTGCCTCGGCGTTCTGCCGCACCAGGTCCTCGAACAGGGTATCCAGATCGACCACCGTGCGCCGCGGACTGACCTGCTGCTGATCGAGGGTGTAGATGTCCAGCAGCGAGCGGAACAGCTGCTCGACACCGAGCAGGGAGCGGTCGATGTTGTCGACCAGCCGGCCCTGATCGGCACTCAGCTGGCCGTCGCGCAGGCACGCGGTGAACAGGCCGATGGAGTGGATCGGCTGGCGCAGGTCATGGCTGGCCTGGGCCAGGAAGCGCGCCTTGGCCAGGTTGGCCGCCTGGGTCTCGCGCAGCGAATCCTGGATGCGGGTCAGCAGGAAATGCACGTAGCCGGGCACCAGCAGCGCGGTCACCAGCATCATCAGGGCCACCGTGGGATAGCGCTGCAGGAAGGGCATCCCGGCGATGATGGCGGCGAGGGCGGTCAGCGACAGTCCGGTGGCCAGCAGCAGGTAGCCACGCCCATAGCGCAGGCCATTGCCCACCGTGACCCAGAGCAGCACGCCGAACAGCGGCAGCAGGGCCTCGCCGCTGGTGATGGAGGAAAAGGTGATGGCGCTGAAGTCCAGGCTCATGGCCAGCAGCCGTCGCCAGGGCTTCACGCCCGGCCGCCGCCGGACCTCGACGAACAGGCCGACGGCCGCCACGGCGAACAGGGCGTAGCAGAGCAGGTTGGCCAGCAGGATGGCCGTATCGAACAGCCCCCAGGCCCAGGCGCCGATGATGTAGGCCGAGGCTGGCAGGATGAAGGCCAGCCGGACCTTGGCCTGGCCCAGTTCGGGATCGCGGGCGCCGACCCCCAGGGTCTGGGTCGCGGTGCTCATGACGCCAGATAGCCCAGTTGCCAGGCCCGCGGGATCAGGCGAAAGATCACCGCCAGGGTCGCGGCCAGGGCCGCGCTGGCGTACCAGGCCGCCAGCCCCAGTCCCGCTTCCAGCGCGGCGCCCAGCACCCCGCCGAGCAGCATGCCCAGCCAGGGCACCAGCTGGATGCGCCAGCCGCACCGGCGTTCGCCCAGCAGCCAGTGGCCCAGACCGCGCCCGAAGCGCGACAGGGCCCCGGTCACGTAGGTGAGGCCAATGGGCAGGCCATAGACCTGTTCCACCACCGCATTGACCATGCCCATGGCGAACACCCCGGTCAGCAGCGCCAGCGGGCCCAGGGGCAGACTGGCCGCCAGCGCCAGCAGCAGGGCCAGCAGGCCGAGCAGCAGGCAGGCGCGCTGGCGGGTCAGCCGCTGCAGCAGCACGCCGCCGGCATTGCCCAGTACGAAGGTGCCGATGGCCAGCGCCAGGTGCCCCGCCGCGGCCCAGCGGCCTGCCGCCACATCGGCAGCTAGACGGGTGGTATTGCCGCTCATGAAGGAGACGAAATCGCCGGTGGCGAGAAAGCCGATGGCATCGGTCATGCCGGCCAGCAGCGACAGGCCGGCGACCAGCGCCAGACCGACCGCACCGTGACGCGGCGCGACCGGCAGAGCGGCGGGCGGAAGGGGGGAGGAGGTATGCATGGCAGCCATCCTGGCTGAGCGAGAAAAGACGGCCATCAGTGTGCGACGTGACGCGCTCCGACGCCATGGGCGACGCTCCGGAAGGCGCCCTGGGCTAGACTGATGGACCCGCCTGGCCGGAGGCCTCGTGACCACGCCCCTGTTCGCCCTGGTACTGCTCGCCGCGCTGCTGCACGCCGGCTGGAACGCCCTGCTCAAGATCGGCCTCGATCGCTTTCTCACCGCCAGCCTGATCCAGATCGGCGCCGGGGTCGCCGCCCTGCTGGCCTTGCCCTTCGTGGCCCTGCCCGCGGCCGCGGCCTGGCCCTGGATCGCCCTCTCCGCCCTGCTGCACATCGGCTACAACGTCTTTCTCGCCCGCGCCTATCGCTATGGCGATCTGGGCCAAGTCTATCCGCTCTCCCGCGGCAGCGCCCCGCTGCTGGTCAGCGGGGTGGCCTTTCTCGCCCTCGGTGAGGTGCTCTCGCCCGCGGCCCTGCTCGGCCTGGGTCTGCTGGTGACCGGTCTCGCCCTGATGGCGCTGCTCGGGGCCCGGCGCGGCACGCCGCCCAGCCTGGCGTTGCTGGTTTGCGCCTTTACCACCGGCAGCTTCATCGCCGCCTACACCCTGGCCGATGCCCTCGGCGCGCGCGCCAGCGGTGATGCCGTGGCCTATGCCCTCTGGCTGTTCGCGGTGAACGGCGTGGTGGCCGCGCTGGTGCTGCGCCTGAGCCGTGGCGGCAGGGCCTTCGCCGGACTCGGTCCGCACTGGCGCGCCGGGCTGGTGGGCGGGGTCATGTCGATGCTGGCCTACAGCCTGGTGATCGTCGCCACCACCCAGGCGCCCATCGGCCTGGTCTCGGCGCTGCGCGAGACCAGCGTGCTGTTCGCCCTGCTGATCGGGGTCTTCTGGCTGCACGAGAGTCTGCCGCTGGGGCGCGTCTGCGCCGGCCTGGCCATCGTCGCCGGGGTGGTGGCGATCAAGCTGGCCTGAGCGGGGCGCCCGGGGAGCGGCTAAGCTGTGCCTTCTTTCGACCTGGAGGGACCCATGGGCAAATCGCTGCGACTCTCGGAAAAGTGGTTCAATCGCGGCCTCTGGCTGCTGGCGCTGGTGTTCGCCGGCTTTCTCATCGGCCTGGGCGGCACCCTGGTCGGCGATCTGCCCCAGGTGGAGCGCCAGCAGGGTCTGGAAGACTTCATGGATCCGGCGGCCACCGCCACGGCGCGGGCGGACCAGCGCCAGGCGAACCAGGCCCGGCGCGCGGCCCAGGACGCCCTCGACCAGGCCCAGCTGCAGCAGGCCGCGGCGGCGCGCAGCTACACGGCCAATCGCGAGACCTTCGACAACTGGCTGGCGACCCGCCAGACCACCCAGCGCCCCGAGCAGGACGCCGAGCTGATCGCCCGCAGCCGTGCTCTGGACGCGCTCAAGGCCGGCGAGCGCGCCGCCGAGCAGGAGGTCGAACGCCAGGAACAGGCGCTGCTGGATGCCGAGCAGCACGCGGCCGCCGCCGCGCGCAGCCTGGCCGAGCTGAGCGACGCGGCCCAGCAGGCCTGGCTCGACGCCCGCCAGCAGGCCGAACTGCGGGTCTTCCTCTATCGCCTGGCGCTGACGCTTCCCCTGCTGGCGGTCGCCGCCTGGCTGTTCGTCCGCCAGCGCAAGAGCACCTGGTGGCCCTTCGTCTGGGGCTTCATCTTCTTCGCGCTGTTCGCCTTCTTCGTCGAGCTGGTGCCCTATCTGCCCAGCTATGGCGGCTATGTGCGCTATCTGGTGGGCATCCTGCTGACGGTCCTAGGTGGGCGCTACGCCATCCGCGCCCTGCAGGACTATCGCGCCCGCCTGGCGCTCAAGGAAGCCCAGCCGGACACCGTCAGACGCGAAGAGCTGCACTACGACACCGCCCTGGCGCGGCTGGCCAAGGGCGTCTGCCCGGGCTGCGAGCGGCCGGTGGACCTCAAGGACCCGGGGATCGACTTCTGCCCCCATTGCGGCATCGGCCTGCACGACCACTGCGGCGCCTGCCAGACGCGCAAGAGCGCCTTCGCGCATTTCTGCCACGCCTGCGGGACGGCGGCGCGTGGGGCCGGGACTATCCCTGCTGCGCCAACCACTGCGCCCGGGTGAGCGCCCAGCACTCCGCCGGTAGCCGTCCGCTCACGCTGTCCATCTCCAGGCAGGCGACAGGCTGCATGCCTTCGCGCTGCGACAGCCGGCGGGAGCCTTCATTGGCAATCACCTTGGTCACCCTCAAACTCGGCCGTCCAAGTGCCTGGAACCAGTAGCGATTGAGCTCGACGCAGGCTTCGCTCATGAGACCCTGGCGCCAGTATCCGGGATCGAGCCAGAAACCTCGCTGGTTGTCTGGCTCCTCCTGCAGACTGGCCAGGCCGATCAGCTCGTCAGGTTGTGCCTGCAGCCGCAGCGTCCAACACCAATGGGTACCGGCAGCCATGCCGGGCAGAACCAGATCACGGACGAAACTCAGGGCACCGTCCGCAGGATAGGGCCAGGGCACCCTGGCCGAGAGGTAGCGCACGATCTCCCACTGCGGAAAGATTCGCTGGATCGCCCCGGCATCCTCCAGTTGAAGGGGTCGCAGCAACAGCCGAGGCGTATGTAGCGTGGGCAAGGACATGGGTCGACTCCAGACGGCTACCTGACTGGAGCCTAACCCAACTCTCAGGGCTTGTTCGAACTGGTATTGACGCCCTTTTCGGTGTGCTCGCCCTCATGCTTGTGCAGCTGGCCGGTGGGGTCCTGCAACTGGATGACCTTGCCCTGCTGCCAGGCGTTGGCGCCGGGGGCGACGGCGGGAGTGGGCAGGTCGGCACGGGCGGCCCTGGTCTCGCTGGAAGAGATGCCCAGACGACGGTCACGCTCGGCGAGCAGCTTGGGATCGAGCTGGCCGTCGGCGGTGAAGCCCATCATCAGCTGGGGGACGCCCAGGGGCAGCTCCATGTCCTGATCGGTATGCCAGGTGTGCCAGGTCTTGCCGTAGGTGTGCACCAGCTTGTCCATCAGCCGGTGCTCGGCCACCTGGGGTACGCCGGGCGCGACCAGCTGGCCCGACTTTACCTCGTGCACATGGCTGTGCCAGAGCGCCTTCTCGGCCTCGGGCAGGGTCTTGAACAGCCGTTCGCTGATGATGTACTCGACGCCCATCAGCTTGGCATCGGCGACGTTGCCGTCGTAGATCACGCACTGGAACATCTCTTCGCCCAAGACGCTGCAATAGTGATGGGCCTCCATCTGGCTGTGGGGATGGCCGTTGTAGAAGTGGAAGCCGTCCAGGTAGGTATTGAGGGCGGCGATGGGCGGCTTGCGCTGCAAGACATCGGCCCCGGCTTCGAGTACCCGGGTATCGGTCTGGGCGGGGGCACCCGGTACCGGGACCGGCGATTGGGTGTCGTTGGCGGCCTGGGCCAGCGGGGCGCAGGCGAGCAGCAGCAAGGTGGGGAGTCGGCGGAGGGTCATGGCGGATTCTCGACGGGAGCTTGCCGAGTTCGAAGGCCGGACAGACGCCTAGGTTCCACCGCTGCGCTAGGCTCGTCATACGAATGTCATGCAACGGCCATAAATTCGTCATCGTCCGTGCCTGGCCTTTCGGTATAAGCGAAACGCCACAGCCACACCTTTGCACCCCAGGCCTCATCTCTCTGTCGGGACGACTCAATGAACGCACACAGCTCTCCATCCGGTCATGCCCTGCGCCGCGTGGTCTTCAACAAGAAGGGCGGTGTCGGCAAGTCCAGCATCGCCTGCAACCTGGCGGCCATCAGCGCCCACGAGGGCTATCGCACCCTGCTGGTGGACCTCGATCCCCAGGCCAACTCCAGCCAGTACCTCACCGGCGAGGTGGGCGACGACCTGCCCCACGGCATCGCCGATTTCTTCAAGCAGACCCTGAGCGGCGGCAAGAAGGCCCAGGCCAACATCCACGCCACCGCCTGGCCGAATCTGGATCTGATCGCCGCCTCGGGCGAGCTGACCGAGCTGCAGTTCAAGCTCGAATCCAAGTACAAGATCCAGAAGCTCGCCAAGTACCTCGACAAGCTCGGCGAGGACTATGACCGCATCTACCTGGATACCCCGCCGGCGCTGAATTTCTATAGCATCTCGGCGCTGATCGCCGCCGATCGCTGCCTGATCCCCTTCGACTGCGATGTCTTCGCCCAGCAGGCGCTCTACGACCTGATCGAGGAGCTGGAGGAGATCCGCGAGGACTACAACGAAAAGCTCGCCGTCGAGGGCATCGTCATCAACCAGTACCACGCCCAGGCCAGCACCCCGCGGCAGCTGATCGAGGAACTCCAGGCGCGTGACCTGCCGGTGCTGGCGGCGCCGCTGATGTCTTCGGTGAAGATGCGCGAATCCCACCAGCAGCATCGCCCGCTGATCCACCTGGACCCGGGCCACAAGCTGACCCGGCAGTACCTGGAACTGTTCGCCCTGCTGGAAGGCTGAAGGCGCCACAGCGCAAGAACGTTCAAGACGGCGGCGACGCGGCGCGGCACCCTGGGCATCCCCTGCCCTCCGGAGCTCTGCCGATGACCGCTTCCCGCCGCCGCGCCTTCCTCCAGGGCGCCTGGCAGATCATGCCGCTGTCGCTGGCCTGCGCGCCCTGGGGCATCCTGGTCGGCGCCCTGGCCATCGAGACCGGACTCAGCGTGCTGGAAGGCCAAGCCTTTTCCCTGCTGGTATTCGCCGGGGCGGCGCAGCTGGTGGCCCTGGGCATGCTCAAGGCCGGCGCGGGCCTCGCCGCCATCCTGCTGACCACCCTGCTGCTGACCTCCCAGCACCTGCTCTATGGCCTGCACCTGAGACGCGTCCTGGCGCCCCAGCCACTGCCCTGGCGGCTGGGCTTCGGCTTCCTGCTCACCGACGAATTCTTCGCCCTGAACCATGCCGAGCAACCAGCCAGCTTCGACCGCTGGCGCGCCCTGGGCATGGGCCTGAGTTTCTATCTGCTGTGGAATCTCTTCACCCTGGCCGGGCTGCTGCTGGGGCGGGTGCTGCCCAACCTGGGCGCCCTGGGCCTGGACTTCTCCATCGCCGCCACCTTCATCGCCCTGGTGGTGCCCCTGGTGCGCGACCTGGCCACCGTGGCCTGCGTGCTCACCGCGCTGCTGGTGTCGGTGTGGCTGCATCACCTGCACTGGCAGGGCGCCCTGGTGCTGGGCGGCCTGGCGGGGATGAGCGTGGGCTTTCTGGTCCGCCGCCTGCGGGAGCGCCTGCCATGATCCTCGCCACCGTGCTCGGCATGGCCGCCCTGGTCTTCTGCAATCGCTATCTCTTTCTCGAACCGCGCCTGCCGCTGCGCCTGGGCCGCAACCTGCGCAACTTCCTGGAATTCGCCGTGCCCGGGATGCTCACCGCCATCTGCGGCCCCATCCTGTTCTCCGGCGAAACGTCGCTGGCCGCCACCCTGGTCGATCCCTACCCGCTGGCGGCCCTGACCGCGGTGGTGCTGATGCTCTGGACGCGGCGGGTGCTGACCACGGTGATCCTCAGCATGGGCGTGTTCTACCTGCTACGCTGGCTCCTCTAGCCCGAAGGTGGAACCCGTCGGGGCCACGAGAGAGCCATGAACGGACAACAAGAAAACGCCCGCCTCTGGCCGGCCCGCGGGTTGGGCGGCGTCGAGCTGCTGCACGCCCGCTATCGTCGCCAGCGCTTTGCGCCCCATGTGCACGAAGGCTATGTGTTCACCGTGATCGAGCGCGGCGCCCAGCGCTTTCGCCATCGCGGTGCCGAGCACCTGGCCGCGACCGGCAGCATGGTGCTGATCAACCCGGACGAGTTGCACACCGGGGCGACGGCGGTCGAGGAAGGCTGGCAGTACCGCGGCTTCTATCCGACGCTGGGGCAGCTGGCGCCGGTGTTCGCCGAGCTGGGACGCCCGCTGGACGCCACCCCGGCCTTCGCCACCAGCGTGCTGCACGACCCTCAGGTGAGCGCGGCCTTCAGCCATCTGCATCGGCTGGCCGATGGCGGCGCCGAGGCCCTGGAGCAGCAGACCGCCTGGCGCGAGGCGCTGCTCCTGCTGTTCGGTCGCCATGCCCGCCTGGGTGCCCTGGCGGAACCGGGCTACGAGCCTCTGGCGGTGCAGCGCGCCCGCGAACTGCTCGGCCAGCGGTTGCAGCAACCACCCAGTCTCGAAGAATTGGCCCGGGCAGTGGGGCTGTCGCCCTTTCATTTCCTGCGGGTGTTCCGCCGCGCGACGGGCCTGCCGCCCCACGCCTGGCTCAAGCAGCAGCGCCTGACCCGCGCCCAGGGCCTCCTGCGCGCCGGCTGGGCGCCCCTGGAGGTAGCCCTGCAACTGGGCTTCGCCGACCAGAGCCATCTCACTCGCCAGTTCAAGCAGGCCTACGGCGTGGCGCCAGGCGCCTATCGCCGCGCCTGGCAGGGCTAGCCGGGGCCCGACGAACGGTCCTGGCCGCAAAAGCGGCCTGCCAGAGCCCGGCAAGCGGCAACGGCGCCTGACTCACCGCAAGCCTCGGAGAAACTTTTTCCGGTCGCCCCTGGCCTAGTCAGGAAGAGCGCTGGAGCTGCCGGCCGCTCTCCCCTGCCCCTTTGGAGTTACCGGTATGACCCTCGAAGAACGCATCCGCCAGCGCGCCTATGAAATCTGGGAGCGCGAAGGGCGTCCCCATGGCCAGGATTTCGAGCACTGGTTTCAGGCCAATCGCGAACTGGAAGACCAGCCCGACGACAACCTGACCCAGGTCGGCGGCATCCAGAGCAGCGTCGCCCCGCCGGCACCCAAGCCGCGCAGCCGCTCGCGCAAGAAGGCCACCGCGGGCGACGCCTGAGGCCAGGCCCGCTTATTTGCGGATCATGTCGGCCGCTCGCTGGGTGGCCTCCGAGGTGCGGGTGGCCAGCTTGCGCACCTCGTGCGCCACCACGGCGAAACCCCGGCCCGCTTCACCGGCACGCGCCGCCTCGATGGCCGCGTTGAGCACCAGCAGGTTGGTCTGGGCGGCGATGCCCTGGATGGAACCGACGATCTCGGTCACCTTCTGCAGATTCTCTTCCATGGTGCGGTGCTGGTCTTCCTGGCTGCCGCGCAGGGACTCCTGCTCGTGCAGGGCATGGACGTCGGCCAGCGCGCCCACCACCCGCAACGGCGTGCCATCGGCGGTGCGCTTGGTCTGGCCCCGAGCGCGAAACCAGCGTACCTCGTTGTTCTTCAGCACCAGGCGATAGGTGATATCGAAGCCGGTGCGGCCACTGCGGTCGTTGATGTGCGAACCAAAGGCTTCCAGCACCCGGTCGCGATCTTCCGGATAGAGGCGCGAGGCCCAGCTGTCCAGCACATCGGGGAATTCCTGGAGGGTCTCGTAGCCGAGCAGGCGACGGAATTGCGGCGACCACCAGAAGGGATTCTTGGGATTGAGCGGATCGCCGGCGATCACCTCCATGTCCCAGAGGCCGTCGTTGAGCATCTCCCGCGCCAGTTCGAAACGGGCCAGGGTGACGTCCAGCTCCTGATCGCGCAGGCGCTGTTCGTGGATGTCCCGCAGGGAGCCGGCCACTCGTAGCGGCACGCCGCGCTCATCGCGCCGGTGGCGCGCATCCAGCGGTATTCGCCGGATTTCAGGGCGATGCGGTACTGGACATCGAAGGGCGTCTGGCCGGTGCGACCCTTCATGTGGGCGGCAAAGGCGTCCAGCACCCAGGCGCTGTCCTCAGGATGCAGGCGCTTGGCCCAGCTGCCCAGCTGGCTGGGGAAATCGCTTTCATCGCGAAAGCCGAGCATGGCGCGGAACTGATCCGACCACCAGAAGGCGTTGCGCGGATTGACCGGATCGCCGGCCACCACTTCCATGTCCCAGAGGCCTTCACTGGAACCCTGGCTGACCAGCTCGAAGCGAGTCCCCAGGCGTTTGGCCAGCGCCTCGCTTTCGGCCACCCGGGCGGTCAGCGCGGCATTGTCCTGATTCAGCACCTGAACCTGCTGCTGCAGCTCGGCCTGCTGCACCAGCAGAGCCTGCAGAGCATTGGCAGGCGGGTCACGGTGGGATTGCCCTGGAAGCCACTCAGCTCGGCAAGGGGGGTGGTGTTCTCGGCAGCCGCAGCCAGAACGCTCAGCGCGCGCATGGTGGAGTAATGCTTGAGCAAGGCCATGATCGACTCCTCGAGGGGAGCAGCCGCGGCAGGAGCTGCACGCGATCCGAGTCTTTGTATCGGCCTTACCGCTTCGCTCTTTAACCCGTCCTAGAGCCTTTTCGCGATCTAGCGCCCTCACTCGATCAGCGCCAGTCGTCCAGCAGCCAGACCTCGGGTTGGTCGTAATGGGCTTCGCCCCGGTGCAGGGTGATGCCCAGGATCTCGCTGCGAAAGCCTTGAGCCAGCAGCCATTGGTAGGCGCCCCGGCGGGCGGTATTGACGCCAGCCAGCAGTCGCTGCTGACCGTGGTCCCTTGCCAGGCCGTCGCAGGCGGCGATCAGCCGGGCGAAGCGCGCCTCCGCGCCCGCGCCGGGCAGCACCGCCCCGCACTTCACATAGCAGACCCCGGTACCCGCCTCGCTGTGGGGCCCGAAGTGGCAGACGGCGAAGCCCTCCGACCGGCCCTCCGCGTCCTGCAGCAGCAGGCTCTCACCGAGCCCCTGTGCGTGCACCGCGGCCATCTCGGCGGAGACATCCAGCCCTGGGGCATTGGCCTGGCCCAGCTCGGCGCAGGCCACCAGCAGCCGGTCGGGCTCGGCCGCCAGGGAAAATCGCAACGCCGGCGGCGCCGTCTGCGTCTGCAGCGGTCGCGCCATCACCGCGGTCAGGGTCTGCGGCCAGAAGCCGAAGCCCTGGTAGAGCCCCAGGTGACGCGGACTGTCGGGAAAGGTGAAGAGTCCGGTATGCACCAGCTGCCAGGCATCGAGTTGCTCGATCGCGGCGCCCATCAGCGCCTTGGCCACCTTGGCGTCCCAGTAGTCCGGATGCACCGCCAGCGGACCGAGGATGCCGTGGCGCCCCCAGCGGGTGACGCAGATGGCGCCAACCAGCCGCGCGCCGTCGAGGGCCTTGAACCAGGCGGTGTGGGGCGCGGCGAAGCGACTGCGCACATAGTCGCGGTCGTTCCAGAATTCGCCCGGCTCGGCGGCGCCCATCCAGGTGGCGAAGGCCAGGCGCACCACCTCGGTGGTGGCCGGCAGGTCGGCGGCGGTCAGGGGTACGACACTGAAGGCGGGGGTAGACATGGGGCGGCTCCTTGGCTGTAGGCCTTGGACCCGCCCGGCAAGGGCTTTGCGCCCGGGCGGCAATCGCCGCTTACAGCAGCAGCACCGCGGCCCAGCCGAACAGCAGCATCGGCAGGCTGAAGTGCAGGAAGGACGGCACCACGGTGTCCCAGATATGGCTGTGCTGGCCGTCCACGTTGAGGCCCGAGGTGGGGCCCAGGGTGGAATCCGAGGCCGGCGAACCCGAGTCGCCGAGGGCGCCGGCGGTGCCGATCAGGCAGACGATGGCCAGCGGCGAAAAGCCCAGGTGCAGGCACAGCGGGCCGAGGATGGCGGCGAGGATGGGCACGCTGGAAAAGGACGAACCGATGCCCAGGGTCACCAGCATGCCCAGCAGCAGGAGCAGCAGCGCGCCCAGGGCGCGGTTGTCGCCGATCAGGCCGGCGGCGGTGGCGGCCAGGTCCTTGATCTGGCCGGTAGCGGTAAGCACCTCGGCGAAGCCGCCGGCGGTGAGCATGATGAAGCCGATCACCGCCATCATCTTCGCGCCCTCGCTGAACAGGTCGTCGGCCTCGCGCCAGCGCACCACGCCGGTGGCGGTAAAGACCACGAAGCCGACCAGGGCGCCGAGGATCATGGAGTCCAGCCAGAGCTGCACGCCAAAGGCGGCGATCACCGCGATCAGCGCCACCAGCAGGGTACGGCCGTTGTAGGGGCGGTCGGCCCGCTCGGTGCGCGCCACCAGGCTCAGGTCGTACCGCCGCGGCCGGCGATAGCTGATGAAGACCGCCAGCAGCAGGCCGACCACCATGCCCAGGGCCGGCAGCAGCATGGCGCGACTGGGGTCCACGCCGCTGACGTCCACCCCGGCACGGGCCACGCTGGCGAGCAGGATGTCGTGCAGATAGAGACTGCCGAAGCCTACCGGCAGGAACATGTAGGGAGCGATCAGGCCGAAGGTCATGACGCAGGACAGCCGGCGGCGATCCAGCTCCAGGCGCGTCAGCACATAGAGCAGCGGCGGCACCAGCAGCGGGATGAAGGCGATGTGGATGGGCAGGATGTTCTGCGAGGCGATGGACACCGCCAGCAGCAGACCGAGCAGCGCCCAGCGCAGCGAGCGTCCACCCTGGGCCGCCTGGCGCTCCATCAGCGCCAGGGCGCGATCGGCCAGCATGTGCGCCAGCCCCGACTGGCTGATGGCCACGGCAAAGGCGCCCAGCAGCGCATAGGAGAGCGCCACCTTGGCGCCATTGCCCAGGCCGGCATTGAAGGCCAGCAGGGTGCCCTCCAGCCCGAGGCCGCCCACCAGGCCACCGGCCACGGCGCCGGCAATCATCGCCACCACCACGTGCACCCGCGCCAGACTAAGGACCAGCATCAGTCCTACCGCCACCACCACCGCATTCATCGCCGACTCCGCACCACCAAAGGGGCGCGCACTCTGCCGCAGCCCGGCGCGGGCGTCAAAGGCCAGGGATGGATGGCGCAGTGCCAGGTTTATCCACAGGCGTCGACATGATGGCCGCGTGGAAAAGCGACGGCGGTGGATCATGCGCGGTTACCCACGCCTGACTGCTGTCGACCTATTCGCCGGTGCGGGTCGGTCTCGAGATGAATTCGCGATGATGGAACGGCTCTGGACTGAACCTTCTAGAGCGGTAAGGCGTCTGACTGGACGCTTTCACGGTCACCACAAGGACGAGCTGCCCATGCAAAACGCCATAGATATGCTGATTACTGCCTTCAGTCCGCACTCCTGCCTGGCCGTTCCCCGCCGCGCCGACCGCACCCTGCTGTTCACCGTCACTGACACAGTCCGTGCGGTCACGGTCACCAAGGCCATTCCCCTGTGCAACCTTGAATGCCAGACCACCCTGGCCACCGTAATCAAGGATCTGCAACGCGACCTTGATCGCGCCGTCGGCACCCTCAGTCCAGAAAGCCTCGCCGACCTGCGCCAGCGCGGCCCACGGGTGCAGCGGTTCGAGAGTTGAGCGGCGCTGGCTGGGCATTGAGCGTTGGCTGAGTCCCCCTCACCCCAGCCCTCTCCCAGGGGGAGAGGGCTGGAGTGAGGGGGCGATACGGAGTGAGGTGGGGGCTTTGTCGTAGAGTGGATGACGGTGCAGCCTCATCCACCCCTGGTCATCCTGCTCAGCGCCGGCTGGTGCGGGTGCTGACGTCGACCCAGACGGCCAGGACCAGGATGCCGCCCTTGACGATCATCTGCCAGTAGCTGTCCACGTCGAGCATGGACATTCCGTTGTCCAAGCTGGCGATCACCAGGGCGCCGAGCAGGGCGCCGTAGACGGTACCCGAGCCGCCGCGCATGGAGGTGCCGCCGATGAAGCAGGCGGCGATGGCGTCCAGTTCGCCCATGGTACCGGCCGAGGGCGAACCGGCGGCCAGGCGGGCGGTGTTGACCAGACCGGCCAGGGCGCACATCACGCCCATGAGGCCGAAGATGCCGAGCTTGATCGCCTGGACGTTGATGCCCGACAGCCGCGTGGCTTCCAGGTTGCTGCCCACCGCATAGATGCGCCGGCCGAACACGGTCTGGCTGGTGATGTAGCTGAACACCCCGAGCAGCACCAGCAGGATCAGCACCGGTACCGGGATGCCGTCGTAGCGGTTGAGGGTCTGGATGAAAGCCGCCAGCACCACGCCGATCACCACCACCCGCAACACGTCGCGCCACAGCGGCGCCAGGGTCAGGCCGAGGGTCTTGCGCTTGCTGCGCTGGCGCCAGGTGAGCACCACGGCCACGGCGAACAGCAGCACGCCCAGGGCGCTGCCCACGGCCGGCGGCAGGTAGCCCTGGCCGAGGTAGACCAGTTCCGGCGACACCGGGGCGACGGTGACTCCGCCGGTAAGACCGAGCAGCACGCCGCGAAAGGCCAGCATGCCGCCGAGGCCGACGATAAAGGACGGTATCCCTCGATAGGCGCTCAGATAGCCGTTGATCAGGCCGATCAGCAGGCCACCGGCGGCCACCGCCAGCAAGGTGATCGGCAGCGGCACGTGGTAGGTGACGTCGAGTATCGCCGCCACCCCGCCGAGCAGGCCGAGTTGCGAACCCACCGAGAGGTCGATCTCGCCGGCGATGATCACCAGCACCATGCCGCAGGCGAGGATGCCGGTGATGGACATCTGCCGCAGCAGGTTGGAGAGGTTGCGCGGGGTGACGAAGCCGCCTTCGGTCTGCCAGCTGAAGAACAGCCAGATCAGGGCCACGGCGATCAGCAGGGCGAGCATCTTGTAACGGGTGAACAGCTGTTTCACGGCGTGCATCAGAAGTGCTCCCGGGCTTGGGCGACCGCCCGTTCGGTGGTGCCCAGGGCCGCGGCCAGTACCCGCTCCTGGGTCAGATTCTCATTGGGGAAATCGCCGCGCAGCCGGCCTTCGCCGAGCACCAGCACCCGGTCGGAGACGCCGAGCACCTCGGCCAGCTCCGAGGAGACCATGACGATGGCCACGCCCTCCGCCGCGAGCAGGCCGATCAGCCGGTAGATCTCGAACTTGGCGCCGACGTCGACGCCGCGGGTGGGCTCGTCGAGGATCAGCACCTTGGGCCGCGCCAGCAGCATCTTGGAGAGCACCGCCTTCTGCTGGTTGCCGCCGGAGAGGCCGGTGATGGGCAGGAAGGGGCTGCTGGTCTTGAGTTGCAGCCGGGCGATCTCGGTGTCGATGCAGGACAGCTCCGCCTCGCTGTCGATGCGACTCAGGTGGGCGAATCGGTCCAGCACCGTGAGGGTGATGTTCGAGCCCACGCCCAGGTCGGGAATGATGCCCTGGCGCTTGCGATCCTCCGGCACCAGGCAGAGGCCGGCGCGAATGGATTTCAGCGGGGTGCGGGTGTCGATGCGCTGGCCATTGAGCCAGACCTCGCCTTCGTAGCGGCCGTCGTAGGCGCCGAAGATGGCCGAGACCAGCTCGGTGCGCCCGGCGCCCACCAGCCCGGCGATGCCGAGGATCTCGCCGGCGCGCACGGCGAAGGAGACGTCGTCGACGCGCTTGCGCTGGGGATTGTCGACGTCAAGGCAGGTGAAGCGGCGCGCCTCGAAGATCACCTCGCCGATCTGGTGGGGGATCTGCGGATAGAGGTTGGTCATGGCGCGGCCGACCATCTGGGTGATGATGCGGTCGATGTCCATCTCGGCCATGGGCGTGGTGGCGATGTGCTTGCCGTCGCGGATCACCGTGATGGTGTCGCAGATGGCCGCCACCTCGTCGAGCTTGTGCGAGATGTAGACGCAGGCCACGCCCTGCGCCTTGAGGTCGCGGATGATGTCCAGCAGCACGGCGATCTCGGAGGTGGTGAGCGCCGAGGTCGGTTCGTCGAGGATCAGCAGCCGGGCGTTCTTGTTCAGCGCCTTGGCGATCTCCACCAGTTGCTGCAGGCCGCCGCCGTACTGCGACACCGGCAGGGCCACGTTCATGTCCGGCACCTTGAGCCGGCGCATCAGCTCGGCCGAGCGCTGCAGCATGGTCGGATAGTCCAGCCGCCCGCCGAAGCGGCGCGGTTCGTGGCCCATGAAGATGTTCTCGGCCACGGACAGATCGGGCACCAGGGTCAGTTCCTGGTGGATGATGACGATGCCGGCCGCCTCGGATTCGGCGATGGACTGGGCTTCCAGGGGTCGCCCGTCCCAGCGGATCTCGCCTTCCCAGGTGCCGTGAGGGTAGACCGCCGAGAGGACCTTCATCAGGGTGGACTTGCCGGCGCCGTTCTCGCCGCACAGCCCTACGCATTCGCCCGGACGCACCTTGAGATCGATGCCGTCCAGCGCCCGCACCCCGCCAAAGCTCTTGGCGATGCCGTGCATTTCCAGCAGATAGTCGGCCATGGCCGCTCCTTGCCCAGGGGCCGCCCGACGCCAGGCGTCAGACGGCCAGCCGGTGGCCAGTGGTTATTTGCCGTCGATCTGGGCCTGGGTGTAGAAGCCGTCCTTGACCAGCAGGTCGACGTTGGCCTTGGTCAGCTCGGTGGGGGTGAGCAGCAGGGTGTCGACCTTCTTGGTGCCGTTGTCGTAGCTGGAGTTGAAGCCCGGCTTCTCGTTGCGCACCAGTTGCACCGACAGCTTGGCCGCTTCGGAGGCGATCAGCTTGAGCGGCTTGTAGACGGTCATGGTCTGGGTCCCGGCGATCACCCGCTTGATGGCGGCGAGGTCGGCGTCCTGACCGGACACGGCGACCTTGCCGGCCAGCTTCTGCGCGGCCAGGGCCTGGATGGCGCCGCCGGCGGTGGCGTCGTTGGAGGCGACGATGCCGTCGATCTTGTTGTCGTTGGCGGTCAGGGCGTTCTCGACGATGGCCAGGGCCTCGGTCGGGTTCCACTCCTTGACCCACTGCTGGCCGACGATCTTGACGTCGCCCTTGTCGATGGCCGGCTGCAGGACCTTCATCTGGCCCTGGCGGAGGATCTTGGCGTTGTTGTCGGTGGGCGCGCCGCCGAGCAGGAAGAAGTTGCCCTTGGGCTGGGCCTTGAGCACGCCACCGGCCTGCATCTCGCCGACCTTCTCGTTATCGAAGGAGATGTAGGCGTCGATGTCGGCGTTGAGGATCAGGCGGTCATAGGAGATCACCTTGACCCCGGCCTTCTTGGCCTCGGCCACCACGTTGTTCAGCACCGTGGCGTTGAAGGGCACGATGACGATGGCGTCCACGCCGCGGGAGATCAGGTTCTCGATCTGCGACAGCTGGCGCTGCTCGTTGGCGTCGGCGGATTGCACATAGACCTTGGCGCCGAGTTGCTCGGCGGCGGCGACGAAGTAGTCGCGGTCACGAGCCCAGCGCTCCAGGCGCAGGTCGTCGATGGAGAAACCGATCTTGGGATGCTGGGCGTCGGCCTGGGCGAAACCGGTGGTGCACAGGGCGAGCAGACCGGCGAGCAGGGTCGTCTTGAAAGTCATGGTGGCGTCCTTGGTTATTGTTGTTGTGGAGCGAGAGAACGGATTTGAGTGTAACGATTCAGCGAGCTTGCACAAGCGGGTCAGCCAGGCTTTTCTACCGACCCGCTCGCGGTCGCTAGCGATACAGGTAACGGTTGACCACGCCTTCGAGCAGCTCCTGGCGACCGCTCACCGGCTGGGGCGCCAGGCCCTGGCTGAAGGTGTGCTCGGCCAGTTGCTCCAGACTCAGCTGGCCCCCGAGGATGCGCTGACCAAGGGACTGGTCCCAGCCGGCATAGCGCTCGGCCTTGAACTTGCCCAGGGGGTCGTCCTGCAGGAGCGCCGCGGCGCGCTCCAGCGACAGCGCCAGGGTATCCATGGCCGCCACGTGGCCGTGGAACAGGTCGACGTCGTCCAGACTCTGGCGGCGCACCTTGGCGTCGAAGTTGAAGCCGCCGCGGGTGAAGCCGCCGCCCTTGAGGATCTCGTAGATCGCCAGGGTCATTTCCTCGACGCTGTTGGGGAACTGGTCGGTGTCCCAGCCGTTCTGCGGATCGCCGCGGTTGGCGTCGATGCTGCCGAAGACGCCGAGGGCCACCGCGCTGGCGATCTCGTGCTGGAAGCTGTGCCCGGCCAGGGTCGCGTGGTTGGCCTCGATGTTGACCTTGATCTCCTTCTCCAGTCCGAATTGCTGCAGGAAGCCGAAGACGGTGGCCACGTCGTAGTCGTACTGGTGCTTGGTCGGCTCCTGGGGCTTGGGCTCGATCAGCAGGTCGCCCTGGAAGCCGATGCGGTGCTTGTGCTCCACCACCATCCGCATGAAGCGGCCAAGTTGCTCGCGCTCGCGCGCAAGGTCGGTGTTGAGCAGGGTCTCGTAGCCTTCGCGGCCGCCCCATAGCACATAGTTCTCGCCGCCCAGGCGGTGGGTGGCGTTCATCGCCGTGCAGACTTGGGTGGCGGCGCAGGCGAAGACTTCCGGATCGGGGTTGCTGGCGGCGCCGGCGGCATAGCGCGGGTGGCTGAAGCAGTTGGCGGTGCCCCATAGGAGCTTGAGGCCGGTGTCGCTCTGGTGGCGTTCCAACTCGTCCACCAGGCGGGCGAAGTTCTCGCGGTACTCGGCGAAACTGGCGCCTTCGGGGGCGACGTCGGTGTCGTGGAAGCAGTAGTAGTCCACACCCAGCTTGCTGAAGAATTCGAAGGCGGCGGCGGCCTTGGCGCGGGCCTGCTCCAGGGGCGAACCCGCTGCCTGCCAGGGCCGCTGGAAGGTGCCCTGACCAAAGACATCGCTACCCGGCCAGACGAAGGTGTGCCAGTAGCAGACCGCCATGCGCAGGTGCTCGCGCATGGGCTTGCCCATGACCAGGCGGTCGGCTTCGTAGTGGCGGAAGGCAAGCGGGGAAGTGCTGTCGGGACCGGCGTAGCGGACCTTTTCGACATTGGGGAAGTAAGCCATGGCGTTGTCCTTGTTCTTATCTGTCGCACCCGATACGGCGTACCGGTTTGCGTCGATGGTAGCGCCGCTGCCCAGGCTGCCTATTGTGAAAATCACCAGAGCCAGGTGCGATTTTGCCGCTTGAGACGCGCAGGCGGCAGTCGTAGTCTGGAGCCCCGCCCGCGCCTCCTGCCGGAAACGTCGCCATGCCCAGCCAGCCGCCCGTCCACCGCGTCGCCCTGCTGTTCAACGGCAGCAAGATCTACGACCGAGGCATCCTCGCCGGCATCGGCAACTACCTGAGCGGCACCCGGGCGCGCTGGGATCTGTTCCTCGAAGAAGACTTCCTCTGCCGGCTCAAGGGCATCGAGCGCTGGCAGGGCGACGGCATCATCGCCGACTTCGACGACCCGGCGGTGAGCGCCGCCCTGGCCCACAGCGCCCTGCCGGTGGTGGCCGTCGGCGGCTCCTACGCGGCCCCTGGCGACTACCCGCCCGGCATCCCCTATGTGGCCACCGACAACGCCGCCCTGGTGCGCCTGGCCTATGACCACCTGATCGAATCCGGCCTGACCCGCTTCGCCTGCTTCAGCCTGCCCGCCGCCGACACCAATCGCTGGGCCGGCGAGCGCGAGGCGGCCTTTGCCGCCCTGCTCCGCCGCGATGGCCTGCCGGTGGAAATCTATCGCGGCCTGGAGACCAGCGCACCGCTGTGGGACACGGCGGTGGAACAGCTGATCGCCTGGCTGGAGGCCCTGCCCAAGCCGGTGGGTATCCTCGCCGTGACCGACGCCCGGGCGCGGCAACTCCTGCAGGCCTGCCTCACCGCCGGCATCCCGGTGCCGGAACAGGTGGCGCTGGTGGGCATCGACAACGATC
The DNA here is from genome assembly GCF_004341115.1 of Pseudomonas sp. JUb52. Classification (NCBI taxonomy): domain Bacteria; kingdom Pseudomonadati; phylum Pseudomonadota; class Gammaproteobacteria; order Pseudomonadales; family Pseudomonadaceae; genus Pseudomonas; species Pseudomonas sp. JUb52. The sequence goes on from NZ_SLYS01000006.1 coordinate 157,943, forward strand.
CCCTGGCGCGCACCCTGACCCGCGTACCCCTGACTTCGGTGATCCAGGGCACCGAGGCCATCGGCCGGGAGGCGGCGCGGCTATTGCACCAGCGACTACACGGCGTCGAACTGGGGGCGCCACGGGTGCTGATCCCGCCGGAGGGCATCAACGTCCAGGCCTCCAGTCGTCACCAGCCGGTGCGCCATCCGCAGGTGATGCGCGCCCTGCACTTCATCCGCCAGTACGCTTGTCAGGGCATCAAGACCGAGCAGGTGGCCAGCTATGTCGGCATCTCCCGCTCGGCGCTGGAGACGTCCTTTCGCCGCGAGCTGGGGCGCAGCGTCCACGACGAGATCCTCGGCTTCAAGCTGGCCGCCGCGGCCGTGGCGCTGCAGGAAGAGGCGCCGAGCCTGGCCGAGGTCGCCCGGCGCTGTGGCTTCACCTCGGCGCAGTACCTGCACGCGGTGTTTCGCCGGGAGTTCGGCTGCACGCCGCGGCAGTACCAGTCGAATCCCAGACCCCTGGCGAGCGCCCATGAAAAAGCCCGTCCGGAGACGGGCTTTCAGGTCGCTACCGCGGCTTATTTGCCGACGGTCTGACCCAGGAACCAGGCACGCTCTTCGGCCTGGTCGATCCACTCTTCCAGCAGGCTGGTGGTGGAGACGTCGTTGGCGTCGTCGGTCAGGGTGTGGGTGGTGCGCATGTAGGCCGCCAGCGACTGGTTATCGTCATGCAGCTCGGTCAGCATCTGATCCGCCGACAGATCGGTGGCATCGCTGCTGGCCAGGCGCTTGAGTTGCACCATCTGCTCCAGGGAGCGCACGGTGGGCTGGCCGATCTTGCGGGCGCGCTCGGCGATCAGGTCGGTGATGCCGTACAGCTGGGTGGCTTGCTCTTCCAGCAGCAGATGGTAGTCGCGGAAATGCGAGCCCTTCATGTGCCAGTGGTAGTTCTTGGTCTTGATGTACAGCGCGAAGACATCGGAGAGCAGCACGGCCAGGGCTTCGCCTACGGCCTGCTGGTTCTGCAGGGTGGAGTCTTCGCCCTGATGGGCCTTCTGCTTGACGCTGGAAACGGTCTTGAGTTCTTGCTTGGCATTGGCAACGGCCATGAGAGATCTCCTGTCAGGACGTAGAGAGAAAAAGGGGTTCGCTTGCATTGGCGCGAACATCAACGTCTGCAGAAATCGACCGCACCGGACGAAAAATCGTTCATCGAATTTGCATATCGCCACCATGGGCATGACGAATGGTTGTCCATGTTGCGACTGCGTTTCATTGCCCGTCCCAGAGGCCCTCTCTCGCCGTGGCCGCTGCGCTTGTAGCTAGATGTGTAGGTAAAACCGTTTGTCAGCTTTGCTGCCAAACCGACGCTGCGTGAGAACCGCTGCTCGTTCCGTCTGGTCACCTAAAAGGCAAGGCACACGAACGGTCGCCGAGAGTTCTCTGCCGGCCACGACAAGATTCTGCAAACAGGTACCCGCGTATGACGACGCCCCTCAATCCCGCCCAGGGACAACCCTCGCAGGCCAAGGACGGTGCTACGGCAGAGGCCCATCTGCACGACTTGAAAGAGGTCGCCCGAGACACGGTGCAAGACGCCAAGCAGGAAGGGGCCGCGCACTATGAACACTACCGCGACACCGCAGCCGACCAGCTAGGCGCCATTGCCCAGAGCGCTCAGGCGGCGGCCGACGAACTGGGAGACAAGGACACCCTGGGCCTGGCGCACTATGTCAGCGACATGGCCCAGAGCCTGACCGGACTGGCCGAGGATCTGCGCGGCAAGAGCGCCGAGCAGCTGCTGCACCAGGCCGGCTCCCTGGCACGCGACAATCCAGCGCTGTTCCTCACCGGCAGCATCGCCATCGGCTTTGGCCTGTCGCGCTTTCTCAAGGCCTCCAGCCAGCCGGATACGGGCAGCAGCTCGCGCGTCAGCGGTCCGGACGCTGTGCCCTCCCTGACCACACCGTCGGTGGCGGCGGAAAACGAACTGGTGGAGCCAACGGCCGGCGCTGACGTCATCCACACCAGCGACATTCCCAAGGGTCCTGACCTCCATACCCCAACCACCACCCGTGGTGGCGATCCCATCGGCGGCGCGGCGATCAACCCGGCCCGCAGCGACAGCAGCCTGAACACCGGTACCTCATCCAGCCAGCTGGATCGACCCACCCTGAGCGGAGGCAAGCAGCCATGATCAACGAGAATCCCACTCCGCGCCCCACCGAGGGCGACACCTCGGTCGTCGGCCTGGTCAAGCAGTTGGTCCAGGAAGTGCCAGCGCTGTTCACCAAGGAACTGGCCCTGGCCAAAGCTGAACTGGGCGAATCCCTGCGCACCACCAAGGCCGGTGTGGCCGGGGTCGCCGCGGGCGCCATCGTGCTGCTGGCCGGCTTCATCGTGCTGCTGATGGGCGTCGTCTATTTCCTCTCCCAGTACCTCACGCCTTGGGCCGCCGCCCTGCTGGTAGGCGCCGTGGTCATGGTGATCGGCTTCATCATGCTGCAATCGGGCAAGAAGCAGTTCGAGCCGTCCCACTTCACCCCCGATCGCACCGTCAACAGCCTGCAGAAGGACAAGGACGCCGTACGGAGGGCCGCACAATGAGCATCACCGATCATATCGATCAGGAATCCCGCAAGAATCCCGACGAGCTCGAACGCGAGATCGATCAAAAGCGCGAGCGTATCGAAGACTTGGTGGGTGCGTTGGAAAGCCGTCTGTCGCCCGGCCAGCTGTTCGACCAGGCGCTGTCCTACACCAAGGGGCACAGTGGCGAATTCGCCCACAACCTGGGCAACACCCTCAAGGCCAATCCGGTTCCGGCGGTGCTGACCTCGGTGGGTCTGCTGTGGCTGGCGCTGGGGCAGAATCGCACGCCGGCTCCAGCCACGACGGGCACCCCGCTCAAGGACAAGCTGTCCGGTGCGCTGGACTCGGTCGCTAACGGCGCGGGCCATACCCGTGATTCCCTAAATCGTGGCAGTCACGATGTGCGCGATAAGGTGACCGGTCTGAGCGAGAGCGTATCTGCCAAGGCCTCCCAGACCGGGGAGCGGCTGAGCGATACCGCGGCGCAGGCCAAGGACACCCTGACGGACCAGGCGCAGCAGCTCAAGGGCACCTTCGATACCCTGCTCCGCGAGCAACCTCTGGTGGTCGGCGCTCTGGGTATCGCCCTCGGTGCCCTGTTGGGCGCTTCCCTGCCACGCACCGAGACCGAGGACCGCGCCCTGGGCAAGCACAGCGACAAGCTGACCGCCAAGGCCAAGCAGGCCGCGAGCAGTGGCTACGAGCAGGTCAAGGCAGCAGGCCAGGACGTGGCGAAAGAGGCGCGCCAGGCCAACCAGGACAACCGCAGCCAGCCGGCGGACGCGGGTACTCCTGCGCCGAAAAACCTGGGCAACGATCCCGACGCCGGGGTCGAGTCCATGGCGGGCTCGCCTAGGGCAGGCACCGGCAGCACCCTCGGCGCCACCCAGGCGGCGGCGGGCATGAATGTCGGCCGTACCGCGGCCAACGGCAACGCCCCGGGAGCGGTAGGCGACGAGAGTGGCATGGCCACCCCACCACGCAGCTTCTGACCGGCAGGATGGCCGGGGTCAGCCGCTGACCCCGGTCCTGAAAAACGAAGGCGCCCGGGTCTACACCCGGGCGCCTTCGTTGTTCTTGCCCCTATCAATAACCCGGATCCGGATTCTCCTTGGGCTGCTCGGGTCGCTTGCTGTTCTGTGGGCGCTGTTCTTCACCGCCCTGGTTGAGTTCCTTGTGGGTCTCGCCGACCCTGCCGGCGTTTTCCGGCTTGTGGTCGAGATCTTCGCGCTTGGCCATGATCCTCACCTCTTGTGGCTGAGTACGTTAGGCAACGCGGCGGGGCCAGGGTGCCCCGGCCGCACCGATCAACGCAGGGGCGGCGCCATGAACTCCGGCCCCACCGGATCCTTGACGTGTTCGGCCAGGATGGCGTCGATGGCCGCCAGGTCCTCGGCGGACAGCCGCCAGCCGAAGGCCTCGTCCAGGCCCTGCAACTGCTCGGGCTTGCGCGCGCCCCAGAGGGCGATGGTCGGTCCCTGGTCGAGGATCCAGCGCACCGCCAGGGCCAGCACCGACTTGCCATGGCGCTCGCGGGCAAAGGCGGTCAGGGCCTCCACCGCGGCCAGGTACTGGGCGAAGCGCGGCGCCTGGAACTTGGGATCGCCCTGGCGCAGGTCATCGCCGTCGAATTGCGTCTGCGCATTCATGCGTCCGGACAGCAGGCCGCGGCACAGCGCGCCATAGGCCAGCACCACCAGACCGTGACGCTGGGCATAGGGCAGCACATCGGCCTCGATGGCGCGCTCGAAGAGGTTGTAGGGCGGCTGCACGGTGGACAGATTGGCGAACTGGCGAAAGGCTTCGAGCTGCTCGGGCGAATAGTTGCTCACGCCGATGGCGAGGATCTTGCCCTCCTGCCGCAGGCGCTCCAGTTCGCGCGCGGTTTCCTCGTGGGAGACCTGGGGATCGGGCCAGTGCACCTGATAGAGGTCGATGCGATCGGTACGCAGGCGCCGCAGGGAGTCTTCCACTTCCTGGCGGATGCGTGCGGCGCTGGCGTTGCGGCGTACCTGCTCGTCCGGCCATTCCAGGGCGACCTTGGTGGCGATCACCGCCTGGTCGCGGATGCCTTCCAGGGCCTTGCCGACGATCTCCTCGGAACGACCGAAGCCATACACCGGCGCGGTATCGATCAGGTTAATGCCGCCGTGCACGGCGCCGCGGATGGTCTCGATGGAACGGGCTTCGTCGGTACCGCCCCACATCCAGCCACCGATGGCCCAGGTGCCGAGGCCGATGCGGGAAACGGGGGTATCGATACCCGGGATGCGCAGGGTTTCACTCATAGGATCTCCAGGCGAAGACGCCAGTCGGAAGGGTTAGCCTTGTGAGGCTAATTCAAAAGGCGTTGAATGGGGCTCAACGAACTCTTGACCCTTATCGGGTGGGATTGCTCATGCCGACCCTCAACCGCGGCGAACTGGCCGATCTCAACGTCTTCGTCGCCCTGGTGCGCCGACGCAGCTTTCGCCAGGCTGCCATCGAACTGGGCGTCACCACTTCGGCGCTGAGCCATGCCCTGCGCCAGCTGGAGTCCCGCTTGGGGGTCAAGCTGCTCAATCGCACCAGCCGCTCGGTGGTGCCGACCCTGGCCGGCGCGGCGCTGGCGGAAAAGCTCGAACAGGGTTTCGCGTTCATCGGCGAAGCACTGGGCGAACTGGACCAGCACCGCGACGCCCCGGTGGGTCGCCTGCGCCTGAGCGTGCCCCGGGATGCGGCGCGGCTGCTGGTGACCCCGACCCTGCCCCGCCTGCTGGCGGCCTATCCGCAGTTGCAGCTGGACATCAGCGTCGAGGATCGTCCGGTGGACATCGTCGCCGACGGCCTCGATGCCGGCATCCGCTATGGCGACACCGTGCCCCAGGACATGGTCGCCCTGCCGCTGACCGACGAATTGCGCTGGATCGTGGTGGGCGCCCCCGCCTACCTGGCGCGCCACGGCCGGCCGCAGCAGCCGGAGGAACTTGCCGACCACCAGTGCGTGCGCCTGCGGCTGGGCAGCGGCGCCCTCTATCGCTGGGAGCTGGGCAGCGGTGCCAGCACCCGGACGATCGACGTGCCGGGTCCGCTCACGGTCAACGAGACCGAGACCTCGATCCAGGCCGCCCTCGACGGCCTGGCCCTGGCCTATTGCCTGGAATGGCGGGTGGCCGACGAATTGCGCGACGGTCGCCTGGAGCAGGTGCTGCCGGACTGGGCCTCGCCCGGCGCGCCGCTGTGCATCTACTACCCGAGTCGGCGCCAGCCGCCACCCGGCCTGCGCCAGCTGATCGAGGCCCTGCGCCAGACCTGGACCGGACGCCATCCCTGAGGGCGCGAACCAACCGCCGCGCCCGGGGGTCCCCTGACCACGCCATGATCGCCTGACCGAGGAGGCCCTCTTGCCCGCAGCCAACGCCGCCGCATCCGACCTGCCGCTGCCGGTGGAGCGCGAACTCAGCCCCCGGGCGCTGCTCACCGGGGCGCTGCTGGGCATCCTGCTGACCCCGGCCAATGTCTATGCCGGACTCAAGATCGGCTGGTCGTTCAACATGTCGATCATCGCCCTGCTGGTGAGCTACGGCCTCTGGCACCGCCTGGGACGCCGCCTGCAGCAACCGGGCTGGACGCTGCACGAGAGCAACATCAACCAGACCGTGGCCTCGGCGGCGGCCAGCATCGTCTCCGGCGGCCTGGTCGCGCCCATCCCGGCCTACACCCTGCTGACCGGCGAGGCATTGCCGACCCTGCCACTGATGGGCTGGGTGTTCGCGGTGAGCTTTCTCGGCATCTGGGTGGCCTGGTACCTCCGGCCCCTGCTGCTGGCCGATGCCAGTCTGAAATTCCCCGAGGGCCTGGCCACCCTGGAAGCCCTGCGCCAGGTCTATGCCAGTGGCGCCGAAGCCCTGGCCCGGCTGCGGGTGCTGCTGGGCGCCCTGGCGCTGTCGGCGGCGGTCAAGCTGGTGGACAGCTTCGCCTGGACGCTGCCGCGAGCGGCGCCCTCGCCGGCCCTGGAACGCCTGACCTTCAGCTTCGATCCCTCGCTGCTACTGCTCGGCTTTGGCGGCATCATCGGCCTGAGGGTCGGGTTGTCACTGCTGCTCGGCACCCTGCTGGCCTGGGGCGGTGTCGCGCCCTGGCTGCTGGCCAGTGGTGTCGCCGCGCTGCCGGCGGAGGCCAGCGGTCCGCAATACGCCTTCCTGGTGCAATGGCTGCTCTGGCCCGGGGTGAGCCTGATGGTCAGCGCCACCCTGGCTGCGCTCGCCGTGCGGCTGATCACCCTGCCCCGCGCCGAACGCCGTCGCCAGGGCTGGCAGCGGCCGCGCGCCTGGCCGCTGGCGCTGCTGCTGGTGGCGGCTCTGCTGGTGGTGGTACTGCAGGTGCGGCTGTTCGGCATCGATCCCTGGCTGGCCCTGCTGGCCCTGCCCCTGGCGCTGTTTCTCGCCGCCATGGCCGCGCGGGTGGTTGGCGCCACCGGCATTCCGCCCATTGGCGCCATCGGCCAGCTGTCGCAGCTGACCTTTGGCCTGGCCGCGCCCGGGCAGGTCAACATCAACCTCATGGGCGCCAACACCGCCGGCGGCGCGGCGGGCCAGAGCACCGACCTGATGAACGACTTCAAGGTCGGCCAGGCCATCGGCGCCACCCCGGCCAAGCAGGTGGTCGCCCAGTGCCTGGGCATCGCCCTCGGCGCGGTGACCGGGGTGCTCACCTATCGGCTGCTGATTCCCGATCCCCAGGCGCTGCTGCTCAGCGCCGCCTGGCCGGCGCCGGCGGTGGCCCAGTGGAAGGCGGTGGCGGAAACCCTGACCCAGGGCCTGGGCGCCCTCGACGGGGCCATGCGCCTGGGCATCGTCCTGGGCGCCCTGGCGGGCTTGCTGCTGGGCCTGGCCGAAGCCTTGCTGCCGACCCGCCGCGCGCACTGGCTGCCCAGCTCGGCGGCCCTGGGCCTGGCCTTCATCCTGCCGGCCTCGGTGTCGCTGATGATGACCCTGGGCGCCCTGCTCACCGCCCTAGTGCGCTGGCGGGCACCGGGCCTGGCCGAACGCTTCGCCCTGGCGGCCGCGGCCGGCCTCATCGCTGGGGAAAGTCTGGCCGGGGTCGGGGCGGCTTTCTGGCAGATGCTCTCCACGTGAGCTGCGACATCTTGTCAAGTGGACAATAATTTCCAGACGTAATGTCGCGAAGCTTTCAATAACCTTTCAAACCCATGAAATTCGGGGGTTCTGGTCCGATTCAGCTTGCCAGCGCGCTTTTGCAACACATAAGGTTACAAATAGCGCGACCCACCCGCGAGAGGTCTGGGCGCCCTGCGCGAGCTGTCTCCATAACAAACCCAATCCGAGCTAGCAGTCATGGCCACCACCTCGAAAGCCAAATCCATCTTCCGCGTCGTCAGCGGAAACTTCCTCGAAATGTACGACTTCATGGTCTATGGCTTCTATGCCACGGCCATTGCCAAGACGTTCTTTCCCGGCGATAACGAACTCGCCTCCCTGATGCTGTCGCTGGCCACCTTCGGCGCCGGCTTCCTGATGCGCCCCCTGGGGGCGATCTTCCTCGGCGCCTACATCGACAAGCACGGTCGTCGCCACGGCCTGATCGTCACCCTGGCGCTGATGGCCCTGGGCACCCTGCTGATCGCCGTGGTGCCGGGCTATGCCACCCTGGGCGTCGCCGCACCGCTGCTGGTGCTGCTCGGCCGCCTGCTGCAGGGCTTCTCCGCCGGTGTCGAACTGGGCGGCGTGTCCGTCTACCTGTCGGAGATCGCCACCCCCGGCCGCAAGGGCTTCTTCGTTTCCTGGCAGTCCGCCAGCCAGCAGGTCGCGGTGGTCTTCGCCGGTGTGCTGGGCGCGCTGCTCAACCACTGGCTGTCGCCCGCCGAAATGGGTGAATGGGGCTGGCGCATCCCCTTCCTGATCGGCTGCCTGATCGTGCCCTTCCTGTTCATGATCCGTCGTTCCCTGGAAGAGAGCCCGGAGTTCGAGGCGCGCAAGCATCGCCCGACCTTTGGCGAAACCATGACCTCCATCCGCCAGAACTTCGGCGTGGTGCTGGCGGGTGTGGCCATGGTCTCCATGACCACCGCCTCCTTCTACCTGATCACCGCCTACACCCCGACCTTCGGCAAGCACGAGCTGAACCTGACCGCGCTGGACAGCCTGATCGTCACCGCCTGCGTGGGTGTTTCCAACTTCATCTGGCTGCCGGTGATGGGCGCCCTGAGCGATCGCATCGGCCGCCGTCCGCTGCTGATCTTCGCCACCGTACTGGCCATCCTCACCGCCTACCCGGCGATGATCTGGCTGACCCACGCCCCGGGCTTCTCGCGCCTGCTGATGGTCGAGCTGTGGCTGTCCTTCCTCTATGGCACCTACAACGGTGGCATGGTGGTAGCCCTGACCGAGGTGATGCCGGCCCATGTGCGCACCACCGGCTTCTCCCTGGCCTACAGCCTGGCCACCGCGACCTTTGGCGGCTTCACCCCGATGGTCTGCACCTGGCTGATCCAGGAGACCGGCAACAAGGCCGCTCCGGGCATGTGGCTGACCGTAGCGGCCGTCCTCGGCCTGGTCGCGACCCTGACCCTGTTCAAGGGCAATACCGAGCCGCGCTTCAAGACCGTCACCGCCTGACAGCCCTGTCGCAGAGCGGCAGGTCCTGCCGCTCTCGCGTCCACCCAGGTCGCTCCGCGCATCGAACTGTCATGACCTTTTGTTATGGTCTAGACCAGATGACCGCAACCCGCGGTCGCCGTGCCGGAGTCCGCCGATGTCCACCCTTCCCCGCCTTCTCGCCGGCCTGGCCGGCGGTCTGCTCAGCCTTACCGCTGCCGCCACCGAGCTGACCCACTGGCCAGCCGATGCTGCCCGCCAGCTCGATGCCCTGATCGCCGCCAATGCCAACCAAGGCAACTACGCGGTGTTCGACATGGACAACACCAGCTATCGCTACGACCTGGAAGAGGCCCTGCTGCCCTTCCTGGAGATGAAGGGCGTGCTGACCCGCGACACTCTGGATCCTTCGCTCAAGCTGATTCCCTTCAAGGATGTCGGTGGCCACAAGGAAAGTCTCAACAGCTATTACTACCGGCTGTGCGAGGTCGACGACCTGGTCTGCTACCCCTGGGTCGCCCAGGTGTTTTCCGGCTTCACCCTCAAGCAGCTCAAGGGCTACGTCGACGAGGTGATGGCATACGGCAAGCCGATCCCTGCCACCTACTACGGCAAGGACGACAAGGTGGAGACGGTGGAGATCAATCCGCCCAAGCCCTTCACCGGCCAGCAGGAGCTCTATCACAAGCTGATGGAGAACGGCATCGAGGTCTATGTGATCAGTGCCGCCCATGAGGAGCTGGTGCGCATGGTGGCGTCCGATCCGCGCTACGGCTATGGAGTGAAACCGGAAAACGTCATTGGCGTTACCACCCTGCTCAAGGACCCGGCCACCGGCGCCCTGACCACCGCCCGCAAGCAGATCGCCGAAGGCAAGTACGATCCCCAGGCCAACCTGAAGCTGCAGGTCACGCCCTACCTCTGGACCCCGGCCACCTGGTTCGCCGGCAAGTACGCGGCCATCCTCACCTACATAGATCCCTGGAAGAAACCCATCCTGGTCGGCGGCGACACCCCGGTCAGCGACGGCCCCATGCTGTTCCAGGGCGTAGACGCCACCAAGAACGGCATCCACCTGTGGATCGACCGCAAGTCCAAGTACCGTACCCAGATCGAGGCGATGATGAAGAGCAACGCCGAGGGTCAGGCCAAGGCCGGGGTGGCGGTGAACGCGGACAAGCACTGGGTGATCGTCAAGCCCGAAGACATCCAGTAGGCCGGCGGCGATCGGGCGGGCTAGACTGGGACTCCCTCAGCCCGCCCTGGAGCCCGCCATGGAACATCTGGTCCTGACCGTCATCGCCCCCGATCGCCCCGGTCTGGTGGAAGCCCTGGCCGACTGCGTGGCCGCCCAGGGCGGCAACTGGCTGGAAAGCCGCATGGCCCACCTGGCCGGCCAGTTCGCCGGGATCCTCTCGGTGGAAGTGGAGCCAGAATTGCGCAATGGTCTGGTGGAGACGCTGCAACAGCTGGCCATTCCCGGCCTGCGCATCCTGGTGGGCGAGCCGGGCCAGCCGGCGCCGGTGGGTGCCCCGCTGGTACAGCTCGACCTCCTTGGCAACGACCGGGTCGGCATCGTCCGCGACATCACCCGGGCGCTGCACCAGGTCGGGGGCAACGTCGAACGGCTGTCCACCGAGACCCGGCCGGCGCCCATGAGCAGCGAGGTGCTGTTTCACGCCACCGCCCTGCTGGCGCTCCCGGCCGATCTCGCACTCGAGGCCCTGCAGGCCCACCTGGAAACCCTCACCGACGACCTGATGGTGGAGCTCAAGCTCTATCGCCACGGGCATGACTAGGCCCTAGCTCCGGCCTTTCTCCAGCCGCCGTCGGATGCCCTCGGGGACATCGTCCGGCAGCGGCATCCGCCCGTCCGCCGGCAAGGCTTCCAGGCCGGCTTCGTCCAGCAGCACCAGTACCTCCTCCTTGAGGCGGCTCAGGGCGAAGACCTGCCAGGCCTCGCGCACAGAGGGGAAGAGTTCCAATTCGTAGTCGAAGGTGCGGATCGGTCGCCGACTCTCCAGGGCCGCGCGCAGCAAGGGCTGGGCGTGGGGATGGCGCAACTGGTGCAGAAAGGCTTCGCGCAGCTCCAGGCGATCGTCCTGGGTCAGGCGCGGCAGCGGCAGGTAGCGTTCAGGATCTTCCAGTTCCTCGCGTTCTTCCAGACTGAGATCGTCCGGATCAAGCAGGCGCAGGGCGCCGCTTGCAAGGTCGAGGAAGTGGGTACCTCGCTCCCGGCTGTCGAGGGCGGCAGCCAGCAGATCAAGGTCGAGGGTGAGGGGGCGCATGGCAGGACTCCGGCACAGGCGAACAGGAGCGGAGGTTACCTCCGCTCCTGTTGCGACCTGACGCTGGAGCCGGCGTTCAGCCTTTCCGCTGATAGGGGAAGAAGCGCCGCTCGCGCAGGTCGTGCTCGATCTGCTCCAGGCTCTTGCCCTTGGTCTCCGGCACCAGGCGCCAGATGAACAGCAGCGCCACCAGGGAAATCCCGGCATAGAGCCAGAAGGTGTGGGCGGCGCCCAGCTTGGTCACCAGGCTCAGGGTGGTGAGGGTCACCAACAGGTCGAAGCCCCAGTGGCTGAAGGCGCCGACGCTGGCACCCTTGCCGCGCACGAACAGCGGATAGACCTCGGCGTTGATCAGCCAGATGCAGACGCCGAAGCCGCCGCAGTTGAGCATCAGGTAGGCGGCCAGGCAGGCCACCACCGTCCAGCGCTCGACATCGGTCTGGGGACCGGCGCCCTGGAACAGGTAGCCCATGATCGCCAGGGCGATGATGGAGCCGGGAATCAGCGTCAGCAGATAGCGGCGACGACCGATGCGATCCACCAGGAAGCTGCCGACTACGGTCATGATCACCACCAGGATGGTGCTGCAGCCGGTAGCCAGTACTGCGGTCTGGTCGGAGAAACCAGCCTGGGTGAGGATGGTGGGTGCGTAGTAGATCAGGGCATTGTTGCCGGTGATCTGCGAGAACATGGCGATACCGGCGCCCACCAGCAGGGCCGGCCGGACCCAGGGCGAGAACAGGTCACTCCAGCTGCCTTCCGGCGCGTTGCTCACGGTCTTGATCTCGGCCAGTTCGGCCTGGGCGGCAGCGGCGCCGCCACGGACCCGTTCCAGCACCGCCAGGGCGTCGCCCTCGCGACCCTTGACCAGCAGCCAGCGCGGACTCTCCGGCAATACCGCCATGCCGGCCAGCAGGATCAGCGCCGGTACCAGGCCGAGACCGAACATCCAGCGCCAGTGTTCGTCCAGGGCGAAGCCGGTGAAATAGGCCACGGTGATGCCGAACACCACCATGAACTGGAACAGCACCACCAGCTTGCCGCGGTGCTCCGGCGGCGCCACCTCGGCGATGTACACCGGGATGATCTGGGTGGAGCTGCCAGCCGACAGGCCGAGCAGGAAGCGCGACAGGATCAAGAGGGTGACGTTGGGCGACAGCGCCGAGAGCACCGAGCCCAGGGCGAACACCAGGGCCACGCCGATGATGGTCTTGCGGCGGCCGAGGCGGTCGGAGATCGGCCCGGTGCCGAGGCAGCCGAACAGGGCGCCAAAGATGATGGCGCCGGTCACCAGTTGCTTGACGGTGTCGTCCATGGCGAATTCGCGGCCGAGGCCGAGCAGGGCGACACCGATGATGCCGGTGTCGTAGCCGAACAGCAGACCGCCCAGGGCGGCGATCACGGCGATGAGTACGACCAGCCCCTTGCGCGGGGTGGCCGCCACGGGTGCGGCGAGCGAGGGTGATGAAGCGAGCATGGGGAAATCCTTTCTTGTTTTGCCAGGGCAAGGATCGCGGCGGCGACCTGATCCACCCGCGCGGGCGGGCCGTGGGGGAGCATGGCCCAGGGAAAAGCGCGATGCGGCAGGCAGAGAAACGTTAGGTGAATCGTTTCACCTAATGATGCCAGTTGTAACAGGACTTGTGAAAAGCATCACGCTTGGCGACCGGCAGCAGCTAGCTGCCGATGGTCAGTTCCTGGAAGCGCTGCTCGGGCAATGCCGCTGCGCCCTGCCCCGGGCGCAGTGCCTGATCGCCCAGGCGCTCGACCAGGAAGTCGATGAACACCTTGAGCTTGGGCGGCAGGTGGCGCGTCGCCGGATAGAGCAGCCAGGCGCCGCCGTGGTAGTGCGGCAGAAAGGACCACTCCGGCAGCACCTGGATGATCTCGCCACGGGCCAGGGCCGCCTGGGCGGTGAACAGCGGCAGGCTGCCGATGCCGATGTGGTTGAGCACCGCGTCCAGGCGCACCCCGGTGTGGTTGGCGGCATAGCGACCGCGCACATTGACGTGGACCACCTTGGCGCCCTGGCGAAACTTCCAGCGCGAATCGGCCGGCTCCTCCGCCAGGTAGATGCAGCTGTGCCCGGCCAGATCGCGGGGATGGGCGGGCTGACCGTGCTCGGCCAGGTACTGCGGCGTGGCGCAGAGCAGGTGCTCGATGGTCAGCAGCTGACGGCCCACCAGCCCGGGCGGCGGCCGGTCGGTGATGCGGATGGCCAGGTCGACGTTTTCGTCGATCAGATCGACATAGCGGTCTTCCAGCAGCAACTGCACGTCCACCGCCGGATAGCGGCGCAGGAAGTCGGCCATGTGCGGATGGATCACCGTGCTGCCCACCGCCTTGGGCACCGACAACCGGACGATGCCGGCCGGCGCCTGGTTGAACTGACCACTGACCTCCAGCACCGCACGCGCGGCGCCGACCATGTCGCTGCAGCGCCGGTAGACCTCCTCTCCCGCCTCCGACAGGCGCAGCTTGCGCGTACTGCGATTGAGCAGCCGGGTGCCCAGAGCCTTCTCCAGGCGCGCCACGCTGCGACTGGTGGAGGATGGGGTCAGACCCAGCTGACGGGCCGCCGCAGAGAAGCTGCCGCTCTCCACCACCCGCACGAAGATGGCCATCTCGCTGAGCAGCGGCAGGGGAAGATTTATGCTCACAGCGCAAAATTCCTTTGGAGAGAGGGTGGATTATCACCCTTGCGTGCGCTCTTTAGAATGAGGATGTTTCTCGTTTTCTAGGTAGTAGACGTATGACCGAGCGCCTGTATTTCCTGAGCGACAGCCTGATCGCCGAGGTCGAGGTCCACGCCTGTAGCGCCGCCGAGGACGGTTATGTCGTCGAATTGCTGGCCACGCCCTTCCATCCCCAGGGCGGCGGCCAGCCCAGCGACACCGGCTGGATCGGCACCGCCGAGGTGACCCGGGTGGTCCAGGACGGCGACCGTATCCTGCACCACACCACCCGCCCGCTGACGCCCGGCCGTGTGCTGGCCCGGGTCGACGAAGGCCGGCGCCTGCTGCATTCGCGATTGCACTCGGCGGGGCATCTGCTCGGCCACATCGGCGAGACCCATGGCTGGAAGCCGGTCAAGGCCCATCACTGGCCGGGCGAAGGGCGCATCGAATTCATTCCGGGCGAGGCGTCGCAGCCCCTGGACAGCGAAGCCCTGCAGGCGCACTTCGACGCCCTGGTGGAAGAAGACCTGCCGCTGCAGATCGAGGTGCAGGCCGATGGCCAGCGCCAGGTGCGCTTTGGCGAGGACGTGGCGCGCTATGCCTGCGGCGGAACCCACGTGCGCTCCCTGCGCGCGGTCGGCGCCCTGAGCGCCCTGGGCGTCAAGGAAAAGAAGGGACGCCTGCTGGTGAGCTACGACATGGCTGGCGCCTGATCAACCGCTCACCTCACCCGCAGAAAGGAAGCGCCATGCTGCTCGAACTCGACGCTCTCGACACCGAGAGTCTGCTCCGTCTCACCGATGAACGCCTGCTGGCTGTGCGGGTGCGCCACTTCGTGCCGCGTCCGCTGGCCGACGACCTCGGCCAGCAGATCCTCGGCAACGGCTTCGCCACCTACACCAACGCCCCCAGCATCGGCCGCATCGGCATGGCCTTCTATGAGGCGGAGCACCAGCGCGCGCAGATGGACGACTATTTCGCCAGCGTGACCAGCAACCTGGAAGAATTGCGCCGGCGCTGCCGCCCCTACCTCAATCCCATCGACCTGGTGCGCTGCACCCTCGACGAGGTCTGGCCCGCCGGGGCCCGCCTGCAGACCCTCTGGGGCCGCAAGATGTACGTCGGCCTGTCGCGGGTGGTGAAGCCGGGGGTGCGCTTTCTCGCCCACCACGACATCTTCGCCAAGGACGCGCCGGGCAGCGAGGAAGCCGAAAGCCTGGTCGCCCAGCTGGCCTGCAACGTCTACCTGACCATGCCCAGCGTCGGCGGCGAACTGCAGCTCTGGTCGCGCGAGCTGTCGCCGGAGGCCTTCGACGCCATGCGCGGTGACAGCTACGGCATCGAACCCGACCGCCTCGGTCCGCCCTGCCTGACCATCCGCCCCGAACCGGGCGATCTGATCCTCTTCAATTCCCGCCGCATGCACGCCGTGACCCCCGGCAACGACCAGCCGCGCCTGTCGCTGTCGTGCTTCGTCGGCTATCGCGGGGCGGCCGAACCCCTCACGTACTGGAGCTGACATGTCCCCCTACCTGAGCGAATTCCTCGCCCTGGCGACCATCCACTTCCTCGCCGTGCTGGCGCCCGGTCCGGATTTTGCCGTGACCGTGCGCCAGAGCGTGAGATTCGGCCGCCTGATCGGCCTCTGTACCGCCCTGGGCATCGGCGCCGGCATCTCGGTGCACGTGCTCTACACCCTGCTCGGCATCGGCGCCCTGATGCACGCCACGCCCTGGCTACTGGGGGTCGCCAAGGTGGTCGGCGGTGCCTACATCCTCTGGCTGGGCTTCAACCTGATCCGCAGCAAGCCCACCGCCGCGCCGCTGGACGACAGCCAGTGGCAGCAGGTCGACCTGCAGCGGCAGTCGCCCGGCAAGGCCTTCCTGACCGGCTTCCTGACCAATGCCACCAATCCCAAGGCCACCCTGTTCTTCCTGGCCATCTTCACCACCGTGGTCAGCGGCAGTACGCCGCTGACCGTCCAGGGCCTCTATGGCCTGTGGATGTGCGCGGTCAACGCCGGCTGGTTCGCCCTAGTCAGTTTGCTGTTTTCCAGCCCACGCGTTCGCCAGACCTTCCTGCGCCTGGGCCACTGGTTCGAACGAACCATGGGCCTGGTGCTGGTTTTCTTCGCCGGTCGACTGCTGTTGTCGGCGCTTTGACGTCAGTCCATTCGTATTGGAGGTCCTCCATGCCCTACGTCCACCGCGCTCCCGCTGGTATTCCCACGGAAAAGTTCGTCGTCCGCCTGCCCGACGGAATGCGTGAACGCATTGCCGCCGTGGCCCGGTCCCATCGCCACAGCATGAACACTGAGATCGTCGCCTGGCTAGAACGCAGCCTGGTGCAGGACGGGATCCTGGAGCAGCAGCAGATCGAAGCGGACGACGATCTGCTCAATGCCAGCGAGCAACTACTGCTGCAGCGCTTTCGTCAGCTCAATGAGCGTCAGCAGAACGCGCTGATTTCGGTCCTGGAGCTGGAGTTGCCGGTACCCGTGCACAGCCGCGAAACCGCCTGATTCCGTCTGGCTCAGGCTTCCTAGGGAGCCGATCTTCCGCAGCAGGGCCGCCACCCAGGCAGCCCTGACGTGCGGCTTTCAAGTATCGATCGGGACGGCCGATGAAGGGGGTCTACGCACTCTCTTCCGGTACTCCCATGTCTGTTTCCAAAGCCTCCTGGCTGAGCAATCTCGGCATTTCCAAGAAGCTGGCCCTGGGCTTCGGCGCCCTGCTGGTCATGGTGACGGTGGTGGCCGTGTTCGGCTACCTCACCGCCAATACCCTGCTCGAACGCATCACCAAGACGCGTTACAGCGGCGAGCTCAAGGCCCATATCCTTAACGTCAGGATCGACGAGAAGAATTACCTGCTCGATCCCAGTGCTAGCAGCGTCGCCCAGCAGCAGGCCGACCTGGCTGTGGTCGCGGACGACGTCGCCAAGGGCCTGAGCCTGCTGAGCAACCCGGCCAACGTCGCCATCCTGCACAGCATCCAGCAGGAGATGAAAACCTACCAGGAGCGTTTCACCGTCCTGCAGCAAGCCAACCAGACCAGTGGCGAGGCGCAAAAGGAGCTGACCAAGGTCTCCGATAACGTCACCGAGACCTTCGACCAGCTGTTCGATCTGGTCTTCGCCCCGGGCGGTGGCTACAGCACCGCCGACCTCAAGGCGGTGGCCGAAATGAAGGCGCAGATGGTCGGCGTGCGCCTGGCCATCCGCCGCTTCCTCGGCACCCCCGACGACAGCAAGTCCCAGGCGACCCTCAAGGTCATCGACGGGTTGCTCAAGACCCTGGCCACTGCCCAGAAGCAGATCGACGGCGACACCGCTGCCCGCCTCTACAGCGCCACCCAGGACGTGACCCGCTATCGCGCCTTCTTCGAATCCATCGTTGCCCAGAATCGCCAGGCCCAGGCCGCGGTCGCCAGCCTGCAGGAGCAGGGCAACAAGCTGGTACGGTTGCTGGATCAGTTGGGCGAAGGCCAGCTCAAGTCCGCCAACGCCGAGCGCGAAGCCGCTCTGCTCAAGCTGCTGCTGAGCAGCCTGATCGCCCTACTGATCGGCATCGCCGCCGCCTGGCTGATCACTCGTCAGATCACCCAGCCGCTGGCGACTGCCATGGCCATGCTCAAGCGCGTCGCCGCCGGCGACCTGACCCCGAGCGATACGGTGGCCCGTCGTGACGAACTGGGTGAACTGCAACGCACCACCCAGGCCATGGCCGCCGACCTGCGCCAACTGGTCGGTGGCATCGCCAACGGCGTGGGGCAGCTCAGCAGCGCGGCCGACGAACTCTCGGCCTTTGGCGTCCAGACCAGCCGTGGCGCCACCCAGCAGCGGGACGAAATGCATCAAGTGGCCACCGCCATGAACGAGATGGCGGCCACGGTGCACAACGTCGCGCAAAATACCGCCAACGCTTCCAGCGCCGCGCAGAACGCCGACAGCATGGCCCGCGAAGGCAGCCGCACGGTCAAGCGTGCGGCCCAGGAAATCACCCTGGCCGCCGAAGAGGTGCAGGGCCTGGGCGACGCCATGGAGCGCCTGGATGCCGCCAGCGGCCGCATCGGCAGCGTCATCGACGTGATCAAGGCGATCGCCGAGCAGACCAATCTGCTGGCGCTCAACGCCGCCATCGAAGCCGCCCGCGCGGGCGAGCAGGGCCGCGGTTTTGCCGTGGTGGCCGACGAGGTCAGGTCCCTGGCGCAGCGGACCCAGGAATCCACCCAGGAAATTGGCGAACTCATCGCGACCTTGCAGCAGGGCACCACTGAAGCCAGCGCGCGGATGCAGGCAAGCCGCGATCGCACCCTGGGCACCGTGACCCTGGCCCAGGACGCCGAACGCGCCCTAGACGTCATCTACCAGACGGTGGCGGAGATCCAGAGTCTCAATCAGCAGATCGCCACTGCGGTGGAAGAGCAGAGCCTGGTGGCCGAGGAGATCAACGGCAACGTGGTCAAGGTCAGCGGCCTGGCCGAGGAATCGGCCACTGCCAACGCCCATGCCGCGGCGTCGGTCAACGAGCTGGCCCGTCTGGGCGGCGATCTGCAGCAGATGGTCGCGCGCTTCCGCGTCTGACCCTATTGCGACGACGTCAGGCGCTGGCGTCGTCGGGCTTAGGCCCTCGGCGTCAGCATCCGCCCCTGGATGCCGTCGCCGATCACCAGGAAATGGCCACCGGCGACGTGGTGCAGGGTGCGCAGACCGTCCTGCCCGCGAAAATCCCATCGCCCCTCGCGAAACACCCGGGTATCGGCCCGGGCAGCGATCACCTCGCCGAGGAACAGATCGTAACCTTGCTGGTTATGCGCCTCGGGCAGCAGTCGGCACTCCAGCCAGGCCACGCAGCCGGCGATCAGCGGCGCGCTGACCTGTTCGCC
Source organism: Pseudomonas sp. JUb52 (assembly GCF_004341115.1). Lineage (NCBI taxonomy): Bacteria > Pseudomonadati > Pseudomonadota > Gammaproteobacteria > Pseudomonadales > Pseudomonadaceae > Pseudomonas > Pseudomonas sp. JUb52. Next base: position 176,967 of record NZ_SLYS01000006.1, read on the forward strand.
AGCCAGTGTCTCGATGCCGTAGGCGGCGAACTTGTCCAGCTCGCGGCCGGTGGTGTTGCCTACCGTCTGCACCAGATCCACCTGGGCGGCGCAGGGCACACTGAGCACGAAGGTGCCCTCGGCTTCCAGAAGCTCACGGGTCCAGGTCTGCTTGTCCAGCACCACCGCCACCTTGCCCGGCTCGAAATCCACCGCCATCGCCCAGGCTGCGGCCATGACGTTGCGCCGACCAGCGTGGGCAGCGCTGACCAGTACCGTGGGACCGTGGTTGAGCAGCCGATAGGCCTTGGCCAGGGGGACGGCGGCAAGGGTCGAATTCATGGATGGACTCCCGTGGGAAAAGCCCCAGGGTAACGCAGCCCTTGCCGTTCGGCGCCGCACGGGTAAAAAATTGCCGCTTGGCGACGCGCTCGCCAAACGCCGGGGGACATCAGGGGTCTATCGCCCACTCCCGGTAAGGGACCGATAAGAAACCTGCGTTAAGGATGACCGCTATGCCTACCCACCTGGTTCGCTCCCTCTTGTTGCTCTGCGCCTGTTGTCTGGGTCTACCGATGGCCCATGCCCAGGACGTCAAATCACCACACAACGCCCCGGTCATCCAGCCGCTGCTCTCCAGCTCCATCAACGACTTCAGCAATGAAGACTGGGATCGTGGCGTCCTGCGTCGGGTGGCCGGCCTGACCATTCCGGCCACCCCGGCCAACGTCGAGGGCTTCATCAGCGGCCGTCAGGTCCAGCTGGGTGACGGGGAGTGGCGCGCCATCACCGAGGTCCAGCGGGTCGGCGACAACCTGGCGGTCTTCGTCGAGGGCAAGCCGCTGGACGCCGAGGCCGTGGGTTATCCCCGGCGCCTGGCGGTGGACGACGCCCCTGGTACCGGACGCCATCTGCAGCGCCTGCCGGGTCGCTTCAACACCCCGATCAACGACTTCACCAACCAGGACTGGCTCAAAGGCGTCTATCGCAAGGCCGCGGGTATCTCCATCCCGGTCACCGAGCGCAATCGCGATGAGTTCAAGCCGGGCGCCATCGTCCGCCTGGCCGATGGCCAGGACTATGCCGTCACCCATGTCAGCGAATTCGGTCGCAGCATGGGCGTGTTTCTTGATAGCCCCGTGCTGCCCGGCGAGAAGTACGGTTATCCGCGCCAGCTGACCTTCGTCGCGCCACCGCCCAAGCCCTGAGACCGCAAGGACCGGCGCTGGTAAAATCCCCCGCCCAGCGTCGTCACCCCGGTCCGCCATGTCCAAGCTCAACCCCCGCCAGGCCGAAGCCGTGGCCTACATCAGCGGTCCCCTGCTGGTGCTGGCCGGTGCCGGCTCCGGCAAGACCAGCGTCATCACCCGCAAGATCGCCTACCTGGTGCAGCAGTGTGGCATCCGCGCCCAGTACATCTGCGCCGTGACCTTTACCAACAAGGCGGCACGCGAGATGAAGGCGCGGGTGGCCAGCCTGCTCAAGGCCGGTGAAGGCCGCGGCCTAACCGTGTCCACCTTCCACAACCTCGGGCTGAACATCATCCGCCGCGAGTACGAGCACCTGGGCTACAAGCCCGGCTTCTCGATCTTCGACGAGGGCGACATCAAGGCGCTGCTCACCGACATCATGCAGAAGGAATACCAGGGCGACGACGGCCTGGACGAGATCAAGAACTACATCGGCAACTGGAAGAACGACCTCATCCTGCCGGACGAGGCGCTGGAAAAGGCGCGTACGCCCAAGGAGCAGACCGCTGCGGTGGTCTACCTGCACTATCAGCGCACCCTCAAGGCCTACAACGCGGTCGATTTCGACGACCTCATCCTGATGCCGGTGAAGCTGTTCCAGGAACACCCCGAGGTGCTGGAGCGCTGGCGCAATCGCATCCGCTACATGCTGGTGGACGAATACCAGGACACCAACACCAGCCAGTACCTGCTGGTGAAAATGCTGGTGCAGGAGCGCGCCCAGTTCACCGTGGTGGGCGACGACGACCAGTCGATCTACGCCTGGCGCGGCGCGCGACCGGAAAATCTGATGCAGCTCAAGGACGACTTCCCCTCGCTCAAGGTGGTGATGCTGGAGCAGAACTACCGGTCCACCAGCCGCATCCTCAAGTGCGCCAACGTGCTCATCGCCAACAACCCCCACGTGTTCGAGAAGCAGCTGTGGAGCGAGATGGGCCATGGCGATCCGATCCGCGTATTGCGCTGCAAGAACGAGGACGGCGAAGCCGAGCGCATCGCCTTGGAAATCCTCACCCTGCACCTCAAGACCCAGCGGCCCTATGCGGACTTCGCCATCCTCTATCGCGGCAACCACCAGGCCAAGCTGATGGAGCTCAAACTCCAGCACCACCAGATCCCCTACCGGCTCTCCGGCGGCACCAGCTTCTTTGCCCGCCAGGAGGTCAAGGACGTGATGTCCTATCTGCGCCTGCTGGTGAACCCGGACGACGACAACGCCTTCCTCAGGGTCATCAACGTGCCGCGCCGGGAGATCGGCTCCACCACCCTGGAAAAGCTCGGCAACTACGCCGGCAGCCGGGATCGCTCGATGTACGCCGCCGCCGACGAGATCGGCCTGGGCGAACACCTGGACGCCCGCTTCACCGAGCGCCTGGCGCGCTTCAAGCGCTGGATGGACGGGGTACGCAAGAATTGCGCGGGCGAGGACCCGATCGGCGCCCTGCGCAGCATGGTCATGGACATCGACTACGAGAACTGGATTCGCCAGAACGCCAGCTCCGACAAGGTCGCCGACTTCCGCATGGGCAACGTCTGGTTCCTCCTGGATGCGCTGAAGAACATCCTGGAAAAGGATGAAGACGGCCAGATGACCATCGAGGACGCCATCGCCAAGCTGGTCCTGCGTGACATGCTCGAACGTCAGCAGGAAGAAGAGGAAGGCGCCGACGGGGTGCAGATGATGACCCTGCACGCCTCCAAGGGCCTGGAATTCCCCTATGTGTTCATCATGGGCATGGAAGAGGAGATCCTGCCGCACCGCTCCAGCATTGAGGCCGACACCATCGAGGAGGAGCGCCGCCTGGCCTATGTGGGCATCACCCGCGCGCGCCAGACCCTGGTCTTCACCTACGCCACCCGGCGCAAGCAGTACGGCGAGCTGATCGACTGCACGCCCAGCCGCTTCCTCGATGAACTGCCGCCCGAGGACCTGCAGTGGGAAGGCCTGGAAGAGGCACCCCAGGAACAGAAGGCCGCCCGCGGCAACGATGCCCTGGCGGCAATGCGGGCGATGCTCAAGCGGGGGTGAGGACTCTGCCGGCGGCTCCCTCACCCCGGCCCTCTCCCTCCGGGAGAGGGGCTAGCGCGTGCCGCCTCGAGCCGAGGTATTTAGCCTCAGGCTTAGTCATGCGCCCCTGGCTAGGTTAGAACACGCGCCTCCCCTACGGCGATCAGTCCCCTCTCCCTCCGGGAGAGGGCTAGGGTGAGGGTCCGCTTTACGTCAGACTACCCCTCATTAGCGCTCCGGCATCCTCACCCCCTTTCCTCCCCCAAAACGACACCGCCCCCGCTACCGGTCAGGTAGCGGGGGCGGTGCTGGGCGACACTCAGGTCTTACTTGGCGAAGTTGGTCACCATGTCGAAGATCGGCTTGGGTCGCTTGAGGTCATACATCATCCCGAAGTGACGCTCGTGGATCACCGAGAGGCTCGGCTCGTCGAGCAGTTCGTAGACGTTGATCTCGGCCACCACGTCCTTGTAGCTGGTGTTGAGCACCGTGAGCATCTGCTTGACGCTGTCGTAGCAGGCCCGGTCGCCATCACGGCCGCCATCAGTGTTGCCTTGGTAGACGTTGCCGCAGTTCATCTCGTTGAAGAACACCTTGGTCTTGTACTTGGTGGCCATGGCGCGCATCTGCCCTAGGTACATGTCCATCCAGTAGCCCTTGTCATCGAAGTACGGGTAGTAGTGGAAGCTGATGTAGTCGAAGTTGAAGCCTGACGCCTTGGCCTGGTCGAGGAACCACATGGCACCGTTGCGATCACCCGGGCAACGGGCAGTGGCGGTGCGGTCATCCGAGTTGCACGCCATCACGTTGATGGTGGTCTTGAGGTTGGCGCCCAGCTCGTCCGAGGCCTGTTTGATTCCACGGTAGATGCCGACCAGGGTGTTGATGCGATCCTGGGCCCCCGCCTTGGAATAGTCCTGCTCGTTGCCGACTTCCCAGATCTTGATGTCGTTGGCGTAGCGCTTGGCCAGGGCATAGGCCTGCGCTTGGGTCAGCTTGTGGGTGATGACCGGTCGCAGGGTGATGTTGTACTTGCGAGCCAGGGCCACCAGGCGATCCAGCTCGGGCAGATTCATCACCAGGTACTCGCCGGAGCGATAGGTGCGCAGGTTGCGCGCGGCCAGGACCTGCAAGCGGGCTTCCATCTCCGCTGGCGGATAGGCGGCGCTGTTGTCGTGGCCGACCACCCCCAGCGGGATGTTCTTGTAGCCGCTCAGCGGGGCCGAGGCGACAGCTCCACCGGTAACCGGCTGGACCACGTTCTGCACCGGTTGCACGCTGGCCACGGGGGTCGGCGTGGTCGTGGTGGCAGTGCCCTGGGCCAGCGCGGTGCTTACCTTCTTGTCGAAGGCGGCCTTGTCGTCACCCGCCGCGGCACGCATGACGTCCAGCGGCAGGCTGGCACGCGAGCTGACGCCATTAGTGAGGCGACTGCTCCAGTAGGCACTGCCGCTACTGTCGGCGCTGCGGCCATAGAGGGTCTGATAGACCTTGTTGACCAGGGCGGTACCGCTCAGCGAACCATAGAGGGCGGTCGACTCGCCATTGGCGGCAAAGGTGGCTGCCAATTGCTCGACGCTCATGTCGCTGGCCAAGCGCGAAGCCCAGTAGTTGAGCCCACCGGCATCGGCCGCCCGACCGTAGTAGGCCAGGTAGAGCTGCTCGACGGTGGTCAGCCTGGACGAGGTCCCGGCATTGGCGGTAGTGCCAGTGGCGGTACCGGTGGTCGCCCCCGTAGTGGCGGTATTACCCGTGGTGGTGCCGGTGGTGCCGGTGCCCGTAGCGGGAGCAGCGCCGGTGGTGGTGCCGCTGGTCGCTCCGGTAGTGCCCGTGGCGCCGGTCCCGCCGGTGGTGCCCGCCGTTGCGCCGCCGGTGGCGGTTTCGGTCTTGGCTGGCGTGGCGGCGGTCGGGGTCACCTGCGGGCCGATGCCGGCGCAGCTGTCCTTGTCCAGATACTTGGCCAGCACCGCCCACTGCGGACGCTCCTTGCCATTGATCGGCTCGACCGCCTGGTTGTAGGTGCCCCAGCCCGGACCGGCGGCCCAGTAGGTAGCCGGAATGCAGTTCTGCTTCAGGTAGGCCAGCATGCCGTCGAGAATGGGCAACCAGCGCGCATCCGTGTCAGGTACGCCAAAGCCGCCGATAAAGCCGCGCTTGTTGTTGGCCTTGAGCCAGGTGACGAAGGGCTTGAGGCGCTCGACGCCATAGCTGGGCGAAAGGGTCGCCACGTTCAGGCTGGTGTCGAAGAAGGCCTGGGCCATGAAGATCAGGTTATTGGCCGGATCCTTGAGCTTGAGCAGCGCATCGTTCCACTGCGGCCAGCGGGTGGTGTCGGCCCAGCCGTTGCCTTCGATGAAGATCGGGTGGGTCGAATCGGCCACGCGCACACCGTCGATGCCGTACTGGGCAGCGGTCGGCCAGTTGCTCACGGCGTCGTGGGGCTCGTTCATGATGTCGTAGCCATAGAGCGCCGCATGGGTGCCCCAGCGCTGGGCGACGCGGGTCATGAGATTCCGGAAGGCCTCGTAGGGGACTTCGCCCGCCCCGATGACCTTGCCCTGGTAGCGGGCGTAGTTGTGCAGATCGAGGATGACCTTGACGCCGTACTTCTGGGCGTAGCCCAGGGTGCGATCGATCAGGCCGGCGTAGGTGGGATCGAGATTGACCCCCATGGACGGTTGCAGGCGCTCCCAAAGAATGGGGAAGCGCACCAGCTTCACGCCCTTGGCGCTCCACTGCTGGAAATGGCTCTCGGCCGGGAAGATGAAGTTGCGGTCGTTGACACCGGGCAGTACCTGGGCGGCGAAGGTGGCGCCGGAGAAGTTGAGACCGACCAAGTCAACGGCCTGGGCGGAGGTGGCAAGCGAAGCGGCGGCGAACAGGGCAGGCAAGAGCAGCACCTGACGCGGCAGGCGGCGGGAGATGGAGCTAAGAATTGTCATCAAGAAGGAACCAGATAGGCCGAGGTGCGCGATTCGATCCGTGCATCCCACCTCGGTACAGCAGGAAAACTGCCGGGGAAGATCGTTTCCCCAGCACCTGCAAAGCCTAGTGCAAGCGCCAGACCAATAAGAACCCGTGCCATCACGAAGCAGGGGTAAACGCGGTGTTTTGCCAGATGTACGGCGCCGATGATGGCACTTTCGCTACCGCTCGTCGGTGACCGCCTGGTCACGCAACGGGCCTGCCCTCAGGTTAAAGTCAGCCTTGTCCGCTTTCTGGCGTATCAGGGCGCTCCCGCATAGCGGCGGACCAGTTCCATGACCGGTTTGGGCCGGTCCAGGTCGTACATCAGCCCGAAGTGACGCTCATGGGCAACCGGATGGGTCGGCTCGTCGAGCAGTTCGTAGATGTTGATCTCGCGGACGATGTCGCGATAGCGCCCATTAAGCTCGGAAAGGATGTATTCGAGGCTGTCATGGCAGCCATGATCACCCGGTCGGCCACCATCGGTGGTGCCCTTGTAGATCTCCGCGCAATTGACCTCGTTGTAAAAGATCTGCGTCCGGTACTTGGCCGCCATGGCGCGCATCTGCCCCAGGTAGAGATCCATCCAGTGACCGCGGTCGTGGTAATGCGGGTAGTAGTGGAAGCTGATGTAGTCGAAATCGAAGCCGGCCGCCTTGGCCTGATCGAGAAACCACATGGAGCCCAGTCGATCGCCCGGGCAGCGCGCCTTGGGCCCGGTGTCGTACGAATTGCAGGACATCACGTTGATGGTGGTCTTGAGGTCGGCGTTCAACTCGTCGGAGGCGCGGCGGATGCCACGGTAGATGTCCACCAGGCGACTGATGCGGATACCCGCGCCGACCCGCGAATGATCCTGCTCGTTACCGATTTCCCAGATCTTGATGTCCTTGGCATAACGCTTGGCCAGGGCATAGGCCTGGGCCTGGGTCAGTTGCTGGGTGATCACCGGTCGCAGGGTAATGTTGTACTGACGGGCCAGGGCCACCAGGCGATCCAGGCGCGGCAGATCCAGCAGCAGAAATTCACCGGAGCGATAGCTGCGCAGGTTGTAGCGGTCGAGCAGTTGCAGGCGCTTTTCCATCTGCGCGTCGGGATAGGCGGCGTTGTTGTCGTGACCGACCACGCCCAGGGGGATGTAGGGCAACTCGGGCAGGGCGACGGATTCGGCAGCACAGACCGGACCACCCAGACACAGGGCAGCGACCAGGCCGAACCAGGGCGACATTCGAGGCATCAGGCGCATCCTTGCAGGTAAAGAGCAGAGCGGCGGAGCATGGCAAAGTGCCGGCAGCGCCTCAATCGTGGACGCCTCCAGGCTGCGACCCCCCGCACAACCAGGCGCGTTACAGTAGGTGTCCGCGCGCCTTGTCGAGGACCTGCCCATGATCGCCACCCTGCTGCTGGCCCAGGCCTGCAACAATCGCTGGTCGAACCAGCGCCTGCTGGCGGCCTGCGCCGGCTTGTCGCCGGATACCCTGCGTGCCCCCCAGCCGGCCGCCTTTTTCGGCTCGCTCTGGGCCCTGCTCGGCCATCTGCTCGACGTGGATCGCTTCTATCTCGATGCCTTGCACGACCAGCCCCGACCCTACCAGGACATGGAATGGCCCGACCTGGCGACGCTGCATGCGGCCCAGATCGCCAGCGACCAGCGCCTGATCGCCCTGTGCCGCCGCCTCGCTCCCCCGCAACTGAGCCAGCTCATCACCCTGCCCCGCGCCAGCGGCCCGGTACGGGAAAGGCGACTGCGCACCCTGCAGCACCTCTTCGTGCACCAGCTGCACCACCGCGGCCAGGCCCACGCCCTGCTCCTGGCCAGCGGCGTGGCACCGCCGCAACTGGACGAATTCTTTCTCGCCCAGGACGAACCGCTACGCCGGGCGGAGCTGGCGGCGTTGGGGATCGATGAAAAGGATTTGTGGGGAATCGCCCCGTAGGTTGGGTTGAGCGCAGCGAAGCCCCAACAGCCCTTGCGTCAGCGGGGCGGCAGTGTTGGGCTTCGACGATGAAACTGTCTCAGCCCAACCTACGGACTCGAGCGCCAGCTCGGACAGCCCCCTTTCCCTCCGGGAGAGGGTCGGGGGTGAGGGCGCCCTGGGCACAGCCCTCTACACGGAAAAGGCTGCGCCGTTTTCCACCCTACGACCGCCATAACGCACGTGCTCAGAAATTCGCCGGCGTGGTCGCGCTGATCAGCCGGGCGGGGGCCTCGAAGGGATTGCGGAAGCGGTGCGGGCGGCTGCTTTCGAAGTAATAGCTGTCGCCGGGTTCGAGGATGTGCACCTCGCCGCCCACGGTCAGCTCCAGGCGGCCTTCCACCACCAGGCCGGCCTCCTCGCCTTCATGGGCGTACATCTCTTCGCCGGTGTCGGCGCCGGGCGGATAGGTCTCGTCGAGAAAGGCCAGGGCGCGACTGGGATGGGCGCGGCCGACCAGGCGCATGCGCACGGTGTGGGCGCCGCTGGAGATGTCGATGAGTTCATTGGCGCGATACACCACCTGGGTCGGCGTGTCCTGCTCCAGGTCCAGGGAAAAGAACTCCACCAGGGACATGGGAATGCCGGCCAGCACCTTCTTCAGCGAGCTGATGGAAGGACTGACGCTGTTCTTCTCGATCATCGAGATGGTGCTGTTGGTCACCCCGGCACGCTTGGCGAGTTCGCGCTGGGACAGGCCCTTGAGGGTACGGATGGTTTGCAGGCGGGCACCGACGTCCAAGGTGGAAAAGACTCCTCGAGCAGGCGGGTGAGACGTGGCCAGGCCACGCGCTGAGGGCGTGCCGTGGAACGGTGTTCAGCATCATGGCAACGCTGTTCGAGATTTACAACACTACGGCTGACGTGCGGCCCCCGGGCGGCGCTCGCCTGGTGGTGGCAGTGGGCAAAGGCCCCGTCCAGGGCCTAGTCGCGATAGCTGCGCGGCACCCGCTTGAGGTTGCACAGCAACTGGTAGGGGATGGTGTCGCAGCGTTCGGCCAGGTCCGCCACCGACACCTGGCGGCCCCAGAATTCTACCTCGCTGCCCACCCCAGCCTGGGGGTGATCGGTGAGGTCGACGGTGAGCATGTCCATGGACACGCGACCGATCAGTTGGCCGGGACGCCCATCGATGGCCACCGGGGTGCCATTGGGCGCATGGCGCGGATAGCCGTCGGCATAGCCCAGGGCGACCACCCCGACCCGGGTCGGCCCGGAGGTGACGAAGCGCGCGCCATAGCCCACCGGCTCGCCGGCCGGCAGTTCGCGCACGGCGATCACCCGCGAGGTCAGGGTCATCACCGGTTGCAGTCGTTCGGCGGCGGCCTGGACCGTGGCGAAGGGCGAGACGCCATAGAGCATCAGCCCGGGGCGCACCCAGTCGCCGGCCGCCTGGGGCCAACCCAGGGTCGCCGGTGAATTGCGCAGACTGGTGGGACCGGGCAGGCCCTCGGTGGCCGCGCGGAAGGTGGCGATCTGCGCCGCGGTGGCCGGGCTGTCCGGTTCGTCGGCGCGGGCGAAGTGGGTCAGCTTGACGATGCCGCTGACCTTGCCGCTGGCCAGCAGTCGCCCATAGGCGGCGGCATAGTCCTGGGGAAAGAAGCCGACCCGGTGCATGCCCGAATCCAGCTTCAGCCAGACCTGCAGCGGTCGCGCCAGGGCGGTCCGCTCCAGGGCCTCCAGTTGCCAGTCGGCGTGGATCACCGTCCAGAGATCGTGCTCGGCGATCAGCGGCAGCTCGTCGATGCCGAAGAAGCCTTCCAGCAGCAGGATGGGCGCGCGGATCCCGGCGGCACGCAGCTCCAGGGCCTCCTCAATGCAGGCCACGGCGAAGCCATCGGCCTCGCCCGCCAGGGCACCGGCCACTGTTACCGCGCCATGACCATAGGCATCAGCCTTGATCACCGCCAGAGCGCGGGCGTCGGAGAGTTCACGGGCCAGGCGATAGTTCTGGCGCAGGGCGGCGAGGTCGATGACGGCGCGGGCGGGACGCATGGGAGGTCTCGGCAAAGGAAGAGTGAGGGACAGGAGGGCTGGACAGCGCCCTCACCCCGGCCCTCTCCCAGGAGGAGAGGGGGAACAGCGGTCTTAGGCCTTGACGGCGGCGATGACGTTCATCTCTACCAAGATGTCCGGCTTGGCCAGCTTGGCTTCGACGGTGGTGCGACCCGGGGTGGCGCCCTGGGCGGCCCATTCGTCCCAGGCGCGATTCATGCCCTCGAAGTGCAGGGCGATATCGCGCAGGAAGATAGTCACCACCAGGATGTGCTGCTTGTCGCTACCGGCCTCGGCGAGAAATTTGTCGACGTTGGCCAGGGTCTCGCGGGTCTGCTGATAAATGTCGCCGGAAAAGTCATCGGCCAGCTGGCCGGCCAGGTAGACGGTGCCGTTGTGGATATTGATTTCGCTGAGGCGGCGATCAGTGTGCAGACGCTGTACGAGCATTGCGCGGGGACTCCTGGGTGGCGGAATAACGGGAGATGTCGAGACCCTCGGCGCTGATCTGCGGCTGCTTGCGCGCGATCAGATCGGCCAGCAGGCGACCGGAGCCGCAGGCCATGGTCCAGCCCAGCGTCCCGTGCCCGGTGTTGAGGAACAGGTTGCGATAGCGGGTGGCGCCGACGATGGGGGTCCCGTCCGGGGTGGCGGGTCGCAGACCGGTCCAGAAGCTGGCCCGGGCGAGGTCGCCACCGCGAGGATAGAGGTCGCCGGTGATCATTTCCAGGGTCGCGCGGCGGCGCGGATCCAGGTTCAGGTCGAAGCCGCAGATCTCGGCCATGCCACCGACGCGGATGCGATCGTCGAAGCGGGTGATGGCGACCTTGTAGGTCTCGTCGAGAATGGTCGAGGTCGGTGCCATGGTGGCATCGACGATGGGCACCGTCAGCGAATAGCCCTTGAGCGGATAGACCGGCGCGCGGATGCCCAGGGGCGCCAGCAGTTGCGGCGAATAGCTGCCCAGGGCCAGGACGTAGTGATCGGCGGTGAGCAGTTCGCCATCGACCTTGACGCCATCGATACGGTCACCGTTGGCGCTGAGCTGCTGGATCTCGGCACCGAAGCGGAATTCCACGCCCAGGCGGCGGGCCTCCTCGGCCAGGCGATTGGTGAACAGGAAGCAGTCACCGGTCTGGTCGTTGGGCAGGCGCAGGCCGCCGGCCAGCTTGTGCTTGACCGCTGCTAGCGCCGGTTCGACCCGGGCCACGCCGTCGCGGTCGAGCAGTTCGAAGGGCACGCCGGAACGCTCCAGCACGGCGATGTCCTTGGCCGCAGCCTCGACCTGCTGCTGGGTGCGGAAGATCTGGGTGGTGCCCAACTGGCGGCCTTCGTAGGCGATGCCGGTGTCCTGGCGCAGCTCGTCGAGGCAGTCGCGGCTGTATTCGGACAGCCGCACCATGCGCTCCTTGTTGACCGCATAGCGGGCCGCGGTGCAATTGCGCAGCATCTGCGCCATCCACAGGTACTGGCTGCTGTCACTGGTCAGGCGGATGGCCAGGGGCGCATGCTTCTGGAACAGCCACTTGAGGGCCTTGAGCGGTACGCCGGGCGCGGCCCAGGGCGAGGCATAGCCAGGCGAGACCTGACCGGCGTTGGCATGGCTGGTCTCCAGGGCGGGACCGGCCTGGCGATCGACCACGACCACCTCGAAACCCTGACGGGCTAGATAGTAGGCGCTGGTCGTGCCGATGACGCCGCTACCCAAAACCAGTACACGCATCGCTAGCTCCTGGCCGGTGAGGGGATTTCGCCGGCTTTCGTCGGAATGAAGGCAGATACGACAAGTATAGAAAGCCGCTCGAAGTGCTAATCACTGAAGAATTGCCTATATTCGGAGTAATTTTCCGGTAAAGACCCCTTTGGCAGAGAACCCCGCGATGCGTACCCATCACCAGGCCAGACGCGAGCTGGACAAGATCGACCGCAACATCCTGCGCATCCTCCAGGACGATGGCCGCATCTCCTTCACCGAGCTGGGCGAACGGGTGGGGCTGTCCACCACGCCCTGCACCGAACGCGTCCGCCGGCTGGAGCGCGAAGGCATCATCCAGGGCTACAACGCCCGTCTCAATCCGCAGCACCTCAAGGCCGGGCTGTTGGTGTTCGTCGAACTGAGCCTGGACTACAAGTCTGGCGACACCTTCGAGGAATTTCGCCGCGCCGTGCTCAAGCTGCCGCAGGTGCTGGAATGCCACCTGGTCTCCGGTGAATTCGACTACCTGGTCAAGGCGCGCATCTCCGAGATGGCTTCCTATCGCAAGCTGCTCGGCGACATCCTGCTCAAGCTGCCCCATGTGCGCGAATCCAAGAGCTACATCGTGATGGAAGAGATCAAGGAGACCCTGAGCCTGCCGGTGCCGGACTAACGGCTGGCGACCCCGGGGGATCACCGTCTAGGCTGCGGTCTTTCGTCAGATCGCCAAGGAGGCCGCCCATGGATCCCTACCAGCGTTAGCTCATCACCGCCGCCAATCGCCAGACCTGGGAGGTGTCGGCGCCGCTCCATGCCCAGGGCGAGGACTGGCAGCGCCTGCTGGAGCAGGCCGGGCGACCCGGCTTTTCGGTCCTCGATGCCTGCCTGACCGCCACCCTCACCGAACTGGACATCCGCGGCCTGAGTTGCGCCCAGGTCGGCTGCAACAACGCCCGCAACTGCTCTCCCTGGCGGCCCTCGGTGCCCGGCCCGCACTGGGCATCGACCAGTCGCCGGCCTTTCTCGCCAGGGCGAACAACTGGCCGCGGCAGCGGGCCTGGCGCCGCGGCTGGTGGCGGCCGACATCTATGCCCTGCCCGCTGGGCTCGGCCAGCACGACCTGGTGCTGATCACCATCGGCGTGCTGAACTGGATGCCGGACCTACCGGCCTTCTTCGCCGCGGTGCAGAGCCTGCTGGCACCGGGCGGACGCCTGGTGATCTACGAGACCCATCCTTTCCTGGAAGTCTTCGAGCCCCACGCAGACCAGCCGCTGGTGCCGCGCTACAGCTACTTCCGCTGCGAGCCGCTGGTCAGCACGGACCTCATCACCTACGACGGCCTGGATCACGGCCAGGGCGCGCCGAGCTACTGGCATATCCATACACTGGGGGCCATCGTCACCGCCTGCCTGGACGCCGGCCTGAGGTTGCAACGGCTGGAAGAGCATCCGCACTCCAATCGCGAGGCCGACTATGACGGCTACATCGGCCAGACCGCCCAGTTGCCGATGAGCTTTACCCTGGTCGCCCAACGCCCGACGGCTTAGCATGGCGCCCCTGTCCCCAGACGACCGCCGTCTTCCATGCAGCCCCACTCGCCTTCCTATTACGCCGCCACCGCCAATCTGGACCTGGACTTTCCGCCCCTGGAGGGCGAGGTCCAGGCGGATGTCTGCGTGGTCGGCGGGGGCTTTTCAGGGCTCAACACCGCCCTGGAACTGGCCGAGCGGGGCGCCCGGGTGGTGCTGCTGGAAGCCCGCCGCATCGGCTGGGGTGCCAGCGGCCGCAACGGTGGTCAGCTGATCCGCGGCGTCGGCCATGACGTCGAGCAATTCGAGTCGGTCATAGGTGCCGAAGGGGTACGCGAACTCAAGCGGCTGGGCTTCGAGGCGGTGGACCTGGTACGCCAGCGCATCGCCCGCCACGGCATCGACTGCGCGCTCACCTGGGGCTTCGCCGACCTGGCCAACAAGCCGCGCCATTGGCAGCACCTGCAGGAAGAGCACGCCGCGCTGCAGGCGCTGGGCTACCCCCATCCGCTGCGGCTGGTGCCCAAGGCCCGGCTGGCCGAGGTGGTGGGCTCCGAGCGCTACCAGGGTGCCCTGGTAGACGAGGGCTCCGGCCACCTGCATCCGCTCAACCTGGCCCTCGGCGAAGCCGCCGCGGCCCGGGCGATGGGCGTGCAGCTGCACGAAGACAGCCAGGTCACCCGCTTGGAATACGGCCCCCGGGTGCGGGTGCACACGGCACGCGGCCGGGTGAGCGCCGACACCCTGGTGCTCTGCTGCAACGCCTATATCGACGATCTGCAACCCGACCTCGCCGCCCAGGTCCTGCCGGCCGGCAGCTATGTGATCGCCACCGAGCCGCTCTCCGCCGAGCGCGCCGCGCGGCTGTTGCCGGGCAATCGTGCGGTCTGCGACCAGAACGTGGCGGTGGACTACTTCCGCCTCTCCGCCGACCGTCGCCTGCTGTTCGGCGGCGCCTGCCACTATTCCGGGCGCGATCCCAGGGACATCGCCGGCTACATGAGGCCGAAGATGCTGGAAGTCTTTCCCGAGCTGGCCGAAGTGCGGATCGACTACGCCTGGGGCGGCATGATCGGCATCGGCGCCAATCGCCTGCCGCAGATCGGCCGGCTGCGCGAGCACCCCAACGTCTTTCATGCCCAGGCCTATGCCGGTCATGGGGTCAATGCCACCCACCTGGCCGGTCACCTGCTGGCCGAGGCCATCCTGGCCCAGTCGGCCGGTTTCGACCTCTTCGCCCGGGTGCCCCATGCGCGCTTTCCCGGCGGTCGCCACCTGAGGTCACCGCTGCTGGCCCTGGGCATGCTTTGGTATCGCCTCAAGGACAGCCTGTGATCCGCCTGGTCGTACCCCTGCTGCTGGCGCTGCTGGCCGGCTGCGCCACGCCGATTCCGCGCCACGCCTCCCAGGTGCTGCCGGTCGCCGGCACCGCCCTGGACAGCCAGGTCCGCGCCGTCGGCGCCGCCCATCCGGGCCTGTCGGGTCTGCGCCTGCTGGAAACCAGCACCCACGCCTTTACCGCCCGCGCCGAGCTGATCCGCAAGGCCCAGCGCAGCCTGGACATCCAGTACTACATCGTCCACGACGGCCTGACCACGCGGCTGCTGGTCAACGAACTGCTCAAGGCGGCGGATCGTGGCGTGCGCATCCGCTTCCTCATCGACGACACCAGCAGCGACGGCAACGACTACCAGATCGCCGTGCTGGCGGCCCATCCCAATGTGCAGATCCGCGTCTTCAATCCGCTGCACCTGGGCCGCAGCACCGGTCCGACCCGGGCCCTGGGCCGGCTGGTGGATCTCAACCACCAGCACCGCCGCATGCACAACAAGCTGTGGCTGGCCGACGACAGCGTGGCCATCGTCGGCGGACGCAACCTGGGCGACGAATACTTCGATGCCCGCCCGGAGATGAATTTCACCGATCTCGACCTGCTCGCCGCCGGTCCGGTGGCGCGCCAGCTGGGCACCAGCTTCGACCAGTACTGGAACAGTCCGCTGAGCCAGCCGGCCCGGCGACTGCGCTGGTTCGCCCCCTCGCCCACCGCCCTGGTGCGGCTGCGCGCGCGGCTGCATCACTACCTCGACAGCGAACGCACCCGCGACCTGGCGCTGTACAACCGCCTGCGTCGCTACGCCACCGCGCCCCAGCTCGACGGCTGGCTGCAGGAGCTGACCTGGGCCCACGCCCAGGCGTTCTGGGATGCGCCGCGCAAGGTCTTGGCCGAGGACGAACCGGACTGGCAGCTGCTGCTCACCCATCAGCTGCAACCGACCCTGGACGGCGCCCAGCACGAACTGCTGCTGGTCTCTTCCTATTTCGTGCCCATGAATCAGGGGGTCGCCTACCTGGGCGGCCTAGCCGCCCGCGGCGTCGATGTGCGGGTGCTGACCAACGCCCTGGAAGCCACCGACGTGCCCGCCGTGCACGCCGGCTACGCGCCCTATCGCGCGGCGCTGCTGGCCCAGGGGGTCAGGCTCTATGAGTTACGTGCCCGCCCGGACCAGAAGCGATCCGCCCTGCCCTACAGCTTTGGCGAATCCGAATCCAGCCTGCACAGCAAGGCCATGGCCATCGACGGGCGCTGGTCCTTTATCGGCTCCTTCAACTTCGATCCGCGTTCGGTGCTGTGGAACACCGAGGTCGGCGTCCTGGTGGACAGCCCGGCCCTCACCGGTCGCCTGCGCCAGCTGATGCTGCAGGGCATGGACCCGAGCGTCTCCTATGCGGTCAAGCGCGTCGAGGATCGCGGGCGGGTGCGCCTGGAGTGGGTCAGCGAACGCGACGGCCAGCCGCGGGTGCTGCACCACGAACCCGGCAGCGCCTGGCGCCGCTTCAACGCCTGGGTGGTCAAGGCCGTGGGGCTGGAGCGGATGCTCTAGGCTTCGCCCTCACCCCAACCCTCTCCCGGGGGAGAGGGGGTTAGCTCGCAGGTTGGGTCGAGACGGCTCCACCGTCGAAGCCCAACAACCAGCACCGTGCCAGTCCCGTTGGGCTTCGCTGGCGCTCCAGCCCAACCTGCGACTCCATCAATCTCCCTGCGAAAAATCCGGCAATTGCTCATTTTATGAGCAGTAGTCGACCAGAACTTCGGCTAAGGTCGACCGCATCCATCGGCCCCGCTCCGGCACCCGGCCGTCCTATGCATCGAGGATCTCCCATGAGCGCTACCGCCCTGCGTCACGACTGGACTCTCGCCGAAGTCCGCGCCCTGTTCCAGCAGCCCTTCAACGACCTGCTGTTCCAGGCCCAGGGCGTGCATCGCCAGCACTTCGATCCCAATCGCGTGCAGGTCTCCACCCTGCTGTCGATCAAGACCGGCGCCTGCCCGGAAGACTGCAAGTACTGCCCCCAGTCCGGCCACTACAACACCGGCCTGGAAAAGGAAAAGCTGATGGAGGTGCAGAAGGTGCTGGAGGCGGCCGCCGAGGCCAAGGCCATCGGCTCCACCCGTTTCTGCATGGGCGCCGCCTGGAAGCACCCGTCCGCCAAGGACATGCCCTATGTCCTGCAGATGGTGCAGGGCGTGAAGGCCCTGGGCCTGGAGACCTGCATGACCCTCGGCCGCCTGGACCAGGAGCAGACCCGCGCCCTGGCCGACGCCGGCCTGGACTACTACAACCACAACCTGGACACCTCGCCGGAGTTCTACGGCAACATCATCACTACCCGCACCTACGGCGAGCGCCTGCAGACCCTGGCCTACGTCCGTGAAGCCGGGATGAAGATCTGCTCCGGCGGCATCCTCGGCATGGGCGAGTCGGTGGACGACCGTGCCGGCCTGCTGATCCAGCTGGCCAACCTGCCCGAGCACCCCGAGTCGGTGCCGATCAACATGCTGGTCAAGGTCCAGGGCACCCCACTGGCCGAAGAGAAGGACGTCGATCCCTTCGACTTCATCCGCACCCTGGCGGTGGCGCGCATCCTCATGCCCAAGTCCCATGTGCGCCTGTCCGCCGGTCGCGAGCAGATGAACGAGCAGATGCAGTCCCTGGCCTTCCTGGCCGGTGCCAACTCCATCTTCTACGGCGAGAAGCTGCTGACCACCGGCAACCCCCAGGCCGACAAGGACATGCAGCTGTTCGCCCGCCTCGGCATCCAGCCCGAAGCCCGCGAAGAGCACGCCGACGAGGTGCACCAGGCCGCCATCGAGCAGGCCCTGGTGGAACAGCGCAACAGCGAACTCTTCTACGACGCCGCCACCGCCTGACCCCTGTCGTCCCCCTCTCCCCCCTGGGAGAGGGGCGGGGTGAGGGTAAACCACCGCCCAACCCGCGCTCCAGACCAACCCCCTCTCCCCTCGGGAGAGGGCTGGGTGAGGGGCCTTCCAACGCTACCGAGACTCCCCATGGCCTTCGACCTCGCCGCCCGCCTGGCCCAGCGTCACTCCGAGCACCTCTATCGGCGCCGCCCTTTGCTGGAAGCGCCCCAGGGCCCCGAGGTGGTGGTGGATGGCGAGTCCCTGCTGGCCTTCTGCAGCAACGACTACCTGGGCCTGGCCAATCATCCCCAGGTGATCGCCGCCCTGCGCGCGGGCGCCGAGCGCTGGGGCGTGGGCGGCGGCGCCTCGCACTTGGTGATCGGCCACAGCGGTCCGCATCACCAGGTCGAAGAAGCCCTGGCCGACCTCACCGGGCGGCCACGCGCCCTGCTGTTCTCCACCGGCTACATGGCCAACCTGGCAGCCGTCACCGCCCTGGTCGGGCGTGGCGACACCGTGCTGGAAGACCGCCTCAACCATGCCTCCCTGCTCGACGCTGGCCTGCTCAGCGGCGCGCGCTTCGGCCGCTATCTGCACAACGATCCGGCCAGCCTGGCCACGCGGCTGGCCAAGGCCGAGGGCGACACCCTGGTGGTCACCGACGGCGTCTTCAGCATGGACGGCGATCTGGCCGCGCTGCCCGAGCTCTGCGAGGTCGCCCAGCGCCACGGCGCCTGGACCCTGGTGGACGATGCCCACGGCATCGGCACCCTGGGCGCCAGCGGCGGCGGCATCGTCGAGCACTTCGGCCTGGATCAGGGCCAGGTCCCGGTGCTGGTCGGCACCCTGGGCAAGGCCTGCGGCACCGCCGGGGCCTTTGTCGCCGGCAGCGAGGAACTGATCGAGACGCTGATCCAGTTCGCCCGCCCCTATATCTACACAACCAGCCAGCCGCCGGCGGTGGCCTGCGCCACCCTCGCCGCCCTGCAGCTCGTCAGTGAGGAGGGCTGGCGCCGTGAGCTTCTGCACACTTTGATCCAGAGATTCCGCAGGGGCGCGACGGCCCTCGGCCTGGACCTTATGCTCAGCGCCACGCCGATCCAGCCGATCCTGGTCGGCGACAGCGCGCGCGCCCTCGCACTCTCCGCCGCCCTGCGCCGACGCGGGATCCTGGTCACCGCCATCCGACCGCCCACCGTACCGGCCGGCAGTGCCCGCCTGCGGGTGACCCTGACGGCGGCCCATCGCGAAGCGCACGTGGACCTCTTGCTCGACGCTCTGGCCCAGGCCATGGCCGAATTACCGCCTGACGCGGATAAGTGACCGACCAATGCGCGATACCCTGATCTTGCTGCCCGGCTGGGGCCTGGGCAGTGCTCCGCTGGAGCCCCTGCGTGACGAACTCGTCGAGCAGGCACCCTTTCTCGACGTGCTGATCGAGCCGCTGCCGGCCCTGGCCGACACCCAGGACTGGTTCACCGACCTGGAAGCCCGCATCGCCGAAGGCGGCTGGCTGGCCGGCTGGTCGCTGGGCGGCATGCTCGCCAGCGAATTCACCCTGCGCCGCCCCCAGGGCGTGCACGGTCTCATCACCCTGGCCAGCAATCCCTGCTTCGTCGCCCGCGCCGGCTGGCAGACCGCCATGGCGCGCAGCGTCTTCACCGACTTCTTCGAGGCCTGCTCGCTGGATGCCGACCAGACCCTCAGGCGCTTCACCCTGCTGGTGGCCCAGGGCGCCCGCGACAGCCGCACCCTCGCCCGCCAGTTGCAGGTGACCCTGCCGGAGATCGAGCCCGAGGTGGTCATCGCCGGCCTGGAGTTGCTGGCACGCCTGGACACCCGCGCCGCCCTGCAGGCCTTCAGCGGTCCCCAGCTGCACCTGTTCGGCGCCCACGACGCCCTGGTGCCGGCCGCGGCGGCCCAGGCCCTGCGCGACGAGCTGCCCAATGCCCAGGTCGAGGTCTTGGAGCACGCCAGCCATGGCCTGCCCCTGGAACGCCCGGACGAGGTGGCCACCCGTATCCGTGAATTCATCTATGCAGGACGCGATGGCTGACGTATTGCCCGACAAGCGCCAGGTGGCGCTGTCCTTTTCCCGCGCCGCCGCGCAGTACGACGGCGCCGCCCTGCTGCAACGCCGGGTCGCCGATGGCCTGCTCGCCCGGCTACCGGTTCTTGACCCGCAACGCTGGCTGGACCTGGGCAGTGGCACCGGCTATTGCAGTCGCGCCCTGGCCCGCCGCCACCCCCAGGCCGAAGGCCTGGCCCTGGACCTGGCGCCCGGCATGCTCCGCCACGCCCGCGCCCAAGGCGCCGGTGCCCGGCACTACCTCACCGCCGACGCCGAACGCCTGCCGCTGCGGGCGGACAGCTGCGATCTCATCGTCTCCAGCCTGGCCCTGCAGTGGTGCGCGGATCTGCCCAGGGTGCTCGCCGAGGCGCGGCGCATCCTGCGCCCGGGTGGCGTGCTGGCCTTCAGCAGCCTGGTCGCCGGCACCCTCGACGAACTGCGCCAGAGCTGGGCCAGGGTGGACGACCAGGTGCACGTCAATCGCTTCCGTCCCCAGACCGCCTATGCCGCCGCCGCCCAGGCCAGCGGTCTGCAGGGGCTGACGCTGGAGGTCGCGCCCGAGCGGCTGCACTTCCCCGATCTGCGCGCCCTGACCCAGCACCTCAAGGCCATCGGCGCCCACAACCTCAACCAGGGACGTCCCCAGGGCCTCACCGGTCGCCAGCGCCTGGCCGCCTTCACCCAGGCCTACGAGAGCCTGCGCGAGCCCGCCGGGCTGCCCGCCACCTACCAGGTGATCCACGTCCTGCTGCGCAAGGAATGACCCCCATGTCCGCCTACTTCGTCACCGGCACCGACACCGAGATCGGCAAGACCACCATCGCCGCCGGCCTGCTGCACCGGGCCCGGCTGCAGGGTCTCACCACAGCCGGGGTCAAGCCGGTGGCCTCCGGGTGCGAACGGACCGCTGCGGGCCTGCGCAACGGCGACGCCCTGGCCCTGCTCGGCGAGACCTCGCTGCCGCTCGGCTACGCCGACATCAATCCCATCGCCCTGGAACCCGCCATCGCCCCGCACCTGGCGGCTCGCGAAGCCGGCATCGACCTCAGCGTCGCCGCCCTGGCCGCCCCGGTGCGGCGGATCCTGGCGCTGCAGGCCGACTTCACCCTGGTGGAAGGCGCCGGCGGCTGGCGCGTGCCCCTGGCCGGCCGGGAGTCCCTGTCCGATCTGGCCCGCGAGCTGGGTCTGCCGGTAGTTCTGGTGGTGGGCGTGCGCCTGGGCTGCATCAACCACGCCCTGCTCAGCGCCGAGGCCATCCTCGCCGACGGTCTGACCCTGGCCGGCTGGGTGGCCAACCTGGTGGCACCGGCCACCCTGCGCCTGGACGACAACCTGGCCACCCTGCACGAACGCCTGCCGGCGCCCTGCCTGGGCACGGTGCCGCACCTGGCCGCGGCCACGCCGGCGGCGGTCGCCGCGCACCTGCGCCTGCCCGGCTGATATCAGTCTTTCGGGCGATGGCCGGTGGGCCAGGCCGGCGGCAGACTGCCCTGTCTGCCGCTGCCGGATCGCCCGAGTGCCTACCTTCAAGTTCCTGACCTGCCTGGGCCTGCTCGGCCTGACCAGCACCACCTGGGCGCTGGACAACCAGACCCGCGTGGAGCAGCGCGGCGAGCGCCTTGGCGCCTTCCTGAGCCAGGCGCCGGATACCCGCCAGGGCACCCTGGAGGTCAGCCAGAGCGGTCGTGCCAGCCAGGCCTATCTCACCCAGAGCGCCTCCCAGGGCGACCGTACCCGCGTCGAGCAGGGCGGCGTGGGCAACTTCACCAATGTCACCCAGGCGGCCGGTGGCGCGCGCGAGGTCAGCATCGACCAGCGCGAAGCCAGCCAGAGCCACGCCTATGCCTACCAGGGCCATGGCCAGCGCAATACGGTGGAGATCGTCCAGCGCGGCCTGCTCGACGAAGCCCTGGTGCGCCAGGGCGGTGACGACCAGCGGCTGCGCATCGAGCAGGAGGGCGCGCGCAACGGGCTGAATCTGTTCCAAGACGGTCGCGACAGCGCGGCGCGACTCAGGCAGGTGGGCGAGGATCACCTCCAGGACGTGCTGAGCCTGGGCGCGCGCAACGAGGTCGAGCTGCTGCAGGGCGGCGCCGCCAACCGGGCGGTGGTCGAGCAGCGCGGCGACGACAACCGGGCCGGCGCTCGCCAGGGCGCGCGGCAGCAGGACGTCCAGCTGATCCAGATCGGCAACCGCAACCAGGCGGCGGTGCAGCAGAACGGCCTCGACGCCAGCCCCCAGCGCGTCAGCGCGCGGCAACTTGGCGACGACAATGCCGTCCAGGTGAATCTGACCGGCCATGGCAACCGCCTCGAGCTGCAACAGCAGGGCAATCGCAACAGCGCCGGCGTCCTGATCGGCGGTGAGGATTCGCGCTTGATCCTGACTACCCAGGGCAACGACAACGAGATCAGTGCGGTCGGGGTGGGCGACAACCTCGAGCTGAGTGTCGAGCAACTGGGCGACGGCCATCTGCTGCAGGCGGTACTGGCCAGCGACGCCCAGGTCAGCGTCAGCCAGCAGGGCGCCAGCCAGTACGCCTCCATCAGTCAGGCCGGTGCGGGTAACAGCCTCGACCTGCGCCAGAGCGGCCAGGGCAATCGGGCGACGATCCAGCAATAGCCGGACACAGGCGGTGACAGGGACTGCTGGTTCTTTGGCGTCAAAGCTGCTTCAATAGCCCTTTGACATCACCGTCGAGGACCCTGTCCATGAACGTGACTTCAAGCAATTCGCTCTATGCCGGGGTGCAGGCCTACCAGAACGGTAGCCGCACGGTCGAAAAGGCCGGTGCCGCCCTCGCCTCCCAGACGGCGCGCAACGAACAGGAAGCCCTGGGCGCGACCACCAACAGCCAGGCCGATCTGGCCAGCGAGCTGGTCAATCTGGAGGTCGGCAAGTACCAGGCGCTGGCCGGTACCAAGGTCATGCAGGCCTCGCAGGAAACCCTGGGCCGGCTGCTCGATACCCGGGCCTGATCAGAAAGCTTTGAGCAAAAGGGGCGCCCTGAAAGGCGCCCCTTTTGCGTGCTAGCCCAGGCGGAAGCGGGTGGTGTTGGCCGTCAGGGTGCGGCTGCCCGCCTCCATACCCACCGCCGTGCTCTGCACCGTGCGCGCATTGCCGAGCAGATCGGCCGCGGCCCCATCGATCTGCTGGATATTGCCACTGACCTGGTCGGCGGTGACCGCCTGCTGTTCGGCGGCGGTGGCGATCTGCACCAGGGTGTCGGAGACGCCCTGCACCGATTCGGCGATCTCTTCCAGCCGCCGCCCCAGTCCGGTGATCGACTGGGCATCGCTGGCGGCCTGGCCGCAGGCCTCCTGCATCAGGGACACGGCCTGGGCCACGGTGCCGCTCAGGCTGCCGACGGTCCCGGCGATCTGCGCCGTGGAGGCCTGAGTGCGCTGCGATAGCGAACGCACCTCGTCGGCGACCACCGCGAAGCCCCTTCCCTGGTCACCGGCCCGGGCCGCCTCGATGGCGGCGTTGAGCGCCAGCAGGTTGGTCTGTTCGGCGATGCCGCGGATGACGTCCACCACCTGCTGGATCTGTCCGGCCTGGGCATTGACCTGGGCCATGGCCGCAGCCGTCTCGTCCAGGCGCTGGTTGAGGCGCTGGATGCTGGCCGTGGTCTGGCGACTGTCGCTCTGGCTGGCCTCGGCGATTCCGCGCATCTGCTCGGCGCGCCCGGCGGCCTCTTCGCAACTCCGCGCCACGCCCTGGGCAGTGGCGGCCAGCTCGGTAGCGGCGGTGGCGATCTGGGTGATCTGCTGGCGCTGGGCTTCTACGGCGCCCAGCGCGGCCTCGGCCTGCTGGCCCAGCTCACCGGAAGCCGTACCCACCTGGCGACTCTCCTGCTCGACCGCCTGCAGACTGCCGCGCAGCTGCACCACGGCCAGGTCCAGGGCGCGTCCGATCTCGGCCAGTTCATCCTGACCACTCACCTGGGCCGAGCGGGTCAGGTCGCCGTCGCGCAGGCCTTCGGCCAGGGTGGTGATGCGCCGGGCACTGCCGCGAATGGCGGCCTGCATGCACAGCAGCAGGTAGCAGGTCACCACCAGCAGCAGGCCGAAGCCGGCGGCGATGGCGCCAAAGCTGCGCACGGCATCGGCGCCATAGTATTGCAGCCGTTGGTCCAGGTTCTTCAGGGTCTGCTGGCGGAAGGTCTGCAGCCCCTGCAGGACGCCGTCCAGGGTGGCTTCGAACTGCTCCGGCTTGAGCGTGATCTCGCCGCCGAACACCCCCTGATCGAGGGTCTTGAGACTGGCGTCCAGCTGGCTGCTGAGCTTCTGGTAGTCGTCCTTCCAGCCGGCCATGTCGGCGGGCAGCTTGTTGCCAAGCAGGACGGCGACCTTGGCCAGGCTCTCGCTGGAATCGCCGACGCGGGCGCGCAGGTCGCGCAACTGCAGACGGCTCTGCAGGCTGAACTGGCCGGAGACCACGCTGGCCTGACCGACGCTGGCGAGGCGGCCAAGGCGCTCGTACAACTCGACCGACTGGGTGGTGCCGATCTGCATCAGCAGATAGGTTTCTAGCCAGGGATCAAGGATAAGGCCGCTGTCCAGGGCGATTTCCTCGCGCAGCGCCTGCACGGCGCCGAGGGCGGCGGTGAATCTGTCGTAGCCGTCCGGCCACCAGCCCAGGCTGCGCAGGTCGGTGACCTCAAGCCCGGCGAGCGCCTGCTGCAGGGTCTTGAAGCGGGCCCGCACATCGGCGCTGACGCCTTCGCTCTCCAGTTGCTGTTCGAGCTGGGCGAGCCGCTCGCGACGACTGTCGTTGCGACTTTCCAGGGCGGCGATGGCGGCCTGCACGGCCGGCGTCTCCTGCCGACTGGTGTCGATCGCCTTCCAGCGCGCCGTCAGGTTGCGCCGGAGGGTGAGCTCTTCTTCCACGGCGTCCAGCCGTTGCAGCAGCCGCACGCCACTACGCTCGCCGCTGACGGTGGCCAACTTGGCCTGGAAATCGGCACCCAGCAGCCAGAGGCTGACCGCCAGGGGCAGGATGAATAGCACCAGCAGCAGGGCGAACTTGCGGGCGAAGCCGAACTGGCTCAGCACACGAATCCCCGGTGACAACAAAACACCCATGTTCGACCACTCCTGTGCAGCCACCGGCAAGCGCTCTCTATCCTTTGCGGATACCTACAAGACGATTTGTCGGCAAACTAACGACTTTCTTGAAAGATAGGGCACAATCGCCGCCCTCCCGTATTTCCAGACCCGGTCCTGCACTCAGGCCCGGGCGTTGCCGTTAAAGGACCGTCCGCGTGGAACGCCTCAAAGCCAAGATTCGCAGCGAAGGCCAAGTACTCTCCGAGCAGGTGCTCAAGGTCGATGCCTTCCTCAACCACCAGATCGATCCGGCGCTGATGCGCGACATCGGTCAGGAGTTCGCCCGCCGCTTCGCCGACGCCGGCATCACCAAGATCGTGACCATCGAGGCCTCGGGGATCGCCCCGGCGGTATTGACCGGACTGGAGCTGGGCGTGCCGGTGATCTTCGCCCGCAAGCACCAGTCGCTGACCCTGACCGACAACCTGCTGGTGGCCAGCGTCTATTCCTTTACCAAGCAGACGGAAAGTACGATCGCCGTCTCTACCATGCACCTTTCGTCCGACGACCGGGTGCTGATCATCGACGACTTCCTCGCCAACGGTAAGGCGGCCAAGGCGCTGATCTCCATCATCGGTCAGGCCGGGGCCCAAGTTGTCGGACTTGGTATCGTCATCGAGAAGTCCTTCCAGGTCGGTCGCGCCGAACTCGATGCCCAGGGCTATCGCGTCGAATCCCTGGCTCGCGTCGCCTCCCTGGCCGATGGCCAGGTCACCTTCGCCGAGTAAGCCATGGCTCAGATACTGCGCATTCTCGGGGCCGATCTCGATCGCACCGAAACCTGGATCCGTTACGACAAGGCCATGTGCCTGGACTGCGTGTCCAGCTGCTGCACCCTGCCGGTGGAAGCCCGCCTGTCCGATCTGATCCGCATGGGCGTGGTGGACGAATTCGAGAAGGGCGAACCGCTCAAGGACATCGCCAAGCGACTCAAGAAGGACGGCGTGGTCGAGCGCCTCAACGCCAAGACCGGGCTGTTCACCCTGGTGCGGCTGTCCAACAACGACTGCGTCTATCTGCACCCCAAGACGCGGCTCTGCACCATCTACGACCAGCGTCCGGAAACCTGCCGCAACCACCCACGGGTCGGCCCGCGCCCGGGATATTGCGCCTACAAGCCGCAGAAGCTACGTTAGACGGTAGCCCGTCGTAGGTTGGTTGAGCGCAGCGAAGCCCAACAGGACGTGCCCGGCAGGCCTGCATTGTTGAGCCTCGACGAAGAAGCCGTCTCAACCCAACCTACGGGTGCCTAAAGCCCTGTAGCGTGGAAAATCGCGCAGCGTTTTCCACAGGCCCGTTCGCCCATACCAGGTGGATAAGGCTGGCGCCGTTATCCACCCTACACACCTGATCACGGCCAGAGCGGCGCTTAGAACTCGCCGCTCTCCATCGCCCTTTGCATGTCCGCCCGTTCTTCCAGGCATTCGGGGCCGGCCATGTCGAAGATCCGGCAGACCCAGGGACGCACCTCGTAGATGCTGCAATTCATCTGCTCGCGATCCAGGGCGGCGCACCAGCCGTCGTCGAGGCGCTTCATGCGGGTGCCGGTCCAGTCTTCCTCGATGTAGCGAGCGGGCACGCCGGCATCGTCGAACAGCAGGACTTCCTGGCGGCAGCACCAGGCCTGACAGCTCTCGCAGGTCACGGTTGGGGTGGAAAGATCGTGCAGGGGGATGTCGCTCATGTGCGCAGTGTACCGCCCCCGACCGCCCAGCGGTTTCCGGCCGATGGCTGGAGCAGTTACCATGCGCGTCCCTGACGGTTGTAACCAGTTGTGACCATGCCCAAGCCCTCTTCTCGCGCAGGAGCCGCCATGACGGCCGCACCCCGCTATCGCTTCTATGTCGTGGTCGTCGTGCTGGTCCTGCTGACCTGCGTGGTCGCCGGCCGCATCACCTACCTTAAACTGTTCGATGCCGACTTCCTGGGCGACCAGGGCGATCGTCGCTCGGTGCGCCACATCGCCATTCCGGTCACCCGCGGCATGATCACCGACCGCAACGGTGCGCCTCTAGCGGTTTCCACCGAGGTGGTGACCATCTGGTGCAATCCATCCGAGATGCAGGACAGCGCCGACCAGCTGGGGCGCCTGGCCCAGGCCATCCACAAGCCCGAAGCCGAACTCCGCAACCTGATCCTCGGCCATCCGGAAAAGCACTTCCTCTACCTGGCGCGGGCCCTGTCGCCCATCGATGGCGAGAACATCATGGCCCTCGGCGTGCCCGGGGTGCGCCAGATCAAGGAATACAAGCGTTACTACCCCAGCTCCGACCTGGTGGCCCAGGTGATCGGCATGGTCAACATCGACGGCCATGGCCAGGAGGGCCTGGAACTTGGCTTCGAAGACTGGCTGGCCGGTCGCGGCGGGGTGCGCGAGGTGCTGATCAATCCGCGCGGTTCGGTGGTCAAGAACATCCGCGTGGTGCGCCAGCCGCAACCGAGCAAGGACGTGGCCCTGTCCATCGACCTGCGCCTGCAGTTCATCGCCTATCGCGCCCTGCAGACGGCGGTGGAGAAGTTCGGCGCCCAGTCCGGGTCGGCCGTGCTGGTCAATCCCAAGACCGGCCAGATCCTGGCGATGACCAACTTCCCCTCCTACAACCCCAACAACCGCGCCACCCTGCAGATCCCCAACATGCGCAACCGCACCCTGACCGACGCCTTCGAGCCCGGTTCGGTGATCAAGCCGTTCAGCATGTCGGTGGCCCTGGCGTCGGGCAAGTTCAACGAGAACAGTACGGTGGACGTGGCGCCGGGCTGGATGACCATCGACGGTCACACCATCCACGACGTGGCCAGGCGCGGCGTACTGACCATGACCGGGGTGCTGCTCAACTCCTCCAACATCGGCATGAGCAAGGTGGCCCTGCAGATCGGCCCGCTGCCCATCTACGAACAGCTCAGCCGGGTCGGTTTCGGCAATCCCATGGCACTGGGCTTTCCCGGTGAGAACGCCGGCTACCTGCCCGGCCACACCAAGTGGTCGCAGATCGCCACGGCCAGTATGTCCTTTGGCTACAGTCTGGCGGTCAACGTCGCCGAACTGGCCCAGGCCTATTCGGTGATCGCCAACGACGGCCTGCTCACCCCCCTGACCCTGCTCAAGGACCAGAAGCAGCAGAGCGTCCAGGCCATGGACCCGACCATCGCCCGGCGCCTGCGCGCCATGCTCAACCATGTGGTGGAAGACGAAGGCGGCGTGATCCGCGCCCGGGTGCCCGGCTATCACGTGGCCGGCAAGTCCGGTACCGCGCGCAAGGCCGGCTCCGGCACTTACACCGAGCACGCCTATCGCTCGCTGTTCGTCGGCATGGCGCCGGCGGCCGATCCCAAGCTGGTACTGGCGGTGATGCTAGATACCCCGACCAAGGAAGGCTACTTCGGTGGCCTGGTCTCGGCGCCGACCTTCAGCGAGATCATGTCCGGCGCCCTGCGTGCCCTGGCGGTACCGCCGGACAACCTGCCCGACACCAATACCGCCCAGCAGGCCAAGGCCGAGCCGCATTCCCACGGTTGAGCGGCTGACGGAAACGAAAAAGGGCGACCCCAGGGTCGCCCTTTTCCATGCCGCGTATGCGGTCAGCGGTGCAGCACGTACTGACCGGTAAAGCGCACCCCATCCTCGCCACTCTCGCTGACGATGCGCGACTGCAGGGTGATACGCGCGCGACCGCGGCGGCGGAAGGTGGTCTCGAAGCGTTCCCAGGCGCGCGCCTCGGGCGGCTCGCCATAGGCCAGGGCATCGGTGGTAATGGGTCGCGGATAGCTGATCTGGCCTTCCTGGATGAGGATATGGCCTTCCTCGATGCCGGCTTCGCGCAGGCGCAGGTACAGCCAGCCCCAGCCGGCCAGCACGGCCACGCAATAGAGGCTGCCGCCGAACATGGTGCTGGCGTGGTTGATGTTGGCATCCAGCGGGGCATGCAGTTGCAGGCGCTGCTCGCTCCAATCGCGGACTTCCAGGCCCAGGGCCTTGGTGATGGGAATATCGTGGTGCAACAGGGATTCGAGGTGACGGCAGTCGCGGCTCATGCCGGGGTCCTTACAGACAGAATTTCACTATCAGGAGCAGACGCAAGCCATGACCCATGGGTCACGTCCTGGCGCCATTGTGCACCAAGGAAGGCCGCTCCGGGGAAATGGCCGCTGGCAGGCGGAAGCGGAAGCGGGCGCCGCCCAGACTCGATTCATCGATGGTCAGGCTGCTGCGATAGCCTTCGAGGATGTCCTGCACCACGGCCAGGCCGATGCCCTGCCCGGGGTGCCGGCTGTCCATGCGCATGCCGCGGCGCAGCACGCTCTCGCGGCGCTCGGCGGGAATCCCCGGGCCGTCGTCTTCGATGTCGAGGATCCAATGCTCGGTGTGCCGGCGGGCGCTGACCCGTACCTGGGTCAGGCAGAGCCGATAGGCGTTTTCCAGCAGGTTGCCGAAGACCTCCAGCATGGCGGCTTCCTCGGCCTGCACCCGCAGATTCGGCGGCAGGTCCATTTCCGCCTGGACGCGTTTCTCGGCATAGACCTTGTCCAGGGTGCTGAACAGCGACTCCACCAGCGGCGCCAGCTCCAGCGGCCGGCTGAGCACCGCGCCGCCCTGGCGCGTGGCCCGCTGCAACTGGTACATCACCTGCTGGTTCATGCGCTCGATCTGGGTCTGCAGGGTGCCGACCTCCTGGTCCAGCTGCGGCCGGCGACGCAATTCCTCGGTCACCCCCTGCAGCACCGCCAGCGGCGTCTTGAGGCTATGGGCGAGATCGCCGAGGGTGTCGCGATAGCGCTCGCGCTGCAGGCGTTCGTGGTCGAGCAGACGGTTGAGCGAGCGGATCAGCCGGCTGATCTCGCTGGGCACGTTGTTTTCGTCGAGCAGATCGCGCTGATCGGTCTCCACCGCATCGAGTTGCTGGCTGAGGCGGCGCAGCGGGCGCAGACTCCACTGCATGACCAGCGCCAGCAGCAGCAACAGGGCGCCCAGTACCCCTACCAGCCAGAGGATCACCTGGTGCAGAAAGGTGGCGCGCAGCCGCTCGTATTCCTCGGCCGGCTGCATGGTGACCACGCTGAAGCCGGCCACCGGCGGATTGCCCAGCAGCACCTCGCGATCGA
The DNA here is from genome assembly GCF_004341115.1 of Pseudomonas sp. JUb52. Lineage (NCBI taxonomy): Bacteria > Pseudomonadati > Pseudomonadota > Gammaproteobacteria > Pseudomonadales > Pseudomonadaceae > Pseudomonas > Pseudomonas sp. JUb52. The sequence goes on from NZ_SLYS01000006.1 coordinate 206,853, forward strand.
AGACGAAGAAGCCCTGCCCTTGGTCGTCGGTGGCCTTGACCAGCTTGACCCCGCCGCCGTCGAAGGTCGGCTTGTAGTTGGGCCGCTCCTTGATCGCCGAGCGCGAGCGCCAGAGCAGGCGGCCGTTCTGGTCGTAGACATAGCCGAGGATCGGCGAGCCGGGTCGGTCGAAGACCTCTTCGGCGATCATCTCCGGCATCGCCAGGCGGCCATCGATGGCGCGCGCCGCGCCGATCAGGGTGTTGGCGTTGGCCTCCAGCCGCGCGGCGACGAAGTTTTCCACGGTGCGGTCGAAGGCGTTGCGGATCGCCGGCACAATCAGCGCCAGGCAGACGCTGACCAGCAGGGCCGCGCTGAGCAGCAGCCGCACGCGAAAGGAACGGATCACTGGCAGCGCTCGGTGAACAGGTAGCCGCGGCCCCGGACCGTTTCGATGGGTTGCATCTGGCAGCTGGCCTCGAGCTTGCGCCGCAGGCGGCCCACCAGCACCTCGATGACGTTGCTGTCGTGCTCGCCGTCATCGTCGTAGAGCTGCTCCATGAGCCGCTCCTTGGTGATCACCTGCTGGTGGTTGCGCATCAGGTATTCCAGCAGGCGGTATTCGTAGGCGGTCAGCTGCAGCGGCTGTTCTTCGTTGAAGGCCTGCTGACGGCCCAGGTCGAGCTTGAGCGAACCGGCGCGGATGCTCGGCTGGACGAAGCCCGCCGAACGGCGCAGCAGCACATTGAGGCGCGCCTCCAGCTCTTCGAACTGGAAGGGCTTGACCACATAGTCGTCCGCCCCGGCCCCGAGACCCTCGACCTTGTCCTGCCAGCTGCCGCGGGCGGTGAGGATGAGGATCGGCAGGGTGGCACCCTGGTTGCGCAGCTGGCGGATCAGATCGAGACCGCTCATGCCGGGCAGGCCCAGGTCGATGATGGCGAGATCGTGATGGAATTCGCGGGCGCTGTAGAGCGCTTCTTCCGCATCGGCCACGGCATTGACGACATGACCGGCTTCACCCAGACGCACCTTGAGGTGGTGGCGCAGCAGGTTTTCGTCTTCGACGACGAGGATCTTCATGCAGACTCCTGAACAGCTAACGAGACGTTCTCTGGCCGCGACTGCGCCTGTCGCGTGCTTCGCGCAGCGGCGCCCGGATGCCGATTATGGCGCCTGGAGCCGGCCGGCGGCGAGAGCGGGAAGGGAATGGCTGGGATCACTGACTTTGTTCCGGGCAAAAAAAACCTCTCCAGTTGGAGAGGTAAGGAGCACTTCATGGGGATCGGAAACTGCCGTTGGGGGACGGCTCCGTCGCGAGACGGCTACAGGGGACCAGAGCTGACTTGGTGACCCTGCAGTGGAGTTACAAGGATGAACATCGCCAGGTCGGGTCGAAGTGTCCGGACGATCTGCCGTAGCGGGAGCTGCGCTAGGGTGAACATATCCGGGCGACCTCGGCGTTGCTGATCTGACAGTTGCAGATTAGGCCAATGGCCCTGAACGCTGCCTGAACTCGTCCTGAACGCTAGCTGAACGGCCGCGAAGTGGCCCAAAGGCGACAGACGGCAGCCCTGCCGATCCGCCGCCCGGCCAGGCTTCAGGGCAACTTGCCCAGGCAGCCGCCCAGGGTGTCGCCCACGTTCTGCAGGAGCTGGATATAGCCCCCGGCATTGACCGGGATGTGGGCGCCGAGGGGATCGAGTTCCACCAGGGTCACCGGCAGGCCGCTGCTGAGGGTGGTGGCGATCCTGGGCTGCAACGGCGGCTCGGTGAAGACGCAGGTCGGACCGGCGGCCTTGAGCTCGTCGCGCATGGCGGCCACATGGCGAGCGCCAGGCTGGACGTCGGCGCCCAGGGCGAAGACGCCGCGATGGGCCAGACCATAGGCTTCCTCGAAATAATCGAAGGCTTCATGGAAGACGAAATAGGGCTTGCCGGCCAGCGGTGCCAACTGAGTGCGCAGGGCCTGGTCCTTGGCGGCCAGTCCGCTTTCGAAAGCCTTGAGATTGCTCGCATAGCGACCGGCATTGGCCGGATCGGCCTGGCTCAGGTCGGCGGCCAGGCGGATGGCGATCACCCGGGCGTTGGCCGGGCTCAGCCAGAGGTGCGCATCCAGACTGCCGGGGCGGTGGTCATGGTCGTGGGCGTATTCGGGATCGCCGCCCTGTTCGTCACCGTGCGCGTGCTCATGCTCGTGCTCGTGCTCGTGCTCGTGCTCGTGCTCGTGCTCGTGCTCGTGCTCGTGCTCGTGCTCGTGATCGTGATCGTCGTCATGGGCGTCCGCATGTTCTGCGCCGAACCGGCGCAGATGCAGACCCGGCAGGTCCTGGATGGCCACGCTGGGACCCTGGCGCTCCTTGAGCACTGCCGGCAGGAAGGCCTCCAGATCCGGGCCGATCCAGTAGACCAGGTTGGCCTCACGCACCTGGCGCAGGTCCGAAGGCCGCAGGGCGTAGTGGTGCGGCGAGGCGCCCGGCGGCAGCAACACGGCCGGCTGGCCGGCGCCGTCCTGGATGGCCGCGGCGATCAGTTGCAGGGGTTTGATGCTGGTGAGCACCTTCACCTCGGCCTGGGCAGGCAGCAAGGTACAGGCGAGCAGCAGGGAGGCGACGAGGGGTAGGAGGCGCGGCACGTGAAAATCCCGATTCTTAAGAGAGGTGCAATATAATAACGTCCTGGCTCCCAAGGTACTGTTTCATGTCCGACGCCCCCCTGGCCTTTCGGCCCCACGATCATTCGCGCTGCGTCGCCCACGCGCTGGCCGAGGCCGACACCCTCTGCAGCCGCGCCGGCGTGCGCCTCACCGAGCTGCGCAAGCGGGTGCTGGAGCTGGTCTGGCAAAGCCACAAGCCGCTCGGCGCCTATGACATCCTGGCCGTGCTCAGCGAACAGGACGGCCGCCGCGCCGCTCCGCCCACCGTCTACCGGGCACTGGATTTTCTGGTCGAGAACGGCCTGGTACACCGTATCGCCTCGCTCAACGCCTTCGTCGGCTGCAACCATCCCGGCGAGGCCCACCAGGGCCAGTTCCTGATCTGCCGCAGCTGCCAGGTAAGCATCGAGCTGGAACAGCCGGCCGTGCACCAGGCCATCCTCGACGGCGCCAGCGCCGTGGGCTTTCAGGTCGAAGGCCAGACCGTGGAAGTGGTCGGCCAGTGCGCCGCTTGCCGGAAGCAGGCATGAGCGAGGCGCTGATCCGGCTGCAGGATGTCGGCGTGACCTTTGCCGGGCAACCGGTGCTCGATCAGGTCAGCCTGACCCTGGATCCCGGCCGCATCGTCACCCTCATCGGCCCCAATGGCGCCGGCAAGACCACCCTGGTGCGCAGCGTGCTCGGCCTGCTCACGCCCAATCGCGGCAGCATCTGGCGTCGCCCGCGGCTGCGCATCGGCTACATGCCGCAGAAGCTGCAGGTGGATGCCACCCTGCCGCTGTCGGTGCTGCGCTTCCTGCGCCTGGTGCCGGGTGTGAATCGCGCCAGTGCCCTGGCCGCCCTGGGCGAAGTGGGCGCCGAAGGCGTCATCGACAGTCCTCTGCAGAGCATTTCCGGCGGCGAGTTGCAGCGGGTGCTGCTGGCCCGCGCCCTGCTCCGCCAGCCCGAGCTGCTGGTGCTCGACGAACCCGTGCAGGGCGTCGACATCAACGGCCAGAGCGAGCTGTACCGGCTGATCGGCCAGTTGCGCGAGCGCCATGGCTGCGGCGTGCTGATGGTTTCCCACGACCTGCACCTGGTGATGGGCGCCACCGACCAGGTGATCTGCCTGAATCGGCACATCTGCTGCTCGGGCCATCCCGAGCAGGTCAGCGGCGATCCGGCCTATCAGGCGCTGTTCGGCCAGAGCGCGCGCAACCTGGCCGTCTATCACCACCACCACGATCACGCCCACGACCTGCATGGCGGCGTGGTCAAGACCCCGCATGTCCATGGAGCCCACTGCAAGCATGGCTGATTTCCTGCTGTATGCCCTGCTCGCCGGTCTCGCCCTCGCCCTCGTCGCCGGTCCCCTCGGCTCCTTCGTGGTCTGGCGGCGCATGGCCTATTTCGGCGACACCCTGTCCCATGCCGCCCTGCTCGGGGTGGCCGTGGGTTTCCTGCTGGATGTCAGTCCGACCCTGACCGTCACCGTCGGCTGCCTGGCCCTGGCTGTGGTGCTGGTGGTACTGCAGCGCCGCCGGGGGCTGGCCGCCGACACCCTGCTCGGCATCCTCGCCCACAGCACCCTGTCACTGGGCCTGGTGGCGCTGTCGTTCATGCACGAGGTGCGCATCGACCTGATGAGCTACCTGTTCGGCGATCTGCTGGCGGTGGGTCCTGGCGATCTGCGCTGGATCCTTGGCGGCAGCGCCCTAGTGCTGATAGCCCTGGCCTGCCTTTGGCGTCCGCTGCTGGCCATCACCGTGCACGAGGAACTGGCCCAGGTCGAAGGCCTGCCGGTGACCTGGATCCGCCTGGCACTGATGCTGCTGGTGGCCATCGTCATCGCCGTGGCCATGAAGATCGTCGGGGTGCTGCTGATCACCTCGCTGCTGATCATTCCCGCCGCTACCGCCCAGCGCCACGCCCGCAGCCCGGAGCAGATGGCCTGTGGCGCCAGCCTGCTGGGCATGGCTGCGGTGTGCCTGGGCCTGACCCTGTCCTGGTACCAGGACACCCCGGCCGGTCCCTCGGTGGTGGTGGCCGCCGCCGGGATGTTCCTGGTGGGTTACCTGCTGCCCCGCCGCGCCTAGGTGGTCTAGCGCGGCGCCTGCCAGACCGCCTGGCTGACGTCCACCGCCCGGGGAATCAGCCCCTGGGCCTTGAAGATGTCGGCGGTCTGCTGCTGGATGGCGATGATCGCCGGCGTCAGCGCCGTCGCGCCGTAGCCGGTACGCGCCTGCCAGATGGCGATCACCGCTTCCGGCAGTCCGATCTGCTCGGCCAGGATGCGTGTCACCTCCGGCTTGTGGGCATTGGCCCAGGCGCCGGCCCTGGCCAGTTCCGCCAGCAGCAGGCGGATCGCCTCGGGATGGGCGTCGGCGAAGCGGCGCGACCCTTCATAGAAGCTGTTGGCATGCAGCAGGCCCCTGTAGTCGGCGAGCACGCGCACCGGCTGGCTCTGCTGAATGGCCGCGAGATAGGGGTCCCAGACCACCCAGGCATCCACCGACCCATTGACGAAGGCGGCGCGGGCGTCGGCTGGCGGCAGATACACCGGCTGGATGTCCTTGAAGCTCAGCCCGGCCTTCTCCAGGGCGGCGACCAGCAGGAAGTTGGCGCTCGACCCCTTCTGCACCGCCACCTTCCTGCCCCTGAGGCCGGCGACGTCGCGGATCGGCGAGGCGGTCGGCACCAGGATGGCCTCCACCGCCTCGCTGGCCGGTTCGGCGCCCAGGTAGACCAGGTCGATCCCGGCCGCCTGGGCGAAGATCGGCGGTGGCGAGCCGGTGTAGCCGACGTCGATGCTGCCGGCGTTGAGCGCCTCCAGCAGTTGCGGCCCGGCCTGGAATTCGCGCCAGCTCACCTGGTAGCCCTGGGCGCCCAAGGCCTGCTCCAGGGTACCCTGGGCCTTGAGCACGGCCAGCAGACCACCGCCTTTCTGATAGCCGATGCGCAGCGCCTGGTCGGCGGCCTGGACCGGGGAGAGCATCCCGAGCGCCAGCAGCAGAATGGCACCCCGCGCCAGCCAGCGTCGAAGAGAGGAGCGAAACATGGCGACCTTCCTTATATTCCATTTGGAAAGGTCAGCCTGGCCTATCTAGACCCGAATGTTTAATACGTTTCTCTGCTAAGGCTATGCCCGGCCAGGTAGCGAGGGCCGGCCAAGGTCCGATTGACGCTGGCCCCAGGATCGCGCCACCCTGCGCCAGCGGCGACCACCGGGGTCGCCGACCCTATCGGAGCCTGCCATGCCTTTTCTGATCGAGACCTTCGACAAGCCGGACAGCCTGGCCCTGCGCCAGCAGCATCGCCCGGCCCACCTGGACTTCCTGCGCGAGAACGCCGCCGCGCTGCTGGCCTGCGGCGCCAAGCTCAGCGACGACGGCGAGACCGCCAGCGGCAGCGTCTACATCGTCGATGTGGAAACCCGCGCCGAGGCCGAAGCCTTCATCGCCCGGGATCCCTTCACCAGCGCCGGTCTGCCGGGCGAGGTACGCATCACCCGCTGGCGCAAGGCGATTCTGGACGGCAAGGCATTCGTCTAGGTGCTCTCCAGGGCGGCCTGACCGGCCGCCTCCGCCCTACCGCGAACTGGCTTAAGAAAGCCTTAAGCCTGGCAAAATGCCACCTTAATCAACGCCGTTCGCAGCCGTTGCAAGTTCACACTTCTAGGAATCGATTCATAGAAAAGTGATGCAGCGCAAGAAAAGCCGGAGTTTTCCCGGCGCTACCGCAAGGAAGCTAACGAACTAGCCTAAGCTCACCGGGCTCAGATGATCTGATGCGCCGACATCCTTTCCCACTCCTGTGGAAACGCTGTCTCGCTTAGCTAGTACAGAGGACTCAGCATGACCAAGACCACGCCTGAAAAGGATCTGCGCATCGAGACGATTCGCGGCCTGGCGCTGTTTCTGATGGTAGCGGGCCACGTCATCGGCAGTTCGTCGACCCTGGGCATGAAGGTGCCCGACGACTCCGTGCTGCGCTATCTCTACGATTCTCTCGTCTACATCCGGATGCCGCTGTTCACCGCCATCTCCGGCTACGTCTATGCCCTGCGCCCGGTGAACACCGGCAGCGACCTGTCGCGCTTCTATCAAGGCAAGTTCAAACGCATCGGAATTCCCCTGCTGGTGGTATCGACGCTGTTCTTCGCCCTGCAGATGGCCGTGCCCAACACCAATTACAAGCCGCAGCTGACCGACATCTTCAGCATCTACTTCTTCAGCTACGCGCACTTCTGGTTCCTGCAGTCGATCTTCTGCATCTTCGTGGTGATCGCCCTGCTGGAGAAGGCCGGCCTGCTGCTGACCTTGCGCAACTTCGGCCTGGTATTCGCCGTGGCCCTGGCGGCGTCCTTTGCCTGGGAGAGTTTCCCGGACCTGTTCAGCCTCTACAAGGCCGTGCAGCTGTTCCCCTTCTTCCTCCTGGGCCTGGGTCTCTACCGCTTCGGCGCACAGCTCATCACCCACCGCAATGTCGCGACCATGGCCGTGGCCCTGGCGATCCTGGTGGTTATTGACCAGGCCTATCTGTTCGAGCTGGTCGATCTCGACGAGGCCGACATGGCCGTGGTCGGTACCGCCCTGGGCCTGGCCGCCATCAGCCTGCTGATCGCACGCCGCTTCTATTTCAAGCCGCTGGCCTGGCTGGGCTATTTCTCCTTCGAGATCTACCTGTTCCACGTCTTCGGGACCGCCGGTGCGCGCATCGTGCTGAACAAGCTGCAGGTACACGACGTCTGGGTGGTCTTTACCGTCAGCATGGTCATGGGCCTGTTCCTGCCGGTGGCGCTCAAGCTGGTGCTGGAGCGGATCAGTCCGCTGCACTTCCTCAGCGTGGCCTTCTTTGGCGCCAAGACGCGGGTCAATCGCGCTACGCCGCCGCTGCAGAAGAAAGCTACCGCCTAAACCGAGCGACAATAAAAAACCCACGCCTTGGCGTGGGTTTTTTTATGGTCTGCGGATCACTCGACGCTGAGCACGACGCGCCCACGAGTCGGGCACTGCTCCATGCAGCGGTGGGCCTCGACGAACTGCTCGAAGGGAAAGACCTGCTTGATCTGCGCCTTGAGCAGGCGATCACGGGTCAGCTGGTCGATGTGCTGCAAGGCCTCGCGCACTGCGGCGCAATCCGCTTCCAGGCCCATCTCCGGCTGGCCGGTGAAGTCCTGCACGCAGTGAATGTAGAGCTTGAATTTCTTCTTGAAGGCCGCGCAGGCCGGCAGCGGGGTCTGGTTGCCGCCATTGAGACCGTAGAGCAGCAGCCGGCCGCGGGGCGCCATGGCCTCGCCGAGCAGCGCCAGTTGCGGACCGCCCAGGGCATCCAGGGCCACATGCACGCCGACACCGTCGGTGATGCTGGCGATGCGGCTGACCAGATCCTCTTCCTCGGCGGCGATAACCCTTTCCGCCCCCAGCTCACGCAGGTAATCGCGATCGGCGGCGTCGTGGGTACTGGCGATGACCCGGGCACCCAGGGCCTTGGCCAGCTGGATGGAGACCGGGCCACAGCAGCGACTGGCATCGGTGATCAGCACCCACTCGCCCGGCTGCAGCCGGGCCTGATGCATCAGCCCGGTATAGACGGTGAGCAGCGGATTGTAGTGCACCGCGGCTTCCACCGGAGTAAGTACGTCCGGATAGCGCACCAAGGAGGTGGCCGGATAGACCAAGTCATCGCCATAGGCCGGATAGCGATTGATATCGTGACCCAGGAAGCTGGCCACGCGATCGCCTACCGCCAGGTCGGCAACGCCTTCGCCCAGGGCGGTGACCACCCCGGCCAACTCGCAGCCGAGACCGGCCGGCGGCACAGCCTGCTCGGGGGCAAGATTCTGCCGCCAGAGCACGTCGTACCAGCTCACGCCGATGGCTTGGACCCGCACCAGCACCTCGCCTGGACCCGCCACGGGCGTGGGCCGGTCGATGCAGGCGAGCACCTCCGGCGGGCCGAATTCGGTGAACTGGATCAGGCGGGACATGGCATTACCTCGCGTTGATGCCAACCCCGGAACGTTTGCCGAGGCGGACTGCTATGACTAGGACTCTAACCAGCCTTCCCTTAGGATTCTATGCATCCCCATCGATAATGGACATCGGGGGTATCGATCCACTCCCTGCCGGGGCCTGAATGAACCGTACCGATCTGCGTCGCGTCGACCTCAACCTGCTCATCGTGTTCGAGACCCTGATGCTCGAGCGCAGCGTCACCCGTGCCGCGGAAAAGCTGTTTCTCGGCCAGCCGGCGATCAGCGCCGCCCTGGCGCGGCTGCGCACCCTGTTCGACGATCCGCTGTTCGTCCGCACCGGGCGCAGCATGGAACCCACGCCGCGGGCCCAGGAGATCGCCGCCCTGCTGTCGCCGGCACTGGACCAGATCTCCAGCGCGGTGAGCCGGACCCAGAGTTTCGAGCCGGCCAGCGCCGACCGGGTATTTCGCGTCGGCCTCTCCGACGACGTCGAATTCGCCCTGCTGCCGCCGCTGCTCAGGCGTATCCGCATCGAGGCACCGGGCACCACCCTGGTGGTGCGCCGGATGAACTACCTGACCGCCGCCGGCATGCTGGCCTCTGGCGAGATCACCGTGGCGGTGGGCTATACCGAGGAGTTGCCAGCCAATGCCAAGCGCCGACCGGTACGCCGCTTCGGCTTCAAGGTGCTGCGCGCCGACAGCAAGCCCGGGCGCCTGACCCTGGACGAATACTGCGCGCGGCCCCATGCGCTGGTGTCCTATGCCGGCGACCTCACCGGCTATGTCGACGAATTGCTCGACAAGCTCGGCCGCCAGCGCCGGGTGGTGCTGGCAGTGCCCCAGTTCAACGGCCTGGGCTCGCTGCTGGCGGAAACCGATCTGCTGGTGATGGTGCCGGACTACACCGCGCGGCTCCTGGCGAGCACCGGCGGGCTGAGATACGAGGACCCGCCCGCCGAGCTGAACGACGGTGGCCATGAACTCCCCATGGCCTGGAGCGGCGCCCAGGACCACGACCCCGGCGAGCGCTGGCTGAGGTCACGCATCCAGATGTTCATTGGCGATCCGGACAGCCTTTAGTACGGTCTCGCGAAAAGCCGGACGGCGGTTCGCTCCGGAAAGGCTCAAGCGCGATCCTTTCCACTGAACCTCATCACCGGCGCCGATACCTACAGCAAAACCATCATCGTCATCGATAAATAACTTCGAGCCCTTCGATTCGTCGCCGTCCTTGCCCGGCGGCAGACTCGCCTCCCTGACCTCTTTCCACCTCGGGCGGACTCGAACATGGATCTCTTCGCGAAAACCCTCGGCCCCCTGGCCCTGACCTCTACGCTGTTGCTTGCCGCCTGCGGCGACTCCCATCCCCAGGCCAGCGCGGCACCGCCCGCGCCCAAGGTGAGCGCCGCCGAGGTGCTGCGCCAGCCGGTGGTGGAATGGGATGAGGTAACCGGCCGCCTGGAAGCGCCCGAATCCGTAGTGGTACGCCCCCGCGTCTCCGGCTACGTCGACCGTGTGCTCTTCCACGAGGGTGCCCAGGTCAAGCGCGGTGACCTCCTGCTGCAGATCGATCCGCGGCCCTTCCAGGCCGAGGTCAAGCGCCTCGAGGCCGAGCTGCAACAGGCCCGCGCCAACGCCAGTCGCACCGCCGACGAAGCCGCCCGGGGCGAACGCCTGCGCAGCAGCAACGCCATCTCCGCGGAAATCGTCGAGGCCCGCCGCAGCGCCGCCCAGGAAGCCAAGGCCAGCGTCGCCGCCGCCCAGGCGCAACTGGACGCCGCGCGCCTGAATCTGGGCTTCACCGAGGTCCGCGCCGCCATCGACGGGCGCGTCGGCCGTGCCGAGGTCACTGCCGGCAACCTGGTCAATGCCGGAGACACCCGCCTCACTACCTTGGTCTCCACCGACAAGGTCTATGCCTACTTCGATGCCGACGAGCGCGTCTTCCTCAAGCAGCAGGCCCTCGCCCGCCAGGGTCAGCGCGGCACGGCCAGCCCGGTTTATATGGCGCTGTCCAACGAAGACGACTTTTCCCACGAAGGCCACATGGACTTCATGGACAACCAGCTCGATCCGCGCACCGGCACCATCCACGGTCGCGCCGTGTTCGACAACGCCGACGGCCGCTTCACCCCGGGGCTCTATGCCCGGCTACGGCTGGTGGGCAGCGCCACCTACGAAGGCACCCTGATCCAGGACGCCGCCGTAGGCACCGACCTGGGCAAGAAATTCGTGCTGGTGGTGGACGGCCAGAACAAGACCGCCTATCGCAACGTCGATCTGGGCCCACGCCTGGAAGGCCTGCGCATCGTACGCAAGGGGCTGGAAGCCGGTGATCGCATCGTGGTCAACGGCCTGCAGCGGGTGCGTCCGGGCATGACCGTCGACGCCCAGTCGGTACCCATGGCCGATGCCACCACCCTGGCCGCCCTCAAGCGCCAGCGCGACGCGGTCCTCGCCAGCCTGCCGGCGCCCACCCAGCCGCTCAAGGTGGGTAGTCGCTAACCGACGCCGTACCCCGCTTCCCAGATCCGATCGACAACGCGACCTCAGAGGTCGCTCCTGCCTCCACCGTGAGGCGGGAGCGACCCCGTGTGGCTGCGTTCTGTACGCCTCCTTGCCAGGACATTTCCGATGAACTTCTCCCAGTTCTTCATCCGCCGGCCGATCTTCGCCGCCGTGCTCTCGCTGATCATCCTGATCGGCGGGGCCATCTCGCTGTTCCAGCTGCCGATCAGCGAATACCCCGAGGTCGTCCCGCCCACCGTGGTGGTGCGCGCCACCTTCCCCGGGGCCAACCCCAAGGTGATCGGCGAGACCGTCGCCGCGCCCCTGGAGCAGGCCATGAACGGCGTGGAGCACATGCTCTACCTGTCGTCCCAGTCGACCGCTGACGGCAAGCTGACCCTGACCATCACCTTCGCCCTGGGCACCAACCTGGATACCGCCCAAGTGCAGGTGCAGAACCGCGTCACCCGCACCCTGCCCAAGCTCCCGGAAGAGGTGCAGCGCCTCGGCGTGACCGCCGACAAGGCTTCGCCGGACCTGGCGATGGTGGTGCACCTGACCTCGCCGGACCAGCGCTACGACATGCTCTATCTGTCCAACTACGCCCTGATCAACGTCAAGGACGAGCTGGCGCGACTGGACGGCGTGGGCGATGTCCAGCTGTTCGGCATGGGCGACTATTCCCTGCGCGTCTGGCTCGATCCGGACAAGGTGGCCTCGCGCGGCCTGACCGCCAGCGACGTGGTCACCGCCATCCGCGAGCAGAATCGCCAGGTCGCCGCCGGTGCCCTCGGCGCGCCGCCGGCCCCCGGCAGTACCAGCTTCCAGCTGGCGATCAACACCCAGGGCCGCCTGGTGGACGAGGAAGAGTTCGCCAACATCATCGTGCGCGCCGGTAGCGACGGCCAGATCACCCGGCTGCGCGACATCGCCCGCATCGAACTGGGCTCCAACCAGTACGCCCTGAGATCCCTGCTGAACAATCAGCCGGCGGTGGCCATCCCGATCTTCCAGCGCCCCGGCAGCAATGCCATCGACCTGTCCAACCAGGTGCGCGCCAAGATGGCCGAGCTCAAGCAGAGCTTTCCCCAGGGCATGGACTACGAGATCGTCTACGACCCGACCATCTTCGTGCGCGGCTCCATCGAAGCCGTGGTGCACACCCTGTTCGAAGCCATCATCCTGGTGGTGCTGGTGGTGATCCTGTTCCTGCAGACCTGGCGCGCCTCCATCATTCCCCTGGCGGCAGTGCCGGTATCGCTGATCGGCACCTTCGCGGTGATGCACGCCTTCGGCTTCTCGCTCAATGCGCTGTCGCTGTTCGGCCTGGTGCTGGCCATCGGTATCGTAGTGGACGACGCCATCGTGGTGGTGGAAAACGTCGAGCGGAACATCGGCCTCGGTCTCGATCCGGTGGCCGCCACCCGGCGCGCCATGGGCGAGGTGACCGGGCCCATCATCGCCACCGCCCTGGTGCTCTGCGCGGTGTTCGTGCCGACCGCCTTCATCTCCGGTCTCACCGGGCAGTTCTACCGGCAGTTCGCCCTGACCATCGCCATCTCCACGGTGATCTCGGCCTTCAACTCCCTGACCCTGTCGCCGGCCCTGGCCGCGGTGCTGCTCAAGGGCCACGACGCGCCCAAGGACCGTTTCTCGCGGCTGCTCGACCGACTGTTCGGCGGCTGGCTGTTCGCCCCCTTCAACCGCTTCTTCGAGAAAGCCAGCCACGGCTACGTCGGCGCTGTGCGCCGGGTGCTGCGCGGCGGTTCCATCGTGCTGGTGCTCTACGTGGTGCTGCTCGGCCTGACCGGCCTGGGCCTGGTGAAGACGCCGACCGGCTTCGTGCCGCCCCAGGACAAGCAGTACCTGGTGGCCTTCGCCCAGTTGCCCGACGCCGCCACCCTGGATCGCAGCGAAGACGTCATCCGCCGCATGTCGGCCATCGCCCTCAAGCACCCGGGCGTGGAAAGCACCGTGGCCTTCCCCGGTCTGTCCATCAACGGCTTCACCAACAGCCCCAACAGCGGCATCGTCTTCGTGACCCTGAAGCCCTTCGAAGAGCGCCGTGATCCCTCGCTGTCGGCCGGCGCCATCGCCGCCCAGCTGAACGGTGAATTCGCCGCCATCCAGGAATCCATCATCGCCATCTTCCCGCCGCCACCGGTGCAGGGGCTGGGCAGCATCGGCGGCTTCCGCCTGCAGGTGGAGGACCGTGGCAACCTGGGCTACGAAGAGCTCTACGCCCAGACCCAGAGCGTGCTGGCCAAGGCGCGGCAGCTGCCGGAACTGGCGCCGGAGTCGCTGTTCACCAGCTACCAGGTCAACGTGCCGCAGATCGATGCCCACATCGACCGCGAGAAGGCCAAGACCCACGGGGTGCCCATCGACGCCATCTTCGACACCCTGCAGGCCTACCTGGGCTCGGTCTACGCCAACGACTTCAACCGCTTCGGCCGTACCTTCCAGGTCAACGTCCAGGCCGACCAGCGCTTCCGCCTGGAACCCGAGCAGATCGGTCAGCTCAAGGTGCGCAACGACCGCGGCGAGATGGTGCCCCTGTCCACCTTCGTCAAGGTCAGCGATACCGCCGGCCCCGACCGGGTGATGCACTACAACGGCTTCCTCACCGCCGAGATCAATGGCGCGCCGGCGCCGGGCTACAGCTCCGGCCAGGCCCAGGCGGCCATCGAGGGCCTGCTCAAGCAGGAGCTGCCCAACGGCATGACCTTCGAATGGACCGAGCTGACCTACCAGCAGATCCTCTCCGGCAATACCGCCCTGCTGGTGTTCCCGCTCTGCGTGCTCTTGGCCTTCCTAGTGCTGGCTGCCCAATACGAGAGCTGGAGCCTGCCGCTGGCGGTGATCCTGATCGTGCCCATGACCCTGCTCTCGGCCATCACCGGGGTGATCCTGGCCGGCAGTGACAACAACATCTTTACCCAGATCGGCCTGATCGTGCTGGTGGGCCTGGCGTGCAAGAACGCCATCCTTATCGTCGAGTTTGCCAAGGACCAGCAGGCCACCGGCAAGGACCGCGTCGCCGCGGTGCTGGAGGCCTGCCGCCTGCGCTTGCGACCCATCCTGATGACCAGCTTCGCCTTCATCATGGGTGTGGTGCCTCTGGTGACCTCCACCGGTGCCGGCGCCGAGATGCGCCACGCCATGGGCGTTGCGGTGTTTTCCGGGATGCTCGGGGTGACCTTCTTCGGTCTGCTGCTCACGCCACTGTTCTATGTGCTGGTACGCGCCTTCGTGGAGCGTCGCCAGGCCCGCTCCGCCCTTGCCCAGGAGGCCCAGGCATGAAGGTCTTCGCTCCCCTGCTGCTGGCGCTGGCGGTCTCCGCCTGCGCCGTCGGTCCGCACTACCAGGCGCCCGAATCGGCGCCCGCTCAGCTCAAGGCCAGCCAGCAACCCGCGGTCTATGACCAGGGCCGCTTCGAGGCGCTCTGGTGGCGCCAGTTCGAGGACCCGACCCTCAACGCCCTGGTGGCCAGCAGCCTGGACGGCAACCGCGAGTTGCGCGCCGCCTTCGCCCGGCTGCGCGCCGCCCGCGCGCTGCGGGACGACGACGCCAACGACCTCTATCCGACGGTCACCAGCCGTGCCAGCAGCCAGCTCGGCAAGGCCCAGCAACCCGGTTTCACCGAAGAGCGGGTCAACAGCGACCGCTACGACCTGGGCCTGGACATGGCCTGGGAGCTGGATCTGTTCGGGCGCGTCCGCCATGCCCTGGAAGCCAGCGATGCCCGCGCCGAAGCCGCGGCGTCGGATCTCGCCGCGCTGCAGGTCAGCCTGATCGCCGAACTGGTGGACGCCTATGGCGACCTGCGCGGCGCCCAGCTGCGCGAACGCATCGCCCGCGACAACCTCGGCAACCAGCGCGAAGCGCGCCGCCTGACCGTGACCCTCAGGGACGAAGGCATGGGCAGTGACCTGGACGTGCAGCGCAGCGAAGCGCGGCTGGCGGCCACCGAAGCCAGCCTGCCGGAATTCCAGGCCCAGGCCACCCGCGCGCGCAATCGCATCGCCACCCTGCTCGGCCAGCGCCCGGATGCGCTGAGCGTGGATCTCTCACCCAAGGCCCTGCCGGCCATCGCCAAGCGCCTGCCCATCGGCGATCCCGGCGAATTGCTGCGCCGCCGTCCGGACGTGGCCGCCGCCGAGCGCCGGCTGGCCGCCGCCACCGCCGACGTGGGTGTGGCCACCGCCGATCTCTTCCCGCGGGTCAGCCTCTCGGGCTTTCTCGGCTTCACCGCCGGGCGCGGTTCGCAGATCGGCAGCAGCGCCGCCCGTGCCTGGGGACTCGGCCCGAGCATCACCTGGCCGGCCTTCGACCTGGGCAGCGTCCGCGCCCGCTTGCGTGGCGCCCGCGCCGGCTCCGAAGAAGCCCTGGCCAACTACGAGCAGCAGGTGCTGACCGCCCTGGAAGAGAGCGCCAACGCCTTCAGCGACTACGGCCGTCGCCAGGAGCGCCTGCAGGCGCTGATCCGTCAGTCGGTGGCCAGCCGCGCCGCCGCCGACCAGGCCGAGATCCGCTACCGCGAAGGGGGTACCGACTTCCTGGTGCTGCTCGACGCCCAGCGCGAACGCCTGGCCGCCGAGGACCAGCAGGCCCAGGGCGAGATCGAGCTCTATCGCGGCATCGTCGCCCTCTACAAGGCCCTGGGTGGCGGTTGGGACGTGCAGCCCGCACGTCTCGCCCAGGGCAACGCTTCCCCCGCGCCGGCGCTCTGACGCCGGCGCTTACCCCCGGCACGCGTGTTCTCGTGCTCCTTTGGCGTGTCGGGTTTTTTCTTCCCCTAGCGGGTGCCGTACCGAGGCACGGCACCCGCTGCCTCCCTTCCCCGCAAGCCTGAGCAAAAGCCCGTTCCAGAGGTCTCAGAGAGGGCCGGGCCCCTGCTGCCGGAAGTCTGCCTTCCTGGCTAGACGAACTGCGGCTGTTTCCTAATATTTTGTAAGGGAGACAGGCCTAGGATTTCGTGGTCTCTCTTTTATTATCACCGTAGGTTATTAAACCGCCGGTTCTTGTACGAAACTCAGAGATCGATTCGCGTGCCCCTTGCCGTCCTGGCAAGTCTCCCGGCGCGGGGATCGAATGCCGCTCGAGGCCTCTAGGGAGCCCCATCTACCAACCGCCTAGAGGCGGCTCAGCTAAAGGATGCAGGCATGGTATTGGCGCTGATCATCGCGTTGCCCTTCCTGGGAACACTGCTGTCGTTGGCCACCGATCGCTTCGGCCGGCGCGCCTGCGCCCTGGGCACCGCCGTGGCCCCCGCCCTGGCCCTGGCCTTGCTTGCTATGCAGTTGCCCGCGGTCCTGGACGGCGCCGTGCTGCTGCAGCGGGTGGACTGGTTGCCGGCACTGGGGCTGAATCTCAGCCTGCGCCTGGACGGCCTGGGGTTGATGTTCGCCCTGATGATCCTGGTGATCGGCCTGCTGGTGATCCTCTATGCCACCTATTACCTGAGTAAGGATGAAAAGGTCGGGCGCTTCTTCGCCTACCTGCTGCTGTTCATGGGCGCCATGCTGGGCGTGGTGCTGGCAGAAAACCTGCTGCTGCTGATGGTGTTCTGGGAGCTGACCAGCCTGTCGTCCTTCCTCTTGATCGGTTTCTGGAGCCACAGCAAGGAAGCCCGCCAGGGCGCGCGCATGGCCCTGACCGTCACCGGCGGCGGCGGCCTGGCCCTGCTCGCCGGCATCCTCTTGATCGGCCATATCGTCGGCAGCTTCGAACTCACCGACGTCCTCGCCGCCGGCCCGCTGATCACCGGCCACGCCCTCTATCCGCTGGCGCTGATCCTGGTACTGCTGGGCGTCTTCACCAAGTCCGCGCAGTTCCCCTTCCACTTCTGGCTCCCCCAGGCCATGGCCGCACCGACGCCGGTGTCGGCCTATCTGCACTCGGCGACCATGGTCAAGGCCGGGGTTTTCCTGCTGGCGCGACTCTATCCGGCACTGGCCGATTCCGAATGGTGGTTCTACATCGTCACCCTCACCGGCCTCACCACCCTGGTGGTGGGCGCAATTCTGGCGCTGTTCCAGCATGACCTCAAAGGCCTACTGGCCTATTCCACCATCAGTCACCTGGGGCTGATCACCCTGCTGTTCGGCCTCGACACCCAGCTGTCCACCGTAGCGGCGGTGTTCCACATCCTCAACCACGCCACCTTCAAGGCCTCTCTGTTCATGGCCGCCGGCATCATCGACCACGAGACCGGCAGCCGCGACATGCGCCGCCTGGCCGGACTCTGGCGCTACATGCCGCATACCGCGGTGCTGGCCATGGTGGCCGCCGCGGCCATGGGCGGGGTGCCGCTGCTCAACGGCTTCCTGAGCAAGGAGATGTTCTTCAACGAGACGCTCAACCACGGCCTGTTCGGCAGTTTCAGCTGGATAGTGCCGGCGCTGGCGGTGCTCTACGGGGTCTTCTCGGTGGCCTATTCGCTGCGCTTCATCCATGACGTCTTCTTCAACGGCGAGCCGCGCGACCTGCCCCACTATCCGCCCCATGAGCCGCCGCGCTACATGAAGATCCCGGTGGAGATTCTGGTGCTGCTCTGCCTGCTGGTGGGCATCCTGCCCGGCTACACCGTGGCGCCGCTGCTGGCGGTCGGCGCCAGCGCCGCCCTCGGTGGCAGCCTGCCCGACTACAGCCTGGCCATCTGGCACGGCTTCAACACCGCCCTGATGATGAGCATTCTGGCGATGGTCGGCGGGGTGCTGGTCTATGCCTTCCGCCAACCGCTGTTCCGCTGGCAGCAGGGCCTGCCCGACATCGATGCCCTCCAGGTCTTCGAGAAAGGCATGAACCGGCTGGTCGGCTTCGCCCAGCGCCTGACCCTCGGCCTGGAAAGCGGCTCGCTGCAGCGCTACATCACCCTGATGCTGCTCGCCACGGCGATCCTGCTGGTGGCGGCGCTATCGGGTCTCGATACCCTGACCGGCCCGGTCGCCCTGTCGCCCTTCGACCCGCTCACCGCCCTGGGCCTGGGCATCCTGATGCTGACCGCGGTGCTGACCGTCTATTTCCACCGCAACCGCCTCAAGGCACTGATGGCCCTGAGCACCGTAGGCCTGATCGTGGCGCTGCTGTTCGCCCGCTACTCGGCGCCAGACCTGGCGCTGACCCAGCTGTCGGTAGAGGTGGTAACGGTCATCCTGCTGGTACTGGCGCTGTTCTTCATGCCCGATCGCACGCCCATCGAATCCAGCAGCCTGCGCGCCCTGCGCGACGTCCTGCTGGCCGGCGGACTGGGACTGCTGGTGGCGCTGCTGGCCTATGCCGTGCTGACCCGTCCCTATGCGAACATCGGTGACTTCTTCCTGGCCAACTCGGTGTCCGGTGGCGGTGGCTACAACGTGGTCAACGTCATCCTGGTGGACTTCCGCGGCTTCGATACCCTAGGCGAGGTGACGGTGCTGGCCATCGCCGCGGCCGGCATCTATGGCCTGCTCAAGCACTTGCACCTGCCGCATCCGCTGGTCGACCCCAAGGGCACGCCCTGGTCCCGCGACAGCCATCCGATGATCCTCGACAACGTGGCCCGGCTGCTGCTGCCTCTGGCGCTGCTGGTATCGGCCTTTATCTTCATCCGCGGACACAACCTGCCGGGAGGCGGCTTCATCGCCGGCCTGGTCACCGCCATCGCCCTGATCCTGCAGTATGTGGCCCATGGCGTGGCATGGACGCAGCGCCGTCTGCCGATCAGCTACCACGCCATCTGCGGCGCGGGGGTACTGATCGCCGCCCTGACCGGACTGGGTTCGCTGGCCTTTGGCCGGCCCTTCCTGACCACCGCTTTCGATTACTTCGCCATCCCCCTGATCGGCAAGACCGAGCTGGCCACCGCCCTGATCTTCGATCTTGGCGTCTACCTCGCCGTCGTCGGCGCTACCCTCCTGATCCTCTCCAACCTGGGCCATGTCAGCCGGGACGAGAAGGACACCGACGGCTCCAGCCAGGAGGTACTCTAGCATGGAAATCCTGTTCTGCACGACTCTCGGGGTCCTGGTCGCCACCGGCGTCTACCTGCTGCTAAGGGCGCGTCTCTATCCGGTGGTGCTTGGCCTCACCCTGCTGTCCTATGCGGTCAATCTGTTCCTGTTCGCCATGGGCCGCCTGCGTACTGGCGTACCGGCGGTCATCGGCAAGGCCGCCGAACATGCCGATCCGGTGCCCCAGGCGCTGGTACTCACCGCCATCGTCATCGGCTTCGCCATGACCGCCTTCGTGGTGGCCCTGTCCCTGCGTGCCCTGGGCGAATTGCGCACTGATCATGTGGATGGCGAGGAGCCGCGCCGATGAACCATCTGATCATCCTGCCCATCCTCATCCCGCTGTTCACCGGTGGCTTCCTGCTCATGCGGCCGCGGCTCTCCGTGACCGCCTCGCGCTGGGTGTCGCTGTTGGCCACCTGGAGCCTCCTGCCGCTGGCGCTGCTGCTCCTGCAGCGAGCCAACGGTGGTCAGTTGGAGGTCTATGCCTTGGGCGACTGGCCGGCACCCTTCGGCATCGTCCTGCTGCTGGACCGCCTGGCCGCGCTGATGCTGGTCACCGTGGCCGTGCTGGCCGCTGGCGCGGCGCTCTATGCCTGCCGCGGCGACGACGAGCGCGGTCCGGATTTCCATGCGCTGTTCCAATTTCAGCTGCTGGGCATCAATGGCGCCTTTCTCACCGGCGATCTGTTCAACCTCTTCGTCTTCTTCGAGATCCTGCTGATCGCCTCCTATGCCCTGCTGGTGCACGGCGCCAGCCCGGCCCGGGTGCGCGCCGGCCTGCACTATGTGGTGCTCAACCTGGTGGGCTCGGCGCTGTTCCTGATCGGCATCGGCGTGCTCTATGGCCTGCTCGGCACTCTGAACCTGGCTGACCTGGGGCTGAGGGTCGCCAACGCCGATCCCGAGCAGGCGCCGCTGCTGGCAGCGGCGGGCTTCCTGCTACTGGTGGTGTTTGGCCTCAAGGGCGCCATCCTGCCGCTGTACTTCTGGCTGCCCAAGGCCTATTCCGCCGCCAGTGCGCCGATCGCTGCCCTGTTCGCCATCATGACCAAGGTCGGGCTCTACGCCATCGTCCGCGTCTTCCTGCTGGTGTTCGGTGCCGCCGCCGGTCCTCTCGCCCACTACGTGCTGCCCTGGCTATGGCCGTTGGCGGCCGTCACCCTGGCCGCCGGCGTGTTCGGCGCCCTGGCCGCGCATCATCTCAAGGCCCTGCTCGGTTACCTGGTGGTCATCTCGGTGGGCATGCTGCTGACCGGCGTCGCCCTGGGCAGCGTCGCGGGGCTGGCCGCCGCGCTGTTCTATCTGGTGCACAGTACCTGGATCGCCGGCGCCCTGTTTCTCTTGGCCGACCTCATCGCCCAGCAGCGCGGTGACCAAGGCGACTTGCTCAAGAGCGGTCCGCAACTGCGTCATCCACGGCTGCTCGGCGGCCTGTTCTTCCTCGGGGCGATTTCCGTTGCCGGCCTGCCACCCTTCCCAGGCTTCCTCGGCAAGGTGATGCTCCTGCAGGCCACTGGCACCGCCTGGCCGGCGCTTGTCATCTGGCCAGTGGTGTTGCTGGGTGGGCTGGGCATGATCATCGCCCTGTCCCGTGCCGGGACCACGCTGTTCTGGCGCGGCCAGGGCGCCGCCCTGGACGGGCGTCTTGATCGCGTCCAGCTCGTCGCCACCCTGGGCATGCTGCTGGGCAGCCCGCTACTGATGGCGCTGGCGGCTCCGCTGCACGGCTACGCGCTGGAGACTGCGCGGCAACTGCTGGATGTTTCCGCCTACTTCGACATCGTCCGGGGGGTCGGCCCATGAAGCCCTGGCGTCTGCTACCGCATCCGCTGCTCACCGTGCTCCTGACCATCGCATGGCTGCTGCTCAACAACACTCTGAGTCTGGGCCAGTTGCTCCTTGGGCTGCTGCTGGGCTGGGGCATTCCGCTGCTGTGCCAGGACTTCCTGCTGCGGACGCCGCGGCTGCGGCGGCCCGGGCTGCTGCTGCGCTTCATGCTGGTGGTGCTGTACGACATCGTCGTCGCCAACCTCCACGTCGCCCGCCTAGTGCTGGGCCGTCCAGAGGCGCTCAGGCCAGCCTTCATCGAGGTGCCCATCGACATCGAGGACGAATTCCTGCTCACCCTACTGGCCTGCGTGGTGTCCCTTACCCCTGGCACCGTATCTTCCGGCCTCAGCGGCGACCGCAAGACCCTGCTGCTGCACGGTCTCGATGTCGCGGACAAGGACGAGGTGATCCGCCAGGTCAAGACGCGCTATGAAGCCCCGCTCAAGGAGATCTTCGAATGCTCACCTACGTGACCCTGCTGTGCATGGGGATGATGGGCGTGGCCGCCGTGCTCAACGTCTATCGCCTGGTGAAGGGACCGGATATCCCGGATCGGGTGTTGGCCCTGGATACGCTCTATATCAACGTCTTGGCGATCATCATTCTGTTCGGTATCTGGCTGGCCACTGACGTCTTCTTCGAGGCCTCGCTGCTTATCGCCGTGACCGGCTTCGTCGGCACCGTGGCGCTGGGCAAACACATGCTGCACGGCGAAATCATCGATTAACGGAGCGCTATCCCATGCCCTTCTGGCTCGAACTCCTGATCTGCGCCCTGCTGCTCATCGGCAGCAGCTTCGCCCTCATCGGCGCCATCGGCCTGTACCGGCTACCGGACTTCTTCATGCGCCTGCACGGGCCGACCAAGGCCACCACCCTGGGCGTGGGCAGCACGATCATCGCCTCGATGCTGTTCTTCAGCGTTCAGGGCGAGGGCCTCAGCCTGCACGAATTGCTGATCGCCCTGTTCATCTTCATCACCGCGCCGGTCAGCGCCCATATGCTGGCGCGCGCCGCGATCCAGCAGAAGGTCAAGCAGGTAGAGCGCACCGACGGCCAACCCTGGCGCTAGGGCTGGCCGCGCCGCACGCGCTGCTAGCGACCGCCGCTGACCTTGCTGAAGTCCTGGCGGCCAAAGGGATTGGGCTGATAGCCCTCCACGCCATTCTTGGCCAGCACCGTCACCGTCGGGTGCGCCAGCGGCAGCCACAACGCCTGGTCGTGGATGATGCGCTGCGCCTGGTGATACACCGTGGCCCGCGCCATCTGATCGGACAGCGTCTTGCCCTTGCTGATGGCGCCATCCAGGGTCTTGTCGCAATAGCGCGCGAAATTGAGACCCGACTGCACCGAAGCACAGGAGAATTGCGGCGTCAGGTAGTTGTCCGGATCGCCGTTGTCGCCCGCCCAGCCCATGAACAGCAGATCGTGCTCGCCGGTCTTGGCGCGGCGGATCAGTTCGCCCCATTCGATCACCTGGATCTGGGCATCGACGCCGATCTTCTTCAGATCGGCCTGCAGCATCTGCGCACCCAGTTGCGGATTCGGATTGAGCAGGCTGCCGCTGGGGCGCGTCCAGATGGTGGTCTTGAAGCCGTCCTTGAGGCCTGCCTGGGCCAGCAGCGTCCTGGCCTTGGCCGGGTCATAAGGATAGGCCGGCACGTCCTTGGCATAGCCCCAGGTGGTGGGCGGATAGATGTTGTCGGCGGCCACCGCGGTGTCCTGGAACACCGCCTTGAGATAGCTCTGCTTGTCGAACGCCAGGTTGATGGCCTGGCGCACCTTGATGTTGTCCAGCGGCGGATGGCTGGTATTGATGCCGACGAAGGCGGTCATGAAGGCCGGCGTCTGCAACACCCGCAGGCTCTTGTCCTCTTGGGCGCTCTGTAGATCCTGCGGCTTGGGCGACAGGGCGACCTGGCACTCGCCGCGCTTGAGTCGCTGCAGGCGGACCGCCGAATCCGGGGTGATGGCATAGATCAGCCCGTCCAGCTTGGGCTTGCCGCCGAAGTAGTCCGGGTTGGCGGCGTAACGCACCACGGCGTCCTTCTGGTAGCGCTTGAAGACGAAGGGACCGGTGCCTATGGGCTCGTCGTTGAGCTGGGCGGTCTTGCCGGCCTTGAGCAGCTGCTTGGCGTACTCGGCGGAATAGATGGAGGCGAAGCCCATGCTCAGGGTCGGCAGGAAGGTGGCGTCCGGGTTGTTGAGCACGATGCGCACGCCGAGGTCGCTGGTCTTTTCCACGCTCTTGATCAGCTTGGGCCACTGCATCGACTGGGCATGGGGATAGCCGCTCTTGGCCACCGCGTGCCAGGGGTGGTCCTTGTCCAGCATGCGCTGGAAGCTGAACACCACGTCGTCCGCCGTCAGGGTGCGGCTGGGGGTGAAGTAGTCGGTGTGGTGGAACTTCACGTCCGGACGCAGGGCGAAGTCGTAGGTCAGGCCATCGTTGGAAATCGTCCAGCTCTGCGCCAGGCTCGGCACCAGCTTGGCTTCGCTGGCATCGTATTCCACCAGGCGATTCATCAGCACATCGGCCGAGGCATTGGTGGTGGTCAGGGAGTTGTACTGCACCACGTCGAATCCATCCGGACTGGCTTCGGTACAGACGCTGAGCGTGGCGGCCTGAGCCAGCAGGGGCGCGAAGAGCAGAGGCAAGGCGGCGAAACGCATGGACAATTCCTTGTAGATCCGAGGTGAGCAGACGAAAGCCAGTGCTGGCAGCGGCTGACAGGGCGCTGCAGGCGGCCGTCTGACGGACGTGGATTGAGTGTGGCAGTCGCTCTAAACTAGACCACCCGTCCGTCCGTCACAATGCTTCCGACCGACGAACGGTTGGCATTCCGGCCAGGCCCGCACAGCGCCCGGTCCGCGGGCATTTCATCCGTCGCCCTACCTTGTTATCACGGAGCGCTTCTGGTATAAAACAGCGCTCTTTTTTCGGGGTATGGCCGCTTCAGGTCCCCGGCGTTTGCCGGCTCTCCCCGTCAAAACAGGAATCAATACAGTTACAAGCGGCCAACCCATGCCGGGTTTGGCATGAGGTTTATGAGGGCTGAGCCATGTCGAGAGTTTGCCAAGTAACCGGTAAGGGTCCGATTACTGGGAACAACGTTTCCCACGCTAACAACAAAACCCGTCGTCGTTTCCTGCCGAATCTGCAGCACCACCGTTTCTGGGTAGAATCCGAGAAGCGCTTCGTGCGTCTGCGCGTTTCTGCCAAGGGCATGCGTATCATCGACAAGCGCGGTATCGAAACCGTACTGTCCGAGCTGCGTAGCCGCGGCGAAAAATTCTAAGGGGATTCGTCATGCGTGAATTGATCCGTTTGATTTCCAGTGCCGGCACCGGTCACTTCTACACCACTGACAAGAACAAGCGCACCAAGCCCGAAAAGATCGAAATCAAGAAATTCGATCCGGTCGTGCGCAAGCATGTCATGTACAAGGAAGGCAAGATCAAGTAATTGATCGCCCCCTTGAACAAGAAACCCGCCTCGGCGGGTTTTTTGTTGTCTGGCGTCTGGCCCGGCAGCTCCGGCGCCCAGGGCGCCGGAAACCGGTCAGCCCACTACTTGAACTGACCGGTCAGCTCGCGTAGGGCGGCTTCGGCGCCGAGGATCTTCTGCATGCACTCCCGGGCCTTGGCCGGATCGATGCTCAGCCGCGCATAGAGCTCGTCGGGAATCGGCTGGACCGGGCCGTTGCCGATGCCCTCGCTGCGCAGCAACTGCACGGCAAGAAAGATCAGGTTGGGATAGACCGCCTGCTCGCCCTGGTAGCCCGGGTCGCCCTGGAAGCGCAGCGCCGTCACCACCTCTTCGGGCATCTCCCAGCAGCGCATCAGGGCCGCGCCGATCTGCTCGCGGGTGATGCCCAGCAGGTGGTGCTCGATGACCTGGTGATCCAGCTGGCGGTTGGCCTCCAGATGGCGGCAGATCAGCGTGAAGTGCGGCGGAAAGACGTGGGCCAACACCAGATAGCCGAAGTTGTGCAGCAGGCCGCCTAGATAGGCCAGCCCCATCTCCGGTCGCTCCGCACGCGGCATGGAGCGCGCCAGGCCCTCAATCAGGGCGGCGGTGTAGATGGCCTGCTTCCAGTAGGGGGTTTCCTGCTGGGCCTGGTCGCTGGGCAGGCTCAGGGTCTTGCCCAGGGCCAGGCCGAGGGCCAGGTTGATCACCAGATCGAAGCCCAGCACCCGCACGATGGCGTCTTCCACCGAGCGGATCTTGCCGGGCGCGGCATAGTAGGGCGAGGCGGCCCAGCTGATCACCTGGGCCGCCAGGGCCGGATCGGTCTCCACTACATTGGCCAGATCGTCCACCGTGGCCTCGGGATCGACCCGCAGCTTGATGACCTTTTCCGCCGTCTTGGACAGCGGCGGGATCTCCAGCGTCTCCTCCAGGCGCTGGCGGATGCGCCGCGCGGTAAAGGCGGTGGCGGCATGCAGGATTTCCGCCTCGTCGCGCTCCGGCTGCCGCAGATTCGGCTGGATACCGGCTGCCGGAATCCCGAAGCTGCCCGCGGTGGCCTGATTCAACAATCGGCGATAGTCAGACGTTTCCACTTCCAACAGCAGCGAGCGCTCACCGGACTCCAGCAGCAGGCGCGGCGCCTCCAGCAGTCGCTCGTCATACAGGCAGGGGGAATTGGTCAGCGACGGCAGCCCCGGCAGGACATCCAGTTCGTAGCGTTCCAGGGTGCGCATCAGCCGCTCTGGCGCCACCACCGTCAGCTGCCGCCCGGTGAATTCCACCAGCCGGCGCAGATCCAGCAGTTGATCCTCGGGCAAGAGCACCAGCAGCATGCCGACGCTGTCGCTCAGGAGCACCGTGTGTACCCGATTCGCCTGCGGCAGGCGCGTCGTCGCCGGCACTGGCCGATAGGCTAGATTCAACTGGGCGAGCAACTGCTGGATCGAAGGGGGGACTTCTGGAAGGGGCGAAGCGAGCGCTACATCGGTCATGGCATTTTCTTCCTCACGTACGCCCTGGAGTATAACCATTCAGCTCTGTAGGTAGCGGCGTCTGTATAAGCTTTGTCAAACTTGGCCGTATTGCTGGCCATGACGCAACCAGCGCTCCAGCAGCGGACCGGCATGACTGGGCCAGCGAGCGAGCAATTCCTGGGCGGCATCGCGCACCGCCGGCAGCCAGTGGGCGTCGCGCATCAGGTCGGCCACCTTGAACTGCAGCAGGCCGGTCTGGCGGGTGCCGAGCATCTCGCCCGGGCCACGCAGTTCCAGGTCCTTCTCGGCGATGATGAAGCCGTCGTTGGTCTCGCGCATGATGGCCAGGCGCTCGCGGCCGATCTGCGACAGTGGCGGATGGAACAGCAACACGCAATGGCTGACCGCACTGCCCCGCCCAACCCGGCCACGCAACTGGTGCAACTGGGCCAGCCCCAGGCGCTCGGGATTCTCGATGATCATCAGACTGGCGTTGGGCACGTCCACCCCCACCTCGATCACCGTGGTGGCCACCAGCAGCTGCAGGTTGCCGGCCTTGAACTCAGCCATCACCGCAGCCTTTTCCGCCGGCTTCATGCGCCCGTGGATGAGCCCGACGTGCAATTCGGCCAGGGCCAGCTGCAATTCCTCGTAGGTGGTCTCGGCCGCCTGACAGGTGAGTTCCTCGGATTCCTCGATCAGGGTGCAGACCCAGTAGGCCTGGCGCCCTTCATGGCAAGCAGCGCGCACCCGCTCCACGACTTCCTCGCGACGGCTGTCGGTGACGCTCACGGTATTGACCGGCGTCCGTCCCGGCGGCAGCTCGTCGAGCACCGAGGTGTCCAGATCGGCATAGGCGCTCATGGCCAAGGTGCGCGGGATGGGGGTGGCGGTCATGATCAGCTGGTGCGGCGCCAGGCGGCCGTCGACGCCCTTCTGGCGCAGCGCCAGGCGCTGCTGCACGCCGAAGCGGTGCTGTTCGTCGATCACCACCAGCGCCAGGCGGGCGAAACGCACCTCGTCCTGGAACAGCGCGTGGGTGCCCACCACCATGGGCGCCCCGGCGGCAATGCGCTCCAGGGAGCTGGCGCGGGCCTTGCCCTTGAGCTTGCCGGCCAACCAGGCCACCTCGATGTCCAGGGCGGCGAACCAGCGCTGGAAGTTGAGGAAGTGCTGCTCGGCGAGGATCTCGGTGGGCGCCATCAGCGCCACCTGGTAGCCGGCCTCGATGGCCTGCAGGGCGGCCAGGGCGGCGACCACCGTCTTGCCGGCGCCCACGTCACCCTGCACCAGCCGCAGCATGGGCTCGGGCTGGGCCAGGTCATGGGCGATCTCGCGCCCGACGCGCTGCTGGGCGCCGGTGGGAGTGAAGCCGAGGTTGTCCAGGTACAGCTGCGGCAGCCGCCGGGCGGCCGGCAAGGGCACCGCACTCTGGGCGCGCAGGGTCTCGCGCAGCCGCTGCAGGGACAGCTGGTGGGTCAGTAATTCTTCGAAGACCAGCCGCTCCTGGGCCCAGTGACGGCCCTCGGCCAGCTCTTCCAGATCCGCGTCCGGCGGCGGTCGGTGCAGATAGCGCAGGGCATCGGCCAGGGGACCCAGGCGATAGTGCTCGGCCATCTCCGGCGGCAGCCAGTCGGGCAGGGATTCGGGCCCGAGCCGCTCCAGCGTCTGGGCGCTGAGCTGGCGCAGGCGCAGCTGGGTGAGGCCTTCGGTGGTCGGGTAGATGGGCGTCAGCGTCTGCTCAACCGGCGCCGGGGCGTTCTCGTCCTGGGCGCGGTATTCGGGGTGGTAGATCTCCAGGCCCGAGGCGCCGGGGCGCACCTCGCCATAGCAGCGCAGCAGGGTGCCGCGCTTGAGCCCGTCCTTCTGCGCCTGGCTGAAGTGGAAGAATCTCAGCGACAGGGTGCCACTGCCGTCCTGCAAGCGCACCAGCAGGCTGCGCCGGCGCCCCATGAGCACCTCAGCGGAGGCGACCATGCCCTCCACCACGGCATCCTGACCGGGTCGTAGGGCACCGATGGGCACGATGCGGGTGCGGTCCTGGTAGCGCAGCGGCAGGTGAAAGAGCACGTCCTGCAGGGTTTCCAGGCCGACGCGCGCGAGCTTCTCCTGCAGGGCGGCGCCGACCCCCTTGAGGGCGGTGACCGGCGTCGCGGCCAGTTCACTCATGCCGGCTGCACGACGCCCTTGGCTTCAGGCCGCGCCACCGAGCACAGGCGGACCGAATCGGCCAGCACCTCGATGGCCTTGGGCCGCGGAAAGCTGGCGCGCCAGGCGATGGCCACGGTGCGATAGGGCACCGGCCGCTCGAAGGGGCGCACCTCGATGATCCCCGGCGCATAGTGGTGACTTTCCACTGCCGAGAACGGCAGCACCGAGACGCCCAGGCCGGAGGCCACCATGTGGCGAATGGTTTCCAGCGAAGAGGACTCCACCGTGGAATTCTTGTTTTCCTCGTGCTTGCGCACGGTCGGACAGGCTTCGAGGACCTGGTCGCGGAAGCAGTGGCCTTCGCCCAGCAGCAGCAGGCTCTTGTCGCTGAGCTGGTTCTGCGGGATGGCCTTGAGCTTGGTCCAGGGGTGCCGCGCCGGCATCATCACGTAGAAGGGCTCATCGTACAGCGGCAGGGTCAGGACGTCCGGCTCGTTGAACGGCAGGGCGAGGATTACGGCATCCAGCTCACCGGTGCGCAGCTTGTCGCGCAGCAGGTGGGTGAAGTTTTCCTCGATGTACAGCGGCATCTCCGGCGCCACCCGGTTGAGCTGCGGGATGAGATGCGGAAAGAGATAGGGCCCGATGGTATAGATGGCGCCGATCTTCAGCGGCGCGGTGAGCTGGTTCTTGCCGGCCTGAGCCAGCTCGCGGATGCCCTGGGCCTGCTCCAGCACCTTTTGCGCCTGGGCGACGATGCCCTCGCCGGTGGGGGTCAGACGCACGGCACTCTTGCTGCGCTCGAAGATCAGAATGCCCAGCTCGTCCTCAAGCTTCTTGACGCCGACCGACAGCGTCGGCTGGCTGACGTGGCAACGCTCGGCAGCTCGGCCAAAGTGCTGTTCCTGGGCGAGCGTGACGATATAGCGCAGTTCAGTCAGGGTCATAGTCAAATTCCATGGGGTGCCGGCCAATCTTAGCGGCTGTCTCTATCAACGGCCAAGCGCGACGGGCAGCTGTCTGCGCTCTTGGGTTGGACCACGGCCAGGCGCAGGCTACCCTGGCCGTCTGTCCAGGCCTTTGCAGAAGGAAACACCGATGAGCACCATCCTGATCGCTGGTTGCGGCGATGTCGGCAGCCGTCTCGGCCTGCAACTGGTCGCCCAGGGCCACCGCGTCTTCGGCCTCAGGCGCAACGTCGCCGCCCTCCCCGCCGAACTGCTGCCGGTCGCGGGCGATCTCGCCGAGGCCACGCCGCCGGCCGCCTGGCCGCGAGAGCCCATCGACCAGGTGGTCTATGCCACCGCCGCGACCCATCATGACGAAGCCGGCTATCGCGCCGCCTATGTCGATGGCCTGCGCCACCTGCTGGGCTGGCTGGCGGCCTGCGACCAGCGTCCGCAGCGCCTGCTGTTCGTCTCCAGCAGCGGCGTCTATGCCCAGGGCGACGGCGCCTGGGTCGACGAGACCGCCCCTGCCGAGCCCGAACGCTTTTCCGGACGCATCCTGCGCGAGGCGGAAGACCTGGCGCTGGGCAGCGGCCTGCCCGCGAGCGTCGTCCGCCTGACCGGTATCTATGGGCCGGGGCGCGAGGCGCTGCTGCGCCAGGTGCGCGAGGGCTCCCGGGTGACCCGCGAGCCACCGCTGTATGGCAATCGCATCCATGTCGAGGACGCCGCCGGCCTGCTGGCGCTGCTGCTGCAGCGGGATCGCGAAGGGGTCGCCCTGGAAGATCTCTACCTGGGCGTGGACGACGATCCGGCGCCGCTGGACGAGGTGGTCGACTGGCTGCGTGCCCGCCTGGGCATCACCTTCTGGTCCGACGAGGCCCAGTTGCGTCGCGCCGGCAGCAAGAGATGCAGCAACGCCCGCGCTCGGGCGCTGGGCTGGACGCCCCGCTACCCCAGCTATCGCGAAGGCTACGCGGCCATTCTCGCGGGCTGAAACGACAGAGCCCGGCACAGGGCCGGGCTCTGGATTCGACTCGCCAGCTACTTAGTCACGCAGGGCTTCACCGCGGGTGGCCTGAGGACGCTCCTCGACCTTGGCGGTGCTCTTCAGGTGCGGCAGGGCAGCCCAGTAGGCGGCGCCCTTCTCGGCGTCATAGAGACCTTCCCACTTGGCGATGACCAGGGCGGCCAGGGCGTTGCCGATCACGTTCAGGGCGGTGCGCGCCATGTCCATGATGCGATCCACACCGGCGATGAAGGCCAGGCCTTCCAGCGGAATGCCGACGCTGCCCAGGGTGGCTAAGAGCACCACGAAGGAGACGCCCGGTACGCCGGCGATGCCCTTGGAGGTGACCATCAGGGTCAGCACCAGCAGCAGCTGCTGGCTCAGCGACAGGTCGATGCCATAGAGCTGGGCGATGAACAGCGCCGCAATGCTCTGGTAGAGGGTGGAGCCGTCCAGGTTGAAGGAATAGCCGGTGGGCACCACGAAGCTGGTGATGGACTTGGGCGCGCCATAGGCCTCCATCTTCTCGATGATGCGCGGCAGCACGGTTTCCGAACTGGCGGTGGAATAGGCCAGGATCAGCTCGTCCTTGAGGATGCGGATGATGCGGAAGATCGAGAAGCCGAACAGCTTGGCCACCAGGCCCAGCACGCCGAGGGCGAAGAAGCCGATGGCGACGTAAACCAGCACCACCAGCTTGGCCAGCGGCAGCAGGGAGGCGAAGCCGAAGTTGGCCACGGTCACCGCGATCAGCGCAAAGACGCCGATGGGGGCGTAGTTCATGATCATGTGGGTGACCTTGAACATGGCCTCGGAAATGCCCTGGAACACCCGCACCACCGGCTCGCGGGTGGCTTCCGGCAGTGCCCCCAGGCCCAGGCCGAACATCACCGCGAAGAAGATGATCGGCAGCATCTCGCCACGGGCGACGGCGGCGAAGACGTTGGACGGGATCAGGTTGAGGATGGTCGCGATGAAGGCGTGGTCATGCTGCACTTCTGCGGTGGTCTTCTGGTACTGGGAGATGTCGGTGGTACCCAGGGTGCTCATGTCGATGCCGGCACCGGGCTGCACGCTGTCGGCGAAGAACAGGCCGACGACGATGGCCAGGGTGGTGACGATCTCGAAGTAGAGGATGGTCTTGAGACCGATGCGACCGAGCTTTTTGGAATCGCCGACGCCGGCGATGCCGACCACCAGGGTGGCGATGACGATGGGCACCACGATCATCTTGATCAGCCGGATGAAGATGTCGCCGGCCGGCTTGAGAACGTTCGAGATCCACCAGGCCTTCTCGGCGCTGAAGTGGTTGAGCAGTGCGCCGACGGCGATCCCCAGCACGAGGCCGATAAGGATCTGCCACGCGAGGCTGAGCTTGGGCTTGGTCATGTACCGACACCTTTGTTCTATTTGGATGGAGTTCGGGACGAACGTCACCATGCCGGGTCGTGATGCGCAAAGCGCATGCAACACCAACGAGAGGGTGCGTTCAGGCTGCGGAAACGGTGCTCGAAAAGGACGAGGAGCACCAAGGCGTCACACTTTTGCCAGAGGGTAACGGGGTATGTCTAATGCCGCTGTCGCCTGCCCTATGCCGATCAGGCATGAGGTGTCCCGAAAGGGCCGCGCAGCATACAGGCACTGGCGCCTTGCGCGCCAGGCATACAGAGGCGCCGCTCATCGCGGCGCCCCGTGAACGTCAGCCGTTGAAAGTGGAGGGATCGGGGCCGAGGCGCTTGTCCTGATTCAGCCCGGCGATCTGCCGCATGTCCTCGTCGTCTAGGGCAAAGTCGAAGATCTGCATGTTCTCTTCGATGCGTTTGGGCGTCTTGGATTTGGGGAAGATGATGTTGCCGAGTTGGATGTGCCAGCGCAGCACCACCTGGGCCGGCGTCTTGCCGTGCTTGGCCGCCAGTTGCTGCAGCACCGGGCTGCCCAGCAACTCGCCGCCCTGGGCCAGCGGACTCCAGGCTTCGGTGGCGATGCCCTTGTAGGTGTTGAAGTCGCGCAGCTCCTGCTGCTGCAGCAGCGGATGGCACTCGATCTGGTTGACCACCGGCACCACCCCGGTCTCGGTCAGCAGGGTCTCGATGTCGGCCTGACGGAAGTTGGACACGCCGATAGACTTCACCCGCCCCTGGTTGCGCAATTCGATCAGCGCCTTCCAGCTGTCGAGAAACAGGCCCTTTTCCGGCAGCGGCCAGTGGATCAGGTAGAGGTCGACATGCTCCAGGCCCAGCTTGGCCAGGCTGGTGTCGAAGGCGCGCAGGGCGCTGTCGTAGCCCTGGTCGGCATTCCACAGCTTGGTGGTGACGAACAGCTCGTCACGCGGCAGACCGGCCTGGGCGATGGCCTGGCCGACGCCCTCTTCGTTGCCGTAGATGGCGGCAGTGTCGATGTGTCTGTAGCCGAGGTCCAGGGCGGTCTTGACCACCTGGGCGGTCTCTTCGGCCGGGGTCTGCCAGACGCCCAGGCCGAATTGCGGAATGTGGTGACCGTCGTTGAGCTGAAGACGGGTGATCGCGGACATGCGTCGCTCCTCTGAAAGTGATGACTGTCAGAGGTGTGACTGACGGCAGTGGCCTTTTGCTCCCGATCAGTCGAGCCGCATGGCTTCGGGAACGCTGTAGCTTTCGACCCAGCCCAGCAGGGTACGACCGTCCTGCTGCACCTCGATGCGCTTCCAGCGCTGGAAGGAACGGGTCTCGATCACCCGCACCTGGGTGTCGCCGTCCAGCCGCGTCAGGGTGTTGCGCGCGCGTTCACGGCTGCGGTCATAGACGAAGGGCCACTTGAGCACATCGACCGGACCGCGCAGCATCCAGCCCTGCCCTTCTTCGGCGAAGCGAAAGGACACGCCACCTTCGGCGCGAGCCGGGTTGCTGCCCAGTAGCAGCACGGAGGCCATGAGCAGGAAGGGAAGGATACGGCCAAGGGTGGAACGGACATTCGGGGTCATGCTGGCCTCGTCTGTGGCACCAAAAAAGCAGCGCCCGAAGTGGACGCTGCGGGATAGACCCCCTGGTGCGCCAAACGACTGCACGGCTTGCCCGAGAAATGCCAAATGGCCAGCAGTCTCGGGCAAAATCCTTAGTGCAATAGCTAGGCCGCGCTGAACAGCTTGTGCGGGTCGATGACGAATTTCTTCGGGACGCCCGAATCGAATTCGCTGTAGCCGCGGGGGGCTTCGTCCAGGGTGATCACCTGTACGCCGACGATGTCGGCGATCTTGATGCGATCCCACATGATCGCCTGCATCAGCTGGCGGTTGTACTTCATCACCGGGGTCTGACCGGTGTGGAAGCTGTGGGACTTGGCCCAGCCCAGACCGAAGCGGATGCTCAGGGCGCCCTGCTTGGCGGCGGCGTCCACGGCGCCAGGATCGTCGGTGACGTAGAGACCGGGAATGCCGATCTTGCCGGCCACCCGCACGATGCCCATCAGCGAGTTCAGCACGGTGGCCGGGGCCTCGCTCTTGGCGCCTTCGTGACCATGGCCACGGGCTTCGAAGCCGACGGCGTCGACCGCGCAATCGACTTCCGGCGTGCCCAGCAGCGCGGCGATCTGCTCGTGCAGCGGGGTGTCCTGGGACAGGTCGGCGATCTCGAAGCCCTGGGCCTTGGCGTGGGCCAGGCGTACCGGATTGACGTCGCCGACGATGACCACGGCGGCGCCCAGCAGGCGGGCCGAGGCGGCCGCGGCCAGACCGACCGGGCCGGCGCCGGCGACATAGACGCTGGTGCCCGGACCGACGCCGGCGGTGACGGCGCCGTGGTAGCCGGTGGGCAGGATGTCGGACAGGCAGGTCAGGTCACGGATCTTTTCCATGGCCGCGTCGCGATTCGGCAGCTTGAGCAGGTTGAAGTCGGCATAGGGGACCAGCACGTATTCGGCCTGGCCACCGACCCAGCCGCCCATGTCGACATAGCCGTAGGCACCGCCGGCGCGGGAGGGATTGACGGTCAGGCAGACGCCGGTGTCCTGCTCCTTGCAGGTGCGGCAGCGACCGCAGGCGACGTTGAACGGCACCGAGACCAGATCGCCGACCTTGAGGGTCTCGACGTCACGGCCCGCTTCGATGACCTCACCGGTGATCTCGTGGCCGAGCACCAGGCCTTCGGGGGCAGTGGTCCGGCCGCGCACCATGTGCTGGTCGGAACCACAGATGTTGGTGGAGACCACGCGCAGGATGACGCCGTGGTCGATACGCTTGCCCTGCGGGGTTTCCATCTTCGGGTAGGGGATGGTCTGCACCTCGACCTTGCCCGCGCCCAGATAGACGACGCCACGATTACCGGACATGTTGCACCTCGCTGTTATTGTTGGACTGGCTCTAGCGGTTCGAGCCTAGTCCTCGCGAAGCGCGGCGTCTGTGGGGATGGCGTTTTTGGCGATGCCGAGGTCGCCCTTGTGGGTCGGCCTCGCGAACCCGGTCACGCCGCCGCTGCGGGCGGCGCGACCGGCCGGGATCAGGCGGGTGCCAGGGCGGCGGCGCGGCGCTCGCGGCTGAGCAGGTAGCAGCCGATGCCCACGCCCAGCAGCGCCAGGCCCATGACGTACCAGGCCGGGCCCAGCGGATGCTGCTTGAGCATCAGGGTAACGACCATGGGGGTCAGGCCGCCGAAGATGGCGTAGGCGATGTTGTAGGAGAAGGACAGCCCCGAGAAGCGCACCTTGGGCGGGAAGGCCAGCACCATCACCCGCGGCACGCCGCCGATGACGCCGACCGCCGCGCCGGCCAGGGCATAGAGCGGGAACAGCCATTCCGGATGGATCTTGAGACCGGCATAGAGCGCCCAGCTGGCCACTGCCAAGATCAGACCACCAACGATGAACACCGGGCCACTGCCGAAGCGATCGGACAGGGCGCCGGAAACGATGCAGCCCAGGGTCAGGAAGACGATGGCCAGGCTGTTGGCCTTGAGCGCCAGGGCGGCGGAGAAGCCGTACTGGGTCTGCAGCAGGGTCGGGGTCATGAGAATGACCACCACGATGCCGGCGGTGAGCATCCAGGTCAGCAGCATGGACAGGATCACGCTGCTGCGATGGTCACGCAGCACCGCCTTGAGCGGCACTTCCTCGGCCAGCGACTTGTGAATCGCCAGTTCGGCGAACACCGGCGTCTCGTGCAGCCAGCGGCGCAGGTAGACCGAGAACAGCCCGAAGACGCCGCCGATCAGGAAGGGAAAGCGCCAGGCGTAATCGGCCACTTCCACCGGGGTGAAGACGGTGTTGATCAGGGTCGCCATCAGCGAGCCGAGCAGGATGCCGAAGGTGAGGCCGGCGGTCAGGGTGCCGCAGGCATAGCCGACGTGCTTGCCGGGAACGTGCTCGGAGACGAACACCCAGGCCCCGGGCACCTCGCCGCCGATGGCCGCGCCCTGGATGATGCGCAGCACCAGCAGCAGGATGGGGGCGGCCACGCCGATCTGGGCGTAGGTGGGCATCAGGCCCATGCCCAGGGTCGGCAGGGCCATCATGAAGATGCTCAGGGTGAACATCTTCTTGCGCCCGAGCAGGTCGCCGAAGTGAGCCATGATGATGCCGCCCAGCGGACGCGCCAGGTAGCCCGCGGCGAAGATGCCGAAGGTCTGCATCTGCCGCAGCCAGTCGGGCATGTCGGCGGGAAAGAACAGCTTCCCCACCACCGCGGCGAAGAAGACGAAGATGACGAAGTCGTAGAACTCCAGCGCGCCACCCAGGGCGGACAGCGAGAGGGTCTTGTAGTCGTTGCGGCCCAGAGGGCGCGACGTGAGCGGCGCGGAGGCGGATTGCAGTTTCATCGAGGATCCCGGACAAGAGAGGAGCGCAAAGGAAATTCGGCCTCTGGCATCCCTCCGGGTGTAGCGGACAAGACGCGGCCCCGAGTGACCGTCCGCCTGAAGCGGCTGGCAGGGATCGGGCGGGTCGCCGGATGGGCGCCGGACCTGCACCGCGCCGCCCGCGCTCTTGTGGAGCACGGCAGCAGCAGGTCTACCGATCATTACCTGATCATCGGACGTGCAGGGCCCTCTGGATTGCCTGGCCGTGCACGGTCTCCACGATAGCAAATCTGCAAGGAATTTCCGCTATTCATTCAGTGCCCATTCAGGGCTCATCTGCCGAGCTATGGCTGGTCCATCCTGGTGCAAAAGCGGTCGAGCCGCCCTGCCCCAGGCGTTATACTGTAGCCCCCTAACGATCTCCCCAGAGAGATTGGCAGCATTCTTGCGTACAGATGCTGAACGTTACCTACCTATCCGGGCTCCCGAGGGCCCTGTCATGATCGAAGAGCTCGAACAAGAAGATCCCATCCCCCAGGGCGACCTGGCCATGCAGATCACCGCGCTGCCCCGCGAGACCAATGGCTTCGGCGATATCTACGGCGGCTGGCTGGTGGCCCAGATGGACCTGGCCGGCAGTGCCATGGCCAGCCGCCTGGCCGCCGGTCGCGTGGCCACCGTGGCCATCGACCGCATGGCCTTCATGACGCCGGTGCCCGTGGGCGCCCAGCTCTCCTTCTATACCAACACCCTGGAGGTGGGCCGCAGCTCCATCCAGATCCTCATCGAGGTCTGGAGCGATGATCCGCTGTCCAGCGAGTGGAGCAAGGTGACCGAGGCGGTGTTCGTCTTCGTTGCCATCGATGGCAGCGGCCGCACCCGCCCCCTGCCCGCGCGGCGCTAGCACCCTCCGGCCTTGCCGCTAGGGCTCCTGGGCCAGCGGCGCCTCCCGCACCTGGATCGGCCGTCCGTGGCGGATGGCTTCGACCTGCTCCAGCGCCTGCCGGACCTCGGCGGCGGTGGCCAGCAGCCGATAGTCGAGGGTGAAGTCGCGCGTGCCGCCGGGTTCGATGCGTGGCACCAGCCCCAGAGCCCGCTGCTGGCTGCGGTTGTAGGAAAAGCTGGTGCCCGGCTCCAGGCCGGTGACATAGCCTTGGGCCTTGGCATCGGTGTTCTTCCACAGGGTGAAGACCGGCAATTCCCGCACGTTGAAGGCCAGCGCCACGCCCTGGTGGGCACTGCAATCGTGCAGTACAGCGAGGCTATGCCCCTGATCGTCGCCCCAGGGATAGAGGTTGTAGACCGTCTCGCCATAGCCCGGCGTGGGCGCACGATAGGTCTGCCACTCTCCCAGCTCCTGGCGCGCCCGCGCATCGAAGGGTGACACCTCCCGCACCGGCGCGGCGAAACGGGCGCCTTCATCGAGCAGCGGCGGACCGAAATTGCTGTGATAGAGCACCTGGTATTCGGCGGTGTGCGCCCCCTGGTTGGTCAGGCGGTCGTGCAGGGTGAAGCTGGTGGCGCCGGCATGGGTGACCAGTTCGGTGTCGATGCGAAAGTTGGCCTGCTTGAAGGCCTCTTCGTGCAGCACACCCTTGAGGCTGATGCGGTGCGGCGGCTGTTCGTCGATGGTCAGCACCACCTGGCTGGCCGGCAGGTAGCTGGCCCGTCCGTGCAGGGTCAGCAGTTGCCCCCTGTCCATTCCGGGGTGGCCGACCCACTCGAAGCCGGCGCGCGCCACCAGTTCGTTGAAACCTTCCAGCCAGCCTAGGCCATTGCGGCTCTCCAGGTTGACGAAAGCCGGATTGACCACCTCGCGCACCGGGGAATCCCAGCCCAGTCGCAGAGTGCCGGCCTGGGCGCGCAGTACATTCATGCCACGGGTCGCCACCACGGTGAGCTGCATAGCGCCAGTGTCGATCTCGATCAGCACCGAGCCTTCCTGGCGCCCTCCGCTCAGGCGGTGCACCCCGACGGCAAAGGCCAGGCCATCGCGCAGGCCCAGGCGATCGCTGCTAATGCTCCAGTTCTGCACCGGCTTGTCGGGGGCGATGAGGGTGTATTCCCAGGCCGAGGCGCTGGCACTGACAAGTAACAGGAGACAGCCGGACAGCAGACGAGCATGGATCATGGAGTCCCCTTGGCGGCGCGATCGCCTTGAGTCTAGACCAGCCTTCGCCCGGCTGCAGGCCTCGTTCCAGACCCGGAAAACGGCCGAGACCGGCGATTCCCGTATAGGTTTGTTCAAGGAAAACAAAGGAATGGGTAAAGACAACCTTTACCATTCAAACGACCGTTCGGTACTTGCCAGGGCAGCGATTTTTGCCGAGGATCGGCTCGTCTCTACCACGGAGTGGACTCCATGAAACCTTCAGCCCTGTTCTTGTTGCTTGCCCTGGCGGGCGTTGCCCCGGCTTATGCGGGCAATACCGAAGCCGGACTCGGCGGCGCCGTGGGCGGCGTACTCGGTACCCTGGTCGGCCAGCAGGTCGGCGGCAGCACCGGTGCGGCCATCGGTGCCGGCGTGGGTGGTGCAGCGGGTGGTGTACTGGGCGCTGACCGTCGCAATCGTACCGAGGCCGCCATCGGCGGTGGCCTGGGCGCGGCGGGCGGCAACGTGATCGGCAATAGAATCGGCGGCAGCACGGGCGGCCTGGTGGGTGCAGCCCTTGGTGGTGGTGCCGGCGGCGCCCTGGGCAACAACCTGGGCGACGACGGCCGCGACGACCGTCGCTACCGCGACCACCATCCCGGCAAGGGCTAGAAGCACGCCAAGCACAGACACAAGCATTGGCACCGTTAATGAAAACGCCCGGCATCGCCGGGCGTTTTTCTTTCCTTCTGACGTTTACTGACCGAGATCGCGCAAGCGCTTGCCCTGCATTAGGTTGCGCTCGATGCGCTCCAGGGTGACGCCCTTGGTTTCCGGCACCAGCAGGAACACCAGGAAGATAAACACCACGTTCAGCCCGGCATAGATCCAGAAGGTGGTGCCCTGCCCCAAGGTGCCCAGCATGGTCAGGAAGGTGGCACCGACGATCATGTTGGCGATCCAGTTGGTGAAGGTGGAGCAGCCAATGCCGAAGTCACGACCTTTGAGCGGCTGGACTTCCGAGCACAGGGTCCAGATCAGCGGACCGGCCGACATGGCGAAGCCGACGATGAAGATCAGCAGCATGACCACGGTAAAGGTCTGCTGGCCGTGGCTCAGGTTGCCCATGCCAAGCATGGTACCGACCACGCCCAGGCCCACGGCCATGACCACGAAGCCGGTATAGAGGATGGGTTTGCGGCCCCACTTGTCGACCAGGAAAATGGCGATGAAGGTGGCCAGCACGTTGGTCAGACCGACCGCGGCGGTAAACCACATCTGGGCGGCGGTATCGTAGCCCATGCCTTCGAAGATGCGCGGCGCGTAGTACATCACCACGTTCATGCCGGTGAATTGCTGCACCACCTGCAGCAGCACGCCCAGGCCCACCGAGCGGCGGAAGTTGGCGTTCTCCTTGAACAGCGACCAGCCCTTCTGCGGCACCTTGAGCTGCTCTTCGATCTCGGCGACTTCCTGCTGGATGACCTTTTCGTCACCGCGCAGTTTGTGCAGGACCTTGATGGCCTCCTGCTTGCGCCCGGCCATGATCAGCCAGCGCGGGCTGTCCGGCAGGGCGAAGACGCCGATCAGGAACAGCACCCCGGGGATGGCGATGATGCCCAGCATCCAGCGCCAGGCCTCGTAGTAGCTGAAGGCGGTATTAGAGAGGAAAGCCAGCAGGATACCGGCGGTGATCATCAGCTGGTACAGGGAGATCATCGAGCCACGTATGTTTTCCGGCGCGACCTCGGCCAGGTACAGCGGCGCGGTGAAGGAGGCGATGCCGATGGCCAGACCCAGCAGGAAGCGGGCGAAGATCAGCATGGTCGGCGAGGTGGCCAGACCGCACAGCACCGAGCCGACCACGAACAGGATGGCACCCAGCATCAGCGACTTCTTGCGCCCCAGCTTGGCCGACAGCGAGCCCGCGCCCAGGGCACCCAGGGCAGCGCCGGCCATCATGCTGGAAACGATCCATTCGATCACCTGATCGGAGATCTGGAATTCCTGCTGGATGAATTTGGTGGCGCCGGAAATGACGCCGATGTCGAGGCCGAACATCAGACCGGCCAGGGCGGCCATCAGGCAGGCGAAGATCGCCTTCGGCTGGGCCTTTTCGGTGACATGACCGTCGGCGTTGGTAGTGGTATTGCTCATGGCAGAGGCTCCTCGCTCGCCTTGTGGGCGATCTTGTTGTCGCGGGTCGTTCCGTATCCGATTGTTACAGACCCGGTGAACGACCCTTTCGTTCGGCTGACGGAATATCCCTACCAGAGCCGCGCTGGCTGGGCGTTCACATAGGTGGCATAGAGCGACCCGCCGCCGGTGATGAACAGGCGATTGCGCTTGAGTCCGCCGAATTCGACATTGGATACGGTTTCCGGCAGATGCAGAGTGGCCAGCGGCTGGCCGCTCGGATTGAAGACCCGCACGCTGTTCTGCTCGGCGGAACCGGCCCAGCTGCACCAGAGGTTACCGTCGCTGTCGACGCGGAAGCCGTCGATCACGCCCTGGTCCTTGGCGTCGATCAGCACCTCGCCACCGCCCAGGGTACCGTCGTCCTTCACCGTGAACGCCCTGACGTGATTGGGCTTACCAGGATTGCCGCCGCCGGCGGTGTCGCTGATGTAGAGCCGCTTGCCGTCGGGCGCGAAGGCCAGG
Source organism: Pseudomonas sp. JUb52 (assembly GCF_004341115.1). Taxonomy (NCBI): domain Bacteria; kingdom Pseudomonadati; phylum Pseudomonadota; class Gammaproteobacteria; order Pseudomonadales; family Pseudomonadaceae; genus Pseudomonas; species Pseudomonas sp. JUb52. Next base: position 247,349 of record NZ_SLYS01000006.1, read on the forward strand.
CCGTTGGGTCGGCCGAAGTCGCCCACCGCCACCGTGGCCTTGCCCTGGGGATCGATGCGATAGACGTTGGTGGGCAGCTCAAATTCGGCCTTGTGGCCCTCGTAGGCACCGAGGATGCCGTAGCCCGGATCGGTGAACCAGATGGCGCCATCGGCCCCAACCACCACGTCGTTGGGGGCGTTCAGCGGCTTACCGTCGAAGCGGTCGAGCAGCACCGTGACGCTGCCATTCAACTCGCGGCGGGTGACGCGGCGGCTGTCGTGCTCGCAACTGATCAGCCGACCCTCGCGATCACGGGTGTGGCCGTTGGCGTTGTGGGACTGGTTGTCATAGACGCTGACGTGGCCGTCGTCGGCGCTCCAGCGCATCACCCGGGCATTGGGGATGTCACTGAACAGCAAGCAGCGCCAGTCGGCCATCCACACCGGGCCTTCAGTCCAGAGACCGCCGGACCAGAGGCGCTCGACGAAGGCATTACCCAGGCGTCCCTTGAAGGCTTGGTCGTGGATCTCCCAGGCCGGATCGGGCATGACGATGGGCGGCTTGCCCTCCCAGTTGCGGGTGAGACCGAACTTGTCGTCGGCCAGGGCGCGGCTGGCGACCAGACCGGCCGAGGCGGCCAGGGACACGCCAAGAAAAGTACGGCGGGCGAGTGGCATGAGGAGACTCCTTTGTTGTCGTTATGGGTCCGGCAAGGCCGGTGGCAGAGCGCCGCAGACGGGCGCTCCTTTAGTCGCCCTTATTCGGGCAGACGTTCCACCTTGCCCACCACCAGGCCGTAGCAGAGGGCGCCGACAAGCGCGGTCACGCCGATGAAGGCGATGGCCGGAGCGAAGCTGCCGTCCTTGACCAGGAAGCCGATGACGATGGGCACGCAGATGGCGGAGAGGTTGCCGATGAAGTTGAACATCCCGCCGGTGAGGCCGATCAGCCGCTCCGGCGCCATGGCCGAGACCATCGACCAGGTGATGGAGGCCAGGCCGTTGCCAAAGAAGGCCAGTGCCAGGCAGGCGATGATCAGCGCGGGCGAGTCGACGAAGTTGGCGCCGACGATACTGGTGGAGATCAGGAGGCCGCCGATGATCGGCAGCTTGCGTGCCAGGCCCACGGAGGCACCGCGACGGATTAGCCAGTCCGACAGCAGGCCCGAGCAGATCACGCCTAGAAAGGCGGCGAGGAACGGCAGCGAGGCGAGGAAACCGGCCTTGATGAAGTCCATGCCACGGTATTTCACCAGGTAGGTGGGGAACCAGGTCAGGAAGAACCAGAGGGTGGAATTGAGGCAGAACTGGCCGATGTAAATGCCCCAGAGCTTGCGCTTGTTGAGCACGCTCCAGAGATCACGCCACTGGAAGGCGGCGCGACTGCGGTTCTTCTGTTCCAGGTCGACCAGACCACCGCCCTCCTGGATCAGCGCGACCTCGGCGGCATTGGCACCGCGGAAGTCCTTGGGTTCGCGATAGACTAGGTACCAGATGGCCGCCCAGAGGATGCCGACGCCACCGGTGACGACAAAGACCATGTGCCAGCCAAAGGTCTGCTGCAGGTAGATCAGCACCGGGGTGAGAAAGGCCAGGCCGACGAACTGGCCGGAGGTGTAGAAGCCGATGGCGGTGGCCCGCTCGCGCTCGGGAAACCAGGTGGTGACCACCCGGTTGTTGATCGGATAGGCCGGCGCCTCCAGGGCACCCACGGCGAGGCGCAGGATGATCAGACCGATGAAGCTGCCGACGAAGCCCAGGCCGATGGTGGCCAGCGACCAGAGCGCGATGGCCACCGGATAGAGGATGCGCGGGGCCACCTTGTCCACCAGCCAGCCACCGGGGATCTGCATGGCGGCGTAGGTCCAGCCGAAGGCGGAGAGGATCAGCCCCATGTGCACCGGCTCGATGCCCAGGTCCTGGGCCAGGTGGGGCGCGGCGATGGAGAGGTTGCTGCGGTCGAGGTAGTTGATCACTACGGTGACGAACAGCAGCATCATGATGAAGAAGCGGGCCCGACTGGGCTTGGCCAGGGTCGGCGCGGCCGTGGCCGCCGCCGGGGAGGCGTGGGTGGGAGTGGGCATGGCTCGGGTCCTGTAATTGACGTTGTGGCGAGCGTTGTCGATGTCTGAGGGTCAGGGCGCCGCGGCGGCCCTCACCCTAACCCTCTCCCAAAGGGAGAGGGGATGGTCGGTGCGGAGGTCGAGATCGGCGCTCCTGTTCTTGCCCCCTCTCCCCCTCGGGAGAGGGTTGGGGTGTGGGGTCAGCAGTGTGCCTGTCCAGTAACGGTGCTCCTGCTTTCCCTCACCCTGGCCCTCTCCTAGAGGGAGAGGGGATGGTCAGTGCGGTAGTCGAGCCCCGCGCTCTGCTCTTGCCCCCTCTCCCCTCGGGAGAGGGTTGGGGTGAGGGCGTCTCTCACCACTCGGCGAAACTGCCGTCCTTGTGCCGCCACACCGGGTTGCGCCAGCGGTGGCCGATGGCGGCGCGTTCCTTGACGAATTCCTCGTTGACCTCGACGCCCAGCCCCGGTCCCTGGGGGATCTTCACGTGGCCGTCGCCGTAGTCGAACACCTCGGGATTCTTGATGTAGTCGAGCAGGTCGTTGCCCTGGTTGTAGTGGATGCCCAGGCTCTGCTCCTGGATGAAGGCGTTGTAGCAGTTGGCGTCCAGCTGCAGATTGACCGCCAGGGCGATGGGGCCGAGCGGGCAATGCAGGGCGATGGCGACGTCGTAGGCCTCGGCCATGTTGGCGATCTTGCGCGTCTCGGTGATGCCGCCGGCATGGGACGGATCGGGCTGCAGGATGTCGACGTAGCCTTCCTGGAGGATGCGCTTGAAATCCCAGCGCGAGTACAGCCGCTCGCCCAGGGCGATGGGCGTGTTGCTCATCAGGGCGATCTCCTTGAGCGCCTCGTGGTGCTCGCTGAGCACCGGCTCCTCGATGAACATCAGGCGGAACTGCTCCAGCTCCTTGACCAGCACCTTGGCCATGGGCTTGTGCACCCGGCCATGGAAGTCCACGCCGATGCCGAAGTGCGGACCGCAGGCGTCGCGGATGGCGGCGACGTTGGCGATCACCTGGTCGACCTTGTCGTAGGTGTCGACGAACTGCATCTCTTCGCTGGCGTTCATCTTGATCGCGGTGAAGCCCTTGGCCTGGCGCTCCAGGGCCTGGGCCGCGGTCTCCGCCGGGCGATCGCCGCCAATCCAGGAATAGACGCGGATGCTGTCGCGCACCTGGCCGCCGAGCAGTTCGTGGACCGGCACGCCCAGGGCCTTGCCCTTGATATCCCACAGCGCCTGGTCGATGCCGGCCAGGGCGCTCATGTGAATGCCGCCGCCACGATAGAAGCCGCCGCGGTAGAGCACCGTCCAGTGGTCTTCGATGTTGCGCGGGTCCTTGCCGATCAGGTAGTCGGCCAGTTCCTCGACCGCCGCCGCCACGCTGTGGGCGCGGCCTTCCAGCACGGGTTCGCCCCAACCGTGGATGCCCTCGTCGGTCTCAATCTTGAGAAAGCACCAGCGCGGCGGGACAACATAGGTGGTGAGTTTGGTGATCTTCATGGTGTGGGAATCTCGACGGTAATTATTGGAATCGAGGGATCAGGCGCCCTTGGTAGCCTGCCATCCGGCCGCGAAGGCCTGGGCGTTGGCACTCACCTGGGCGGCGTTCAGGCCCGGCTTGTACAACGCCGAGCCGAGGCCGAAGCCGTTGGCACCGGCGGCCACGTAGGGGCCCATGTTGTCCGGGGTTATGCCGCCCACCGGCAGCAGCGCCAGCTCCTTGGGAAAGACCGCGCGCCAGGCCTTGACCACAGCCGGGCCAAGTTGCTCGGCGGGAAACAGCTTGAGGCTGTCGGCACCGGCGTCGAGGGCGGCAAAGCCCTCCGAGGGAGTGGCCACGCCCGGGGCGCTGACCAGGCCGGCGGCCTTGCTGGCGCGGATCACCGCCAGGTTGGCGTTGGGCGAGACGATCAGTCGGCCACCGGCGGCGTCCACCTCGGCTACCTGGGCTTCGGTAAGCACGGTGCCGGCGCCGATCAGGCAGCTATCATCCAGCTCGGCGGTCAGCCGGCGGATGCTCTCGAAGGGCTGCGGCGAATTGAGCGGGATCTCGATGACACGAAAGCCAGCGTCATACAGGGCGCGCCCGACCGCGACGATCTCGTCCGGGGTAACGCCGCGCAGGATGGCGATCAGCGGCAGGTCCTTGAGGTAGGTATCAAGCATGGGAGCCTCCAGAGGTGGGGAGCAGGCCAGCGGCCTGGGCCAGGCGCCAGAGCCCGGCCCGGGTGGCCTGCTCCAGTAGGCGGACCTGGTGGATGTCGAACAGCGCCAGGGCGTCGCGATAGCGCTGGCAGAGCGCCGCGTCGCCGATCAGCACCAGGGGTGGGCAGGGGGCGCCCTTGAGGGCGGCGACCTGGCTGCGCAGCTCTTCGCCGATCAGCAGGCCGGAGAGATAGTCGAGGCTGTGCGCCGCGCCCAGCTCGCCGGCCAGTACCCGGCTGCGGGCGGTGAAGAGGCGGCCGAAGAGGCCCTCGGCGCCGGCGTCGCGGGCGGTGGTGAGACCCAGGCGGAAGGCCTCGGCGCTGGCTGCGGGACCGGCCTCGCTGGCCGGACGACCCAGGATGGAATGCTCGCGCAAGACGGCGAACAACTCGCCAGTCATGTAGGTGGCGAAGTCTGTGAGACGACCGTCGCGTACCCGGACCCACTTGCTGTGGGTACCGGGCAGCACCAGCAGGGCCTCCGCGGCCAGGTCCGGCTCCAGTTCGAGGGCGCCGAACACCTGGGTTTCCTCGCCACGCAGGACGTTTGGCAAGTCGCCGCGCTGCATCACTCCGGGCACCAGATGGAGATCGCCGCAGCCCGTATCCAGGCGCAGCAGGCCGGCGGCCAGGCTGTGGACGTCGGCCGGACAATCGGCATAGGGCACCTCGCGCCAGCCACCGCGGCTGCCAACCATGCCGCAGGCGATGGCGGGCAGATCCGGCTGGGCCTCGCGCCAGTCGCCGACCAGGGTGCGATAGGCCGCGGCGAAATCGCCGTCGGGCACATGCATGATGCCCCAGGGCCGGCTGCGGGTTTCCAGTACGGCGCCCTGGGCGTCGAACAGCTGGGCCCGCAGGGACGAGGTGCCCCAGTCGAGGCCGATGAGGTGCGGGGTGGCGGTCATGCAGGGCTCCAGCCGAGTTCGCGGGAAATGGCCCGGGCGCAGGCAGTGACCTCGGGCTGCAACTCGTGCAGCCGCGCCTCGGGCATGTAGGGAATGGCACTGGCCACGCTGAGGGCCGCGACGATGGTGCCGTCGGCGCCGCGGATGGGCGCGGCCACGCAGCGGATGCCCAGTTCGTTCTCTTCCAGATCCAGGGCATAGCCGTCGGCGGCGTGGCGACGCAGCCGCGCACGGTAGTCCGCCCAGGGCAGGAAATCCTCGCGCAGCCCGGGCTGGCCGGTACGCCGCGCCACGCCTTCGCCATAGAGGGCTTCCCACTCGCTCTCGGCGAGATCCAGCATCAGCGCCTTGCCGACCCCGGTTAGCGCCAGCGGCATGCGCAGCCCGACTCGGGATCTCATCTCCAGGCCACGGCTGCCCGGCAGCTTGTCGAGATAGAGGACATCGCCGCCCTCGCGCACGCCGAGGTGGACGGTGTCGCCACAGTGCTGGGCCAGGTGTTGCAGATGGGGCCGGGCCACACCGGTCAGCGGCAGCTGCTCGCGGGCCTGATAGCCAAGGGCAATGAGATGGCTGCCGAGGATCAGCCGCCCGCCATCGCTGCGCAGGTAACCCGCCTGGGTCAGGGCAGCGACCAGGCGATGGGTGGTACTGCGGGTGCAGCCGATGGCGGCGCCCACCTGGGCCAGGCTGTCTGCCCCGGCGGAAACGGCTTCGAGCACGGCCAGACCGCGAAACAGTGCCTGGGCCCCGCTGGGCGCTTCGCCCTTATTGGAATTGTTGTCGTTCATGGCCTTCACTCTAGAAGCCTCCTTGGCAAATCTCAATATGTGATACGTCATCCCATATATTGGGATATAAGTTAGATATGACAGCCTTGTCACATAGCTGCAATATTGGCGCTATCTAATGCACGGCACATTGCAAGGACTCGAGAGGCAGAGCGCTCCATGACGGGTAAATCCATCCTGATCGTCGACGATGAGGCCCCCATTCGCGAGATGATCGCCGTGGCCCTGGAAATGGCGGGCTATGAATGCCTGGAGGCGGACAACAGCAAGGACGCCCATGCCCTGATCGTCGATCGCAAGCCCGACCTCATCCTGCTCGACTGGATGCTGCCCGGCACCTCCGGCCTGGAACTGGCTCGCCGACTCAAGCGCGACGAGCTGACCGACGCCATTCCCATCATCATGCTCACGGCCAAGGGCGACGAGGACAACAAGGTCCAGGGCCTGGAAACCGGCGCCGACGACTACATCACCAAGCCCTTCTCGCCCCGCGAGCTGGTGGCGCGCCTGAAAGCCGTGCTGCGCCGCACCGGGCACCTAGAGAACGACGGTCCGCTGGAGGTCAACGGCCTGATCCTGGATCCGATCAGCCACCGGGTGACCATCGACGGCGCTCCCGCTGAGATGGGCCCCACCGAATACCGCCTGCTGCAGTTCTTCATGACCCACCAGGAGCGGGCCTATACCCGCGGCCAGTTGCTGGATCAGGTCTGGGGCGGCAACGTCTATGTCGAGGAGCGCACCGTGGACGTGCACATCCGCCGCCTGCGCAAGGCCCTCGGCGAGACCTACGAGAACCTGGTACAGACGGTGCGCGGCACCGGGTATCGCTTTTCCACCAAACTCTGACGCGGGATCACCGCCGCCGTGAACATCAACTGGCGCTCCCGTCTGACCACTCAGCTGTCGACCGTGGTCGCCGGCTGCGCCCTGGCCGGTTGGCCCTTTGGCCATGTCGGTCTGGCGGTGGCCCTGGGGCTGGCGGTCTATCTGGCGGTCACCCTCAGGCACCTGCTGCGCCTGCATGCCTGGCTGTTGAGCGAGGCACCGGGCGCGCCGCCGGAAGCCGAGGGCCTATGGGGTGATGTGCTGGACCGGCTCTACCGCCGCCAGCGCCACGAACAGCGCCAGCGCGAGGAATTACTCGCCGTCATCGGCCGTGCCCAGGCCTCTACCGAGGCCTTGCGCGATGCCATCATCCTGGTGGATCGCTATGGCAATCTGGAATGGTGGAACCGCGCCGCGGAGACCTTGCTGGGCCTGCGACAGCCCCAAGATCTCGGCCAACCCATCACCAACCTGGTGCGTCATCCGCGCTTTTCCGACTATTTTCTTGGCGGCGACTACGGCGAGCCGCTGGAACTGGCCTCGCCGCTGAACGACGACCAGTACCTGCACATTCTGGTCACCCGCTTCGGCGAGGGCGATCGCCTGCTGCTGGTGCGCGACGTGACCCGCATCCACCAGCTGGAACAGATGCGCAAGGATTTCGTCGCCAACGTCTCCCACGAATTGCGCACCCCGCTAACGGTGATCGCCGGCTACCTGGAGACCCTGTTGGACAATGCCGATCACGCCACCCCGCGCTGGCGGCGGGCACTGGGGCAGATGCAGCAGCAGGCCGGACGGATGCAGCACACCATCGACGACCTCCTGTTGCTGGCCCGCCTGGAAGCTACCGACTATCCCGCCGACAATCGTCCGGTGGGCCTGGAGCCGTTGCTCGCCTCCATCTTGCAGGACGGTCGCGCCCTGTCCGGCGCCGTCGGCCATCGCCTGAGTCTGGAATGCGAACCGGGGCTGGCGCTGCTGGGCAGCGAGACGGAGTTGCGCAGCTGCTTTTCCAATCTGGTGTTCAACGCGGTCAAGTACAGCCCCGAGGGCGGCGAGGTGCGGGTGCGCGCCTGGCAGGACGCCGAAGGCGCCCATGTCGCGGTGCAGGACAATGGTCCCGGCATCGACGCCCGCCACTTGCCGCGCCTGACCGAACGCTTCTATCGCATCGATGCCAGCCGCGCCTCCAGCACCGGCGGCACCGGCCTGGGCCTGGCCATCGTCAAGCACGTGTTGATCCGTCATCGCGGCGGCTTGGACATCCACAGCGTGCCCGGCGAGGGCAGCTGCTTCACCTGCCATTTCCAGCCCGAACAGATCGCCCAGCGCGCCGCCGCCTCGGCCTAAGCCGCCGCCCCTACGCCGTGCTATCGTCCGGCGATTCCTGCCACGGTCCCCTGTCATGCCCCATGCCCTGCGCCTGCTGCCGGTTCTGCTGCTCGCCCTGCTCGGCGGCGTGCTGCTCAGCAGCATGGCCTGGCACCGCGCCGAACAGGCGACCCTGGCCGAGGCCAGCCTGCTCGGCCAGGAGCAGCTGCGTCTGCATGCCAGCGGCCTGCAGACCCTGATCGACCGCTTTCGCGCCCTGCCGGCGGTGCTGGCCCAGGACCCCGAACTGATCGCTGCCCTCACCACGCCGCCTGATGCCGCGGCCACCGAGCGACTCAATCTCAAGCTGGAACGCCTCAATGCTGCGGCCCAGTCCTCGACCCTGGAGGTGCTGGATCGTACGGGACTGGCCATCGGCGCCAGCAACTGGCGGCTGCCTACCAGCTATGTGGGTCACAACTATGGCTTTCGTCCCTATTTCCGCGAGACCCTCGCCGGTGGCAGCGGCCGCTTTTATGCTGTGGGCGTTACCACCGGCATTCCCGGCTATTTCCTCTCCCACGCCGTGCTGGACGCCCAGGGGCGCTTTCTCGGCGCGGTGGTGGTCAAGCTGGAATTCCCCGCCATAGAAGCGCGCTGGGGCGAGCATCCCGAGGTCCTGCTGGTAAGCGATGCCCGTGGCGTGGTCTTTGCCGCCAATCGCCCGGCCTGGCGCTATCGCCTGCTGCGCGAGCTGACCCCGGCCGATCGCGCTGAACTGGCCACCACCCGCCAGTACGACAGGCGCACCCTGCAACCCCTGCCCTATCGCCAGCAGCGGGTGCTCGGCGAGCAGCGCCAGGTGGCCCACATCCAGGCCCCCGAAGGCAGCGCCGACTACCTCTGGGACAGCCTGCCGCTGCCCAGCGAAGGCTGGACCCTGCACCTGCTCAGACCGACCCGCGACCTGCAAGGCGGTGGCCTGGGCGCGGCCCTGGCCGCCGGGTGCGCCTGGCTGCTCTTGGTCTGCGCCAGCTTGCTGCTAGTCCAGCGGCGCCGGCTACAGCGTTTGCGCCAGCGCAGTCGCCTGGAGCTGGAGCAATTGGTGGAAGCCCGCACCGCCGAGTTGCGCACCGCCCAGGATGGCCTGGTGCAGGCTGCCAAGCTGGCCGCCCTAGGGCAGATGTCGGCGGCCTTGGTGCACGAACTCAACCAGCCGCTCACTGCCCAGCGCATGCATCTAGCGAGTCTGCGCCTGCTGCTGGATCACGGCCGGCTGGACGAGGCCCGCGCCGCCTTGGAGCGCCTTGATGGCCTGCTGACCCGCATGAGCGGCCTCACCGCTCACCTCAAGACCTATGCGCGCAAGACCCCCGCCGGCCTGCGCGAGCGGGTCGATCTGGCTCGGGTGGTGGATCAGGCGCTGGAGTTGCTGGAGGCCCGCCGCGCCGAGCTGACCGTCGAGCTACTTTTGGAGCTGACGCGACCGGCCTGGTTGCTGGGCGATCCTATCCGCTTGGAGCAGGTACTGGTCAATCTGTTGCGCAACGCCCTAGACGCTGTGGCGGAGCGTTCTCGGCCGCAGGTCCGGGTCAGCCTCAAGCAGGAGGGAGATAGCTGGTTGCTGCAGGTGGCTGACAACGGCGGGGGCATCGCCGCCGAGCATCTGGACCAGGTGTTCGATCCCTTCTTCACCACCAAGCCGGTCGGCGAAGGCTTGGGACTGGGCCTGGCGGTGTCCACGGCCATCGTCCAGGCCCAGGGCGGCAGCCTGGCCGCCCGCAACGGCGCCGAGGGCGCGGTCTTTGCCCTGCGGCTGCCGGCTGCGCCGGAGTCAGCCGGCTAGCGCACGCAGAGCGTCACCAGCAGGGCAAAGCCCCAGCCGAGCACCCCGGTCACCAGCAGGGTCGCCGCATCCCAGGGGCCGCGAGTGGCATCCAGGAGGGGCAGGCCGACGCCGCCGATCAGGGTGCTGGCGAGGATGCCTGCCAGGATCCGGACCAGCGGCCAGTGACTATCGGCGGGTTCCTCAGGGGTGGCAGCGAGGCGTTCTCTTTCGGACATGGCAGGGCTCCACCAGGGGATATGGAGGGCGACCCTAGCCCGGCAACCTGAAGCTGCGATGAAGCGGCGCTTCAGATTGCCTTCAGCTTGACCGTCAAGACTGCGCCTCGTATTCCCCCCGGAGAGGTCGCGATGCCCGACGTGACTTGGCAGTTCCCGCACAGCTTTACCCTGGCGGATCGCAGCGGTTCGCTGCTGGCCCGCCTGGAGCCGCACGAGGCGCCCGGCCGGCAGGCGACCGAAGCCTTCATCGGCGCGCGTTTCGCCCTGGAGCATGGTGCCCGCATCAGCCACTTCCTGCCGCTACTGCTCGCCCTGCGCGATGCCGAGGGCGTGCTGCAGGCGGCGGTGGGTATCCGTCCCGCGCTGGATCAGCCGCTGTTTCTCGAACGCTATCTTCCCCAGCCGGTGGAAACCCAGGTGGCGGCGGCGCTCGGCCGGCCGATCGATCGCGCGGAGGTGGTGGAGGTTGGCAATCTGGCGGCTCTGGGTCCTGGCCAGGCGCGCCTGCTGATCGTCGTCACCACCTGGCTGCTGGCCCGCAGCGGCCGCCGCTGGGTGACCTTTACCGGCGCCACCCGCCTGATCAACAGCTTTCATCGCCTCGGCTTGGCGCCCCAGGTGCTGGGCGCGGCCGATCCGGCCTGTCTGGGCGCCGAGCGCGAGAGCTGGGGCTCCTACTACGCCAACGCTCCCCAGGTCTGCGCCGGTGACATCCAACAGGGCTATCAGCAGCTGCTGCAGGCCGGCATCTTCGCCCGCCTGGGCCTCACCCCCTTGGCGAGGAAAACTGCCATGTCGCGTGAAGCCTGTCCTGTCGTCGATTTCTTCACCACCCTGGAGCGCCACGCCTGGCACGCGGACCGGCCGGCGCTGACTGGCAGTCACGAAACCTGGAGCTATGCCCGACTGCTGCAGGAGGTCACGGCCCGCGCCGCCTGGCTGCGCGAGCACGAGATCCGGCGGCTGGCGTTGGACCTGCCCAACGGCCCCGAACTGCTTGCCTGGGACCTGGCCGCCCTGCGTGCCGGGCTGCCCTGCGTGACCCTGCCGGACTTCTTCAGCCCTGCGCAGCGCGCCCACGTCTTGCGCGACTGTGGCGCCGATCTTCTTCTGGGACGCCCGGAGCGCACCCAGGAATGGGCCGCGGCAGGCTTTACCGCGGGCGAGAGCGGCTGGCAGCGGCCGGCCTCGGCCCGGGCCCCGCTGCCGGCAGACACCGCCAAGCTCACCTATACCTCCGGCACCACCGGCACGCCCAAGGGCGTCTGCCTCAAGGCCGGGCAGCTGCTGCGGGTGTCCGCCAGCCTGGAGGGCGCCAGCCGGCCAGTGGCGCCCCAGCGCCATCAGGTGCTCCTGTCGCTGGGCATCCTGCTGGAAAATCTCGGCGTCTATGCCGCGCTGCTGGCCGGTGCCGAGGTGGTGGTGCTCAAGGGCACGGATCAGGGTGTCAGCGGCTCCGCCGGCATTGACTGGCTCCGTCTGGCCGCCTGCCTGCACGGGCGCCAGCCGCACAGTTTGATCCTCATGCCCCAGCTGTTGCAGGGACTCGTGGAACTGGGCGAACGCGGGCTGCTGCGCCTTGACCCGCTGCGCTTCGCTGCTGTGGGTGGGGCACCGCTGAGCGAGGCGCTGCTGACCCGCGCCAGCGCCCTGGGCCTGCCGGTGTTCCAAGGCTACGGTTTGTCGGAGTGTGCCTCGGTGGTGGCCCTCAACCAGCCCGACGCCAACCGCCCGGGCAGCGTCGGCCAGCCCCTGCCCCACGTGCGCCTGCGCCTGGCCGCCGACGGCGAGATCCTGGTTGGCGGCGTCGATTTCGCCGGTTATCTGGGCGAATCCGCGAGCGCCACCGACGAGGTGGCCACCGGTGATCTCGGCGAGTTCGACGCCGACGGCTATCTCTATCTGCGCGGCCGCAAGAAACACCAGTTCAGCCTGGCCTCGGGGCGCAACGTCGACCCGGGCTGGATCGAGGCCGAACTCACCCAGCGCGGCCCCATCGCCCAGGCTTACGTCCAGGGTGAGGGCGCTGCCCATCTGGTGGCCTTGCTCTGGCCGCGCCAGCCGGACCTGCCCGACAGCGTGCTCGCCGACCAGGTCGCCCGCCTCAACCAGCGCCTGCCCGACTATGCCCGCATCGGCGCCTGGCGCCGTCTCGCCGAACCCTTCACCCCCGCCAACGGCCTGCTCACCGCGACCGGACGCCTTCGCCGCGACGTCATCCAGGCGCATCACGCGGCCCTGCTCGCCGACCTTCTGGAGATACCAGCATGAGCTTCTTCGCCACCCTGCAAACCGAAACCGCCACGGAACGCCAGATGCTGTTCGAGGTGCCCATCATCCGCGCCGCCCTGAGCGGCAACGTCGCCCTGGAGAGCTACCTCGCCTTTCTCGGCCAGGCCTATCACCACGTCCGCCACACCGCACCGCTGATGATGGCCTGCGGCGCCCGCCTGCCGGCGCGCCTGGAATGGCTGCGCGGCGCCGTCTGCGAATACATCGAGGAGGAATACGGCCACGACCAGTGGATCCTCAATGACATCGCCGCCTGCGGAGGCACTGCCGAGACGGTGCGCGCCAGCCGCCCTGAACTGCCCATCGAGCTGATGGTGGCCTATCTCTACGACTTCATCGCCCGCGACAATCCGGTCGGCCTGTTCGGCATGGTCAATGTGCTCGAAGGCACCAGCATCGCCCTGGCCACCCAGGCCGCTGACGCCATCCGCGGCCAGCTGGGCCTGCCGGCTAGCGCCTTCAGCTACCTGGACTCCCACGGCAGCCTCGATCAGGAACACATGGCGACCTATCGCCAGCTGATGGATCGCCTGGACGATCCGGTCGACCAGGCCGCGGTGATCCGGGTGTCCAAGGTGGTCTATCGCCTCTATGCCGACATGTTCCGCGCCCTGCCCGGAGCCGGCCAGCAACCGGAGCAGCGCCATGCAGCTGCCTGACTGCCGCATCCTGCTGACCGGAGCCAGCGGCGGCATCGGCCTGCCGCTGGTGGAGCAACTCTGCGCCGGCGGCGCCCAGGTGCTGGCGGTCGCCCGTAACACCCGCGCCCTGCAGCCTCTGGCCGAGCGCCTGGGTGGCCGGCTGCGGTTGCTCGATGCCGATCTCACCCGCCGGGCCGATCGCCAGGCGGTGCTGGCCGAAGCCAGTCGCGGCCAGGGCGTCAACGTGCTGCTCAACGCGGCCGGCAGCAACAGCTTCGCCCTGCTCGAAGCCCTCGACGACGACGCCATCGACAACCTGCTGGCGATCAATATCCGCGCTGCCATCCAGCTGACCCGCCTGCTGCTGCCGCTGCTGCGCCGCCAGCCGCGGGCGGTGATCGCCCACGTCGGCTCCACCCTAGGCTCCATCGGCTATCCCGGCTATGCGCCCTATTGCGCCAGCAAGTTCGCCCTGCGCGGCTTCACCCAGGCCCTGCGCCGGGAACTGGCCGATACCCGCATCCGCGTGCTCTATGTGGCCCCCCGCGCCACCCGCACGACAATGAACAGCCCGGCGGCCATGGCCGTGAACCAGGCGCTCAAGAGCCAGGTGGACGAACCCGCCATGGTCGCCGGCGCGGTGATCCGTGCCCTGGTCGAGGATCGTCAGGAGCTCTATCTCGGCTGGCCGGAAAAGCTCTTCGTCCGTCTCAACGGCCTGCTGCCCGGCCTGGTGGATCGCGCCCTGCGCCGCCAGCTGCCGGTGATCCGCCGCTTCATCGACCCTGCCTTCGCCCCGGAGAAACACCCATGACGTCCCCACGCAAGGCCCTCGTCCTGTTGCTCGCCGCGCTGCTCGCCAGCCCCTTCGCCCTGGCCGACGATGGCCTACGCCTGGCCCAGATCCAGCAGCGCTGGGCCGAGATCCAGTACCGCCTGCCCAGCGCCGAAAAGCCCGCCGCCTTCGAACAGCTGGCCGGCGAGGCCCGCGCCTTCACCCAGGCCGCGCCCCAGTCGGCCCCGGCGCTGATCTGGCAGGGCATCGTGCTCAGCAGCTGGGCCGGCGCCCAGGGCGGACTCGGCGCCCTGGGCAAGGTCAAGGAAGCCCGCAGCGACCTGGAGCAGGCGCTCAAGCTCGATCCCGCGGCGCTGCAGGGGAGCGCCTACACCAGTCTCGCCGCTCTCTACGACCGCGTCCCCGGCTGGCCAGTCGCCTTTGGGGACGCCAGCGAAGCCGATCGTCTGCTGCAGCAGGCCCTCGCCCTCAACCCCAGCGGTATCGATACCCTATACTTCTGGGGAGACCACCTGTATCGCCAGAAGCGCTACGCCGAGGCCCGCGCCGCCCTGCTCAAGGCGCAGCACGCCGCACCGCGGCCCGGACGCGAACTGGCCGACCAGGGACGGCGGGGCGAGATCGCCGCGTTGCTCAAGGACGTCGACCAGAAGCTGAAGTGACGAGGCCTCCATGCGCGTGCTGCTGATCGAAGACGATCCCGACCTCGGCGAAGGCATCCGCACCAGTCTGCGGGAAGAGGGCTATACCCTGGACTGGCTCAAGGACGGCGAAAACGCCGTCCACGCCCTGCGCGAAGAGGGCTTCGACCTGGTGGTGCTGGATCTTGGTCTGCCGCGCCTGGACGGCATCCAGGTGCTACGCCAGAGCCGCGCCAACGGCCTGACTACCCCGGTGCTGATCCTCACCGCCCGCGACGACACCGAGGACCGGGTCGCCGGCCTCGACGCCGGCGCCGACGACTACCTGGTCAAGCCCTTCGACATCAAGGAACTCAAGGCCCGCCTGCGCGCCCTCCTGCGCCGGCGCAACGGCCCCTCGCAGATCCAGCTCGAAGGTGGCGGCATCGCCCTCGATCCGGGCACCCGCCGGGTCACCTTCGACGGCCAGCCGGTCAACCTCACCCCGCGCGAATACCAGCTGCTGCACGAACTGCTGGCCAATCCGGGCAAGATCTTCAGCCGCGATCGCCTCATGGGGCTGCTCTACGGCTGGGACGAGGGGGTGGAAAGCAACACCCTGGAAGTCCACATCTACAACCTGCGCAAGAAGCTGCGCGCCGACCTGATCCGCACGGTCAGGGGCATCGGTTACCGCCTCGAATGTCCATGACCTCCATCCGCCGCCGTACCGTCGGCCTGGTGCTCTCGCTGTTGCTGATCGGCACCCTGCTGATCGCCCTGACCAACGTCCACGACAGCCAGCGCGAGATCGGCGAGATCTACGATGCCCAGCTGGCGCAGAGCGCGCGCATCCTGCAGGGCATGCTGCGTGCCGCCTCCCGCGGCGAAGGCCGCCTGGCGCTGCACGCCAGTGTCACCCAGGCCCTGGCCGAGGCCAACGACAGCCCTTATGGCCACCGCTACGAGGCCAAGATGGCCTTCCAGGCCTGGAACGCCCGCGGCGAACCCCTGATGCGTTCGCCCAGCGCGCCCATCTTCAGCATGCCGACGACCCCGGGTTTCACCGAGCAGACCCTTGAGGGCGAGGCCTGGTATGGCTTCCTGCTGCCCGATCCCGAGCACGACTTGATGCTCTGGGTCGGCGAGCGCGAAGAGGTCCGCGCCGATCTGGTCCGCCGCATCCTGCGCCATACGCTCACGCCTCATCTGATCGGTCTGGTGCTGCTGTCACTGCTGGCCTGGCTGGCCATCGGCTGGGGCCTCAAACCGCTGCGGCGCATGGCCGGGCTGATCCGCCACCGTGACCCGGAATCCCTGCAACCCTTGCAGCTCGACCCCTTGCCGCGCGAACTGGAACCCATGCAGGCCGCGCTCAATCGTCTGCTCCTGCAGATCGAGCAACTGCTGCAGCGCGAACGCCGCTTCATCGCAGACGCCGCCCACGAGTTGCGCACCCCCCTGGCGGTGCTGCGCCTGCACGCGCAGAACGCCCTGTCGGCGCAGACGGCGGCGGCCCGCGACGAGGCGCTGAAATTCGTCGTCAGCGGCACCGATCGCCTGACCCGGGTGGTCAACCAGCTGCTGATCCTGGCGCGCCTGGAACCCCGGCCGAGCTGGAGCGCCGAGCAGCGCTTCGACCTGCGAACCGCCCTCAGCGCCACCCTGGAAGAGCTGGGCCCCTGGATTCTCGACAGGGGCCTGGACCTCAGCCTCGACGCCAAAGCCAGCCAGGTGCAGGTTCATGGCGACAGCGCCATGCTGGGCATCGCCCTGCAGAATCTGCTGACCAATGCGGTCAACGTCTCGCCTCCCGGCGGCGAGATCCGCGTCCGCCTGGAGGTCACCGCCGACTGGGCGGAGATCCAGATCCTCGATCAGGGCCCCGGCATCGCGGAGGAGATCCAGCCGCGGCTGTTCGAGCGCTTCTACAGCAGCGGCGCGGCCAATGGCGCCGGCCTGGGACTATCCATCGTCCAGACCGTCGCCCAGCACCTGGGCGGACGCATCGAGCTGGACAACCGCCCCGAGGGCGGCGCCTGCGCCCGTCTCGGCCTGCCGGTGCTGCCGGGACCCGCCTAGGGACTCGACCCGTTGCCGGCCTTCGGGCAAGGTAGCGACGCACCGGCCGCGAGAGGACGCTCCCCATGCAAGCCCAGGTCTATCTGGTCGACGACGAAGCCAGCATCCGCGAAGCGGTGCGCCAGTGGCTGGAGCTGTCGGGGCATCAGGTGCGGCTGTTTGCCCGCGCCGAAGACTGCCTGGCGGCAGTGACCCCCGATTTCGCCGGGGTGGTGGTTAGCGACGTGCGCATGCCCGGCATGGACGGCCTGGCCTTGCTGGAACGGCTGCAGGTGCTGGACGCTGACCTGCCGGTGATCCTGCTCACCGCCCACGGCGATGTCACCCTGGCGGTCAGCGCCATGCGCCAGGGCGCCTATGACTTCCTGGAAAAGCCCTTCAGCCCCGAGGCCTTGCTCGGCGATCTCGGCCGCGCCCTGGAAAAGCGCCGGTTGGTGCTGGAGAACCGCCAGTTGCATCGCCGGGTCGACGACCAGAGCGCCCTCGCCCGCCGGTTGCTCGGCGTCTCACCCGGCATCGTGCGCCTGCGCCAGCAGATCCTCGACCTGGCGCCGACGCCAGTCAACGTCCTCCTGCGCGGCGAGACCGGCAGCGGCAAGGAACTGGTCGCCCGCTGCCTCCACGACTTTGGTCCCCGCGCCAGCAAGGCCTTCGTCGCACTCAACTGTGCGGCCATCCCCGAGCAGTTGTTCGAGAGCGAATTGTTCGGTCACGAGAGCGGCGCCTTCACCGGCGCCCAGGGCAAGCGCATCGGCAAGCTGGAATACGCCAACGGCGGCACCCTGTTTCTCGACGAGATCGAGAGCATGCCCCTGGCGCAGCAGGTAAAGCTCTTGCGGGTACTGCAGGAGCAGCGTCTAGAGCGCCTGGGCTCCAACCAGAGCATCGCCCTGGACCTGCGCATCGTCGCCGCCACCAAGCCGGACCTGCTGGAGGAAGCCCGTGCCGGACGCTTTCGCGAAGACCTGGCCTATCGCCTCAATGTCGCCGAACTGCACCTGCCGCCGCTACGCGCCCGCCGTGAAGACATCCCGCTGCTGTTCGATCACTTCCTCGCCGAGGCCGGCGCCCGCCTGGGCCGCTCGGTCACCCCGCCCGGCGCGGCGCGGCTGGCCCAGCTGCTGGGTCACGGCTGGCCGGGCAATGTCCGCGAACTGGCCAATGCTGCCGAACGCGAGGTCTTGGGCCTGGGCGCGCCCCCCGCAGCCCAAGGCAATTCCCTGGCCGATCAGCTGGAAGCCTTCGAGGCCCAGTGCCTGCGCGCCGCTCTGGCCCGCCACGGCGGCGAGATCAAGGCGGTGATGGACGAGTTGCAGCTGCCGCGGCGTACCCTCAACGAGAAAATGCAGCGGCACGGCCTGGTACGCGCCGACTTCCGCGACGACGACTGAGCGGCCATAGGCGGAAATCCGCTCATTGCCAGCCGGCTTTCGGCGATCTTTCGCCGATCCCTCTCTGTAAAACCCAGTCAGGACGCGGCTTCGCGACCTGGCACGCCCCCTGCTATAGCCCTTGTCGACGCCCCGAGCGCCCTAATAACAACGACAAGAGGAACATCCCTGTGGATAGCACCGCTACCCTCGCGGCCGGCCAGACCGCGCCCAAGACCACCTCGCAGCGCATCAAGTCCATCTTCAGCGGTTCCGTCGGCAACCTGGTCGAATGGTACGACTGGTACGTCTACGCCGCCTTCTCGCTGTATTTCGCCAAGGCCTTCTTTCCCAAGGGCGACCAGACCGCCCAGCTGCTCAACGTCGCCGCCATCTTTGCCGTGGGCTTTCTCATGCGTCCCATCGGCGGCTGGCTGATGGGCCTCTATGCCGACAAGGCCGGCCGCAAGTCCGCGCTGATGGTCTCGGTGATCATGATGTGCGCCGGCTCGCTGATCATCGCCCTCACCCCCAGCTACACCACCATCGGCGTCGCCGCCCCCATCATGCTGGTGCTGGCGCGGCTGCTGCAGGGCCTCTCAGTGGGCGGTGAATACGGCACCTCCGCCACCTACCTGAGCGAGATGGCGACCAAGGAAAGCCGCGGCTTCTACTCCAGCTTCCAGTACGTCACCCTGATCTCCGGCCAGTTGCTGGCGCTGGCTACCCTGATCGTGCTGCAGCAGACCCTGACCGTCGAACAGCTGGAAAGCTGGGGCTGGCGCATTCCCTTCCTGATCGGCGCCGCCTGCGCCGTGACCGCGCTCTACCTGCGTCGCGGCATGGAAGAGACCAGCTCCTTCAAGAAGGCCGAAAAGCCCAAGGAATCCCTGATGCGCACGCTGGCGCGCCATCCCAAGGAATTCTTGACCGTGGTCGGCCTGACCATGGGCGGCACCCTGGCCTTCTACACCTACACCACCTACATGCAGAAGTACCTAGTCAACTCGGTGGGCATGAGCAAGACCGACGCCACCTCCATCTCGGCGGCGACCCTGTTCCTGTTCATGCTGCTGCAGCCCGTGGTCGGCGCTCTCTCCGACCGCGTAGGCCGGCGCCCGGTACTGATCGCCTTCGGCGTGCTCGGCACCCTGTTCACCTACCCGATTCTCACTGCCCTGGGTAGCGTCACCAGCTGGTGGGGCGCCTTCGGCCTGATCATGGTGGCGCTGGTGATCGTCAGCTTCTACACCTCGATCAACGCCGTGGTGAAGGCCGAGCTGTTCCCCACCGAGATCCGCGCCTTGGGCGTCGGCCTGCCCTATGCCCTGACCGTGTCCATCTTCGGCGGCACCGCCGAATACCTGGCCCTGTGGTTCAAGAGCATCGGCATGGAGAGCGGCTACTACTGGTACGTGACCGGCTGCATCGCCTGCTCGCTGCTGGTCTACGTCTTCATGAAGGACACTCGCGATCACTCGCGCATCGTGCACGAATAACCGCTCGTCCCTGGGTGCGGGCCTCTCGGTCATTAGATTTGGCCGTCCGGCCCGCCCCCCTTTGCCTGGGCTTTGTGGCACGCCATCGTAGTGCCACCGGCAGCGTTCACAACGGTCATTTCGCTGACCGCTGTGGCGAGTTCGCCCCCTCCTCCCAAGCCCCGGTTACACACTCATGGAAATCGACTACGGTCCCAGCTACGCCAAACTGGGTCTCCAGTTTCAATACCAGTGGAGCACCCTGCTGCGCGATGCCCTGAAGAAGCACGGCATCACCGACGCCCAGGCCAAGGCCATCTGCGGCGACTTCGCCTTCGATCTCTCCAAGCTCATCGACGAAGCCGAAATCAAGGCCGACGGCCTCTCCTATCGCCCGGTGATCGCCTTCACTGAGGACGAGGAAACCCTGCTGGTGCAGTCCGCCGAATTCGACTATCACGAAGCGGCCTACGCCACTGCCGCAGCGGCGTTCGAGAAGAAGTAAGGCTTGCGGGGGCCTTGCGCCCTCACCCTAACCCTTTCCCCCAGGGAGAGGGGGCGGTCTGGAGCGGTAGCGGGCTTCTTCTCCAGACATCGGCCTCGATATTGTTTCAGTGTTGCTGCGATAGCGATTCGCGCCGCCCGGGCTAAGGCCAGCTCCAGCAGCTACACCTCCTGATCTCCACGCCGTCGTCAGCCAGGCTTGACCTTGGGCTTGCGGGTGCGCGTCGGTGCGCCACCCGGCTTGGCTTTGGCCTTGGTCCCGCCTGTACGCCGCTTCTTCTTCCAGGGCGCGCCGCTGCCCGCTGGCGGCGGTCCGCTGATGCTCAGGGTCAGGCCGAGACAGCGCTCCACCTGCTTGCCCATCCAGGCCGATTGCTTGGTAACGAATTCGGCCAGGCTCAGTTCGCCTTCCTGCACCCGATCCAACGCCTGCTCCCAGAGCGCCGTGGTGCCCGGATCGGCGATGGCCCGGGGCACGGCGTCGATCAGGCCGAAGGCCGCGGGCGTGGCCGCCAGGGCCTTGCCCTGCTTGACCAGGTAGCCGCGGTCCAGCAGGCCTTGGATGATGCTGGCGCGGGTCGCCTCGGTACCGATGCCGGTGGTGTCCTTGAGCTTCTGCTTGAGGGCCGGATCCTCCACCAGCTTGGCGACATTCTTCATCGCCTTGATCAGATCGCCCTCGGTGAAGGGCTTGGGCGGCTGGGTCAACTGATCCTTGCAGCGCACCTCGACCACTGGATAGGACTCACCCTCGCGCAGCTCGGGCAGCGCCTGGGGCGGCGGTGCCTCGCGGCCCTTTGGCGGCGTGAGCGACTCGGGCAAGGCGCGACGCCAGCCCGGTTCCACCAGCCGCTTTCCGGTGGCCCGCAGACGTTCGCCGCCCGCCTCGAAATCGGCCTGGGTGCGATCGAATTCGTGCGGCGGCAGGAACTGCGCCAGGTAGCGCGCGCGGATCAGGCCATAGACATTGCGCTCCTGGGGACTCAGGCGGCCCAAGTCGCGGGTCACCAGGGTCGGGATGATGCCGTGGTGGGCGCTGACCTTGGCGTCGTTCCAGGCCCGGGAGCGGCGACTGGCGTCCAGGTGGTCGCGCAGGGGGGCGAGACTGCTATCGGCGCCCAGCAAGGCGGCCAGCAGCGCCGGCGCCTCGGCGTGCTGGGACAGCGGCAGGTAGCCGCAATCACTGCGCGGATAGGTGATCAGCTTGTACTTCTCGTAGAGCGCCTGGGCGACGTCAAGGGTCTGCTGGGCGCCCAGGTTGAGGCGCTTGGAGCAGACCTCCTGCAGGGTGCCCAGATCGAAGGGTAAGGGTGCCGCCTCGCGGATACGCTCGGTCTTGAGCTTGACCAGTCGCGCCTGCCCGGCCGCCTCGATAACCTTCGCCGCCGCCTGGGCCACCTCGGGCTTGAGACAGCGGCCCTGGTCGTCACAGACGTCCTCTGGGGGCTGCCATTGGGCCTGGAAGCGGCTACCCGAGGCGTCCAGGGTCGCCTCCACGGTCCAGAAGGGCACCGGCACGAAGGCGGCGATGGCGCGATCGCGGTCCACCACCAGGCGCAGAGTCGGCGTCTGTACCCGCCCAACCGAGAGCACGCCCTGATAACCGGAGCGACGCCCCAGCAGGGTGAACAGCCGGCTCATGTTCATGCCGATCAGCCAGTCGGCGCGCGAGCGTCCCAGAGCGGACTGATAGAGTCCATAGGTCTCGGCACCGGGCTTGAGCGCCGCCAGGGCGCGGCGGATGGAGACGTCATCCAGCGCCGACAGCCACAACCGGCGGATCGGCCCGCGATAGCGGCAATGTTCCACCAGCTCGCGGGCGATCATCTCGCCCTCCCGGTCGGCGTCGGTGGCGATCACCAGTTCGCTGGTCTCGCCCAGCAGGCGCTTGACCGCCTTGAACTGGCTGCCGGTGGTCTTCTTGACCTGCAGCTTCCACTGCTCGGGGACAATAGGTAGGTCGTCCAACGACCAGCGCTTGTAGCGGGCGTCATAGGCGTCGGGGGGCGCCGTTTCCAGCAGATGGCCGATGCACCAGGTCACGGTCACGCCCTGCCCTTGCAGGCAGCCCTCGCCGCGCCGGGTGGCGCCGAGGATGCGGGCGATGTCCTTGGCCTGGGAGGGTTTTTCGCAGAGATACAGCTGCATGGTGGGCGTCGCACTGGAGGAATCGCCACAGGATGCAAAGCGCCATCGGCCAGCGCAAGGACTAATCTGTATATCCGTACAGAAAGCCGCGTTTGCGCAAATTCGCCCAATGGGCCACAACGTCCACACGACGTGGATCACAGCTTGAACGGCTGCTGGCAAAGATGCGGAATCTTGCCGGGGCTGGGCAGTCCTTGGCTACGGCACTTTCGCCGTCTTTAGCCGAGCTCTGGGAGGCGTCAATGAACACTGTTGCTATGGATCGCGCCACCGCCGAGAGCACCGGCGCCGGAAATCTCGTCGACACCGCCAGCGGCCAGGCCCTGCGGGCCAGCATTTCGGCCATGCGCCGGACCACTAGCCAGGTGCAGCGCATCAACGATCAACTCTGGGAAGTCTGGCCGGACGGCCGTCGCAAGCTGCTGCTGCGCTAAGACCTCCCGCCCGACGCCCTAGGCGGGCGTCGGCGCCTCCAGCGCTGCCAGATAGGTCGCGACCTCGGCCTGGATCCAGGCGCTGAAGCGCTCCTGCTTTTCCGCCGATTCGGCACGTTCCGGCCAGACCAGCCAGTAGGCATAGGGATAGGGCGCCGTCACCGGACTGAGCTGGACCAGACGCCCCTCGTTCAGCGCGGCCTGCACCAGGCTGCGCCGCTCCAGCGCCAGCGCCTGACCAAGGCGTAGCGCCTCCAGTACCACGTTGGAATCGTTCACGCTGATGCCGCGATTGGGCGCTGCTTCGCCTAGACCGGCCGTTTCGCCCCAGTGCAGCCAGGTTTCCTCCGTGTGCAATAGCGGCTGCGCGAGGGCCTCCTCCAGGCTGCGCGGCAGTTGCCCACCGTTGTAACCAGGCGCCGCCACCAGCAGCACATCGTCCTGAAACAACCGTAGCGCCGTCAGGCCATCCCACTGCCCCTCGCCCATGCGCACTCCAATATCCACCATGCCCTGGCGCAGATCCTGGAAATCCAGGCTGGTCTGGATACGGATGCGGTACTCCGGGTGCAGGGCGCGAAAACGCGGCAGCCGGGGCAACAGCCAGTGGGTGGCGAAGGAGGGAAAGGTGGCGAACACCAGTTCGTTGCGTCGCGGGCGCGCCTGCAGGCGCCGGGTCGCCTCGCCCAGATCGTCGAGCAACTGGCGGACCTGCTCGGCATAGACGCGACCGTCGCCGGTGACCTCGATCCCGCGCCCCTGGCGCTCGAACAGCACCATGCCCAGCTGATGCTCTAGGCCCTTCACCTGCTGACTGACCGCGGCATGGGTGAGGTGCAATTCATTGGCGGCGCGAGTCACGCTGCCCAGGCGGGCAACCGCTTCGAAGCAGCGCAGAGCATTCAACGGCGGCACGCGCGACATGTAAGCTTTCCTTAACGATCCGGTCAGAATTTCTCGCTGGAAGCAGCTTCACCGAATCCTTAGTGTCTTGTCCAGAGCAGCGCCTGGTGTGAAACACGCGGCCAGGATGACGTTCCACGTGAAACAGGATTCACTCTTTCTGACAGGACGCCCCCCATGCAACTCATTGGCATGCTCGACTCCCCCTATGTGCGGCGGGTCGCGATCTCCCTTCGCCTGCTGGTTCTGCCCTTCGAGCTGCGCCAGATCTCGCTGTTTCGTGAGGTCGAGCGCTTTCGCAGCTTCAATCCGGTGCTCAAGGCGCCCACTCTGATCTGCCTGGACGGCCAGCGGTTGATGGATTCGTCGCTGATTCTGAACTATGCCCAGCATCTCGCCTGCGGCAGTCGGCAATTGCTGCCAAGCGGCCACGCGGCTCGGGCGACCGCTCTCAGTCGCAGCGGCCTGGCGCTGGCCCTGTCAGAGAAGGCGGTGCAGCTGGTGTACGAGCGTGACCTGCGACCGGAAGAGAAACGTCATGCACCCTGGCAGCAGCGCGTGGAGGGGCAGTTGCGCGCGGCCTGTGGCGCCCTGGACAAGGCCTGGCTGGGCCCGCGTCCGCCGCTGGGTGAAGACAGTATCGGCCAGGACGCCATCGACACAGCGGTGGCCTGGACCTTCCTGCACTTCGCCCTGCCCGGGCTGATCGAACGGCGTAACTACCCGACGCTGGAGGCCCTGACCGCCGAGGCGGAGGCCCTGTCGGTGTTTCGCGATTATCCGCTGACGTGAGGAGTTGCTGGGCTTCGCTGGCGCTCAACCCAACCTACGAGAGCATGGCCGTAGATTGGGTTGAGCAACGCGAAGCCCAACACTCAGATCAGCCGCGGTAATACCGCTGCGGTACGAAGGGGGTCTTGGCGACCTTGACCGGCACCTGCTTGCCGCGCACCACGGCGAACAACTGGGTATCCAGGGCGGCGAAGTTGCTGTCGACATACCCCATGGCCACCGGCGCCCCCAGGGTCGGGCCGAAGCCGCCACTGGTGACACGACCGATGCTGGCGCCGTTGGCATCCACCAGCTCCGCACCCTCGCGCACCGGCACCCGCTCCTGCACCAGCAGGCCGACGCGCTTGCGGCTCACGCCGTCGCGCTGTTCGGCGAAGATGCGCTCGGCACCGGGGAAACCGCCGGCGCGACCATTGCCTTCACGACGCACCTTGGAGAGCGCCCACCCCAGGTTGGCCATCACCGGCGTGGTGCCGGCGTCCATGTCATGGCCATAGAGGCACAGACCGGCTTCCAGGCGCAGGGAGTCACGGGCGCCCAGGCCGATGGCCTCGACTTCCGGCTCGGCCAGCAGGCGGCGGGCCAGGGCCTCGGCCGCGGCGCTGGGCACCGAGATCTCGTAGCCGTCTTCGCCGGTATACCCGCTGCGACTGACGATGCAGGGCTGGTCCAGCAGCTTGACACGGCGGACCTGCATGAAGGTCATCTCGGCCACCTCCGGCGCCAGGCGCGCCAGCACCGCGGCAGCGGCGGGTCCTTGCAGGGCCAACAGGGCGCGATCGAACTGCGGCAGCACCTGGCAGCGATCGCCCAGGTGCTTTTCCAGGTGGGCGAGGTCGGCTTCCTTGCAGGCGGCGTTGACCACCAGGTAGAGGCAGTCGCCCAGGTTGGCGACCATGAGGTCGTCGAGGATGCCGCCGTTGTCGTCGGTCAGCAGGGCATAGCGCTGCATGCCGCTGGGGAGGTCGATGATGTCGACCGGTACCAAGGTCTCCAGCGCCTCGGCGGCCTCTTCGCCTTCGAGCATGACCTGGCCCATGTGGGACACATCGAACAACCCGGCCTGGGCGCGGGTGTGCTGGTGCTCCTTGAGCACGCCGAGCGGGTATTGCACCGGCATCTCATAGCCGGCGAAGGGCACCATGCGGGCGCCGAGTTCCAGGTGCAGGGCGTGCAGCGAAGTCTTGAGCAGGGACATGGTGGGGCTCCGTGTCGGGTGGCGGCTGTCGCGCTCCAGGCAAAGGGAACGGGACAGCGCTGGGCTATGGGGTCGCGACGTGGGTGATCGGGTCATCCCTCCCCCCAGCCCCTCCCTGAGGGAGAAGGGCCGGGGGTGAGGGTCAGGCCTCGCCGTAGGCCTCGATCGGCGGGCAGGAGCAGACCAGGTTGCGATCGCCGTAGACGTTGTCGATGCGCGCCACCGGCGGCCAGTACTTGCCGTCCACCAGGCTCGGCAGCGGGAAGACCGCCTGCTCGCGGCTGTAGGGGTGAGTCCACTCGCCCGCCAGTTCACGCGCGGTATGGGGCGCGTTCTTCAGCGGGTTGTCCTGGGGATCCAGGGTGCCGGCTTCCAGGGCGCGGATCTCTTCGCGGATGGCGATCATGGCGTCGCAGAAGCGATCCAGTTCCTGCTTGGACTCGCTCTCGGTGGGCTCGATCATCAGGGTGCCGGCCACCGGGAAGGACATGGTCGGCGCATGGAAGCCGAAGTCGATCAGGCGCTTGGCCACGTCGTCCACGGTCACGCCGCTGCTGTCCTTGAGCGGACGCAGGTCGAGGATGCACTCGTGGGCCACCAGGCCACCGGTGCCGCTGTAGAGCACCGGGTAGTGCTCTTCCAGCCGGCGAGCAATGTAGTTGGCGCTGAGGATGGCCACCTGGGAGGCGCGAGTCAGACCGGCGCTGCCCATCATCTTCAGGTACATCCAGGAGATCGGCAGGATGCTGGCGCTGCCATAGGGCGCTGCGCAGACCGCGCCTTCCTTGCGTTCCAGCCGGGCATGGCCGGGCAGGAAGGGCGCCAGGTGCGCCTTGACGCCGATGGGGCCGACGCCCGGACCGCCGCCGCCATGGGGGATGCAGAAGGTCTTGTGCAGGTTGAGATGGGAGACGTCGCCGCCGAACTGCCCTGGGGCGCAGAGACCGACCATGGCGTTCATGTTGGCACCGTCGATATAGACCTGGCCGCCGTGGTCATGGACCACCTGGCAGATCTCGCGGATGGCCTCTTCGAACACCCCGTGGGTAGACGGATAGGTGATCATCAGCGCGGCCAGGCGCTCGCTGTGCTGCTCGGCCTTGGCACGCAGGTCGTCGAGATCGACGTTGCCGCGCTTGTCACAGGCCACCACCACCACGCGCATGTCGACCATGCTGGCGGTGGCCGGATTGGTGCCGTGGGCCGAGGCCGGGATCAGGCAGACGTCACGCTCGCCCTGACCGCGGCTCGCGTGATAGGCGCGGATGGCCAGGAGGCCGGCGTACTCGCCCTGGGAGCCGGCATTGGGCTGCAGGGAGACGGCATCGTAGCCGGTAGCGGCGCAGAGCATGGCTTCCAGTTCGGTAGTGAGCTGGGCATAGCCCTCGGCCTGATCGGCCGGCGCGAAGGGGTGGATACCACCGAATTCGGCCCAGGTGACCGGGATCATCTCGCTGGCGGCGTTGAGCTTCATGGTGCAGGAACCCAGCGGAATCATGGTGCGATCCAGGGCCAGGTCCTTGTCGGCGAGCTTGCGCAGGTAGCGCATCAGCTCGGTCTCGGAACGATGGCTGGCGAACACCGGATGAGTCAGGAAGGTCGATTGACGCTGCAGCGCCGCGGGCACTTCCACACCCTGGGCATCGCCTAGCTCGGCGACCTGAGGGGCGGGCTTGCCGTCCGCCAGGATCTCCAGCAGCGCCTGGACGTCGGCCAGGGTGCTGGTCTCGTCCAGGGACACGCCCAGGGCCTCGGCACTGACTTCGCGCAGGTTGTAGCCACGGGCACGAGCGGCCTCGTGCAGGGCGGCGGTGCGCGCACCGAACACTAGGGTCAGGGTGTCGAAGGCGGTGTGCTGGGTCTCGTGGCCCAGGCGCTGCAGGCCGGCGGCCAGGAGGCTGGTCAGGCGCTGCACCCGGGTGGCGATGCGGGTCAGGCCCTCGGGACCGTGGTAGACCGCGTACATGCTGGCGATGTTGGCCAGCAGGACCTGGGCGGTGCAGATGTTACTGGTGGCCTTCTCGCGGCGGATGTGCTGCTCGCGGGTCTGCAGCGCCAGGCGATAGGCCGGGTTGCCGTGGCGGTCGATGGAGACGCCGACGACGCGCCCGGGCATGTCGCGCTTGTACTTGTCTTGCGTGGCGAAGTACGCCGCGTGGGGACCGCCGAAACCGAGCGGTACGCCAAAGCGCTGGGCGGTGCCGATGGCCACGTCCGCGCCCAGTTCGCCGGGCGGGGTGAGCAGGGTCAGGGCCAGCAGGTCGGCGGCCATGGCCACCAGAGCACCGGCGGCCTGGAAGGCCTGGATGCTCTCACGGTAGTCACGGATCTCGCCGGTGGTCATGGGGTACTGGAACAGGGCGCCAAAGAATCGGCCGTGGTCCTCGATCTCGGTTTCAACGCCCACCACCACCTCGATGCCCAGGGGCTCGGCACGGGTGCGCAGGACGTCCAGGGTCTGCGGATGGCAGTGCACGGAGGCGAAGAAGGCAGTGGCCTTGTTTTTCGCCAGACGTTTGCAGAACGTCATGGCCTCGGCGGCAGCGGTGCCCTCGTCCAGCAGCGAGGCGTTGGCCACCGGCATGCCGGTGAGGTCGCCGATCAGCGTCTGGAAGTTGAGCAGGGCTTCCAGGCGACCCTGGGAGATCTCCGGCTGGTAGGGGGTGTAGGCGGTGTACCAGGCCGGATTTTCCAGCAGGTTGCGCAGGATCGGCGCCGGGGTGTGGGTGTTGTAGTAGCCCTGGCCGATCAGGCTCTTGAGCAGGCGATTCTTGCCGGCGATGGTGCGCAGCTCGGCCAGGGCGTCGGCTTCGGACAGCCCGGCGGGCAGATCCAGCACGCTGGTGCCCTTGATGCTCTCGGGGATCACCTGAGCGGTCATGGCATCCAGAGATTCGTAGCCGAGCAGATTCAGCATGGCGATCTCGTCGAGCTCGCGCGGACCGATGTGGCGCGGAACGAATTCGTCGGCGGTGCTGAGGGTGTCGTGCAGCGACATGGCGGTCTTACCCCTTGATCAGTTGCTGATAGGCGGCTTCGTCGAGCAGCGCGGCGAAGGCTTCGGCATTGGCGGGCTGGAAGCGGAAGAACCAGCCGGCGTTCAGCGGATCGCTGTTGATGGTCTCGGGCGCATCGTTGAGCGCCTCGTTGACGGCCAGCACCTCGCCGTCCAGCGGCATGGTGATGTTGCTGGCGGCCTTGACCGACTCCAGCACCGCGACCTCATCACCCTGGGCGTAGCTGCGCAGCTCCGGCAGTTGCACGAAGACCAGGTCGCCCAGGGAGTCCTGAGCATAGTCGGTGATGCCGACGGTGATGCTGCCATCGGCTTCCTGACGCAGCCATTCGTGTTCTTCGGTATAGCGCAGACCCATTGCCAGACTCCTGCGGACCTTTGTCCTGATGGATAGATGGGTCTGTTATTGCAAGGGCGATGCCAGGAGTAAAGGCCAGTGTTTTCAAGGGTTTAGCTAAAGAACCCGCATTGCGCTGTAGCGTAATCGTTACAACTGACCCGCTACCCCGCTACAGCCGTATCGATTAACAAACGTCGTATCGAAATCGTTACGAAATTAGCCAGGCTCCTGGGTCCTACAGCTGGGCTGTACGTTATGGAGCAGGCTGCTGCTTATTCATGATGCAGACAAAGGCGGATCAAGCGTCTTGCTCGCTAATTCCCTGCAGCGGTAACCCAGTCTTCAACGCGCAAGCCTGGCACCCGGTCAAACTCGCGGCGGTTGTTGGTGACCACGATCAGGCCCAGGGAGCGCGCATGTCCCGCGATCATCTGATCGTAGGGACCGATTGGCTGACCTAGTCTGGCCAATTCGGCACGCAACTGCCCGGTGTGCGCCGCGGCTTCGTGTCCGTACTTCAACACCTCTAGACGCGCGGCGAAGCCTTCGATCACCGCCAGGTTACGCTCCGGGCTGGAGGACTTTTCCGCACCATAGATCAGCTCCATCAGGGTGATCGTACTGATGCACAACTGTCCCTGGTGCCGAGTGAAGGCCTCGCGAACCGACACCGGTCGGTTCTTGATGGCGAAGATGCAGGTATTGGTGTCGAGCATGAACTTGAGCATCAGAAGCCTTCGCGCTCCTGCTCGGCGGGCTGGTCCCGTTCCGCCATGAAATCCGCCGTGACACCCTCTCCCTCGAACCAGGAATCCCAGGATTCCCCAGCCGGGGTAATGATCCTCGTGCGGCCGACAGCAACCACATCGACGCGCTTCACATCTTCGGGCAGGGCAACCGCCTTTGGCAGTCTCACCGCCTGACTGCGATTGCTTTGAAATACGGCACCTTGATCCACGATCGGTCTCCTGGGATATATCAGCTGTATATCCCATATTAAGGACAAGGCTGGATCTGTCAATCGGCACGCTCTCGGCGTCGGGCGACACGGCTGGCAAAGCGCTCTCCGCGTAGATGGCACCTGGCGAAGCCTGAGCAAGAACGCTGGAGGCAGGAACGTCACCGGAGCCTGAGGCCAGATTCGGACAAGAGCACCCGACGCGAACTTCCGCCCCGCTTCGTCGGACCAAGAAGGCACAACAAGACCTCTGCCAAGCGGCTCTGCCCCCCCACCCTTGCCTGGAGTCTTTGTCATGGCTGTGAAAACCGTTGCCGATCTGCTCGTTGCCACCCTCGAAGCCGCCGGTGTGGACACCATCTGGGGCCTGCCGGGCGATTCGCTCAACGGCCTCACCGAAAGCCTGCGCAAGCGTGATCGCATCCGCTGGCGCGGCGTGCGGCATGAAGAAGCCGCGGCCTTCGCTGCCAGTGCCGCGGCCGATACCAGCGGACGCCTGGCGGTCTGCGCCGGCTCCTGCGGTCCGGGCAACCTGCACCTGATCAACGGCCTGTTCGACGCCCAGCGCAGCGGCGCGCCGGTGCTGGCCATTGCCGCCCAGATTCCTTCCAGCGAGATCGGCCTGGGCTATTTCCAGGAGACCCATCCGGAGCGGCTGTTCCGCGACTGCAGCGACTTCTGCGAGGTGGTCTCCCATCCCGAGCAGCTGCCGCGCATCCTCGAGACCGCCATGCGCTCGGCCATCCTCAATCGTTCGGTGTCGGTGGTGGTGATTCCCGGCGACGTGGCCCTGGCCGAGGCGCCGATCAAGGAGGCCCAGTGGAGCGAGCCGGTGCGTCCGGTGGTGGTGCCGCCGGACGCCGAGCTGGACGCCCTGGCCGAATTGCTGGCCGGGGAAAAGCGCATCACCCTGCTCTGCGGCGCCGGTTGCGCCGGTGCCCATGCCCAGGTGGTGGCCCTGGCCGAGCGCCTGCAGGCCCCAGTGGTCCATGCGCTGCGCGGCAAGGCCCATATCGAGTATTCCAATCCCTATGGCGTGGGCATGACCGGACTGATCGGCTTTTCGTCCGGCTATCACGCGCTCAAGGAATGCGACCTGCTGCTGATGCTGGGCAGCAACTTCCCCTATCGCAACTTCTTCCCGGATCACGGCCGGGTGGTGCAGATCGACGTGCGCGGAGCTCACCTGGGCGTGCGCACCCCGCTGCTCAAGGGCTTGGTGGGCGATGTTCGCGCCACCCTCGACGCCCTGCTGCCGCGACTCCGGCCCAACAGCCACAGCCGCTTCCTGGAAAAGGCCCAGCAGCACTACCGCAAGACCCGCGCCGAGCTGGACGAACTGGCCACCGCCACCGCCGATGGCGAGCCGCTGCATCCGCAGTACCTCACCACCCGCGTCAGCGAACTGGCCGCAGCGGATGCCCTCTTCACCTGCGACGTCGGCACTCCCACGGTGTGGGCGGCGCGCTACCTGGCGATGAATTTCGAGCGCAAGCTGGCCGGCTCCTTTACCCATGGCTCCATGGCCAATGCCCTGCCCCAGGCCATGGGTCTGCAGGCGGCCTATCCCGACCGCCAGGTGGTGGCGCTGGCCGGCGACGGCGGACTGTCCATGCTGCTCGGCGAACTGGCGACCCTGGCCAGCGAGAAGCTGCCGGTCAAGGTCATCGTCTACGACAACGCCACCCTGGGCTTCGTCGCCATGGAGATGAAGGCCGCTGGCATGATCGACGACACCACGGATCTCGCCGCCGTCGACTTCGCCCAGGTGGCCGAGGCCTGCGGCGTGCGCGGCTGGAAGGTGGAATCGGCCAGTCTGCTCGACGCCACTCTGGAAGAGGCTTTCGCCCATCCCGGCCCGGCGCTGGTGGATGTGCGCATCGCTAAGCAGGAGCTGTCGCTGCCGCCAAAGATCGAGGCCGCCCAGGCCAAGGGCTTCAGCCTCTACATGCTGCGCGCGGTGATGAGTGGTCGCGGCAGCGAGGTGGTGGATCTGGCCAAGACCAACGTCCTGCGCTGATCTAAACGCCCGCGGACTTCAGCGCCGCGGGATGCCGTAACGCCGCAGGCGCATGGCGATGGCCGAGTGAGAGGTCTGCAGGCGCGCGGCCAACTGGCGACTGGACGGATACTGCGGATAGAGCCGCTCCAGCAGCGCCGCCTCGTAACCCTGGACGGCGGCCTCCAGGGTGCTGACCTCGGTCTCGACCTGCCCCGATACCGCAGTGCCGGCCAGGTCGAGGTCATCGACATCGATCTGGCCACTCTCGCTGATGGCGGCGGCGCGAAAGAGGATGTTCTGCAACTGCCGTACGTTACCCGGCCAGGCGTTGCCCAGCAGCACGCCATAGGTAGCCGGCGCCAGGCGACACGGCGGTCGGCCGATCTGGGCACAGGCCTGCTGCAGGAAGTGCCTTGCCAGCAGCAGGATGTCCTGGCCCCGCTCGCGCAGTGCCGGCACCTGCAGGCTGAGCACATTGAGGCGATAGAAGAGGTCTTCGCGAAAGGTGCCGGCGGCGACCATGGCCTGCAGGTCGCGATGGGTGGCGGCGAGGATGCGCACGTTGACCTGGGTTTCCTGGGCCCCGCCAACGCGGCGGAAGGTGCCATCGGAGAGAAATCTCAGCAGCTTGGCCTGCAGATAGGGCGACATCTCGCCGACTTCGTCGAGAAACACCGTGCCCTGGTCGGCCAGTTCCAGCAGGCCCGGCTTGCCGCCGCGCTGGGCGCCGGTAAAGGCGCCCGGGGCATAGCCGAACAATTCGCTCTCGGCGAGGCTTTCCGGCAGGGCCGCGCAGTTCAGCGCCAGAAAGGGCGCCTCGCGCCGCGCACTGGCCGCATGGCAGGCGCGTGCCACCAGTTCCTTGCCGGTGCCGGTCTCGCCGAGGATCAGCAGCGGCGCCTCCAGGGCGGCCAGGCGCTGGGCGCGGGCCTTGAGGGTGCGGATGGCGGCGCAGTCGCCGAGCAGCGAATCGAAGCCCTCGGGGGTGTCGTGGCGCAGTGCCGAGAGGCGGCCGCCGATGCGGCTGGGGGCATAGAGGGTCAGCAGGCCACCGGCCAGGCCGCCCACGGGTTCGCCGATGGGGGTGGCGTCCAGCAGCAGCGCCTGGCCGCGCAGCACCACCTCACGCAGGGGCAGGCGAAAGCCCTGGTCCAGCAGCTCGGTGGACAATTCGCTGTCATTGAAGAGTTCGGCCAGGGTGTTGCCGGCGCCCTCCCCGGCCAGGGCGGCAAAGGCTGGATTGGCCAGCAGGATGCGGCCCTCGCCGTCCACCGCCAGCACCGGATCGGCCATGGCGGCGAGCAGCGCGTCGAGCTGCAGGGAGCGGCGCTGGCCGGGCAGGATGTCCACCACCCGCACCGCCTCCACCCCCACCACGGTCAGCAGGGCGGCGCGTAATTCTTCCAGCACCGTCGCGCTCAGGGTTGGCGCATCGATGTAGACGTTGGGCGGCACCATCTCCACGGCGTCCAGGTTGAGATTGCGGGCACCGAGCAGCGCCAGGACTTCCTGGGTGATGCCGACACGATCGATGAACGACACATGGATACGCATGGAAACCCTGGGGTCTGAGAGCGAAAGGACTAATGCTACCCAAATGCTCGGGGTAGAATCACTTCTCATTTACCTAGGCGGGACCGCGATGAACAATAAAGACCCCCTTCTTCTCGATCAGCAGCTGTGCTTCGCGCTGTACTCCACCTCACTGGCCATGACCAAGGTGTACAAGCCGCTGCTCGAAGAGGTGGGCCTGACCTATCCGCAGTACCTGATGATGCTGGTGCTGTGGGAAAACGATCGGCTGCCGCTCAAGGAGTTGGCGCGTCGGCTGCACCAGGACTCCGGGGCCCTGACCCCGGTGCTCAAGCGCCTGGAAGCCGAGGGCTACGTGACCCGGCAGCGCAATGCCGAGGACGAGCGCAACCTGTCCATCGAACTCACCGAGCCTGGTCGCGCCCTGCGTGAGCGGGCCCGGGAGATCAACGGCACCATCAGCAGCTATTGCGCGCTGGGCGATGCCCAGATGAATGCGCTGCGCGAAAATCTGATGACCCTGAGAGCGAAG
The DNA here is from genome assembly GCF_004341115.1 of Pseudomonas sp. JUb52. NCBI lineage: Bacteria > Pseudomonadati > Pseudomonadota > Gammaproteobacteria > Pseudomonadales > Pseudomonadaceae > Pseudomonas > Pseudomonas sp. JUb52. The sequence continues at coordinate 281,145 of NZ_SLYS01000006.1, forward strand.
CTGGAGCGTTAGCCCCCTTCGCCGCCGCTGGTCGGCTGCTCCTGAAAATGTATTTGCGCGATAATAAATATCGCGATAACTTAAATCCGTCCCCGGGCGATTCCTTCGGGCAACGTCCGAGCAAACAGTTATCGCGATACCTAAAAAGGAGCACGCCATGAACATCCTCTATACCGCTTCCGCAACCAGCACCGGTGGCCGTGACGGCCGCTCCAGCAGCAGCGACAAGGCCCTGGACGTGCAGCTGTCCACGCCCAAGGCGCTGGGCGGCGCCGGGGGTGCCGGCACCAATCCCGAGCAACTCTTCGCCGCCGGCTACTCGGCCTGCTTCATCGGCGCGCTCAAGTTTGTCGGCGCCAAGGAAAAGATCGCCATGCCGGCTGACGTCAGTGTCACCGCCAAGGTCGGCATCGGCCCGATCCCCACCGGCTTCGCCCTGGACGTCGAGCTGGTCATCAGCCTGCCGGGCCTGGAGCGCGCCGTGGCCGAAGACCTGATCGAGAAGGCCCACCAGGTCTGCCCCTACTCCAACGCCACCCGCGGCAACGTCGACGTACACCTGACCCTGGCCTAAGGGTCGCGGTATTACCCAGGCGCTTCAGCCGAGGCGCCCGGTCCTTTCCGTTCGAGGAGTCATCTGTCATGCGTACCGTCTCTCGCCTGCTTGGTCTTTCCGCGCTCACCCTGGCCCTGGGCGCCTTCGCCGCGCCCCAGCCCGATCCCGCCTTGGAACGCACCACCCAGGGCTTCGTCGACGCTCTGAACGGCAGCGGTGGCAAACCGCTGGAAACCTTGAGCACCAAGGACGCCCGCGCGGTGCTGGCCGGCGCCCAGTCCGGCGTCAAGGTCGATCTCGCGGGGGTCAAGACCCGTGAAAAGACCATCCAGGTCGACGGCAAGCCGCTGCAGCTGACCATCGTCCGCCCGGCGAACGCCAAGGGGCAGACACCGGCCTTCATGTTCTTCCACGGCGGCGGCTGGGTGCTGGGCGACTTCCCCACCCACCAGCGCCTGGTGCGTGACCTGGTGGTGGCCTCCGGCGCCACGGCGGTGTTCGTCAACTACACCCCGAGTCCGGAAGCCCACTTCCCGGTAGCCATCAACCAGGCCTATGCCGCGACCCAGTGGGTGGCCGAGCACGGCAAGGACATCGATGTCGACGGTAGTCGCCTGGCGGTGGCCGGCAACAGCGTCGGCGGCAACATGGCCGCGGTGGTCAGCCTGATGGCCAAGGACAAGGGCACGCCCAAGCTGCGTTACCAGGTGCTGTTCTGGCCGGTGACCGATGCGAGCTTCGACAACGGCTCCTACCAGACCTATGCCGAGGGCCGCTTCCTGACCCGCAACATGATGAAGTGGTTCTGGGACAACTACACCACCAGTGAGACCGAGCGCGCCAACATCTACGCCTCGCCGTTGCGGGCCAGCGAGGCCCAGCTCAAGGGTCTGCCGCCGGCGCTGGTGCAGACCGCCGAGAACGACGTGCTGCGAGACGAGGGCGAGGCCTATGCCCGCAAGCTCAACGCCGCCGGCGTCGATGTCGTCCAGGTGCGCTACAACGGCATGATCCACGACTATGGCCTGCTCAACGCCCTGGCCAAGGTACCCGAGGTCCAGGCTGCGCTGACCCAGGCCGGCCAGTTGCTCAAGCAGCACCTGCAGTAAGGCAGGCGCGGTACCCAAGGGGGTGGTTCCGTTCGCGGCGCCACCCCCTTTTTCGTTTCAGGGCTGCTCGCCCAAGGCCGCGAAGCGTCCCGCCAGCCAGCCGTGCAGCTGCCGCACCGCCGGCGAGAATTGCCGCCGGTGCGGGCAGAACAGCTGCAGCGGCAACGGCTCGCCGGGCTGCTCGGGCAGCAGCCGCACCAGCCGACCACTCTGCAGATCGTCGCGCATGTCCAGCCAGGACTTGTAGACGATGCCCTCCCCGGCGACGGCCCAGCGCCGCACCACCTCGGCATCGTCGCTTTGCAGGGGGCCGCTGACGGCCACCTGGCGCAGGCCGCCGTCGGCCTGTGGAAAGCTCCATTTGTCATAGGTACGGCCATGTAGCTGATAGAGCAGGCAGGCGTGCCCGGCCAGCTCGTCCAGGCTGCGCGGCGCACCCTGGCGGGCCAGATAGGCTGGCGCCGCCGCCAGCAGGCGGCGATTGTCCGGGGCCAGCGGCAGCGCCACCAGACTATCGTCCTGGCTGCGCCCGTAGCGGATGGCGATGTCCACCGGATCGCGATAGACGTCGGCCTGCTGGTCCGAGACGTAGAGCCTGAGGGTCAGGCCGGGATGGCGCTGACGAAACTCGGCCAGCCAAGGCAGCAAGAGATTGCGCCCCAGATCCGAAGGCGCCGCCACCTGCAGCACTCCGCGCAACTCGGGACTCTCGCCCTGCAGCCGCTCGCGCCCCTCGCGCAAGGTCTCCAGCACGTCCCGGGCATAGGGCAGATAGGCCTCGCCCTCGGCGGTCAGTCGCAGGCTGCGGGTCGAGCGGGCGAACAGGCGGATGCCCAGTTCGCGCTCCAGCCGGCCAATGGCGGCGCTTACCTGGCCCGGCAAGAGGTCTGCCTCGCGGGCTGTGCGGGAAAAGCTGCCGAGGGCGGCGGAGCGCACGAAGAGGCCGAGGTCGTCGAAGCGGATCATTTTCACTCCTGTAGTGAAGGTGCTATCCGATTCTGCCGCTTTTTCCGGTCGAGCATGAAGACGACCATGGGCCTACGTCTTCTTATCGTACAAAGGAACCCGCCCATGAAAGCCATCGTCCACGGTGACACCACCCTGCCTGCCAGCGATCCCCGTGCCCTGCAGGACGCGGTGCTGCCCGACCCTACGCCCGAGGCCCATGATCTCCTAGTGGAAGTCCGCGCCGTGTCGGTCAATCCAGTCGACACCAAGGTGCGCCAGGGCCTGGTGCAGCGCGAGTCCAAGGTACTGGGCTGGGACGTCTCTGGCGTGGTCCGCGCCGTGGGCAGCGCCGTCAGCCGCTTCGCCGTGGGTGACGAGGTCTACTACGCCGGCGAGCTGTTCCGCCCCGGCTGCAACAGCGAGCTGCACCTGGTCGACGAACACCTGGTCGGTCACAAGCCCAAGCGCCTGGATCACGCCCAAGCCGCGGCCCTGCCGCTGACCGCCATCACCGCCTGGGAACTGCTGTTCGACCGTCTGGGCGCAACCGAAGGCGGCGGCGCTGGCCAACAGCTGCTGGTGATGGGCGCGGCGGGCGGCGTTGGCTCCGTGCTGGTGCAGCTGGCCCGCCAGCTCACCGAGCTGACGGTGATAGGTACCGCCTCGCGCCAGGAAACCCAGGACTGGGTGCGCACCCTCGGCGCCCACCACGTCATCGACCACCACCAGCCGCTGCGTCCCCAGCTCGAAGCCCTGGGTTTGGACGGCGTGACCCTGGTGGCCAGCCTCACCCATACCGATGTGCATTTCACCCAGCTGGTGGATGTCCTGCGGCCCCAGGGTCGCCTGGGTGTGATCGACGATCCTGCGCAGCTCGACGTGGTGCCGATGAAGGCCAAGTCGCTGTCGCTGCACTGGGAATTGATGTTTACCCGCTCGCTGTTTCAGACCCCGGACAAGGTACGCCAGCACGAGATCCTCGAACGCGTCGCCGGCCTGATCGACCAGGGCACCCTCAAGACCACCCTGGGCGAACACCTGGGCCGGATCGATGCCGCCAACCTGCGCCGCGCCCATGCCCAGCTGGAAAGCCATCAGGCGCGCGGCAAGCTCGTGCTGGAGGGGTTCTGATGCCCCGCCTCAGTGCCCTGACGCTCGCCGTCACCCTGGCCGCGGGTAGCCTGACCGCCCAGGCGGCGCCGCTGCCTCAGGAGCACACCCTCGGCCACCTGGAGCAGGTCTTCGCCTTCCAGGACGCCATGCCCACCGGGGTCACCGTCAGCGAGACCGGGCGGATCTTCGTCAACTATCCCCGCTGGGGCGACGCGGTGCCCTTCACGGTGGCTGAGCTCAAGGACGGCAAGGCGGTGCCCTACCCGGACGCCGCACTCAATGTCGAGACCCCGGGCGAGCCGGGCAAGGGCTTCATCAGCGTGCAGAGCGTGGTGGCCGATGGTCGCGGACACCTCTGGGTGCTGGACACCGCCGCACCGGGCTTTGCCGCGCCCAAGGCTGGCGGCGCCAAGCTGGTGGCCATCGACCTCAAGACCAACAAGGTCGCCAGGACCCTGGTCTTCCCGGCCTCAGTGCTCGAACCCAACAGCTACGTCAACGACGTGCGCTTCGACTTTCGCGTCGGTCGCGCCGGGGTGGCCTATGTCACCGACTCGGCGCCTCCCGGCGGCCTGATCATCCTCGACCTCGCCACCGGCCAGGCCCAGCGTCGCCTGACCGGCGCGCCCCAGGCCAACGTCGACCCCAGCTTCGTCCCGGTGGTGGAAGGCGAGCCGCTGCTGATGCAGCGCCCCGATGGCAGCAAGGTCCGACCGGCCATCGCCAGCGACGGCATCGCCCTGTCGCCGGACGGCGGCACGCTCTACTTCAGCCCGCTGTCCAGCCGCCACCTCTATGCCGTGCCCACCGCCCTGCTGCGTGATCCCAAGGCGAGCGAGGCCCAGGTGCGCGCCGGGGTGCAGGATCTCGGCGAAAAGGGTGCGTCCGACGGCCTCGAAGCCGATGCCCAGGGTCGCGTCTATGCCGGCGACTACGAGCACAACGCCGTGCGCCAGCGCCAGGCCGACGGCAGCTGGAAGGCCCTGGTCCATGATCCCCGCGTGCTCTGGCCCGACACCTTCAGCATCGGCCCAGACGGCTACCTCTATTTCACCGCCAACCAGCTTCACCGCCAGGCCCAGTTCCACGGTGGCCAGGACCTGCGCCAGAAGCCCTACAGCCTGTTCCGCGTCAAGATCGACGCCCAGCCAGCCCCTACCCACTGATCCGATCAGGAGTTATCCATGCAGCTGTCCCAGATCGCCCGTACCCGCTACACCACCAAGGCCTTCGATGGCTCCCGCAGCATCCCGGCCGAACAGGTCGAGGAATTGCTGGAGCTGCTGCGCCAGGCGCCCTCCTCGGTCAACTCTCAGCCGTGGCACTTCGTGGTCGCTGCCAGCGCCGAGGCCAAGGCCCGCATCGCCCGTGGCATGCAGAGCCCCTACAACGAGCCCAAGGTGCTGCCGGCCTCCCACGTCATCGTGCTCTGCACCCGCCTGGAAATGACCGAAGGCCATCTGGCCCAGGTACTGGAGCAGGAAGCTCAGGACGGCCGCTTCGCCAAGCCCGAGGCGCGCGCCACCCAGGACGGTACCCGCCGTCACTTCGTCGATCTGCATCGCTATGAGCGCAAGGACGTGCAGCACTGGATGGAGAAGCAGACCTATCTGGCGCTGGGCACCCTGCTGCTGGGCGCCGCCGCCCTGGGCATCGATGCCACACCCATGGAAGGCTTCGACGCCAACAGCCTGGACCAGGAACTGGGCCTGCGCGAACAGGGCTATACCGCCCTGGTGGTGGTCGGCCTGGGCTATCGCGGCGAAAGCGACTTCAACGCCGCCCTGCCCAAGTCCCGCCTGACCCGCGAGCAGGTCTTCACCTTCCTCGATTGAGGCTGCACGTGGCTGACTGAGCCAGCCTGAAGAGGACGCCTCCACGAGGTGTCCTCGCTCATGTGCTGTCCTGAGGCTATCGCGGGTTGTACATTGAGCGCACCAATTGGCTTACGCACTGGCTGAACTCAGTCATTGTGAAAGGCTTGGCCAGCTGGAACGCCTGGCCCGGCAGACCCTCTTCAAACAGCGGACCGGCAAAACCACTGACGAACAGCACTCTGAGTTCGGGACGCAAAGCCACCAGTTGGCTGTACAGAGCTTTGCCCGACATTCCTCCGGCCAGTCCGATGTCGGTCACCAAGACCTGAATATCGGGCGCCTGCTTGAACTTCGCGAGCGCAGAGGCGCCATCGGCTGCTTCAGTTACCTGATAACCGAATTCTCTCAACGCGGCGGCCATGGTCTTGCGTACCACCGGCTCGTCATCGACCACCAGAATCCGCTCACCATCACCGGTTGGGCAGGCATCAGGATCAGCCTTAGCTGACGTATCAAACCGTTCAGTGCCATTGCGACCGCGGGGGAAAAACAGGCTAACAGATGTGCCTTCGCCCATCTGACTGTGCACTCGGATCTGACCGCCGGACTGCTCCATGAAGCCAAAGACCATGGACAACCCAAGTCCGGTGCCTTCCCCCAACGGCTTGGTCGTAAAGAACGGTTCGAATACCCGAGCGAGGGTCTCAGGCGACATACCAGCTCCGGTATCCGTCAGACTGATCTTGAGATAGTCGCCTATCGGCAAATCCCTCGATTCCCCATAGTGAGGTTCGATTGAAACCCGCTTCGTTTCGAGAGTCAGTACCCCGCCGTTCGGCATCGCATCGCGTGCATTGATGGCAAGATTCAACAGAGCATTTTCGAGCTGATTGGGATCACAATGAATGAACCCTGTGTCCCCGATCAGGATTTCAAAACGGATTCCAGGCCCGACGGTACGCCGGATCAGATCTTCCAGTTCGCTAACCAAGAGACTGGCCTGCAGATCTTTTGGCTCCAGGCGCTGCTGCCGGGAAAAGGCCAGGAGGCGCTGCGTAAGACCCGCGGCCCGGTTAGCAGAGGTCAGGGCTAGGATGATGTAGCGATCCAGATCACCCAGACGGCCTCTGGCGATTCGCAACTGGAGTAATTCCAGGCTGGAAATCACACCGGCCAACATATTGTTGAAGTCATGCGCAATACCGCCGGTGAGTTGGCCGACGGCTTCCATCTTCTGGCTCTGGCGTAGCTTTTCCTCGGTCACGGCCCGCTCTGCTTGCTCCTGCTCCAAAGCAGACGTGCGGTCGCGCACCCGTTCTTCCAGCGTCTCGTTCCAGTGGACCAAGGCCGATTCGAGGTCCATTCGCTCCTGAATATCCTCAACCGTGCCGTACCACCGCTGGCGCTGACCGTGCTCGTCAGTTTGAGCAAATGCCCTGACGCGATACCAGCCGTAATCGCCGCTGGCCGTCTGAAGACGGGCACGCGTATCGTAGGCGGCGCCGGATGCTAGGGAGTGTTGCCAGGCCTGCTGCATACGCTCCCGATGATCAGGATGAGGCACCTGAACCCAACCTTCGCCTAGTAATGCTTCTCGCGAGCGGCCAGTGAGCGCCAACCAGCGATCGTCGAAAGAATCGACAAGCCCCTGTGCATCAGCGGTCCAGGGTATCTGCGGATTGAGTACGGTCGCGGCGCGATACTGTGCCTCACGCTCGCGCAGCTCGGCCTCGGAGCGCTCGAGTGTCTGAACCTTGCTAAGGCGATCGACGGTCGCTCCCAGCAGGTTGGCGTAGGTCCGTAAAAAGTCGATATCGTCTGGCGAAAACTCACGCTTGACGGTGCTATCGACCTCCAGCAAGCCAAAGGGCGGCTGGCCGTCTGGCCCAAGGATGATGACATTCACCAACGCCCGGACGCCATGTTCCTTCAGGAACTGCGGGTAATCGAAACGATCCTCGGTGTTGATGTCTTTCGAAATGATCGGCTCACCCGTTTGTAGCGCAAAGCCTTCGGAAGAATGCTTTTTAGCGGGCACAAGCTCGTGTCCAACTACACCCGGTTTCCAACCGACGCCGCTGCGGACCAGGAGGTTTTTGCCATCGGGCTGAAGCTCCATGACCTTCGCCAGTGGTGTATCCAGCGCCTCGCTGACGAGGCAACATGCCTGGTGAAGGATTTCATCCAGATCGTTTCCCTTAAGTGCCAGCTCCCCAAACTTGGCCAGTGCCGTCCGTTGACGAAGAAGTATCTGCACAGAAGACATCAATAACCGTTCCCTTGCCTGGCGGGGTTACCGATCGAATAACGGCGTACCAACCACCAGGCGCTATGTATAAAACTACAGGCACGGTTTCTTGAGACGGGTTCCTGCACGGTCAGGCTTTTTCGCTCAGTCGCCCGCTATGTGCGGAAAAGTCGCGGACAAAAAATCGAGCACCCCTTGTTGAGCTGCAGCGGTGACGGCGGTGCGGGGCGCCAACCCCGCTGTACCAACCGCTACGCTATACACCCGCGAAAACCCTAGCCTTTCAGATCCGCCAGTATCGAGAAGGCGCGCAACCGGTCCGCCTGCTCGTAGACATCGCAGGTAAAGATCAGCTCATCGGCGTCGGTCTTCTCCAGCAACAGCTCCAGACGCTCACGGACCTTGTCCGGACCGCCGATCACTGCCATGCCGAGGAAACTCGACACCGATTCCTTCTCATGGGGCAACCAGACTCCTTCCATGCTGCGCACAGGCGGCTGCAGGCGCAGGCTGTCGCCGCGGAACAGGGCGAGGATGCGCTGGTAGACGGTGGTGGCCAGGTAGTTGGCCTCATCGTCGCTATCGGCGGCCACCAGGGGCACCCCGAGCATCACATAGGGGCGATCGAGCACCTTGGACGGCTTGAAGTTCTCGCGATAGAGACGGATCGCCTCGTGCACGTAGCGCGGCGCGAAGTGCGAGGCGAAGGCATAGGGCAGGCCCTTGGCCGCCGCCAGCTGGGCGCTGAACAGGCTCGAGCCCAGGAGCCAGATCGGCACCTCGGTGCCCGCACCCGGCATGGCGATCACGCCCTGCCCCGGCTGCTGCGGCCCGAAGTAGTGCTGCAGCTCTTCCACGTCCCGCGGGAAGTCGTCGGAGCTGCCCAGGCGATCGCGGCGCAGGGCATAGGCGGTGCGCTGATCCGAGCCCGGCGCGCGACCCAGGCCAAGTTCAATGCGGCCCGGATACAGTGAGGCCAGGGTGCCAAACTGCTCGGCCACCACCAGCGGCGCATGGTTGGGCAGCATGATGCCGCCCGAGCCCAGTCGCAGGGTGCTGGTGCCAGCGGCCAGATAGCCCAGCAGCACGGCGGTCGCGGAGCTGGCGATACCGTCCATGTTGTGGTGCTCGGCGACCCAGTAGCGGGAAAAGCCGAGTTGCTCCACGTGGCGCGCCAGGTCCAGGGCGTTGTGCAGCGCCTGGGCGGCATCGCCATCGTCACGGATGGGAGCGAGGTCAAGGACCGACAGGGCGGTCTTAGCGAGACGGGTCATCAGGGTTCTCCTCGGCGACCTGATCGTAGGCCGCCCTGTGGCGCTGAATGAGAGGCTGCTTCGCGGAGGCCCAGGCGGCCAGGGCGCCCACCGGCACCATCAGGCTCTGGCCCAGTTCGGTGAGGGCGTATTCCACCTGGGGCGGCTTGGTCGGCGTCACCGTGCGGGACACCAGGCCGTCACGCTCCAGCTGACGCAGGGTCACGCTGAGCATGCGCTGGGAAATGCCGTCGACCCGCCGGCGCAATTCGTTGAAGCGCAGCGGGCCGGGTTCCAGGGTAAAGAGCGTGAGCAAGGACCAGGCATCGCCGATCCGATCCAGCACGTCCCTGATGGGACAGGCGTGGGCATGCAGGCGGCGACGACTGGAGATACGACTGACCACGGCGTCCATGGCGATCCTCGAAGCAGAACTGGCTCCCAGCCTACGCCTTTCGGGCGGTTATTAAAAGTAACCACCCGTCAGGACTGGTATAGCCGAGCAAGCCAGGGCACAATCCAGATGGTCGTGACCGTTTTTATTGATTGAACGTTCAATAAAAAATAGTTACCCTCCGAGGTTCCTTCCGCTCTGTTCAGGAGATGCCTCGTGCCCAAGGTCGGGATGCAGCCCATCCGCCGTTCGCAGCTCATTGCCGCGACCCTCGAAGCCGTCGACGAAGTCGGCATGGGCGACGCCAGTATCGCCTTCATCGCCCGCAAGGCCGGGGTCTCCAACGGCATCATCAGCCACTACTTCCAGGACAAGAACGGCCTGCTCGAAGCTACCATGCGGCATCTGATGAATGCCCTGCGCCAGGCCGTGCGCGACCGCCGCGCCGCCCTGCCGGGTGATGATCCCGCCGCCAACCTGCGCGCCATCATCCAGGGCAACTTCGACGACACCCAGGTCAGCGGCCCGGCCATGAAGACCTGGCTGGCCTTCTGGGCCACCAGCATGCACCAGCCCAATCTGCGGCGGCTGCAACGCATCAACGACCTGCGCCTCTACTCCAACCTCTGCTGGCAATTCCGGCGCCTCCTGCCCCATGAGCAGGCCCGCGCCTCGGCCAAGGGGCTGGCCGCCATCATTGATGGTCTTTGGCTGCGCGGCGCCCTTTCCGGCGACACCTTCAACACCCAGCAGGCCCTGCAGATCGCCTACGACTACCTGGACCTGCAACTGGCCAAGGCCTGACCCTTCCCTGACTGTTCCCGCCCCGACCCGGCTCGCTCCGGCCGGGGTTTCCTCCCGCCTTTCCTGCCCCCTCCCCGCCTCGACAGAACCGCTCTGGGCCGCACATCGCCCCGTTTCGGCATACCTGTGAATTTTTCATTGATTGAACGTTCAATAAAAATTAAGTAGACTGGATTCATCGCTGGCGCAGAGAGACCTTTCTTTCGCGCCCCCTGTGTTCCTTGCGGGTGCCACGGCGCCCGCCCAGATTGGGAGAACGTCCATGGCCCGTTTCGCCGAACAGCAGCTGTACATCGGTGGCCGTTATGTCGCCGCCACCGGTGGTGCCACCTTCGAAACCCTAAATCCCGCCACCGGCGAGGTGCTCGCCACGGTGCAGAGCGCCAGCCGTGCCGATGTGGACAAGGCAGTGGCCGCTGCTGCTGCTGGCCAGAAGGTCTGGGCCGCGATGACCGCCATGCAGCGCTCGCGCATCCTGCGCAAGGCCGTGGACATCCTGCGCGAGCGCAACGACGAGCTGGCGCTGCTGGAAACCCTCGACACCGGCAAGGCCCTGTCCGAGACCCAGGCCGTGGACATCGTGACCGGCGCCGACGTGCTCGAGTACTACGCGGGCCTCGTGCCGGCCCTGGAAGGCGAGCAGATCCCGCTGCGCGAGACCTCCTTCGTCTATACCCGCCGCGAACCGCTGGGCGTGGTCGCCGGCATCGGCGCCTGGAACTACCCAATCCAGATCGCCCTATGGAAGTCCGCCCCGGCCCTGGCCGCTGGCAACGCCATGATCTTCAAGCCCAGCGAAGTCACCCCGCTGACCGCGCTGAAGCTGGCCGAGATCTACACCGAGGCCGGTCTGCCCGATGGCGTCTTCAACGTGGTCAATGGCGTCGGCCCGGAGGTCGGCGTGGCCCTGACCGAGCATCCCGGCATCGAGAAGATCTCCTTTACCGGCGGTGTCGCTACCGGCAAGAAGGTCATGGCCAGCGCCGCCGGCTCGACCCTCAAGGAAGTCACCATGGAACTGGGCGGCAAGTCGCCGCTGATCGTCTGCGATGACGCCGACCTGGATCGCGCCGCCGACATCGCCGTCATGGCCAACTTCTTCAGCTCCGGCCAGGTCTGCACCAACGGCACCCGCGTCTTCGTGCCCCAGGCGCTCAAGGCCGACTTCGAGGCCAAGGTGGTGGAGCGGGTCAAGCGCATCAAGCTGGGCGATCCGCTGGTCGCCGAAACCAACTTCGGGCCGCTGGTCAGCACCCCGCACATGGAAAAGGTGCTGGGCTACATCGCCCAGGGCCAGGCCGAAGGCGCCCGCCTGCTCACCGGTGGCGAGCGCGTCACCCAGGGCGAACTGGCCAAGGGCAACTTCGTCGCCCCCACCGTCTTCACCGATTGCCGTGACGACATGACCATCGCCCGCGAAGAGATCTTCGGCCCGGTCATGAGCATCCTGGCCTATGCCGACGAGGACGAGGTGGTGCGCCGCGCCAACGACACCGAGTACGGCCTGGCGGCCGGCGTGGTCACCCGTGACCTGGCCCGCGCCCACCGCATGATCCACCGCCTGGAAGCCGGTATCTGCTGGATCAACACCTGGGGTGAATCGCCCGCCGAGATGCCGGTGGGTGGATACAAGCACTCCGGCGTTGGTCGCGAGAACGGCCTCACCACCCTCGGCCACTACACCCGCATCAAGTCGGTGCAGGTCGAGATGGGCGATTACGCCTCGATCTTCTAAGCCGCTTTAGCAGCGCTTTTCTCCCCTCTCCACAGGAGAGGGCCCGGGGATGGGGCCGGACCCCGCCCGCCGTCAGGAGGAGAATCTTCATGGCACACGAATTCGATTACATCGTCATAGGCGCCGGTTCGGCCGGCAACGTCCTGGCCACCCGGCTGACCGAAGACAAGGACGTCACCGTCCTGCTGCTGGAAGCCGGCGGCCCCGACTACCGCCTGGACTTCCGCACCCAGATGCCGGCCGCCCTCGCCTATCCGCTGCAGGGCAAGCAGTACAACTGGGCCTACCAGACCGAGCCCGAGCCGCACATGGACAACCGCCGGATGGAATGCGGTCGCGGCAAGGGCTTGGGCGGCTCCTCGCTGATCAACGGCATGTGCTACATCCGCGGCAACGCCCTGGACTATGACAACTGGGCGCAACTCGACGGTCTGGACGACTGGACCTATCTCGACTGCCTGCCCTACTTCCGCAAGGCCGAGAAGCGTGACGCCGGTGCCAACGACTGGCACGGCGGCGACGGCCCGGTCTCGGTGACCACCGCCAAGCCGAACACCAACCCCCTGTTCGAAGCCATGGTCGAAGCCGGTGTCCAGGCGGGCTATCCGCGCACCGAAGACCTCAACGGCTACCAGCAGGAAGGCTTCGGCCCGATGGACCGCTTCGTTACCCCGAATGGCCGTCGCTCCAGCACCGCACGCGGCTATCTGGATCAGGCCAAGGGCCGACCGAACCTGACCATCGTCACCCACGCCACCACCGATCGCATCCTCTTCGAGGGCAAGCGCGCCAATGGCGTCGCCTACATGAAGGGCGATTCGCTGGAAGCCATCACCGTGCGCGCCCGCCGTGAAGTCCTGCTCTGCGCTGGCGCCATCGCCTCGCCGCAGATCCTGCAGCGCTCCGGCGTCGGCCCCGCACCGCTGCTGCGGCGCTTCGACATCCCGCTGGTCCACGACCTGCCCGGCGTCGGCCAGAATCTGCAGGACCACCTGGAGATGTACCTGCAGTACGAGTGCAAGCAGCCGGTCTCGCTGTACCCGGCGCTGAAGTGGTACAACCAGCCGCAGATCGGTCTGGAATGGATGCTCAAGGGCACCGGCCTGGGCGCCAGCAATCACTTCGAGGCGGGCGGCTTCATCCGCTCCAGCGAAGAATTCGACTGGCCCAACATCCAGTACCACTTCCTGCCAATCGCCATCAATTACAACGGCACCAACGCCATCGAGGCCCATGGCTTCCAGGCCCACGTCGGCTCCATGCGCTCGCCCAGCCGTGGCCGCATCGAACTGACCTCGCGCGATCCGCGCCAGCACCCGAGCATCCTGTTCAACTACATGAGCACCGAGCAGGACTGGCGGGAATTCCGCGATGGCATCCGCCTGACCCGCGAGATCATGCAGCAGCCGGCGCTGGATCCCTATCGTGGCGAAGAGATCAACCCAGGCCGTGACTGCGTGACCGACGCCCAGCTGGACGCCTTCGTGCGCTCCCACGCCGAGACCGCCTATCACCCGTCCTGCTCCAACAAGATGGGTACCGACGACATGGCGGTGGTCGACGGCGCCGGCCGGGTGCACGGCCTGGAAGGCCTGCGCGTGGTGGACGCCTCCATCATGCCGATCATCGCGACGGGCAACCTCAACGCCCCGACCATCATGATCGCCGAGAAGATCGCCGACAAAATCCGCGGTCGCGCCCCGCTGCCGCGCAGCAATGCCGCCTACTACGTCGCCAACGGCGCCCCGGTACGGGGTACCCCGCTGCGTGACGTCAACGGCCAGCGCGCCGCCGAGCCGGTCCCGCAGCGCCGCAACCAGCCGGCCGCCTGATCCCAGGCAGTCGAACGCAAGAAGGGCGCCCTCGGGCGCCCTTCTTGTATCTGGCTCTTCGAATCGCCCGCAAGGGGCTCAGCAAGACAGCCCGCTCTTCCCCCTCTCCCTCAGGGAAAGGGCCGGAGTGAGGGCCGCCTTCCCCCCTCACTTCACAGACAATCCTTCACCGCCGTCAGAATGGTCCGCGGGCGCAATGGATTGTTGGCCATCTGCTCGCGCAACTGGATGCGAGTACCGCGCGACGCCGACCCGATGTCGATGATGGCCGCCGTGGCGCCCGGCACCTTGCTGTCCACCAGTACGCGCTGCCCACTGCTGCCCTGCGGCTGGACCAGCACATGTCGCCCATCCTTCTCCAGACCGGTCACCAGGCAGGTGCGATAGTCCTCGGCACTCTTGCCGGTGCGCAGCTCCATGGGCGGATTGCGTTCAAGATTCGCCTGGCTGGTGCAACCGGCCAGGGCAGCGGCCAGGAAGGCCAGGGTTTTGGTTCTCATCAGCGGCTCCTCGCAAGCTCTTTGCGTCATTTTAGCCGCAGCTGGCTTACGCGAGCCTTAACCGCCGCACATCCTTGGTTTACAAGGGCTTTCCCATGGCTATAATGGCGTCCCCTTGCCGGTATAGCTCAGCTGGTAGAGCAACTGACTTGTAATCAGTAGGTCCCGGGTTCGACTCCTGGTGCCGGCACCATCTTCTTTGTATCCCTGTATGCCAGACGGTTTTGTCTAGCGGATGGAACGCATGCCTGCAACATGTAGCGGCAAGACCTGGGTCTGTATGATGACCTGGAAATCACCTACCGCTGCGGCCCGCCATGTTCCTTGTCAAGGATCGCTCCACGTCTCCCTATCGTGAAATTGCGTTCATCCAAAGCATTTTTCCCGATGGCACTGTAACCAGGGGCTCAGGAACGGTCGTCGGCAATAACGACGTCCTCACAGCGCTCCATGTGATCTACGACGATCGATATGGTGGACAGGCGGTCAGTGTCACAGTCACGCCGGGCGCCTACATCAATTCCACTTCTTTTTCCGCGCCTCTAGGCACCTATGCGGCCCGCAGCTGGTCCGGCTATTCCAGCAACTGGGACAAGAATGGCGATCATGTTCCGAGTTATGAAGAGGTCAGGCACGATTTGGCGCTGATCAACCTCGACACTAACATCGGGGCGACTACCGGCATCCTGGGTATCTCGACTACCGGCTCGGATCTGACTGGCACAGTACTGGGGTAGCCCGTGCGCGGTACCGGGTTGATGCAAGACTCTGCAGCCGCCACCTATGTAGCCGACTATCCGCTTTATTTTGTGGATACGGGTCTGGGCGCAGGCGCTTCAGGGGCCCGCTGCTGGAGGGTTCTGGGGCAACAGCAAGCATTCGTGGCGTGCTATCTGCCGGAGACAATGCCAACACCCTCTCTCTATGCAGCTCTGACCGGTGTCGATGCGGCCTGGCTAGCCAAAGCGAGCAGTGCTAACGATGGCTTGCTGGATGCCAGTAGCGCCTATCGACTAAGCGGTCTTGGAGTCGCCAGTGGCAGTGATGCCGACGATATTCTTGTCCAAGCTCGGCTGTCGTACGACACAACAGGCACTGCTCAGGTGTACGGCTATCGAGGCGCAGATGCGCTCATTATGCGCGGCGCATCTTGGTCTTATCGGCTGACGTCGACTACCGATGACCCGAGTCTATTGCAGGTAAAGGACAGCGTAAGTGGGCAGAGGCTGAACCTACACGACGTCAACGCGCTCGATTTTTCTGACAAAACTGTTTTTGTCATGACGGAAGAGAAAGCTCAGCTAGCAAGGCTTTACACGTTATTTGATCGAGTGCCTGATCTTGCCGGGCTAGCTTATTGGACCGACTTGCAGGCCCACGGCATGAGCTTTACCGATATCAGTCGGAGCTTTGCCAATTCTGCTGAATTCATCGCTCACTATGGCGCCAGCACTAATAGCCAGTTTGCTTCCTTGCTATACGAGCGTGTGCCTGATCGTGCAGGTGATGGCGATGGACTGAATTACTGGACGACCTTGATGGATCAGGGCATGAATCGCTTGGACGTCATGACTCATTTCACTAACTCGCCTGAAAGTCAGCAGCTCACAGAAGGCTCGGCGGGCTACCTCAAGATCGTTGACCACGTCGCCTGGACGAACGCGGATGTGGTCATCCACAAAGGTGTCGCTTTCGGCAGCAGCTACGGAGACAGCCTCCTACAAAGCGAAATGGTTGCCGATTCTGGCCATACCATGCGGGTCTTTAGTGGCCAAGGAAAGGATATTCTGTCGCTGCAAGGTACCGTAGCGGACTTCGGGCGTACCGCTACCGCACCTAGTACTCTGGTGCTCACGGCTAACAGTGGCAACGTTGCGCTAAAAGTACACGATGTGAGTGTGCTGCGTTTCCAAGATAGGGATATCTTCGTACTGGATCAGCAAGAGGCACAGATCGCGCGCCTCTATACCGCCTTCGATCGGGTGCCGGATTATCAAGGAATCGAGTACTGGATGCACCAGCACGCTCTTGGTCGTAGCTTTGACGACATCGCCAGCAACTTCATTGCTTCGCCTGAATTTGCAGCCTGGTATGGCAGCCAAGACAATATTGGCTTCACCAACACCCTCTATCGCGCCGTTCTAGGCCGAGAAGGCGAAGCCAGCGGTCTGAGCTACTGGGCGACGCAACTAGAGCACGGCATGAGCCGCGCGAACGTGATGCTGCACTTCACCGAGTCCCCGGAAAACCAGCAGCTCACCGAAGGCGGCTCGGGCTTCATTCAGTTGGTGGGACAGACCGATTGGGCTTGAAGACCGGCGCTGCAGCTGAAAGGCCGGCCCATAGTTGAGATGTCTATTCTAAAGTTAGGCTTCGTAAGCCGAGGGCAAGCATACGATCCTCTCCACTGATACCGACTGCTTTAGGCACGATTGCGGTTTTATATTTAATGGTCAGCTTCATAATGTTATTTTCGGCAATAGCTCTTTGCGCCTGAGTCGGCACAGACACGGTTACCGTGTTATCTGAGCGATCTGCGACTTCAAAATCTCCGGCAGGATGACCGTTGACTTCGATACTGAAGCGCTGGACAGGGGTTATGGAGGATATAAAGGCATCGAGCTTCAAGATCAAGCGCGAGGGTTGGGTAGCAGTGGCCAGTTCAACCTCGGAAATCGGCCCATTTGACCAGACCCCCCAAGACTCCAATTCAGACCAGCCTTTCGCCAAGTAAGCTGAAAGTGGTACACCCTTTATAAATTTAATCGTTTGACCCAATTGGAGGCCGAAGTTTTTTTCTGACACTTCTACTACTTCTGGGTCATCCAGCCGGCACGTTTTACAACTCTTCCAGCCCGGGGCTATCACATAGAAGTTATTAACACGAGCGAGGAGGTCATCGCTACGAAGATTGCGCTTAGCGAAGTAGACTTGGCTGTCGTCCAAAATATACAGCGTATCGCCTAAATAGTTACCTAAAGCCAAACTATCAGCCGCTTGAGACTTGGCTCTTGCAAGCGCACTCTGGTCCATACGAGCCAAATAAACGATATCAGTAGCCAGATTATGGCGAATGGCATATTCAGCAAAGACGCTCCAAGAGTCGTGCTGATTCATTGGCGCTAGGCTTCTTATCTTTTTGTAGCGATCAGCGGCCTGATCCCAGAAGAGACTATTTAGAGGCGTTGACCAAACAGTTAGCGGCGCTTCCATCATCTTTCCATGCATACCTTTACGAAAGAGGTTCAAATCTGCCGCTTGAATAACTGCAACGCCAACTAATAATACTGCCGCAACTCGAGCAGTATGGCCTCTTACCAGCAGATAGAGCCCCATGACAATAATCATGTAGTATACAGGCCAGAAGATCCTTCCCGAAGCTCGAAAGACATTGGCTAGTCGTTCTAGGTGAGCGCCGATGGGAAACTGAAAGGAATAGGAGCCGATACCGACCTTGTTTGTAATGGCGAACAGCGTAAGTGCCAGCATGGCTAGGACCAGCAACGGATTGCGACGAACCACTGAAACCAGACCCACCTTGCCACTCACTAGGGTAGGTATACCTAGGATCAATAGCACGATGGTACCCAAGCCAAGGTAATTAAAGCCCTCATAGTTACCTGGAATTTCAGGAAGATCCTGCAATACGTAGGACCACCGCGACGTGGGACTGTGCGCCCAGGTGTCTGCAGAATTGAAGATTGAAAGCAGATTAAGGCCGAGCTGACCATAGCCAGTTGCGCTCAAGCCATTCTGTACAGCGAAATAGCCGGCCTGCCAACAGCAGAAAAGCACAGTCAGGGCTACGGCTATTGTCTCGACAATCGCAAGGCGAATTGTTTGAGTACGCTTCACTGTACGCCAGCCTAAGTCTGCCGCCCACAGCGCGCCAACCATGGGGAAGAAGTAGGCATGAACCAGACCGATGGTTCCAAACAGTAAGCACCAATAGAGAATACGGTGGCGTTGGTCGCGGCGAAGCACGAGATAGATGCCTGCCAAAACCAAAAAATGCCCGGTCAGACTTACGTGACATTGCAAGCGCCAGAGAAACGGCGGTGCAAAGAGAAATAACATTACGCCCGGAATTTGGATGGTTAGATTCCGTGAAAACAGACCGATGATCTTCCAAGCGAAAAACGCCTGCAATATGAAGCATAAGAGCCACCAGATTCCGGAGTACTGGAAAGTCTCGGGCAATAGGGGCGAAAGCAATTTGAAGAAAATCGCCAACAGTGGCGTAGAGTCGGTGTAGACGATAGAATTACCTAATTCGAGGCCAAAACCAGGATTTAGGCCAACTGGAAAGCTCCAAGGTGCCTGCTCAAAAAAACGCCAGCCCAAGTAGTACTGGGCAAAGTCGCCAGCCTGCAACCAGCCAATGTTTGCAGGGTTAAGTACGCGGGGACCGAGTATTGCCAGGAAGGCGAGCACCCCAAGCAAGGTCGCCCAAGCTAGATCCCTACCAACCGCGATTCCGCGCGTGCGCTTCAGATCTGACATCTTAATTTCCTAAAGAGAGAACCGCACTCACGCCTTAAATCCCCAGAGCCTGCTAGCGAAAAACGACAAGACAGGCACGATCAGGACGGCGATCAGCGCGCAGGTAGTATTTTCTAATGTGGTCCAGCGCAATAGCATCGCCAGCAGCGCACTGTTGATGAAAAAGCCACCCACCGCGATAAGGAAGAAACGAAGGACAGCACTGGCGATGCCGGCTGAACTGCGGAAAGTCCAAAAGTAATGTCCGCAGAAGGACACGCCGAAGGCACACAGGAAGGCCAGCAGATTGGCTAGCAACGGAGCTACGCCTGCTCGAATGAGCAAGGTGACAATGGCAAGGTGCACAGCGGTGGCCGCGAGCCCTACCAAACCAAAGCGGCTCGCTACCAATAGCTCACCAAAGGCGCGGCCTTCGCGTAGTGCCTTGAGCTTGGTGATCATGACTCGGCCCGATCGGTCACTGTGTAATTCTTGCGCACCACATAGACCGGACGGCGCTTGGCTTCGATATAGGTTCGCCCTAGATACTCGCCAAGAATGCCGATTCCCATGAGCTGCAGACCGCCCAAGAAGGTGACCGAGACGATGATGGAGGCATAACCGGGCACATCCACACCCTTGATCAACACTTTCAGGGCGATAGATATGGCGAAGAGGAAAGACACCAGGGAGACCGCTGATCCCAGATAGGTCCAGACCCTCAGGGGATCCGTGCTGAAGCTGGTGACGCCTTCCAAGGCGAAGTTCCACAGCCGCCAGCCATTGAATTTGGTCGAGCCGGCGACTCGCTCAGGGCGCGCATAGTCCACGTGGGCGGTGCGAAAGCCTACCCAGGCGAACAATCCCTTCATGAAGCGGCGCGACTCCGGCAGCTCCTTGAGCGCTTCCACCACGCAACGATCCATGAGGCGGAAATCGCCGACATTCTCCGGCAATTGGGGATCGGCGATCTTGTTATGCAGACGGTAGAACCAGTTGGCCGAGGCACGCTTGGCCCAAGAATCCGAGTCGCGATTGAGGCGCCGCCCCAGCACTACCTCATAGCCTTCAAGCCACTTGTCGATCATACTCAAGATAACCTCAGGTGGGTCTTGGAGGTCAACATCGATCGGGACTATCAATTGACCACGGGCTTCCTGCAAGCCTGCGGTAAGCGCCGCCTCTTTGCCGAAGTTACGACTCAAATCAAGCACTCGGATCCTCGGCTCATATTTCTGGCACGACAGCAAAGTCGCAAGGGTGGCATCAGTACTACCATCGTTTATAAACAGAAATTCCAGCTCCATGCCATCTTGCCTGGCAAAAACTGCGCTTACTCGCTCCAAAAAAAAGGGAATAGCTTCCGCCTCATTAAAAACCGGTATTACGAGGGTTAGTAGCAACGGCGTGTCCATGGCAAAATCGCGCGGAACGAGGCTATGACTGTTCAATTTATATCCTTTGGATTAGAATCTAGCACTAAGGGCACTGAACACCCGCCCAATCAAATACCGCAACATGGGAATCTGTCAGGCAGAAATCTTGCCACCCCTACCAGCGCAGAAAATTGGCGCGAGCCAAAAGCATGCAACCAATGTTATCTTAAACCTATATTTTGCGATCTCTATTTTCTCTTCTGAAATTTTACTCCCCCTTCCAAGAATTAACACATCCAACCAGCATTTACATTTTGACCATTATCAACCATTAAGAAACCGCTTATACGCAGTAATACTTCCGCCAGACGGTCGAGCGCAGCCATAGATAATAATTCAAAACTCGAGCCCGAAACAACACCCCAAAGTATACTGTATTTTACATGACGAAACCCTTTCCTTGCATTACCAGGACGGAAGCCCACGAAGCCAGGATGTCAGATAGTAGCCCCTGATAGTTTGGTGTATCAGGAAGAAGCTAGAGCGCTAGTCTGATTTTCTTGGCGATGGTGGTAATATGCCACTGAGTTGATGAGGTCGCTACTAAGCTTGGCGCTGCATTAGATTTATCCGAAAAGCCATGCTTGCTAGGCTGGCTTTGTGGTGGCAGCGGAGACAAGCATGACCCGGCGTTATGAGCTTTCGAATGGGCTTTGATCGAAGATATTACCTCTCCAGAGGATGGTGCGCCCATTCCGTGATGATCGGTAATGCTTAATGGCATCTTCTGGATTCTTTGCTTGGGCGCCAAGTGGCATGACTGACCTGATCGTTATGGACCTTAGAAGGTGGTCTAACAGCGCTTCCCGCAGCGGTGTGAGACGGCACCTTAGAGCGTAAGAGCGTATCCCGACGCATCTACATCTAAAGCTTCGCTAGGATGGCTATCTGGATCTGGACCTCCGGATGATCGATTCCACCACAATTCACGCCACACTCGCCGCCTCGGGAAGAGGAAAAAAGGGGCCTGGATAAGCTACTAGACCACGCCTTGCACCGAAGCTGCGTAGGGTTACGCACTAGACTCAATCTACTCTGTGATGCCTTAGGGTTTCCCACTTACCTTTACAGTATCGCCAGGGCAGCAGACCCACCCCAAGCACTCCCCCCTCTTCTCGAACACGTGCACCTGCCGGGCACCAAAGGTAGGCTACGCAAACGCTGCCACCGTATCGTGGCCGACAAAGGATACGAAAGCGAAGCGCTCCGGCGTCATTACGGTCGTATTGGTTTTAACCGGTCATTGCTCGACGCAAGATGCATTGCTTACCACCTCGTAATATGTCCTGAACGGCGCCTGGGCCCTACTAGCATATCAAGCCACAACTAGCATATCCTGCACGCCATTACTGCCTGTGGCTCACCATACCTAACGCGCATGCTGTAGAATACAGCATACTCGATGCCTAGCTCGAATACCGAGGTCGCTGCTTGTGCCGCCATATTGGCCGTTCCTTTCGACGATCGAAGCGGTGTCTATTTGAGGAGAAGGTTCATGAAAATTTTATTTTGACGCTCTGATCAGTCACAAAGGGATAATCCAGTCGCGTTATGCCGAGCATTCAACTCAATAGTACAATGCCGGCAAGATTTATCTAGCCGCCATTTGAGGATATTGCTTTGCTTCAAACATTAAAACGCCCCGTCATCCATTACTCATTATGCTTCATACTACTGACATTCTTGTATGCATGCTTGGCAACGCAAGTTCCGCTAAACTCTGATGCTGCAGCCACTTTACTGGAAGCGAAAGACATAGCATCTGGCAATATCACTCTGCAAGACTGGTATCTCTCCACGGTCTCTTTCTACTTTACCGAAACCTTACCTTACGCAATATTAATCAAATTGTTCGGCTGGCACCTTAGCTTTGCGTATTTAGTACCAGCAATAATGCTCAGCACCGTCGTGTTTTTAGCGGCACATCTAATTATTCGCCATAGCAGGCACTATCAACTTAGCAGGGTTTTCCCCCTGGTAGTCTTTGCTGCACCAGGATTTTTTGCTAGCCATATGATGCTCGTCCCCTGCATTCATATGGGAAGCTATGTTTTGACATTATCGTGCTGGTGGTTGGTAGAGACTTACGAAGAGCACAGAGGGGCCTGGCGTCTGGCACTACTGACTTTCTTCCTGACACTCACTCTATTCAGCGATGATATCGTGCGTTATGTTCTGCTGTTACCCTTGGTCCTCACCGCGCTCTTTAAAGTTCGACAGCACCCTCACCTAGGCTGGATTGTTCTTTGCAGTATTCTGTCATTAGCCTTGACCAAACTATTGGGATTTGGTCTAACCTTGGTTCCCAGTTTCGAAACACCCGGACTACCACCTCTAAATTTTACCAGCTATAACGCCATTAGTTATAATCTGGAGCTATTCCTAAAAGGTGTATTAGCGTTTTTTGGTGCTGAATTTTTCGGATACCCTATATTTTCTTGGCATGGTCTTTCTCGTCTGTTTCATGCAGGAATTGCCTTGGCGTTCTTTGGCATGCTCTACTGGATTGCACGATATCGCCACATCAGAGATACTCTGAGTATTGGTAGCCTGCTAGGGATTAGCATAATATTAGGCGCTTATCTGCTGAGTAACTTACCAATAGACCTGATGACGACACGATATTTGGTGCCGGTATTTATTCTCGGCGCTCTGGTGCTTGGCCGTCACTTCCCCCTTGCAGGCTGGGCGTATGGGCTGAGTGCATGCTTGGCATTGCTCTATGCGGCCACCAATATAGGCCTTCCAAAATGGGATTACACTACTACAAATCGGAACTTCCCTCTTGCCCAGGCGCTCAACCAGCATGGATTGAACAACGGCTACGCTACCTTTTGGAACGCTAACCTAAATGCGTTAGTTAGCAGAGCAGAAATCTCTCCGGTGATAATAGACTCCTCTGGCATCAGGTACTTCGACTGGCTCGCCAAATCGAACTGGAAGAAAAACGGCGGAAACTTCTTAATCTGCGATAGCGAAGAACAGGCTGGCCTAGCTATCTCTCATCTTGGAGAGCCTAATAAAAAATATGTAATAGATGGAAAAATCCTACTGATCTGGGAGGCCTCATTTAATCTAAACTAACCTTTAAAGGCAATAATCGCAAAATTCAAACCAGTCCAGCGTGACCGGTCAAATCTTAAAACGCATAGCTAAATTTTAAGATATTACCAGTCGAGCTGAATAATGAAAGAACGACTATAGTGCAGTAACATCACCTATGTTTGGTCGCGAGACCAATGGCATTACGTTGCTCTTGAACTTGACCTGCTTGCCCGTCGCGCAGTAGGTCTCGCGCTTTCAACAAAGCCGATAGTGATCTGCTCACTAGACCCAGGCTGGGCATACGAGCAACGCGCTTAGCCACGAGACGCACTCTTTCAGGTAGACAACATGATGCCGACGCTATCGCCATCAGCTCTGGCGCTTCAAGCATGGCACGAATCGACGAGGCAATTGCTTGAAAAACTCACCATGGAGCGCATGTTTCGTAGCCTCAAAATAAAATGGGATCATGACCGTGGGATACCTGAGCGCTTCGCGGGTACAGCCCCTTAAATCAGAAAATTCTTGACACATGCTATAATTGGCAGTAGCAGCCCGATGGTGGATTACCTTCATCTATTGTCCAGGAAAGACTTAAACGAGTGTTGCGATTTGTTGAGCACCACAAATTGGGAACTTATGCCCTGGGTAAGTCGTGTTAGGCTGCTTTTATTTTGGGTTTACATCGATCATGCGCATTTTGCATGTCTTTAAGACATACCTCCCCGACACCCATGGCGGGATCGAACATGTCATCCGCCAGATGTGTCTGGCAACCAAAGCCTTCGGTATCCATCACAGTATCCTTACGCTCAGCAAGCATCCCGTACCGGAACGCCTTGAGGTGGATGGTGTTTCCGTACGCCGGGTGAAACAGGATCTGGACCTGGCTTCGACAGGGATGGCCTTATCGGCTTTCAAAGCCTTTGCGGAAGAAGCGCGCGACGTTGATTTGGTGCACTTCCATTTTCCCTGGCCGTTCATGGATGTCTTGCAGATGCTGGTACGCCCGGGTAAGCCCTATGTGGTGAGCTACCACTCGGATATCGTCAAGCAACGCCATCTACTCAAGCTCTATGCGCCCTTGATGCAGCATTTCTTGGATAACGCCCGCTGCGTGATTGCCGCGACCGAACCCTATCGCCGGAGCAGTCCGACTCTGAGTCGTTTGGGCGCCAAGGTCCGAGTGATCCCCTACGGCCTGGATCCCGCCAGCTATCCAACCGCCGCCCCGCAACGAATCGCACAATGGCAACAACGTCTTGGGCAGCGATACCTACTTTTTGTTGGGGTACTGCGCTACTACAAGGGGCTGCATCTATTGCTCGAAGCGCTCGAAGGCCTCGACTATCCGCTGGCCGTCGTCGGCGCCGGACCCGAGAATGAGGCGCTCCGCGCGCAATGCGAGCGGGTCGGCCTCAGAAATTGCCATTTCCTGGGACGTCAGAGCGAAGAAAACCTAGCGGCGCTCTATGCGGGTTGCGAGAGCTTCGTTTTCCCTTCGCATCTGCGCTCCGAAGCCTTTGGCATGGCGCTGCTGGAAGCAGCCATGTACGGCAAACCCATGCTCAGTTGCGAGATCGGATCGGGCATGAGCGAGATCAACCTCAATGGGCAGACAGGGATCGGCGTGCCACCGGAGCCTGCGGCTTTGCGCAAGGGACTGATGACACTGTGGGAGGATGCCGAGCTACGGTCCCGGTACGGTCAAGCAGCCCGGGCACGCTTCGAGACGCATTTTCACAGCGAGATCATGGCCAGCAAGCTTATCGAGGTCTATCGCGAGGCCCTGCCCTGAGTGGCAGCCTAGCGCCCCTGCAGGGCGAGGCGATACACCTCTAGCGTCCGAGCAGCGCAGGCGTCCCAGGTGTAGTCGCGAGCGCGGCGCTCGCCTTCTTCTACTCGCTGGCTAACAGCCAGGGGATCGTCGAGGACTTCCAGCATGGCCTGGGTTATGGCCTTGGAGTCGCGTGGAGCGGCCTGCAAAGCCGCATCCCCGACCACTTCCGGCAGCGACGTCGTGTTGGAGCAGATCACGGGACACCGCGCGGCGAAGGCTTCGATGGCCGGCAGTCCGAAACCTTCGAACAACGACATGAACACCAGGGCCGCTGCGCTCTGCAGCAAAGCGATGACTTCATCCTGGGGCAGATACTCCAGCCATTTGCCTTCGCCTCTAGCTTCCAGAGCACGCAGTTCCTCGACCAGGGTCTCGGCGCGCCAGCCGTTACGACCGACCACGACCAGGGGATGCCGTTTGCGCAGCGCCTCGGGTAGCTGGGCATGAGCTGCAAGAACAGCCGCAAGATTCTTGCGCGGTTGCAGGGTGCCGACGAAGAGGAAAAAGCCAGGCGCCAGGCCATGCTTGCGTAGCACCTCATGGCGCGCGACGTCGGATTGCCTGCTGAAGTAGTGCCCGTCCACGCCGAGTGGCGTGACATGAACCCGCTCTTCCGCAATGCCCAGCAGTCTGACGATGTCTCTCTTGCTGTACTCCGAGATGGTGATGACCTGATCGGCCCAGCCCACGCTCTGGTTGAACAGCCAGTTCTTCAATCTGCGCAGCTTGAGCGTGACCCACTCGGGATGAATCTGCGGAATCAGGTCCATCACACTGGCCACCATCGCCACATTCTTGAGCCGAGGAATGTGATGATCAGGCGCGTGGAAGATATCGACTTCGTTCGCCAGGTGCTGGTCGATCTGGCGATCAGCACCCAGCAGCGCGTTCTTCAGGACGAACTTGGGGAAGTGCGGTGCCAGGCTGACAGGTACGCCGCAATCCAGAGGCGGGGTGTCTACGCCAAAGGTGTAGGGACGAATCCGGACGTCTGAGCGGCTTGTGAACGCTTGGGACAAGGACTGGGTATAGATGCCGATCCCATCGAGATGACCCTTGGCTACCCCAGAAGACCAGACCGTGCTGCCCAGTCCGACTTTCAATGCCGTCAAAGGACGCTCCTCAAAGACAGGTACAGATCTTCGAGCGTCCGCTCCAGCGAGATCAGCTCCCTGGCCCCCACGATCTTGCGCAGGTATGCGTCACTGCCACGGAGCGTCGGAATCTCGTTAGCCCGAACGAAAGCCGGATTGACCCGGACCTCTATCGAGTAACCGGCAATACGCACCATCATCTCGATGATGGTGCGTAGCGCCGTTGCCCTACCCGAGCACACATTGACGGGACTGGAGCGATGGTCGCTGTCGAGCAGCCTCAGGTAAGCCTGCGCAAGGTCACGAACATCGGAGAAGTCCCGGCTCACGTCCAGGTTGCCCAACTCGATCACGCGCTCTTCGCGGGCAAAATGGCCCACGATCTTGGGGATGAGAAAGCGCTCGTCCTGGCCTGGCCCGGTGTAGTTGAAGGGCCGAGTGACGACGATGGGCAGACGGGCGTACCAGGTAGCGACCATATGCTCCATGGCCAGCTTGCTGCAGGCGTAGTGATTGACCGGCGCCGGACAGACGGACTCGTCGATCACTTCGATGCCCGGAGTCCCATAGATGTTGGCGCTACTGGCAATCAGCACCCGCTGAGGTTGACGCGCGAGAGTGCCCAGCGCCTCGAGCAAATTCAGGGTGCCGAACAGGTTCACCCGGTAAAAGGCTTCCTGGTCGGCATGCCCGACAAAGGCCAGCGCCGCCAGATGGATGACCCAGTCCGGTTGCACCTGAGCTACGGCAGCGACGACCGCTGCCTTGTCGGTGAGATCGCATGCCAGGGTGACATCCGCATCGGTAGTACCACTACCGAATCCGACTACCTTGAATCCCCGCGCCTTGAGCGCCTGGATCAGATAGCGTCCCGTGAAGCCCGATGCGCCTGTAACCAGAGCGGTTGGCATGCCTATCCCCTTAGTTAGAACGAGAAGCCTTGTTCGTTGCGACGCAGGTCAGCCTCGACCATCATCTGGCAGAGCTGCTCCAGGGTGGTCTTGGGCTCCCAACCCAGCTCGCGCTTGGCCTTCTCGGGATCGCCGATCAGCAGATCCACTTCAGCGGGACGGTGGAATTTCGGATTCACGGCCACGACCTTCTTGCCGCTACGGGTGCAGTAGCCTTCTTCCTTGTCCGCTTCGCCCTTCCACTCCAGCTGGATATCCACGGCCTTGGCCGCCAGGCTGACGAAGTCACGCACGGTCTCGGTGCGGTTGGTGGCCAGTACATAGGTGTCCGGCTTGTCGGCCTGCAGCATGCGCCACATGCCCTCGACGTATTCCTTGGCGAAGCCCCAGTCGCGCTTGGCGTCGAGGTTGCCCAGCTCCAGCACGTCCAGCTTGCCCAGCTTGATCTTGGCGATGCTGTCGGTGATCTTGCGGGTCACGAACTCGCGGCCGCGCAGCGGGGATTCGTGGTTGAAGAGAATGCCGCTGGTGCCGAAGATGCCGTAGGACTCGCGGTAGTTGATGGTCATCCAGTGGGCATAGAGCTTGGCCACGCCGTAGGGGCTACGCGGATAGAAAGGCGTGCTCTCGATCTGCGGAATCGCCTGGACCTTACCGAACATCTCCGAAGTGGATGCCTGGTAGAAGCGGATCTTCGGATTGACGATGCGGATGGCTTCGAGCAGGTTCACCGGACCGACACCGGTGATTTCAGCGGTGGTTACCGGCTGGTCGAAGGAAACGCCCACGAAGCTCTGGGCAGCGAGGTTGTACACCTCGGTCGCCTCGGTGGTCTGCAGCAGACGGATGCTAGCGGACAGATCGGTCAGGTCGTACTCGACCAGGTGCAGATTGGGATGGCCGGCGACACCTACTTCTTCGATGCGCCAAAAGTTGACCGAGCTGGTACGGCGATAGGTACCGTAGACAGTATAGCCTTTCTCCAGCAGCAGTTGGGCCAGGTAGGCGCCGTCCTGACCCGTGATTCCGGTGATGATAGCTTTCATGAGGTTCTTCGTTCTCCGTTGGACCCTTGGGCTGCACTGCCAGCCGCCGGACCGTAATTATGTCGCACGGCTTTCCGTAGACATGTCGATGATGAGTTCTTGGGTAGTACGCGCGCTTTCAGCCCAGGTCAGCCAAGGCATGGTGCGGGAGTCCGGATGCGTGCCTGCACGATAAAGCGCAAGCCAAGCCTGAATGTCAGCAGCCAAACCGGGGCCATCTGCGACAGCAAAATAGTAGGCACTGTCCTTGGCGACCTCGCGAAAAATCGGGATATCGCGGGCAAGCACTGGCAGACCCTTCTGCGCGGCCTCAATCAGTGGCAGACCAAAGCCTTCCTCGTAAGAGGCGGCGATCAGACACACACTGACGCCATAGAGGCGCTCCAGGTACTCGTCGCTGATCCCTTGTAGCCAGAACAAACGCTGATTGGCTTGAGGATGGTCTGTCAGCCGTGCTACGACGTCTTCCACCAACCATCCCTGCTTGCCGACGATAACCAGGTTGACCTTCTCACCTTGCTGCCAGAGCTGCTCGAAGGCATCCAGTACGTGCCGGTGACCTTTACGCGGCTCAATGGTACCAACCATCAGGAAGCTGGGACTATCCGTCAGCCGGTTCAGCACAGCATTAGCCTCATCCGGTAGACCGATGGTGGGCAACGACGCCTCGATGTCGGCGCCGATATGCGATACCCGAAGCGCGAAGGCTGCGTTTGGACGACGCTGCTGTACGAGCATTCGAACTGCATCAGCCGTCGCCTGCGAAATACAGACAGCACCATCAGCCTGTATGACCGTCGAGAACCAGCGATCAAACAATGGCTGAGCGCCCTCCGGAAAGTACTGTGGATGTAGAACGGGAATGAGGTCGTAGATCAGGAAATAGGTCCTGACTCCCATCAACTTCATTTGTCTGAGCTGGTCGGCCTGTTCAGCCACCACAGCGGGCTGCAGATCCAATGCAAAGAAAATGTCACCCGCCCGGAAGGTGACGGGCTCGTCTTGCAGGACCGGTTGACAACCGAGGAATTCCAGCGCAAATCGCCGCGCATAGCGGTAGCCTGCGGTACCGGCGACCGCGTAAACGGGCTCGATGCGATAGCCTTCAACTGGCTTTTCCAACCATTCGCGGAGTACGCTGCGTACGACACGCTGGATACCGCTGCGGGCATCGCGCT
Organism: Pseudomonas sp. JUb52; assembly: GCF_004341115.1. NCBI lineage: Bacteria > Pseudomonadati > Pseudomonadota > Gammaproteobacteria > Pseudomonadales > Pseudomonadaceae > Pseudomonas > Pseudomonas sp. JUb52. The sequence goes on from NZ_SLYS01000006.1 coordinate 310,486, forward strand.
GCACCAACTCTGAGACATCCACCAGGATCTGCCGCTGATGACAGGGCGGCGGCAGGGAAAGATCCAGTGCTCGGGCGAGCTGGCGATAGCTGGCGCCTTCTACCTGCTCAGCCCCAGCGGCCATGATGCGGCGAACCAACGCCGGCGCACCGATACTCGCCTTGTCGTAAAAGGCCTCGATTGCCTTGTGATACTGCTCAGCACATAGGCGCGGCGCATGCTGGGTAAGGATAGTAGAGCGAGCACGCTTACCGAGCTCATGCCGCAATCCGGCATCACGGTGCAGCTGCTCCAAGGCACGTACCAGGTCAACGTCGGCGAACTGATCGTCCAGCATCAGAACACTGCCCGCCGGTAAGTCCGCCATGCTGCCATTGGCATTCACAATGGTGGGCAAACCATACTTCATGCAGTCCAGCACCGCAGCTGACGTCTCGCCTCGTGACCGAGTGCGTAGCTGAACACCGACGTCGGCGATAGCTAGATAATCACCAAACGCCTCGGCGTCGGTCCAGCCTGTGATACGGATATGACGCTTGCGACCACTGGCAGCAATCTCACGCTGGATTTTTTCGCCATAGATGCCTTGGTCATTTTCACCCACAAAAATCAGAACGTTGTTGTCGTCTTGGGCAAGGGGCGATTGCAGCCAGGCGCTCAGCAGGCGGTCGTTCATCTTGCTGGGGCCAAGCAAACCAAAGCTGCAAACCACGAAGTCGCTGCTTTTAAGCCCTAGTTTCTTGCGGATCAGCGCCCGGTCCTGTTTCAGCTGCAGATCGGGCACACGTAGGAGTGGAATGCAGGCCCAGTCCTGCGCAACGGTACTGCCGTACCAGGCATCGGCCATTCGTTGCGAGCTCTGTGAATGGACGATCACGCCTTCGGCGTTGGCGATCACAGGATAGTTGCAGGGGTACTTCCAAACGATGTCAGCCGTATCTTCAGCCTGCAGACGCTCGATGACAGCGGCGTAGCCATGGCTTTCATAAAGCGCATTTACCCAGACGCCTTGCTGCAAGCCCTGGCACTCCAGGTGCGCAAGAATGCCGGAAAGAAAGAAGTCATGGAGCACCACTGTGCCCGGTATTTCTTCCAGCAGCGCAAACATGTGCTCATGAAATACAGAGTTGCCAAAATGATAGAGGACGCGATCGTAGCGGTCTGCATTGCATCTAAACCAGGAGACATCGCGCACGGCGCAATTACCGGCGATACAGGCTGACGTCACTTCATCCTGTGCGGCGATCACATCCACCTCATAGTAACGACACAGTTCGGGCAGCAGCTCGGCGCTATAGTCGCTGATACCGCTACGAAGCGGCGGCAAGGGTGAAACGTAGGCTAGTCGAGGGCGCGTCTTGGTCCGGCTGGGTTTGCCCTGCGCCACCAGTGCGTGTAAAGCAGTTAGCGTCTGTTCGGCACAATGCTGCCAGGAGAAGCGACGCGACTGCTGGCGAGCATGAGTTTGCAATTGCGCCCGAAATACCTCATCAGTCAGAACCTGGCCGAGCTTATCGGCGAGGGCTTCGTCGCTACGCGGATCGAACAAAGCGGCCTCGTTACCGATGACCTCTGGCAGGCTTGAACTGTTTGAAGCGATTACCGCCCGACCACAATTCATTGCCTCTAGGGCGGGCAGCCCAAAGCCTTCGTGCCAAGACGGAAAAACGAATACCTTGCAGCTGTTATAGAGCCGCAACAGGTCGTCTTCAGAAACGAAGCCGGTAAAGACGACCTCATGGGGCTTGAGTCCCTGGCTACGGACTAATGCCTCAAGGCGCTCACGCTCCGCGGGTTGAACAGAGCAGACAATCGCAAGCTGAAGGGACTGACGCAACTTCGGTGACAGCAGACTATAGCCACGGATCAGACCTTCGATGTTCTTGCGGTGATCAATGCCGCCGGTATAGAGCACGAAGTCACCGGTCAGCCCGATTCGAGCCTGCAACTCAGCGCGTTCCTGCTCGGGTATCACCCTCTCCTGAAAATGGCTATCGGCGGCCGTGGAGATCGTCACGATACGCTCGGCAGGCAGCCCCAAGTAAGTTTGGGCTTCGTTGCCAGAAGAGTGGGAAATGGCCAGCAGCAGGTCAGCCCGGCGCAGGTGTCCGAGCTTGTTCTCATACCACCTGTCCACCGCCCACTCTTTCAGGTAGAGATCGCGGTAGATGATCGGAATGAGATCGTAGAGGACCATCGCGGTGGGAACCCTTTGCGATAGTCGGCCGATGCTGGTTACCGCCTCGTCCACCAGACCTTCGAACAAGCTGCAGACCAAAACAACGCTGGGATTGAGATTGGCGATGAAAGCCTCTCGCAGCAGCTCGGCCGCTTCTCGATCCCAGGAATTCGCCGAACCGAGCTGACGCGTTTGAGGCGGACAGCTCCAGACCTTGATCTGCTCCGGTAGGAGCAGGCCAGCGAATTCGGCGCGCAGGGGTTCGATGGTGTCTGGAAAAGCGTCCGACAGGACGATAAGTACCTCGGCTTCTCCACGCTGGGCCACGATGGCCTTGGCCAGAGACAACGAGTAGCGACCTATTCCCCGTTTGCGATTTTCAGCCTGCGCACCCTGCAGATCAATAACGATGCGCATCAGGGACGATTCTCCATATCCTGTTTAACGAAAGCGGCGTAGAGCTTCTTCGAGCGCGCTGACAGTTCTGCGGCATCAATCGGCATGCTCTGATGCGGCGCGGTGGCGGTGCGTTCTACCACAACAGCCTGCCGATCCTCACGCATCCGCTTAGCGAGGCCTGGATAACGAGCAACAAGAATATTCAACCGCCGTACGCACCACGGATATTTGAGCAGCGGCCGGATACCGAGTTTGAGGACCCGTCGTGCCAGAGCTACTGGATTAGGCCGAACGCCTCGGCGCCCTTGCCCTACGCGCGACGCAACCGCTCGAAGAGGTGCGGTCAGTCGCCAGGACGTGCTGCTCAGCAAAGCGCTATTTTGCCCTCGCAGCGTATCGGCCTGAGTGTGCCAGTAGTGAGCACTTTGATGAGCAGCCTGTAGCTCGTGTCGTAGGGATTCCAGCTCGCGGTGCGCTTGCTGCCGGGCGCTTTGCACGGCCTCGAGCTCACGACTGAGCAAGGCCACCGGCTCAGCAAAGATGCTCGACCAACGACTGGCGTCATGCAACTGCTGACTAAGGGCGTGGATCTCGCTACGTACGGCCTGCAGCTCAGTTCGGCTTTCCCAAAAGCGATGTTGAAGTTGCTGCTCGTAGCGCTGTGCCAACGTCCCGAGGGAAACCCCAAAATCCTTATTGAAAGCCGACGTCAGGACCTCATAGCGGTTATTGTCAGCGTGCTTCTGCGCCACCACCGCATAGTCAGGGCTGGATCCACCCAGGACATCCAGCAACTGCAGTTGGTCCGTCTCTCTCACTTGAGGAGCTTCCTGCAAGCGCAGTATTTTCTGGCGAGCGAAGCCACTGTATTCGACAAGAAACTCGAGCAATTGATGAGGAAGCGGGCGCTCGTGGGTAGGGTCGAGATAGAAGCTGTTGGTCCCCACTACCAGATTTTCCGCATTCGGCGTCTCAAGAATCAGCAGCCCTCCAGGCTTGAGGACGCGCAGCGCTTCACTTACCAGCTCTTGAAGTACCGAGAAGGGTATGTGCTCGACAATGTGAAAACCAGAAATGAGGATCTGACTCTCCGCCGGCAGCGCTTGCAATGCACTCAGGGCATCGCCCTGAACCGCTGGAAGTCCTCTGTCGCGACAGGCCTGGAGCATACCGTCGTCGAGGTCGACCCCCTGGGCCTGGAAGCCCTGCTCGATCAGCAGTTCAAGCCACTCGCCACGACCACAGCCAATGTCGAGTGCCGGACTGGCTTCATCGGCTTCCTTGAGCGCCTGTAGAAAGGGTTCATAGACGCGAAGGCGTTGCTTGATCAGCGCACGAGAGCCGCGATGTCGATCTTCGAAAGCACGGTAAAAATTTCCGCTCATCGCACGAGCTCCACTTCAGGTGGCATCCAGGTCAGCCCGACGAATTCCTCGCGGTCCATATTGACGACGTTGAACACCGCAGCCAAATCGCGCCACTCGTAGTTTTGCGCCAGATGGGTATCGGCTGTATGTAGAGCAACGGCAATCGAATAGGAGCCAACCCCGAGATTCATTGCAAAGGTGAAGCGATACTCGATCTCGGTATCCGCTTCGAGCGCTTCGAGTTTGCAGCCCAGGTGATGGGTATTGGTGCCATAGACGGATTGCCCGAGACGATCCTTGATCATGTAGCCCACCACCAACTCGGGGAGAGCTACCGAGACCCCTACCTTGATGCGCAATGAAGCGATCTCGCCTACCCGGATGAATTCCGCCGGCTGCTCGGCGGAATTGAAGACATCGACTGCAAGGATGCTAGCCTCGCCACTGCCAGAGCGCGTCTGTACCCGGCCATTGTCGAGGTGTTGCACGGTGACGCTGGTATCTTCCTTTTCGGCAATCAGCGCGTTATAGAAATCCATTACTTCTTCAGGATTCCCATCCTTGATGATGGTCCCCTTGTCGAGCAAAACGGCACGGCTGCATAGAGCCTGAATCGCACTCCGATCGTGAGAGACAATCAGCAGTGTGGTGCCTTGTTGCTGAAATTCGCGGATGCGGTCGAAACTCTTGTGCTGGAAATAGCCGTCGCCGACTGACAAGGCCTCGTCGATGATGAGGATTTCCGGCCTAAAGGCAGTGGCCACGGCGAAGGCCACTCGCATCTGCATACCGCTCGAATAGGTACGGACGGGCTCATCGAAATAGGATCCAATTTCGGCAAAGTTATCAATCCAGTCGATAACTGAATCAATCTGCTCCTTGCTGAACCCCATTAGGCCGGCCGCATGGTAGGCGTTCTGCCGGCCAGTCAGCTCGGGGTTGAAGCCCATACCCAGTTCGAGAATGGCCGCAATTCGCCCACGACATGTCACCGTCCCCTCACTGGGTTGAAGCGTACCGGTGATCATCTTGAGCAGCGTGGACTTGCCGGCACCGTTCTGTCCGACGATTCCGATAGCCTCACCAGGCTCTATCGAGAAATTGATGTGCCGAATGATCCACTTCTCGGCACTTGGCTTGATCGGAAGGTAGAGCCAGCGCGCGAAGCGGAGCCACTCAGAGCGGTAGGAACGATAGGATTTTCCGAGGCCGGAAACATTGAGCAAGCTCATAGTACATCCGCCATTTCCGGCGCCGCGCGACGAAACATCAGTAGGCCAAGCAGGAGGAGGCCGCAAGCGATCAAGCAGGAGGGATAGATCTGCAGCAGATCGGGCGCGCGCGCGTAAACCAATACGTCATGATAACCCGTGATGATAGGAAACAAGGGATTGTTACCCATGAAGCCCTTGAGATACTCAGGAATGATGTTGGCGGGATAGACGATTGGGGTGAACCAGAACCACACCTGGAGCACGATGGGCACGACCTGGCCGACATCACGAACGAACACGTTGAGCACGCCAAGAATCAGACCGATTCCGACAGCAAGCGCCAAGATGGCAAGGGTCAGAGGTATGAGCCACAACATGAGCAGATCAGGAAATTTGCCGAAAAAGGCGAACACCACCAGCAACGCACCGAAGAGCAGTACGTAGTTGAGCAGGCTTGATCCCATCACGATCACAGGCAGGGTGATCCGAGGAAAACTCATCTTCTTCAACAGGTTGCCCTGATCGACAAACAGGGTCAGGCAGCGGTTGATGACTTCAGAGAAAAGACTCCAACCCAACATGCCGGCCATCAGGTAGAGCGCATAGGCGTAGCTGTTGTTGATCCCAGGCAGTTTGGTCGCCAAGACGTTGGAAAGGATCAGTGCATAGATGGCAACCTGAGCCAGCGGATTGATGATCATCCACAGCCCACCTAGGCGACTACGGGCGAAGCGTGTCGAGAACTCGTTGCGAATGGAGGAGAGAACGAATCCCCGGTATCTCCACAGGCTCAACAACATCGATAGCATGGTCTTTCCTTCGAATTACAGAGCGCAGCGCCGATCACACTACGGCATAACGTGTCGGCAGGACTCTCGTGAGCCGCTGCTCCCTACCTTCTCTGAGCCAGAGGTCTGCTGTGCTGGTCGCGGCAGCAGGTGTCCATTGGTACAGAGAATCCAACGCGGACCTACAAAAAGGTGGCGCAGTGCCATGAAACCGTCTGGCCCGGTAGGAGTTTTAGCGCGCCGTATGTTAACCCAGCGCTGGGGCCAAGGGGCCCAAACACCACGGTTTCAAAATCCAGCGACCTCTGACTATCGCGTTTTGCGAAGGGTTTCAGCTTAAGTAGCTTTTTTCTGCGTCGTCCCAGCCCAGCGTTTCCGACCTCCCGCCTCGCCCCCTCCTCGTGCCGGCAGTAACCGCTCATCGCCTCGGATTAAAGAAGTTCGATCTAACGTCAGATACGCCTAGGCTCCCCGGGGATGCCTGGTCACGCGGTACGGCTCCGCAGGGGAATGCTATCTCCACTGCCAACCGGCTCGGCAATCCGCGTACCGCCGAGACGATACCCGGGCGATCTCTCATGGCATCTTCTTTCTTCTGCTCGAACATCTTCCGGCTCAGGACAGCCCTGATCTTAGCCATGCTGTCAGCCTTCATGGCCGGCCCTGCACGGGCGGAGCGGGTCAGCCTGCTGGGACTGAACCTATCGGGAGCCGGGTTTGCCTCGCAGGTCCTGCCCGGAGTGAACGGCACGCATTACATTTTTCCTACAGAAAGCTATTTCAGTCAGTGGAGCGGCCGAGAGGTCAAGCTGATTCGCTTCCCCATTCTCTGGGAACGGCTACAACCCGTGCTAGGCGGCCCACTGGACCCTACCTATGCGGCTCTGATCGATCGCACCTTCAACTACGCGCAAAAGTACGACATCAAGATCATCCTGGACCTGCATAACTACATGCGCTATCGCGGTGTAGTGATAGGCACAGGCAACGTGTCCTATATGCACTACAAGGATGTGCTCGTTCGCGTCGCTCAACGCTGGAGCACCCAGTCGTCGCTGTACGCCTACGACATCATGAACGAGCCCCATGATGCGGTGGCTCAATGGGCCACTGCGGCGCAGTACGGTATCGACGGGGTTCGATCCATCGATTCGGTTCGCCCCATCATGATCGAGGGCAACGGCTGGGCCGAGGCCACTCGCTGGCCACAATGGAACGATACGTTGCTGGGGCTCAAAGACCCGGCAAACAACCGGGTTCTACCCCGTTAGCACGGACACTTTCGAGTAAGCTCATACCGAGCTGAAGGAGTGTTCATGAAGCGCAAGAAATACAGTCCTGAATTCAAG